>NZ_VCJS01000163.1 GCF_005893125.1 Nonomuraea basaltis | reverse complement strand
ATCCCCGGACCACGGACACGATCCGCGCCGCCCGGATACGGCCAGAACGCGGGCGACCAGAACGCTCAACACCGTTCGGAGCGTTCGGCTGAGCATCTGCAACTCATGCTCAGTCCTTAGGAACGGTGCGGGAGTCTAGGCGGCGGCCTTGACGACGTGCATGAGCTCCGTCAGCACCTCTGTGTTCAGCTGGTAGGCGAGCTTGACCTCGCGGATGATCCGCTGCCGCTCCCGCTCGTCCGGCTCCAGGGCATCCAGGCGCGCCCGGTACTCGTTCTTGAACCGCGGCAGGCTTCCCAGCTCGTCGAAGATGTAGAAGTCGACGCCCCCGCCCTTGGCGTACCCGTAGATCTTCTGCAGCTCCATCCGGATGAACTGCCCGCCGGACAGGTCGCCCAGATAGCGGGTGTAGTGGTGGGCGATGTAGCCGCCAGGCCAGTCAGACACCTGGTGGATCCTCGCGACCAGGGTCCCGGTGGACTTGGACGGCGTGATCCGGTCCCGCCAGGCCGGCCCGTAGATCGTCGCCAGGTCCCGCTCCAGCGCCCGCTCCCGATACAGTTCTGGAAACACGAACCGGCCGGCCACCGGATGATCGGCGAGCTGCCGGGAGACTCCGTCGAGGGCGACGTACGCGAAGTAGTGCTGGGCCACCATCTCGCCGTACTCGTGCTCGTTCAACCGGCCGCCCATCAGCTCCGAGAGATAGCCCTCGGACTCGGCCGACTGGTGGTCGCCCCAGGTGGCGTTCCTCAAGGTCTCGGAGAACGACGTCGTCACGGCCCACCTCTACTCGCTCTAACGTTTCATGACGAAGTGTCACAAACGAGGGCGGCGTACGTCAAGCTGTTACGACACCGTGTCATTAAAGCGCCTCTCCAGGTTGCACATACCCAGAAAAGGGGGAGTCAAGAGGTCACCTGCTCGGGGCGGCCGAGGGCGATCAGGGTGAGGTTGCGCAGTGACGGGGTGCCAGGGGCGAAGTAGTCGCTGTGGCCGCCGGGGCCCGCCTCGAAGATCCGCGCGCCGTAGCCGGGGCTCATGGGGTCCGTGCCGAAGCCGAGCGAGCCGATCTTGATCTTGGGTACGAACCTCACCCAGTCGTCCTCCCCGAGCCCCGCCCACACGCGTAACGGTGAGTGCGGCACGGCGCCCGTCTCGTGCCTCGCCTGGTGCGCCACCTGGACGGCCTGGGGCACCGCTGCTCGGAGGGCTGCATCGGTGGTGGGTTGGTGGCGCGGTGGGCCGGTCAGGGCGGTGGCGGACGGGGTGTCGAGGCCGGGGCTGCCGAAGACGGCCAGGTCGGCGACCGGCAAGCCGGGGACGGCCGTGGCGCACACCACCGAGCCGTAGCTGTGGCACAGCAGCGCGATCGGGGCGGTCGTCCGAGTCCGCAGCTCGCCGACCGTGCGGCGGAGCTCGGCGGCGCCTTCGACGGCCGCGTCGTCGGTGATCGCGCCGAGGCTCAGCGTCGGGGGAGAGTCGTAGCCCAGCCAGGCCACCACGGCCAGCCGCTCCTCGGGAGCCAGCCGGGCCGCCTCCGCCAGCAGCGCTCGTGCCGCGCCCCCTGGTCGTTTCGTGCCGTTGTCGAACGTCGCCACCGTGGTGTCCGCGCCGGGCACGATGACCGCGACCCGCTCGGCCGTGGCCAGCTCGCCGTATACCTTCACCAACCTTCCGCCGGGTTGCCCCGGCCACATCAAGACCGTGCCGGTCGCTGCCAGGACTCCCGCGAGTGCAAGCCGTCTGAGCATGCTGCGACGTTACGGAGCGTGGCCGGCCGTGCGCGTCACCATGAGGTTTGAACTTGCGCGTAGTACCAGAGGTGGATCGCGGCTACCTGGCGCGCCCATCGTGGTGGCCCAGCTGATCGATCGACTGGTCGGGTGACGTCTGTCGCTGCATGTGATCTTGCATTGGCCTATTCTCAATCTAGACGGACTAGACAGGAGGCTCTCGTGGGCGGATGGCAGGTTCAGGAGGCGAAGCAGCGCTTCAGCGAGGTCGTACGGCGGGCGGTCAGTGAAGGTCCGCAAGTGGTCACGCGGCACGGAGAGGAAGTGGCCGTGGTGATCGACATTGCCGAGTATCGCCGTCTCAAAGGCGACGCTCCGGACTTCGGGCGGTTCCTTCTCGCTGATCCCGACTGGGACGACGATATCGAGTTCCCGCGGAACCGGGACCTCCCCCGAGAGGTGGATTTCGACTGATGGGCGTCGGCTACCTGCTCGACACGAATGTGGTCTCCGAGGTTCGTAAGCGAAAGGGAAGCTCTCACGTCAGGGACTGGATAGGTGGGGCTCACGGGCCCACGCTCTATCTCAGCAGCTTGACGGTCGGTGAGATCCGCAGCGGAGTCGAGCTCCGCCGGCGCAGGAACCCAGCGCAGGCGACGATTCTGGAACGCTGGCTTCATGGACTTCACCGGCAGTTCGGTGATCGCATCATTCCCATCACCTCGGAGATCGCGGAAGAATGGGGACGCCTGAATGCCGTCCGCCCGCTTCCGGTAATGGACGGGCTGATCGCCGCGACGGCCAGAGTGAACGGGTGGACGCTGGTGAGCAGAAACGTCGAAGACTTCGAGGGGACGGGTGTGTCCGTGGTCAATCCCTTCGAGCCGCTGCCTTGACGAAGGGACGCGTGGCCCGGCGAAAGATCAACCTCGCGTGTAGCGGTGCTTGGAGCCCGGCGGGAAATACTCCGGGTCGCCGGCCTCGCGCAGGCGGATGAACGGCATCTGCCGGCCCGGCGGCACGTAAGCGGCGAACTCGCTGTTCAGCCGCAGGAGCTGGGCCAGGATCGACTCGCCCACGGCCTGCGCCGTCTCGTCGGCGGGCTTCTCGCCCGGCATCAGCTCCACCGTCACCGTCAGATGCCGGTCGTGCCGGTCGTCCTCCACCACCTCCATCACGAACTTGCCCGTCACCGAGCCGCTGACCTCAGGCTGCTCCAGGCCGACGGCGATGTTCTCCGGGTAGACGTTCGCGCCGTAGTAGGACACCGTGAAATGGCTGCGGCCGAACACGTAGACGAACGGCCGCTCGGGGCTCCGCGTGCCGGGCTCGAAGCCGCGCCGCCGGACGAAGCCCAGCATGCGGTCGTACGGGATCACGCCGCCCTCGTCGGCGATGTGGTAGCGGATGAGCGGGATGCCGTTGTCGCCCGAGAAGAGCAGCGTGCCCTGGTGCTCCTCGAAGAAGCGGACCTCCGGGTCGTACTGGACGAGGGTCGGCAGCCTGGACTCGCCGAACAGCTCCCTGGCCGTCCCCGGCCAGCTCGACAGGAAGCGGCGGATCTCGACGGACAGCGCGGTCTCGTTGCCCAGGACGCCCGCGTCGGCGGTGCCGTACAGGGAGGCGATGCCGCGTACCGGATCGGCGATCCCGGCGCGCTCCGCGACCAGGGTGCGCCACTCCTCGCTGAAGACCTCGCCCGCCGTGACCAGCTTGACGTTCCAGGCGGCCCAGGGGAGGTCCTCGGAGTCGATGATGTTCTTCAGGAACGGCGGGTAGCCCAGGAGGACCACCTGGTCGAAGTGCGGGGCCAGCTCCGGCAGGACGCGGGCGATCTCCCTGCGGTCCGTGCCGGGGGCGACCACCGTGATCGGATAGCCGCGTTCGGCCAGGTAGCGGCAGCAGTTGACAGTGAACAGGCCGCCCACCCAGGTGCCGAGGGCGAAGCAGACCACGGCCAGCGTACGGCGCTCGCGGGCGGCGAAGGAGTCACTGAAGACCTCCTCGAAACGGGCCGCGATCACCCGCTCGTCCGACGCCGAGCGCGGCCAGAACGACGGCTCGCCCGTCGACCCCGACGACACCGCGATCATGTCGCCGATCAGGCCGTCCCTGCACAGATCGGGCAGGGCATGGCGACGGGTGTACGAATCCTTCGTGGTCATCGGCAACCCCACAAAATCATGAAATGTCCTGATTTCTGTGGGATCTATGTGGTTTTCCGCCAGAAAGGCCCTATAGGCGGGAACGGTGGCCGCCACCTGATGGAAGAGCTCAACCGGGTCCATCAACCGACTGTACGGCGGTCAGTCCCCAGGACGCACTAGCCCGGTCTCGTACGCGAACACGATCGCCTGTGCCCTGTCGCGCAGCCCCAGCTTCATCAGCACCCGGCCGACATGCGTCTTGACCGTCTGCTCCGCCACGAACAGCTTCTCCGCGATCTCCTGATTGGACAGCGCCTGGGCGACCAGCGTCAGCACCTCGGTCTCGCGCTCGGTCAGCTCGGCCAGCCGCCTGCCCGCCGCCGGCCGGGGTGCGCCCATCTTGGCGAACTCGTGGATCAGCCGCTTGGTGATCGCCGGAGCGATGAGCGCCTCCCCGGCCGCCACCACCCGCACCGCCTCCGCCAGCTGCGCCGCGGAGGCGTCCTTCAGCAGGAACCCGCTGGCCCCCGCCCGCAACGCCTCGTAGACGTAGTCGTCGAGGTCGAACGTCGTCAGGATCAGCACCTTCGGCGACGCCCGGCGCGACAGCAGCTCCCTGGTCGCCTCAAGGCCGTTCATCACCGGCATCCGCACGTCCATCAGCACCACGTCGGGGCTCAGCGCGGCGGCCTGCTGCACGGCCTCCCGCCCGTTCGCCGCCTCGCCCACGACCTCGATGTCCGGCTGCGCGCTCAGGAACACGGTGAACCCCGTCCGCACCATCCCCTGGTCGTCGGCGATCAGAACCCGGATCACGTGTTCCCCCTCGTGTGCCCCATCATGTGGTCTCCCCGTTCGTTGCCGGCAGCGTCGCGCGTACCTCGAAGCCACCGCCCGGAGCGGGACCGGCGTCGAGGCTGCCGCCGAGCAGCGCCGCTCGCTCCCGCATCCCCACCAGTCCCTGGCCCGCGCCGGGCGCCGGGCCGGGCGCCGCGCCCGGCCCGTTGGCCACCCGCAGCCGCAGCTCGTCGCCGTCCCGCCTGAGATCCACCGCCACGGCCGCGCCGGGCGCGTGCCGCATCGCGTTGCTCAGCGACTCCTGCACGATCCGGTACGCCGACAGCCCCACGGCGGGCGGCAGCCCGTCGAGCCGCCCGGCCCGCTTGACCAGCACGGCCAGCCCGGCGGCGCGGGCGTTGGCGACCAGCTCGTCCACCCGGTCGAGCCCCGGCTGCGGCGCGGTGTCGGTGCGGCCGTCCTGGTCGCGCAGCACGCCCAGCACCTGCCGCAGCTCCGCGATCGCCTCCAGCGACAGCCCCCGGATCTCCGCCAGGCCCGCCTCCAGCTGCGCGGGATCGCCCGCGGCCCTGAGCGGCACCGCCTCCGCCTGGATCGCGATCACCGACATGTGGTGCGCGACCACGTCGTGCAGCTCGCGGGCGATCCTGGCCCGTTCCTCCAGCACCGCCTGCGCGCTCTCGGCCAGCCGGCTGCGCCGCTCCTCCGCCACGAGCCGCTCCGTGGCCGTCCGCCTGGTCCGGACGTTGTAGCCGAACAGCACCGCGACCGACACGACGAGCGCGATGAGCGGCATCGAGTTGGGATGGACGATCCAGGCGGCCAGGACCGTGATGATCCAGACCGCCAGCGTGATCTGCCGGTCGCAGCGGACGGCGACGGAGTAGAGGACCATCAGGTATGTCAGGCCCGCCGGCACCATGTAGGGCGGCTCCATCGCGCCGGTCGTGACGGTCACCCAGATGGTGAAGGGCATCACCACGGCCGCGACCCGCCAGGCGGCCAGTGGCCACCGGTCGCGCAGCGCCAGGGGCAGCGCGACGGCCACGCCGGAGAGGTGGGCGAAGGACTCCGGGATCGACGCGCTCGCGGCCGAGCCGATCCAGTCGGTCACCATGGCCTGCGTCGGTCCGTACACGAACAGGGCCAGCACCAGCTCCGCCACCTGGACGAGGTTGTACGTCTTGAACGGCACCAGCAACCCGAGCCGGCGCGGCACGTTGAAGGTCAGCCGCCGGGACCGCGGCGGCGGGTCGGCGTCGCCCTGGAACAACGCCAGCCCGAACGGCCGCACGACCGCCCGCCCGGCCCGGCCGAGCCGCCCGCCCCGCCGATCGGAGAGCCGCCGGCCGGGCTGGCGGGCGCGTCGGACGGAGATCACCTGGTCGAGCTTACGGTCGCGGCGCCCCGATGGCGTCACCCCCAGGTTTGATCCAGCCCTCACCCCGAGGTATCGCTTACATGATTACGATCGCCATGAGCGAACATCAACAAGGAAGGGAACAATGGCGGGCTCCAATGAATTGAGTGGGTATAACTCAACCCTTTGGAGTTCGCATGAGTGAGAGCTTGATCCTCCCGGTCCTGCCGCTGGACGACGAGGTCGTCCTGCCGGGCATGGTGGTTCCGCTGGACCTGTCCGACTCCGAGGTGCGCGCCGCCATAGACGCGGCCCGTGCATCCGGTGGCAACAAGCCGAGGGTCCTCCTCGTTCCCCGGATTGACGGCCGCTACGGCGCGATCGGCGTACAGGCGGTGGTCGAGCAGGTCGGGAGGCTGCCGGGCGGCGAGCCCGCGGCGGTGGTCCGCGGCGTCGACCGCGTCCGCGTGGGCACCGGCACGACCGGCCCCGGCGCCGCACTCTGGGTCGAGGCCGACACGATCGACACCGTCGCCGCCGGCGAGCGCGCTCACGAGCTGGCCAAGGAGTACAAGGCGCTGGCCACCACGATCCTGCAGAAGCGCGGCGCCTGGCAGGTGGTCGACCAGGTCAACCAGATCGACGACCCGTCGGTGCTGGCCGACAGCTCCGGCTACACCCCTTGGCTCACCACGGCGCAGAAGGTCGAGCTGCTCGAGGCCGCCGACCCGGCCGACCGGCTGGCCAGGCTGACCGAGTGGTCCCGCGAGCACCTCGCCGAGCTCGACGTCGCCGAGACGATCCGCAAGGACGTCCAGGAGGGCATGGAGAAGCAGCAGCGGGAGTTCCTGCTGCGCCAGCAGCTCGCCGCCGTCCGCAAGGAGCTCAAGGAGCTCAACGGCGACGCCGAGACCGAGGAAGAGGACTACCGGGCCCGCGTGGAGGCCGCCGACCTGCCGGACAAGGTGCGCGAGGCCGCCCTCAAGGAGGTCGACAAGCTGGAGCGGACCTCCGACCAGTCGCCCGAGACCGGCTGGATCCGCACCTGGCTCGACACCGTGCTCGACATCCCCTGGAACGACCGCACCGAGGACAACTACGACATCGGCGGCGCCCGGGCCGTGCTCGACGCCGACCACACCGGCCTCGCCGACGTGAAGGACCGCATCATCGAGCACCTGGCCGTGCGCAAGCGCCGCCAGGACAAGGGTCTCGGCGTGGTGGGCGGCCGCCGCAGCGGCGCCGTGCTCGCCCTCGCCGGCCCTCCCGGGGTCGGCAAGACGTCCCTCGGAGAGTCCGTGGCCCGCGCGATGGGCCGCAAGTTCGTACGTGTCGCGCTCGGCGGCGTACGCGACGAGGCGGAGATCCGCGGCCACCGGCGCACCTACGTCGGCGCGCTGCCCGGCCGCATCGTCCGCGCCATCCGCGAGGCCGGCTCGATGAACCCGGTCGTGCTGCTCGACGAGGTCGACAAGGTCGGCGCCGACTACCGCGGCGACCCGACGGCCGCGCTGCTCGAGGTGCTGGACCCGGCGCAGAACCACACGTTCCGCGACCACTACCTCGAGGTCGAGCTCGACCTGTCCGACGTGCTCTTCCTGGCCACGGCCAACGTCCTGGAGGCCATCCCAGGGCCGCTTCTCGACCGGATGGAGGTCGTCACGCTCGACGGCTACACCGAGGACGAGAAGGTCGCGATCGCCCGCGACCACCTGCTGCCGCGTCAACTCGAGCTGGCCGGGCTGACGGCCGGCGAGGTGACCGTCGAGGACGACGCGCTGCGCAGGCTGGCCGCCGAGTACACCCGCGAGGCCGGCGTGCGCTCGCTCGAGCGGGCGGTGGCCAGGGTTCTGCGCAAGGTGGCGGCCAACGACGAGCTGCCCGTCACCGTCGGCGAGGGCGACCTGGTCGGCTACCTCGGCCGGCCGCGGTTCGTGCTGGAGTCGTCGCTGCCCGAGGCCACCCAGCGCACCTCGGTGCCGGGTGTGGCGACGGGCCTGGCGGTCACCGGGGCCGGTGGCGACGTGCTGTACGTCGAGGCGTCGCTGGCCGACCCGGAGACCGGCGAGACCGGGCTCACGCTGACCGGCCAGCTGGGCGACGTGATGAAGGAGTCGGCCCGGATCGCGCTGTCCTACCTGCGCTCGCACGGCGCGGAGTTGGAGCTGCCGGTCACCGCGCTGAAGGACCGCTCGGTCCACGTCCACTTCCCCGCCGGCGCCGTGCCCAAGGACGGCCCCTCGGCCGGTGTGACGCTGACGACCGCGCTGGCCTCGCTCCTGTCCGGCCGCCTCGTGCGGAGTGACGTGGCCATGACCGGCGAGATCTCGCTGACCGGGCGGGTCCTGCCGATCGGCGGCGTCAAGCAGAAGCTGCTGGCCGCGCACCGGGCGGGCATCACCACCGTCCTCATCCCGGCCCGCAACGAGCCGGACCTGGACGACGTGCCCGAGGAGGTCCGCAACGAGCTGACCATCCACCCGGTCGGCGACGTGCGCGAGGTGCTCGACATCGCGCTCGCCCCGGCCCAGGTCGCCTCTTCGGTCGCGGCCTGACCCGCTGCCCGCCGTACCCGGTGTCAGTCCGGGTACGGCGGGCAGTCGCGTGTCCGGGCGACGGGCGGGTCAGCCCGCGCCGTGGGAGTCGTCTGTGATCAGCAGCGCCTCCAGCTCCTTCAGCAGCGCCACCGCCCGCTCGGCGTCCGCGGGATCCGGCACCGCCTGCCGTACCACCTCGTCCACCGGCGTGGTCGCCCGCCGGAACAGCGCATGCATGGTGACGTCCGCGACCCGGACCTGGGTACGGCGCCCGTCGGCCGGATCCGGCCCGGTCTCCAGCACGCCGCGCTCCCGCATCCGGGCCACCGAGGCGGACACGTGGCTCTGCGCGAACCCCGTACGCGCCTGGATCTCCCCGACCGAGCTCGCCGGATGCCGCAGGACGTCCTCGAAGACCGCCTCCTCCCCGGGCGTCAGCATCGGCTTCCCCGTCTCTCCGTCCGTCGCCTTCGACAGCTCCACCAGCCGCCGCCCCAGCCTGCGCAATCTCGCGATGTTCATGCTCGCATATTACATCGCTGACGATGTATCGTTGCCGATGTGACTGAGCCGGCAGGTGTGGCGGAGACGGCGGTCGGGGCGGCTTGGGTGCGGGCCCGGGAGAGGGAGCGGGCCGGCAAATGCCGGTAAGGCCGGCCGCTGCGGTGATTTTCTGCTGCCAGAGCAGTCCTTTACCTGTGTCAGCCGCGGATGCGGAACACGGCACAGAGGAGGTCAAGATCATGGGCAAGGTGATCATCGGTGCAACGGTGTCGGTCGACGGGTTCATCGCCGACGAGAAGGACGCCGTCGGGCCGCTGTTCGATTGGTACGGCAACGGCGATGTCGCGGTAACCATGGCCGATCCCGACCGGGTCTTCCACGTCACCCCCGCCAGTGCCGAGTACATCCGCTCGTCCGCCGGCAACGTGCGCGCGACCGTGATCGGCCGGCGCCTGTTCGACATCACCAACGGTTGGAACGGTGTCCCGGCGGCGGGCGAGCACGTCTTCGTGGTCACCCACGAGCCGCCGGCCGACTGGGAATTCCCCGACGCACCGTTCACCTTCGTCACCGGCGGCGTCACCCGCGCCATCGAGGAAGCCCGCGCGTTCGCCGGTGACCGCGACGTGTCGGTGACGGCCGGCGAGATCGGCGGGCAGGCCCTGGAAGCCGGCCTGATCGACGAGGTGCACCTCAACGTGGTCCCGGTCGTGTTCGGCAGCGGGAAACGTTACTTCGGGTCGTTCGCCGGTGCACACCAGATGCTCGAGAACCCGAAGGTCATTGAAGGCGACCGGATACTGCACCTCATCTACGCCGTCCGCAAGTCCTGACGATGCGATCGAGTGCGGGAGACCTTCGCAGCCTTCGGCGATGCATGACATGAGCGGCCACGAATGGGACCAGTTGACCTTGTAGCAGGCAGAGAGGCCGCCACGGCAGGCCGTGGCCGGGACGCGGCGGCTTGCTCGTCGCGGACCGTGATCCAGATCACGAGACCCGCGCGGAATAGCGGAATCTCACGGCGTCGTTAGCAACGGCGTGAACGAGGCATACGCGACCGACCAGAGCGCCCACCGGGACGTCTCGTGTTGTCGCCTGCGTATGGGGCGAATGCCGTCCCGCTAGACAAGCCATCCGCCCGTTCTCCTCGAAGGTCGTCATGATCACACCTGGTTTCGTGCTGCGCAGGCTCAGCCACCTGCCGTTCCCCCCGGGCACCCGCTGACACCGTCCGCTTTCCGGTGATGTCCGTCTCCGCGGCCCCGCTGGTGGCCGCTCTCATTCGTGGGGATTTTCCGTGATCCAGGCTTCCGGCCTGCGCAAGCAGTACGGCGATACCGTCGCGCTCGACGGCGTCGACCTGCACGTGCGCGAAGGCGAGATCTACGGCGTGCTCGGCCAGAGCGGCGCCGGCAAGAGCACCCTCCTGCGCTGCGTCAACCTGCTCGAACGCCCCACCGCGGGCACCGTCACCGTCGCCGGCCAGGACCTGACCGCGCTGCGCAGCGGGGAGCTGAACCGCGCCAGGCAGCGCATCGGCATGATCCACCAGCACTTCGCGCTGCTGTCCTCGCGCACGGTCGCCGACAACGTCGCCTTCCCGCTCGAGGTCATGGGCGTGCCCAGGGCCGAGCGCGAGCGCCGCGTGTCCGAGCTGCTCGAGCTGGTCGGGCTCGAGGGTCGCGGCAAGGACCGTCCGAACCAGCTCTCCGGCGGCCAGAAGCAGCGCGTCGGCATCGCCAGGGCCCTGGCCGGCAACCCCTCCGTGCTGCTGTCCGACGAGGCCACCTCCGCGCTCGACCCGGCCACCACCGAGTCGATCCTGACCCTGCTCAAGCGGCTCAACACCGAGCTGGGCCTGACGATCCTGCTCATCACCCACGAGATGAACGTCGTCAAGAGCGTCTGCGACTCTGTCGCCATCATGGCGCGCGGCCGCATCGAGGAATCGGGCGTCATCGCCGACCTCATCAGAACCCCCGGGTCCCGCCTGACCAGGGCGATCTTCCCGCTCCCCGAGCCCGCCCCGGCCGGCTCGGTCACGCTGACGTTCACCGGCGACCCGCGGCAGCCGGTGGTGTCGGAGGTCGTGCGGAAGTTCGACGTGGACCTGAGCATCCTGGGCGGCTCGATCGAGGGCCTCGCCGGCGGCTCCGTCGGCCGGCTGCGGGTTGTGCTCGACGGCGCCGAGACGCCCGCCGCGCTGGCGTACCTGCGCGACTCCGGTCTGATCGTTGAGGAGGCACCGTGACCGAGCGAAGCGAGGGAACAATCAGACACAGCACCTTGGTCACGGGGCCGACGAAGGAGGCCTCGTGACCGAGCGAAGCGAGGGAACAATCAGACACAGCACCTTGGTCGCGGGGCCGACGAAGGAGGCACCGTGACCTGGGACGAGATGCTGCCGCTGCTCTGGCCGGCGACGCTGGAGACGGCGCTGATGGTCGGCTGGTCGACGCTGTTCACGCTGCTGCTCGGGCTGCCGCTCGGCGTGGCGCTCGTGGTGTTCGACCGGGACGGGCTGCGGCCGGTCCCGGCGCTCAAGACGGCGCTCGGGTTCGTGGTCAACATCGGGCGGTCGCTGCCGTTCATCGTGCTGATGATCGCGATCATCCCGTTCACCCGGCTCGTCGTCGGGACCACCATCGGGACCGCCGCGTTCGTGGTGCCGCTCACCGCCGGGGCGGTGCCGTTCTTCGCCCGGCTGGTCGAGACCGCGCTCAGGGAGGTCGGCGCGGACGTCGTCCAGGCGGCGCAGGCCATGGGCGCGAGCCGGACCACCATCGTGCGCAAGGTCCTGCTGCCCGAGGCCCTGCCCGGACTGGTGGCGGGGCTGACCGTGACGATCGTCGCGCTCATCGGATACTCGGCCATGGCCGGCACGCTCGGCGGGGGCGGTCTGGGGGACCTGGCCGTCCGGTACGGCTACCAGCGGTTCGAGACGCTGCTCATGATCGTGACCGTCGTGCTGCTCATCGTGATCGTGCAACTTCTGCAGAGCCTGGGCGACCGGGTCGCCCGGCGCCTATCGCACAAGTAAGGAAAAAATCATGAAAATTCGTCGTATTGCGGGTGCTGTCGCCCTATCGCTGTTGCTCGCCGCATGCGGTACGTCACCATCCGCCACCAGCACCGCCGGATCGGCCGACACCGTGCTCAAGGTGGGCGCCAGCCCCGTGCCGCACGCCGAGATCCTGAACTTCGTCAAGGAGAACCTGGCCCCGGCCGCCGGGCTCAAGCTGGAGGTCGTGGAGTTCACCGACTACGTCCAGCCGAACGTGCAGCTCGACGAGGGCCAGTTGAGCGCGAACTTCTTCCAGCACCGGCCGTACCTCGACGACTTCAACTCCTCCAAGGGCACCAAGCTGACCTTCGCCGCGCCGGTCCACCTTGAGCCGCTCGGCCTGTACTCCAAGAAGATCACCGCGCTGTCCGCGCTGGCGAGCGGCGCCACCGTGGCCGTGCCCAACGACGCCACGAACCTGGGCCGCGCGCTCAAGCTGCTCGCCGACAACGGCGTCGTCACGCTCAAGGACGGCGCGGGCACCGCGGCGACCGAGCGCGACGTGGTCCAGAACCCGAAGAACCTGCGGTTCAAGCCGCTGGAGGCGGCTCAGCTCCCGCGCTCGCTCGAGGACGTCGACGCCGCGGTGATCAACGGCAACTACGCCATCGAGGCGGGGCTCAAGCCCGCATCGCAGGCACTGGTGCTGGAGAAGACCGACGGCAACCCGTACGTCAACGGGCTCGTCGTCCAGGCCGGCCACGAGCAGGACGCGAACATCGTCACCCTCGGCAAGCTCCTGCAGGACCAAAAGGTCAAGGACTTCATCGCGCAGAAGTACGAGGGCTCCGTGATCTCCGCAGAATGATATTGAAAATACGACACTGAACAGGAATATCGCCTTATATCCCCCTTATTAGGCAAGTGGATTGAAAGTGTGGCGCAATCCGAGGGGCGTACCAAAGCAGGGTCAGGAAACCTCTCCCGAGGAGGCCCAAAGTGCGATTCGTTTCACGAATCCTGCTCGGCGTCACCGCCGCCACGCTCGTGGCGATCGGTGCGCCGGTCGCCGCCAACGCGACGACCACATCCGCAACATCCGCCACAACGTCGTACGACGCGGACTGGGGACCTTATTACTCCAGCGACCACAAGGCCAAGGCCTACGGCCATGTGAGCGTCGAGAAGAAGAAGTTCAAGCACTGGTACTGGAAGTGGGTGCCGGTCCAGAAGAAGAAGGTCTGCTGGAAGGACAGCGACGGCGACAAGCACTGCAAGTGGGTCGTCAAGAAGGTCAAGAAGCACGTGTGGGAGTGGCGCTACGACCACTTCTTCACCGTGCACAGCACGCTTCACGACAAGAAGTGGTGGGGCAAGAACAAGTGCGCATGGGAGAAGTTCAAGGTCGTGCACGAGGACGGCTCCACGTACTTCAAGAGCTTCTACAACTGCAAGAAGTTCCCGGCGCATTTCTCGTTCCACGGTAAGAACGTCGCGCACATCTACGTGGACGTGAGCCGCGGCAACAAGTTCCACTCCACCGGCTACAACTCCGGCTGGCAGGACGTTTACCACGCCGCAGCCTGATTCCTTCATACGGAGCCGCGACCTCAACGGTGAGGTCGCGGCTCCGCCGTGCTGGCGTGCCGGGCGATCATCCGAATAGTGTTCTGTTCATGTATCCGGGAGCCATCGCAGCAGTCACCCCAGACAAGCCCGCTGTGATCATGGCGGGCTCCGGGCGGGTCGTCACCTACCGCGAGCTGGACGAAGAGTCGAACCGGCTGGCCCACCTGTTCCGCGCCGCCGGGCTGCGGCCGGGCGACCACATCGCCTTCATGCTCGCCAACCACCCCCTCTTCCTGGCCGTCGCCTGGGCCGCGCACCGCTCGGGCCTGTACTACACGCCGATCAGCTCGCGGCTGCAGACCGGCGAGCTGGCCTACATCGTGAACAACTGCGGCGCCCGGGTGTTCGTCTCGAGCGCGGACCTGGCCGGCGTCGCCACCTCGATCACCGCCGCCACGCCCGGGGTCGAGCTGCGCCTCATGCTGGACGGCACGGCCGAGGGCTTCGAGTCGTACGAGGAGGCGGTCGCGAAGCAGCCGGTCACCCCGATCGACGACGAGTGCCAGGGCGCCGACATGCTCTACTCCTCGGGCACCACCGGCCGGCCGAAGGGCGTCAAGCTGGCCGCGACGCACGGCTCGCTCACTGATCCCGGCATGCTGTTCAAGCTCGTCCAGGCGCTCTTCGCGCCCGCCGCCGACAGCGTCTACCTCTCGCCCGCGCCCCTCTACCATGCCGCCCCGCTGCGCTACTGCCTGACGTTCCAGCGGCTCGGCGCCACGGTGGTGGCGATGGAGCGCTTCGACGCCGAGGAGTATCTGCGGCTGGTCGAGCGGTACGGGGCGACGCACTCGCAGCTCGTCCCCACGATGTTCATCAAGATGCTCAAACTGCCGCCAGAGACCCTGGCAAAATACGATATTTCATCTCTTAAGTACGCAATCCACGCCGCCGCCCCCTGCCCCGTCCCCGTCAAGGAGCAGATGATCGACTGGTGGGGCCCGATCATCCACGAGTACTACGCCGGCACCGAGGGCAACGGCTTCCTCTACGTCAACTCTCAGGACTGGCTCCGGCACAAGGGCACGGTCGGCCGCTCGCTGCTCGGCGTCGTGCACATCTGCGACGAGGACGGCAACGACCTGCCGCCCGGCGAGCACGGCACGATCTACTTCGAGAACGGCGGCGCCTTCCAATACCACGGCGACCCCGGCAAGACCCGCTCCGCGCAGGACCCGCTGGGCCGGGGCTGGACAACACTGGGCGACATCGGCCACCTGGACGAGGAGGGCTTCCTGTACCTCACCGACCGGCGCTCGTACATGATCATCTCTGGCGGGGTGAACATCTACCCGCAGGAGGCAGAGAACGTGCTGTCGGTGCACCCGAAGGTGGCCGATGTGGCGGTGTTCGGGGTGCCGGACGAGGAGATGGGGGAGCAGGTCAAGGCCGTGGTGGAACCGCTGTCCATGGCGGAGGCCGGTCCGGAGCTGGAGGCGGAGCTGATCGCGTACTGCCGCGAGCGGCTGGCCCACTACAAGTGCCCCAAGACCGTGGACTTCCGCGCCGAGCTGCCCCGCCACCCGACGGGCAAGCTCTACAAGCGCCTGCTCAGGGACGAATACTGGCCGGCCCGCGGGTGATCTCCTGGGGTGGCGCCCAGGGGGCGGGCACATCGACATGACCGAGCACGACAGCCGTGCAGACCTTCCCCTCGCGTAGCCCTGACGGTATGAGGTTCGGGGACTGGGACGTGAGACCGTTGGGCGGCTGGGTGGGCTGCCTGGTGATGATCCTGGGCTTCACCAGCGGCGATATGGTCGCTGTCAGCCGTCTCATACTGCTCTGATCACCGGCTTAACCAGGTCTTACGCGGCTCTTGCGACCCTTGAGTCATCGGGACTTGAGGGAGATGACAGATGGACGCGAACGAGCCTCGCGAGCAGGGCACCGGGTGGAGCCAGTTCGGCACCACGCCGCCGGCCGCCGGGGGCTTCCCCCGGCGGGACACGATCATCATGGAGCAGCAGCCGCCGCCTCCTCCGCCGCCCCCGAAGAAAGCGGGCTTCGGACGCAAGGCGGTCGCCGGGCTCGCTCTGGCGGCCACGGCCATCGGAGGTGGCGTAGTGGGGGCCGCCGTCGCCAACGCTTTCCAGCCCGACCCGGTCTCCATCACCAGCACCGGCACGCCCAGCCCCGAGTTCAAGGCCACCTCCAACGAGCTCACCGTCGCCGACGTGGCGGCGAAGGTACAGCCGAGCGTCGTGATGATCCAGGGCCAGACCGGCGAGGGATCCGGCGTGGTGCTGTCGGCGGACGGGCTCATCCTGACCAACAACCACGTGGTCCAGGGCGCCGGCCAGGGCGGGCAGATGACGGTCAAGTTCAGCGACGGCAAGACGGCCAAGGCCAGCGTGGTCGGCACCGACCCGGCCACCGACCTGGCCGTCATCCGGGCGGAAGGCGTATCCGGGCTGACCAAGGCCACGCTCGGCGACAGCGACCTGCTGAAGGTCGGCGACGACGTGCTGGCCATCGGGAGCCCGCTCGGCCTCGACGGATCCGTCACGAAGGGCATCGTCAGCGCACTCGACCGCACGCTCACGGTCGGCAACGAGCCGAACCAGCAGCTCCCGCCGGGCTTGGGCCAGGAGCAGCAGAGCCAGGCAGGGAGCGAGCCCACCACGATCGGCGGCGCCGTCCAGACCGACGCCTCGATCAACCCGGGCAACTCCGGCGGCGCGCTGGTGAACGCGGCCGGGGAGCTGGTCGGCATCAACACCGCCATCGCCTCGGAGGCGGCGGGCGGCGGCGTCGGCTTCGCCATCCCGGTCAACACCGCCAAGCAGGTGTCCGAGCAGCTCATCAGCACCGGCAAGGTCAGCCACGCCTTCCTCGGCGTGAGCGTCACCGACGCGACCGGCGACGTGCCCGGCGCCCTCGTACGGGAGGTCACCGCGGGAAGCCCCGCGGAGAAGGCCGGTCTGAAGCAGGGCGACCTGATCACGAAGATCGGCGACAAGGCGGTTGACGGAGGAGATACTGTTGTTGGGCAGGTCAGAGGTTTCAAACCGGGGCAACAGGTCAAGATCACATATACGAGAGACGGTCAGACCGGCGAGGTGACCGTCACCCTCGAAGAGAAGAAATAACAGGACCCCCTCATGGACGGGTGTGCCGTCGAGATCGCTGCGGACTCGGCGGCACACCCCCCCATTGATCAGGAGAAACGCCGGCCCTCGTCGCGACGGTAGGCCCATCCCGCGGCCACTGCCACGACGACGGTCCAGGCGGCCAGCATGACCAGCGCCACCGTGTCCGGGCTGCTGTCCGAGGTCGCCCACCACATCAGCTCGGCCGCGCCCCTGGTGGGCACGTACGGCGAGACGACCTGGATGAAGTCCGGTAGGATCGGCGGCGGCAGCAGCAGCCCGCCGAGGATGGCCATCGGGAAGAACAGGACCTGCGACACCGCCATCGCGGCCTTGGACGACAGCAGGAAGCCGAGGAGCAGGCCCATCAGCATGAACGGGACGACGCCCACGACCAGCGCGCCCAGGCCGAGCAGCAGCTTGACCGGCGTGATCGTCGCCTCCGTGAGGAACGCCGCCACCAGCAGCACGGGGATCACCGAGACCAGCATCACGGCGAGCGCCGACAGGATCCGCCCGGCGAAGCGGGGGAGCGGGCCCGCGGGCAGCGTGCGCAGGTACGGGTTCCACGGCTGCTCGCGATCCTGCGAGACCGAGATGCTGAGCCCGATCAGCCCGGCCGACATCGCGCCGAAGAACATCATCGCGCCCGCCGCCATCGTCGCGGCCTTGGGATCCTGGCCCGCGAACGGCACCACGAACGCCACCATCGAGATGGCCGGGAACAGGGAGCTGGCCAGCAGGCCGATGGGCACTCTGAGCTGCTCGATCACGAGATAGCGGGTGTGCGCGAATACCAGGCTAGACATGCGTGATCTCCTTCGAGGTGATGGCGAGGAAGGCCTCCTCGAGGGTGGTCGGCCTGATCTCGAGGCCGGAGAACGGCGTGCCGCTCCGCACCAGCTCGACGACCAGCCGGTCGGGGTCGGAGGTGACCAGGCTGATCCGGCCCTCCTCGCGCTCCGAGCCGAGCACGCCCGGCAGCTCGGGCAGGTCCTCGGCAACCAGGGAGACCCGTCGCACGCCCACCATGTCGCGTACGGCCCGCACCGTGTCGTCGGCCAGCACGCGGCCCTGGCCGACCACCACGACCCGCTCGGCCAGGGCCTCGATCTCCTCGAGGTAGTGGCTGGTGAGCAGCACCGTGCCGCCGTCGGCGTGGAAGGAGCGGATGCCGTCCCACAGCGCCCGCCTGGCCTCGACGTCCAGGCCGGTCGTCGGCTCGTCGAGGAACACCAGCTTCGGCCTGCCCGCGAACGCCAGCGCCACGGCCAGCCGTCTCTTCTGCCCGCCGGACAGGCCGCCGACCTGCCGGCTGATCAGGTCGCTCAGGCCGAACCTGGCCAGCAGCTCCTCCTTGCCGACCCGGTCGGGGAAGTGCGCGGACACGAAGTCGACGATCTCGCCCACCCGTAACGACTCCGGCAGCCCGGTCTCCTGCGGCGTCACGCCGATGCCGCGCCGTACGACCGGGTCCTGTGGCGAGCCGCCCAGCAGCTCGACGGTGCCGGACGTCGGGCGGCGCAGCCCCACGAACAGATTGATCAGGGTGGACTTGCCCGCGCCGTTCGGGCCGAGCAGCCCGACCAGCTCGCCCGCCCTGATGTCGAGCGAGACGCGGTCGAGCGCGAGCACGTCGCCGTAGCGGCGGGTGGCCTCGATCGCTCTGGCGAGGACCGTCATGTCATTCCTCCAGCATTGTCCAGCAGGGCGCGAATCGCCTTGGTGTAGTCCTCGAAGGCCAGCCGCCCACGTTTGGTGAGCGCCACGTACGTGACCGGGGTGCGGCCCTTGTGCGTCTTGATGATCCGGACGTATCCGGCCTCTTCGAGCTTGGTCAGGTGGACCGACAGGTTGCCCGCCGTCATGCCGAGCAGGTCCTTGAGCGACCCGAAGGCCATCTCGTCCCCGTCGCCGAGGACGTTGAGCGCGGCGACCACCCGGAGCCTGGCCTGGGCGTGGATCACAGGATCGAGCTCCGGCACCGCCTTGCTCATGGCCTCACTCCGTTCGGCGGCTCGGTCGCCATATGCCGCCGCCTTCCCCCGCTCTGGTCGCTCCGCTCCCGCCGCTCCTCCAGGCGACGGCACTCCCTCGCAGGCTCCGCCGTCATGCGCGCCACCTCAGCCAGATGCCCGCGGCGATGAAACCACCTCCCAGCAGCACCGCCGTCAGCAGCGCGTGCCAGCCGGCGCCGAGCAGCACGCCCAGCCCGTTGACGGCCGCGACCCAGACGCCGATGAAGAACATCCGCCAGTTGAGCCAGACCGCGCCGCCGGCCATGTACATGACCGCCACGATCGTCAGCGACGCGCCCGCCCAGACCAGGCCGGTCTCGTGGGGCGGTAGCAGAGGGCTCAGTCTGGTGGCGATGATGACCACCAGCGTCATCCCGGCGAACCACGCATAGCCATACATCGTGCCCTGGGCCTTGCTGCCGCCGCGGACCGCCCGGTTCATCCGCCCGATCCCGTACGCGACCAGCGCCCCCGCCACGAGCTGGGCGATCATCAGCACGGCCAGCGCCTGCGTCGCGGAGATCGGCGCGTATGGCCGCCCGTCGAGCCCGTAGTGCAGGAAGTACGCGGTGAATCCGAGCAGCCAGGCGACGCCCCAGGGCACGTAGAGCAGCAACTGGTTGCCGTACAGGTATTTCGTGGTGGCGACCTGCTGCTCCTCGATGACGCGGAGCATCTCCTCGGGGCTCGGTGTCCGCTCGTCATCCGGCATCGCAAACTCCTCGATTTCTCAAACTGGTTTGCAGTTTAAACCTGATGGCGACGCAAACACAAGGCCCGGCTCTGGGGCGGGCTTACCTCCTGGTCAGGACCTCGGACTCCCATAGGTCGCGGTAGTAGCCGGGCACGGCGACGAGCTCGTCGTGGTGCCCGCGCTGGACGACGCGGCCCTCCTCGAGCACCACGATCTCGTCGACCAGCTCCAGCCCCTTGAGGCGGTGCGTCACGAGCAGCGTGGTGCGGTCCCTGGTCACGTCGAGCAGGTCGCTCATCAGCCGGTCGGCCGTCTCCTCGTCGAGCGCCTCCGCGGGCTCGTCGAGCAGCAGCACCGGCGGGTCGTACAGCAGCGCCCTGGCGAGGGCCAGCCGCTGCAACTGCCCGCCCGACACGGTCCTGCCGTCCTCGCCCAGCTCGGCGTCCCACCCGGTCCGCTCGACCCAGCCGTCCAGCCTGGCATCCTGTACGGCGCGCCGCAGCGTCTCGCCGTCGGCCTCGGGGCCGGCCAGGCGCAGGTTGTCGCGGAGGCTGGCGCGGAAGATGTACGGGTCCTGGGTGAGGCCCGTCATCAGCGTCCGCACGTCGTCGGCGGCGAGGTCCCGGATGTCCACGCCGTTGACTCTGATGCTTCCGGACTCCGGCTCCACCAGTCGCATCAACGCGGCCAGCAACGTGCTCTTGCCCGCTCCGCTCGGCCCGACGATCGCCATCCGCCTGCCGGGGGTGAGCCGCAACGACACCCCGTCCAGCGCCGGCCGGCCGCCGTCCGGCGCGGTCTCGCCGGGGGCGCCGTCGCGTGCGGAGGCCGCGGAGAGGGCGGCGGTGTCGTGCGCCGGCGGCTCGTCCGAGACGGGGCGGGCGGTGTGGCGGACCACGAGGTCGGCGATCTCGATGGTCAGCGGCGCTTCCGGCCTGGGCGCGGGCGTGGCGGGTTCGGTGACGGCAGGGGCGGCGGAGCGGACCTCGCGCAGCCGCCTGAGCGCCGCCGTGATGCCCGCCATCCGCTCGCCGGCCGCCGCCAGCGGGAGAACGGGCTCGAAGGACACCAGGGCGGTCAGCGCGAGCACCGCCGTACCGACCGAGCCGGCCCCGGCCGCCTGAGCGAGCAGGACGACGGCCGCGACCGTCAGCCCCTGCACCAGCGTGCCCCCGGCCAGGGCGGCGGCGTGGACGCGGGCCTGGCGGCGTTCGAGCGCGGCCAGCGCCTCGTCCGCGGACAGCGCCTTGCCCAGTGCCGCGTCGTCGGCGCCGTACGCGGCCAGGTCGGCGGAGCCGTGCACCAGGTCGGCCACCCGGCCCGCCAGCGCCGCCCGCGCCGGGGCGATCCTGGCCGACCAGCGGCGGGCGGCGGCGGCCGTACCGGCGGGCAGCAGCACCCCGGCCAGCACCAGCCCGGCGACCAGCACCAGCGCCGCCACCGGGAGGATGGCCAGCCCGACGACGACGGCGGCCAGCCCGGCGATGGCCGCGGCGGCCGCGGGCAGCAGGCAGCGGACGAGCAGGTCCTGTACGGCCTCGGTGTCGTCGACCATGCGGCTGAGCAGGTCCGCGCCGCCGTGGCGGGGCTGCTGGGGCGGGATCAGGGCCTGGTAGAGGTCCTCCCGGGTGCCGGCCTGGGCGCGCAGCGCGACGTCGTGGCCGGTGAGGCGCTCGACGTAGCGGAAGACGCCCTTGCTCGTGGCGAACGCCCTGGTCGCCACGATCGCCACGCTCAGTGCGGCCAGGGGCGGCTGCTGGGCGGCCCTGGTGATCAGCCACGCCGCGGCGGCGATCAGGCCGAGCCCGGCCAGGTCCGCCGCCGCCCCGGCCAGCACGGCCCAGACCAGCCGCTTCCCCATGCGCCGATTCATCGCTCGCCCCCTTCCCGCCGCGTCGCCGCCACCTGGTCACGCCCTTGAGGACCCTCGCCATCGGCTCTTCCGCTGGTTTCCGCGTCGGCTGCGGCGGCGTGCCCCTCGGAGGAGCCCTCTTGGGCGGCCGTCGCTCTCGGTTGGGTGGTGCCTGGTCTGGTGGCGGGGGAGTGGGACGTGCGGGTGGTGTCGGAGATGATGCGGCCCTCGTGGATGCGGATGACGCGGTCGGCCAGGTCGATCATGGCGGGCCGGTGCGCGACGATGACGGCGGTCCGGTCGCGGGCCAGCTCCGCCGTTCCCGCCACCACGGCGGCCTCGCTGCGCCCGTCCAGCCGAGCCGTGGGCTCGTCGAGCAGCAGCACCGACGCGCCGGGACGGCAGAAGGCGCGCGCCAGCGCGATCCGCTGCCGCTGGCCGGCGGACAGGTTGGCGCCGCGCTCGCCCACCATGGTGCCGAATCCCTGGGGGAGCGCCTCCACGAAGTCGGCGTGCGCGGCGGCCGCGGCGCGGCGTACGTCCTCCAGAGAGGCAGAGGGAGCCCCGAGCCGGATGTTGTCGGCCACCGACGTCGTGAACAGGTGCGGCCGTTGCGCCACGAACGCCAGCCGCGCCCGCCAGCTCGCCGCGTCCAGATCGCGCAGGTCCGTGCCGTCGACGAGGACCCGCCCCTCCGACGGCTGGATGAAGCCGAGGACGAGGTGGAGCAGCGTGCTCTTGCCGCCGCCGCTCTCGCCCACCAGGGCGACCCGTTCGCGCGGGCCGATGGTGAGCGTGACGTTCTCCAGCGCGGCGTCGTCTCTGTCCGGGTAGCGGACGGTCACGTTCTCCAGCCGGATCTCCGGAGCGCCCTTCGAAGCGGCGACCGGCCGGCCCGCCGCATCGAGCGCGTCCCCGGTGGCTCGCCGTACCGCAGTGGCACGGTCGTCCTCGGTGGAGTCCAGGACGGCGAAGGCCGCGTCGGCGGCGGCCACGCCCTCCATGGAGGCGTGGAAGCGCGTCCCCATGGCCCGCAGCGGCAGGTATGCCTCCGGCGCCAGCAGCAGCACCAGCAGCGCCGTCGTCAGATCCAGCGACCCCCCGAGCAGCCGCAGCCCGATCGGCACCGCCACCAGCGCCAGCGACAGCGACGCGCACAGCTCCAGCACCAGCGACGACAGGAACGCCACCCGCAACGTCCGCATGGTGGCGCT
Source organism: Nonomuraea basaltis (assembly GCF_005893125.1). Taxonomy (GTDB): domain Bacteria; phylum Actinomycetota; class Actinomycetes; order Streptosporangiales; family Streptosporangiaceae; genus Nonomuraea; species Nonomuraea basaltis. The sequence goes on along the minus strand of NZ_VCJS01000163.1, from coordinate 6,491 downwards.
CCGGTGCGCGTCGGCGACCTGCTGGATGACGGTGGCCTGGTAGCGCGCCCGGCCGAAGGCCCGCAGGGTGGGCAGCCCGCGCACCACGTCGAGGAAGTGGCCGCCGAGCCGCGACAGCGCCCGGTACTGGCGCTCGGTCACGGCCTTGGTCGTCATGCCCACCAGCGCGCCGAAGACCGGGATCAGCGGGAGCGTGACCAGAACGATGACCGCGCTCCCGAGGTCGGCGGCGAACAGCCGGACGAGCACGGCCAGCGGCACCACCCCGGCCACCGCGATCGCCGGCAGGTAGCCGGTCAGGTAGGCGTCCAGCCCGTCCAGGCCCCGGCCCGTCAAAGTGACCAGCTCGCCGGAGCGGTGCGCGGTGAGCCGCGCGGGGCCGAGCTCCTGCAAACGGGCCAGCAGCCGATGGCGCAGCGCCGACTTGACCCCGGTCGCGGTACGCCCGGCGAAGACGCCCTGGGTCCACGCGAGCAACGCCCGCACGCCCACCACCGCCGCCAGCCCTGCCAGGGCGGTGGCGGCGAACCGGCCGGACAGCACGCCGGCGAGCAGTTCGGCCTGCACCAGCACGAGCAGTCCCGCCAGCACGGCCGCGGCCAGGGTGACGGCCAGGTGGCGGCGTACCGACCGCTCGGCCCGCATGAGCCGAAGGAGATCCTTATGCACGTGTCCTCAGAAGAACGACGGGAGCCGGAAGGCGTCCTTTCCGGGACGGAAAGTGCGCCATACCCATAGTTGCGCGCCCAGCATGATGGGTGCGAACGGCAGGACCATGACACTCAGCACATTCAAGGTAGCGGCGGGCGCGCTGTGCCCCAGCAGGTACGGCATCGCCCCCGCCAGCACCCCCGCGGCGGGCAGCGCGGCGACCGCCCCCGTGAGCAGCAGGGCCCGCCCCGACCGGGTCGCGCCGAAGTCGCCCGGCGCCCGCCACGCGAGGAACGTCCACCCGTGCATCGCGAACAGCATGGTCACCACCACGCCCAGCATCAGCCCGACCGGGTGCACGGGCGACGCCTCGAACCCGGTGGCCGCCGCGTAGAGCGCCATGCCCCAGCCGAACGACAGCCCCAGCGACCCGAACGCGATCATCGCGTCCCAGAACCCCTGCCACCGCGGGCCGTCGATCCTGCGCCGGAACCACAGCCCGGCGTCCCGCACGACCCAGCTCAGCAGCATCGCCACGACCACGGGGTACAGCGCGAACAGCACCTCCCCTTCGAGCAGCGGGTAGACCCCGAACATCGTGCCGGCCACCGCCACCAGCCACACCTCGTTGGCCAGCACGTACGGCGCCACCGCGGCCACCATCCGGTCCCGGCCCTCCCGCGTCCGGCCCAGGACGGGAAGCAGCAGCCCGACCCCCAGGTCGAACCCCTCAAGAGCGAAATATCCCACCAGCAGCGCCGCGAACAGGGCGAACCAGATCACTTCCATGTCAGCACTCCTAGTAGCTCATCGCGGGCGTACGGGGCTCGCCGGCGGCGGCGCCGAGGTCCAGGCCGCGCGGCCCGCGCCGGACCACCCGCGCGATGAGCACGTAGTCGACGACCGCCAGCAGCCCCAGCACGGCCACGAACCCGATCAGCGACGCCGTGACCATCCCCGAGGTCAGCCCCGGTGACATGGCGTCGGCCACGGTCAGCTTCTCCCAGATCATCCAGGGCTGCCGTCCGACCTCCCTGGCCACCCAGCCCATGATCGACAGGATGAACGGCAGCGGCGTCATGGCCATCAGCAGCCGGTGCGTCCACCGCCAGCGCGGCAGGACGCGGATCATCGGCAGCATCGCGAGCAGCACGATCAGCCCCAGCAGCTGCCCGATCTCCATCATGACCGCGAGCCCGATCGCCGCCGCCGTGTTGTCGAACTTGCCCTCCTGGACCCCGGCGAACTGCGCGTACCCGAACCCCATCGTGATGAAGATCCCGATCGCGGCGACGACCACGCCGGTGCGCAAGGACCTGGTGAAGAACTCCACCTGGTCGGTGCGGCGCCGCAGCTGGTACGCGCTGGCCCCCACCATCACCATGGCCCCCGTGAACAGCCCCGCCCCGACCACGTGCGGGAACGAGAACACCAGGGCCTTGTTGGTGAGCAGCGCGCCGAAGTCGACCAGCTCCATCCGGCCGCCGCTCACCACGGACCCGACCGGGTTCTGCAGGTACGAGTTGGCCACCATGATGTAGAACGCGCTCGCGTACGCCGTCAGCGTCACGAGCCAGATGCACGCCAGATGCAGCCACTTGGGCAGCCGGCCCCAGCCGAAGATCCACAAGCCCAGGAACGTGGACTCCAGGAAGAAGGCCACCAGCGTCTCCATGGCCAGTGGCGCGCCGAACACGTCGCCGGCGTAGTGGGACAGCCCGCTCCACGACAGCCCGAACTGGAACTCCATCACCAGCCCGGTCACGATGCCCAGCGCGTAGTTGACGACGTAGATCTGCCCCCAGAACCGGGTCATCGCCTTGTGCAGCGGCCGGCCCGACATCGCCCAGCGGGTGTGCATGATCGCCACCAGTGGCGCCAGCCCCAGCGTGAGCACGACGAACAGGAAGTGCAGGCCACTGGTCACCGCGAACTGCGTGCGTGCCAGGTCGAGTACATCCATCACGACTCCGTTGTTGTGCCTACCTACATATAGACAGCCTACATGTAGACTGGCTACATGCTGCGCGGTTGCCTAAGATCTGAGACATGAATCCGGACGCGCTGCGCGGGCACATGGACGCGCTGCTCCTGTCAGTGCTGGAGCGCGAGCCGCTGCACGGCTACGCCATCATCGAGGCGCTGCAGGAGCGCAGCGGGGGAGCGTTGATCGTGCCGACGGGCACGGTCTATCCGGCGCTGCGCCGGCTGGAGCGCATCGGCTACCTGTCGAGCGAGTGGGCCACGGTAGGCGGGCGCAAGCGCCGCACCTACCGGCTGACGGCCGCGGGCAGGAAGCAGCTCGAGGGCGAACGCTCTGCCTGGCGCGAGTTCACCCATGTGATCGGCAGCGTGCTCCGCGCGGAGGTCAGGACATCGAGCTGATGGGGCGGCCGGGTCAGCGTGACGGCTGGGCGTGCGGTCGCGAGGCGCGAGTGATGCGCAGGCAGCGCGTGGCGCAGTAGACCTGCATGCCCCACAACGCCGAGGTCGCCAGGTTGGCCAGCAGGGCGGGCAGGAACTCGAGGCTGTTGGATCCGGCCGCGCCGAACGTGAGCAGCAGGCCGAGCCCGGCGGTGACCGGCAGGGAGATCCACACGACCAGCCCGAGCGACCTGGTGATCAGCCGGGGCCGGCGGACCCATCGGGCGCCCCGGCCCAGCACGAACAGCGCGAGCCCGCCGTACATGCCGACGCCGAGCTGGAGGATGTCGAGCAGCCGGGAGGCCGGCCAGTACCAGCCGGGCTGGGTCGCCCAGACTGTGTCGTCGGCGGGCGGGTACATGCGCCACAGCACCGACCACATGAGCACGGTGATCGGCACGCTGATGAACAGCAGGATGCCCAGCCGCCGCCCCGACGAGGAGGTCAGCTCGGCCTGGTAGCCGGGGGCGATCTCGGCGACCGGCCCGAACTCCGCCACCGCGATCCGCTCCGCCTCCGCCCTGGTCAGGCCGTCGGCCTCCAGCGTGTCAGCGCTGTCGATCAGGCTGTCGCGCGCCTCGACGACCAGGTCGCGCTTGGGCCCGTGCGGGCCGGTGATCGCGCGGTCGAGCTCGGACACGTAGTCGTCGATGCGCATGGTCCCCAGTGTACGAAGGGTCACCCCAGGGGTTCACTCCGGGAATTCCCTGATATTTCGAGAGTCGGGTTGTTACGTAGGAAAAAACCTACGTATAGTGGCTGGCATGCCGATCTCATCCATCCTCACCGTCACCGTGCCCGTCGCCGACCAGGAGCGGGCCCTGGCCTTCTACAACGGCGTGCTCGACTTCGAGGTGCGCAGCGACAACCCGTTCCCGATGGGCCGCTGGCTCACCGTAGCCCCGAAGGGCGCCGAAACCACGCTCCTGCTCGCCTCCTGGTTCCCCGGGATGGCGCCGATCGGCGGCCTGGTGGTGGGCGCGCCCGATCTCGACGCGCTGGCCGCCCGGCTGCGCGAGAACGAGGTCGCCTTCGAGGGCCCCAGCGACGAGGCGTGGGGCCGGCAACTGCTGTTCAACGACCCCTTCGGCAACGGCTTCGTCGTCAGCGAGCTATGACCGCCGACCACGTGTTCACCGCGCTGGCCAGCCCGGCCAGGCGCGAGCTGCTGCGCCTGCTGCTGGAGGAGGGCGGCCAGCCCGCCGGCCGGCTCGCCGAGCGGTTCGACATGAGCCGGCCCAGCGTGTCCGAGCATCTCAGGGTGCTCAGGGACGCGGGGCTGGTGGCCGAGACCCGCAAGGGCAGGGAGCGCCACTACCGGCTGGAGCCCGCGCCGCTCATGGAGATCCGCGACTGGCTCACCCCGTACGAACGGTTCTGGCGGGAGAAGCTCGTGAACCTGACGACCCTGCTCGACGAGATGGAAGACGAGGACGATGCCCGACGACAGGACGGCTGAAGACCTGCGCGCGATCAGGCTCGACCAGTTCATCGCGCATCCTCCGGCGAAGGTGTGGCGGGCGCTCACCGAGCCCGACCTGGTCGCCAGGTGGCTCATGCCCAACGACTTCAAGCCGGAGGTCGGGCACCGGTTCACGTTCAGGACCGAGCCCAAGAAGCAGGTCGGATTCGACGGGATCGTCTACTGCCAGGTGCTGGAGCTGGATCCGGAGCGGCTGCTGAAGATCAGCTGGAGCGACGGCAAGCGGGCCGACTGGACGGTCACGTGGCGGCTGGCGCCCGAGGGCAAGGGCACCAGGCTGTTCCTCGACCACGAAGGCTTCGACCCCGGCGACGAACTGCAGCAGCTGTCCCGGAGGATCATGGGCGGCGGCTGGCGCTCGTCCCACTTCCGCGCCATCGCCGCCATCGTCGCGCAGCTCTAGCGGTGCGTCGCCGCGCTGTGGCCGCTCGAGGACCACAGCACGGCGGCCGCGGCGATCGCCGCCAGCACCGCGAACCAGGCCACCGCCCGCCCCCTGCGCATGCCGTATCCGTACAGCAGCCACGACACCGACAGCCACCACCGGTGGCCGGCCCTTCGGCGCATCTCCATGGCGGCGAAGGCGAAGTCGGCCGAGGTGGCGCGGTCGCTGGGCCGTAATCCGGCGTAGAGGGCGGCCAGCCGGTCCGGTGTGGCCCCCGGGTCGCCGGTGGCGGACCCGCCCATGCCATGCTCGTCGGCCAGCGCGCTGCGCCGGGAGAACCAGCGCAGCATCGGCCGGCGCAGGCTCACCCGCATGCCGCGCGTGGTGAGCGCGAACGTGCAGTCCTTGACCCGTACCGCAGCCGGGTGGGCGAGCCCGGCGAACCTGCATGCCGACAGGTCCAGCCCGCGCAGCGCCAGGTCGTTCGCCTCCACCTGGCGCAGCGAGGTCAGCGTGGAGGTGCCCCGGCCGCTCACCGTGGCCGGGCCGCGCAGCACCGCGCCCTCCAGGTCGGCCTGCGAGTCGGTCAGCTTCAGCGAGGTCGCCCCCGCCACCTCCACCCTGCGCAGGTCCACGCCGCACCGCGCGACCGCCACGTCCAGCAGCCCGTCGGCGCGGGCACGGGCCGCCGACAGCCGGCCGGTGGCCGACAGGTACGCGTCCGCGGCGAAGTGCGCGGCCTCGAACCCGGCGTGCCCGCTGACCTTGCGGAAGGACAGGGTACGGCCGAAGCGCGCCCCCCGGAACGCGGCTCCGTCGCCGAGGCGGGCGCCGTCGAAGGTGGCGTACCCGTCGAACCTGGCCCGCTCGCAGGACAGCCCGTGGCCGAAGACGGCCTGGCTGAACAGCGCGTCGCGGGCCATCACGGCCCGGTCGAGCGAGACGTGCCCGCGCACGGTGACGCCGTGGAAGGAGAGCTCGCGGGCGAACCTGGCGCCGGCCAGCGACACGTTGCCCTCGAAGCGGGCGCCGAAGAACGAGGCCAGCCGGTCGAACCTGGCGCCGTCGAGCGACACGTCGCCGGCGAACGTCACGCCCGGCAGCCGGACGTCGCCGGTGAACCTGGCCCGGTCCAGCCGCGCCCTGCCGGGCCTGCCGCCGGTGGCCTCAAGCACCCTGGCCAGCAGGTCGCTGGTGACGGTCGTGCCGCGCAGGTCGATCAGACGGCCGGGGGACATCTGGTCGAGCGCCTCAGGGAGTTGTTCGGGTGACAGGTGGGCGAGGCAAAGGCCGGACGGCTTGCTTGCGATTCCGGTGCAGGCAGCCGAATACGCGCAGGTGACCCAGTCCATGCACAGGTCATACCCGCGAGGGCTCGTGTCAAGGTTCGATGTTTTAATGTTCTATCCACTTTTACGTGGAAATATGCGGTCGAAAATACCTCTAAAGTGCCGGGCATGCGCGTTTTATCCCGAGCGTCCCTGGCTGCCATGGTTGCTGTAGCCCTATCCGCTACGCCGGCCGTGGCCGACCCGGCCTCCCCCTGCG
>NZ_VCJS01000162.1 GCF_005893125.1 Nonomuraea basaltis | reverse complement strand
CCCTGCGACACCCCCGCCACCCACCGCGTCGCCCAGGTGCAGGGCGCGGGCGCCGCCACCCCGCTGCCCGGCCAGACCGTGCGGGTCGAGGGCGTCGTGACCGCCGACTTCCAGCGGACCGACCAGCTCAGCGGCTTCTTCCTGCAGGACACCCAGCCCGACGCCGACCCGCAGACCTCCGAGGGACTGTTCGCGTTCGCGCGGGACACGTTCAAGGACGTCAAGGTCGGCGACCGGGTGCTGGTCACCGGGCGGGCGACCGAGTTCAACGGGTGGACCGAGCTGTCGCCGGTCACCGCCGTGGACGTGTGCGGCACGGGGAGCGTGGCGGCGCGGTCGTACACGCTGCCCTCCGACGGGTTGGAGCCCGTCGAGAACATACTCCTCACGTTCCCGCAGGTGCTGACCGTCAGCGACCACTACAACCTGGGCCGCTTCGGCGAGGTCACGCTCGCCTCCCAGGGGCGGCTGTTCCAGCCGACGGACCGGTCCGGCGTGGACCCGGCGCTGAACACGCGCCGCTCGCTGCTCGTCGACGACGGCTCGAACAGGGAGAACCCTGCCACCCTGCCGCCCATCGTGCGGGCCGGCGACGTGGCCGCCGGGATCACCGGCGTGCTCGGGTACGGGTTCGGCCGGTACCGGCTGCAGCCCACCAAGCCCATCGCCTACAAGAACCTCAATTTCCGCCTGCCGAAGCCGTTCCCTGTGCTCGGAAACGTCAAGGTGGCCTCGTTCAACACCCTGAACTGGTTCACCACGCTCGGCTCGCGCGGCGCCACGAACGCCGCGGAGCAGCAGCGCCAGCTCGCCAAGCTGGTGGCCGCGCTCAAGGGGCTCAACGCCGACGCGGTCGCCCTCATGGAGGTCGAGAACAACGGCCAGACCGCGCTGCAGGCGCTGGTGGACGCGGTCAACGCCGAGGTCGGCGCGGGCACGTACGCGGCGCTCGCGCACCCGTACCCAGGGACCGACGCCATCCAGGTCGGCCTGATCTACAAGCCCGGCAAGCTCACCCCGGTCGGCGAGACCCAGGCGTCGCAGGACGCGGTGTTCAGCCGTCCGCCGCTGATCCAGACCTTCCGCAGGAAGAGCGGTGGCCAGCCGTTCACGATGGTGGTCAACCACCTCAAGTCCAAGGGCACCTGCCCGTCCAGTGGCCCTGACGCCGATCAGGGCGACGGCCAGAGCTGCTGGAACGCCACCCGCGTGCGGCAGGCCCAGGCGCTGCTGGGCATCGTCGAGGACCTGCCGGACCCGATCGTGCTCGGCGACCTCAACGCCTACGGCGAAGAGGACCCGATCGACACCCTCGAGGCGGGCGGCCTGACCAGCGTGACCAAGCGGTTCGTGCCCGCGCCGCTGCGCTACAGCTACCTGTTCGACGGGCTCGCGGGCGAGCTCGACCACGCCCTCGTCGGCAAGCAGCTGCTCAAGCGGGTGACCAGCGCGACCATCTGGCACATCAACGCCGACGAGCCGCGCATCCTCGACTACAACACCGAGTACAACCCGCCCGGCCTCTACAAGCCGGACGCCTATCGCTCCTCCGACCATGATCCGGTGATCATCGGTCTGACTCTGCCGGGAGGCAAGTCCTAACTACGGGCCGCCGGCGTGCGGCCGGACCTGTCGGTCGACGGCGTATGCGATGTAGGCGATGCCCGTCAAGAAGTGAGGCAGAGGGCCCCGGCAAAGTCCGGGGCCCTCTCGTTTGGGGTCCCGTACGGGGGGACAGCCCAGGCCCTGGTCGAGCAACGAAAAGTTATCGCTTGATCACGATTCGTGGTCAATTCTTACGAGGTTCTTGACACAAGAGTTCATTTGACCTTTCAAGCATTCGGGCGCGTATCTGCTCTCGAAGGCGGACGGTCCCGCCGACCTGCAGGTCGGGCGGCGGGGCGCATCTGCAGACGAGAGAGGGATTGCGATGAGACACCAAAAGGGCTCACCCTTCCGTGGAAGGACGGCGGCCTTACTCGCGGCCCTGGCTGTCATGAGCGGTGGGCTCACGGCCGGAGCCGGGGCGGCGGCGGCAAGCGGGGCATCCGGCACGGGCTTCGCGCCGGCGATCTCCTGCCCTTCTGTGGCGGATCGGGTGGGCCAAGTCCCCGCTCGTGCTCAGGCGGAGGTCCAGCGGAACCTGCAGCAGTTGGAGAACCAGATCGCTGAGGCGAATCAGCGGCTCGCGACCTCGGCGGGGGAGGGCGGCGCCAACTTCGTGCAGAACGCGATCCTTGGCCCGCTCCGGGACAAGCGGGTAGCAGTCCTCCAGCGGATCCAGATCGCCTTCGAGCGTGCCGGCGCCCAGCCGCCGGCCGGCCTGCAGGGCCTTGCCACCTGCGCTGTGCAGGATGACGGGACAGGAAACAACAACGGCGACCAGGGCAACGGCGACCAGAACAACGGCGACCAGGGCAACGGCGACCAGAACAACGGCGACCAGGGCAACGGCGACCAGAACAACGGCGACCAGGGCAACGGCGACCAGAACAACGGCGACCAGGGCAACGGTGAGCAGAACAACGGTGGTGCCGCCGGCCAAATCTCCTGCCCCGCTGTAGCGGACAGGCTGGGGCAAGTCCCCGCTCGTGCTCAGGCGGAGGTCCAGCGGAACCTGCAGCTGTTGGAGAACCAGATCGCTGAGGCGAATCAGCGGCTGGCGACCTCGGCGGGGGAAGGTGGCGCCAACTTCGTGCAGAACGCGATCCTTGGCCCGCTCCGGGACAAGCGGGTAGCAACCCTCCAGCGGATCCAGATCGCCTTCCAGCGTGCCGGCGCCCAGCCGCCGGCCGGCCTGCAGACCCTGGGGACCTGTGAGCTCCGGAATGGCGCCCCGGGGAACGGGGACAACAACGGCAACGACGGCAACAACGGCAACGACGGCAACGACGGCAACGACGGGAACGACGGGGACCAGGCCAGGGGGCCCGTCCCGGCGGACTTCGTCGACATCCGGTCGGTGCGGCCGAACGTGAGTACACCCCGCACGCAGCAGAATGGCTCCAGGGGAACCTTCAGCGTGGACTGCGGGCGCAACGAGAGGCGGATCTTCAACTCCGACAACGTCATCGTGGCGCCCGGCGTGTCCAACGGTGCACAGCACACGCACGACTACGTGGGGAACGTGTCCACGAACAACCAGTCCACCAATGAGAGCCTGCTGGCGGCCAGTACCACCTGCCGCAACGGTGACAAGTCCACGCACTACTGGCCTGTGGTGAGGGCGCTGGGTCAGCAGGAGTTCGACGCCAACCGGCGAGGTGGCGGGCTCGACCTGAACGTCGGCAAGATCCTCACTCCGGTTTCGGTACAGATCACCTTCAAGGGCAACCCGACCAGCAAGGTAGTGCCGGCTCCGCAATTCCTCCGCATCATCACCGGTAACGCCAGGGTCGGCGGGGCCGAACCCAACGCCGGGTGGACCTGCACCGGGTTCGAGAATCGCCAGTTGACGGACAAATACCCGCTCTGCCCGCGAGGCAGCAGGCTCGTACGGGTCTTCGACTTCCAGAGTTGCTGGGACGGCGCGAACATCGACAGCGCCAACCATCGGACCCACGTCACCTTCCCCCAGGCCGACGGTGCCTGCCCGCAGGGCTTCCAGCCCATCCCGGCGCTGGAACACCGGCTCGTCTACAACGTGCCGCAGGGCCCCAACTTCGCCGTCGACGGCTTCCCTGAGGAACTGCACAAGCCGATCACCGACCACAGCGACTTCATCAGCCTGATGAATGAACAGCAGATGAAGCAGGTCGTCGACTGCATCAACAGCGGCAGGCGCTGCCGCTGACCCTGAATCAAGCAGGGTTCCGGACAGAAGAGGAGGCCCGGCGCGGCCAAGTGACCTGGCCGCGCCGGCCTCATGCGCATCGCTCAGAGGAAGACCGAATCAGCTCGGGAAGGGACAAGATCGTGGCTGGCTTCTTCCGCCCGCGAGGCGCTCAGGGCGCCGCGCCAGGGGCTGTGGCGCGTGTGACCGGCGTCGTCAGAAGGCGTGATCGCGGAGACATCGTCCTGTCGCTGCTGGTCATCGCCGCGGCGCTCGCGCTGACCGGATGCAGCGTGCAGGCCGATGCGGACAGTGGGCCGGGGTCGGCGGTGAGCACCGCCGGCCCCAGCGGAAAGGCTCCGCGGACCTACACCGTTGAGCAGTTGGCGGCCGCCACCGGTTGCACCGCCAAGATCACCCTCAAGGCTCTGGATTACCGGAAAGGGGAATGCACCAGCGACGGGGTCCCCTATGTGTTCCTCGACTTCGATACGGCCGAAGGTCAGCGTGAGTGGCTTGACTACGCCGGGATGTACGGTGGCCTCTACCTTGTGGGCGATCGATGGGCGCTGTCGGCCAAGTCCAAGTCCTTCATGCAGGAATTGAGCAGGAAATTCGGGGGCACGGTCCAAGAACATGGCCCTGGCGGCTCCGCCCCCTCCCCGAGCTCTCACCATGACGGCTCCGCCCCCTCTCCGAGCTCTCATCATGCGAATTGAACGGAGGGCGGGGCCGTCGCTCGTGGGGCCGCGTCCCCTCTTGTAGCGGAGTTTGCGCTCGCGTGGAGCTGGAATGCTTGTGTGCGGGTAGCGGTTCTACTCCATGAACATCGACGACGACGAGCAAGGAGCCACTTGTGGCGACCATCGAGGTAACCGAGAAGAACTTCAACGACATCGCCGACAAGGGGATCGTCCTGCTCGACTTCTGGGCCGAGTGGTGCCCGCCGTGCAAGAAGTTCGGGCCGATCTTCGAGCAGGCGTCCGACAAGCACGACGACATCACGTTCGGCAAGATCGACACCGACGCCGAGCAGGGGCTCGCGCAGGGCTTCGACATCACCTCGATCCCGACGCTCATGGCGATCCGCGACGGCATTGTGGTCTTCGCCCAGGCCGGCGCCATCCCGGGCCCGGCGCTCGAGGACCTGATCCGGCAGGTGCGGGCGCTCGACATGGACGCCATCAGGACGGAGCTCAGCGAGGAGCTGAAGAACGCCGAGAAGAACTGACCGGCAGCATGTGAAAGCCCCGCCTGGCCGGCCGGCGGGGCCTCTTTTTACGTCAGAGCTTGCGGCCGACGCCCACGTATCCGAAGTCGACGCCGTTTCCCGGCGCGTCCGGGTCCTCGGGGCGCCACCCGTTCGGGTACGTCAGCCCCGGCTCGGCCAGCTCGTAACCGTCGAAGAAACGCAGGATCTCCTCGCGGGTCCTGAGGCTGAGCGAGGCCGTGGCCTTCTTGTAGATCTCCAGCGCCTGCGGGGTCGTGTCCGGCGTGCTGTCCACGGCGTGACTGATCACCAGCCGGCTGCCGGGGACGCTCACCTTCCGCAGCTTCGTCACCACGTCGTACGCGATGTCGTCCGGGATGAAGTGCAGGACCGCCAGCATCAGGAACGCGACGGGCTTGCTGAAGTCCACCAGGCCGCCCAGCTTCTCCAGCAGCGCGTCCGGCTCGCGGACGTCGGCCTGGATGAAGTCGACGTTGTCCTTCCTGGCCAGCAGCGCCCTGCCGTGCACGCACACCACGGCGTCGTAGTCCACGTAGACGACGCGTGCCTCCGGGGCGATCTCGTGGGTGTTCCCCTGGGTCGGCAGCCCGGCGCCCAGGTCCATGATCTGCCGGACGCCCTCGTCCACCAGGTGCCGCACCGCCCGGCGCAGGAACGCCCGGTTCGCCCGGGCTCCTTGCTTGGTGTTGGGGAACGTCTTGAGTATCTGCTCCGCCGCTGCCCGGTCGGCCGCGAAATTGTCCTTGCCGTCGAGAAAGTAGTCGTACATGCGCGCGACGTTGGGGACGTTAGGGTCCACCCCCTCCGGGGCACTGTCCACGTTCATCTCCCAGAATTTTGCTCTCTTTCTGGGTGATCCTAGTCGTGGAGTCTCACAATTCACCGGAAATCGGTTTAGTCCGCCCAGGCAATGAGACGCAGATCACGCACGCCCGCCAATTCACGACCGCCCCATCGCCCGGCGGCGCCTGCGGTCCCACGGCCGTTGGCGTACCGGCGGCGGGCAGGTCAGCGGCGAGACGCCGCCACCGGCACACAGACGAGACTCCATCCCCGGCGCGCGCCGGGGATGGAGCGTTCCGTGCGGGCGCCGGGCCGGAGGTGCGGTCCGGCCCGACGGGGTCACGGGAGCCGGGGCGATCGGGAGCCCCGGCGGCCGGGTGGTCAGCCGCGGTAGAGCTCGGCCACGCGGAAGGCCAGGTCGAGCGACTGGCTGCGGTTGAGCCGCGGGTCGCATGCCGTCTCGTACCGGGTCGCGAGGTCGCCCTCGACGATCCCGTGCCCGCCGCCGACGCACTCGGTCACGTCGTCGCCGGTGAACTCGATGTGGATCCCGCCCGGATGCGTGCCGAGCGCCTGGTGCACCTCGAAGAACCCGGCCACCTCGTCGAGCACGTCGTCCAGCCGCCGCGTCTTGTGCCCGCTGGGCGCCTCGAACGTGTTGCCGTGCATCGGGTCGCAGATCCAGGCCACCTGCGCCCCGGAGGCGGTGACCTCCTTGACCAGCGCCGGCAGGTGCTCGCGGATCTTGGAGGCGCCCATCCGGGTGATGAACGTGAGCCGCCCCGCCTCGTTGGCCGGGTTGAGCCGCTCGACCAGCGCCAGCGCCTCCTCCGGCGTCGTCGTGGGACCGAGCTTGACGCCGATCGGGTTGCGGATGCGGGCGAAGAAGTCGACGTGCGCCCCGTCGAGCTGGCGGGTGCGCTCGCCGATCCAGACCATGTGCGCCGACACGTCGTACGGGAGCCCCGTACGCGAGTCGATGCGGGTGAGCGCCCGGTCGTAGTCGAGGATCAGCGCCTCGTGCGAGGAGTAGAACTCGACCGTGTGGAACTCTTCGGGATCGGCCCCGCAGGCCCGCATGAACGCCAGCGCCTGGTCGATCTCCCTGGCCAGCTGCTCGTAGCGGCGCCCGGCCGGCGACTCGGCCACGAAGTCCTGGTTCCAGGCGTGCACCTGGCGCAGGTCGGCGTAGCCACCCTTGGTGAACGCCCGCGCGAGGTTGAGCGTCACGGCCGAGGAGTGGTACGCCTTGAGCAGCCGCCACGGATCCGGCTTGCGCGACTCGGGGGTGAAGTCGAAACCGTTGACCATGTCCCCCCGGTAGGCGGGCAGCTCGATGCCGTCGCGGGTCTCGGTGGGCTTGGATCGCGGCTTGGCGAACTGGCCGGCGACCCGGCCGATCTTGACGACCGGCACCTTGCCCGCGTACGTCAGCACGATCGCCATCTGCAGCAGCGTCTTGAGCTTGTTGCGGACGTCGTCGGCGGTGGCGCCGGAGAAGGTCTCGGCGCAGTCGCCGCCCTGCAGGACGAACGCCTCGCCGCGGGCGACGGCGGCCAGCTGCTCCTTGAGCTGGTCGCACTCGCCGGCGAAGACCAAGGGGGGCAGGCCGCCGAGCTCGGCGACGACCTTGTCGAGCTCGCCGCGGTCGGGCCAGTCGGGCTGCTGCGCCGCCGGGAGGGCTCGCCAGGAATCGAGATCCAGAAGATTGCTGCTCACGAGATACGAGGGTATTCCACTGAGCCTGCCGCTACCGACCCCAATGTCCACGTTTTGACATCCGCCCCGGCCGAGCCCGGTCAGACTTCCTTGGTGGCCACGTGCTCGGGACGGATTCCGAAGCCCAGGAAACGCGGGCCCACCTGGCTGAGCAGCGGGACCTTCGACAGGTTCCGCGGCACCATGGCCGGGTCGAACCGCCCCTTCAGCGCTCTGCTGATGAGCACGCTCTGAGCCAGCCGCTGGGCCGCCTGCGTGACCCTGGTCGGCAGCATCCGCCGCTTCTGCAGCAGGTGCAGGGTCGACTCGGGGATCGGCGCGCCGGACCTGAGCGGCCCGGCCAGCAGGTTGGCGGCGGCCACCGCGTCCTGCACGGCCAGGTTGATCCCCACCCCGAACACCGGCGACATGGCGTGCGCCGCGTCCCCGATGCACAGGAACCCGGGCCGGTGCCAGCGGCGCAGCCGGTTGATCGCGACCGTCAGCACGCTGACGTCGTCGTAGCTCTTGATCTGCCCGATCCGGTTCGCCAGGAACGGCATCAGCGCCGCCACGGGCTCGCGGAACGCGTCGATGCCCGCGCCGGCCAGCCGGCCGAACCCGCCCTTGGAGATCAGGTACGCGAGCTGCCAGTAGCTCACCCGGTTGATCGCGACCATCATGTGGCCGGTCGAGACCCGCAGGAACGAGTCCTCGGGATCGCCGTCCTGCCAGGGCAGCCGGAACCACAGCACGTCCATCGGCGCGCCGAACTCCTCGGGCACGAGCCCCGCCCGCTCACGGAGCACCGAGTGACGCCCGTCGGCCGCGACGGTCAGGTCCGCCCTGATCTCGTGCTCGCCGGACTCGTCGCGGTAGCGCAGCCCGCGCACGGCTCCGCGCTCGACGATCAGGTCGTACGCCTCCGCCCGCATCAGCAGCCGGAACCCCGGATAGCGCTCCCCGGCCGACGTGATGATCTTGAGGAATTCCCACTGCGGGACGAACGCCACGTAGTTGTAGGGGCCGGGCAGCCCGCGCAGGCTGGCCAGCGCGATCTCGCCCCTGTCGGTCACCATGCGGGGCTCGTACAGCTTCCGGTGCGGGAGCTTCAGCAGCTCCCCGGCCAGCCCGAGCTCGTCGAGCACCTGCAGGGTGGACGGATGGATCGTGTCGCCTCTGAAGTCGCGCAGGAAGTCGGCGTGCTTCTCCAGGAGCGTCACCTCGACGCCCGATCTGGCCAGCAGCAGGGCGAGCACCGCGCCCGCAGGTCCGCCGCCCGCGATCACACATGTCATAATTCATCACCTGATGAGATTGTCTCACATTCTGTGAAATGAGCAAGGCCAACGGCCATCCGGCGTGCCCGAGCCACCGAAGTACATTGCGTGAGCCGCCTCTCACTGTGGGAGTGGAAATGAACGACGAACTCCACACCCTCTCTGGTGCCTACGCCGTGCACGCACTGCCGTACGCCGAGTGGGTGCTGTTCGAGGAGCACCTGCGCGCGTGCCAGGGGTGCGGGGCCGAGATACGGCGTTTGCGGGAGACGGCCGCCAGGCTGGCGGAGACGGTGGCCGAGCCGCCGCCCGCCGTGCTCCGCGACCGCCTGCTCGCCGCCGCGCACGAGTCGCGGCGCGGCGACGTCCAGGAAGAGCGCGGGCAGCCGGAGCGGGTGTCCGACGACAGCCCGACGATCTGGCGTCCGCCGCAGACGCGCGCCCCCGGAGCCGCGCCGCCCGCCGCCGGCCAGGGGGTGGCACCGCCGCCGGAGGACTCGCCGACGCTCAGGATGCCGCCCGGGCAGGGGCAGGAGGCGGCGTTCGGGATGGCACCCGGGCAGGAGCCGGTGTTCAGGACGGCGCCGGAGATGCCCGTACGGCCCGAGGGCGGCGGGGAGGTGGTGCCGCTCAGGCGCAGGCGGTCGAAGGTGCTGGCGGGGCTGGCGGCGGTGTCCGCGGCGGCCGCGGTCGCGCTCGGCGCCGTCGCCTTCGACGCCCGCCGCGACCTGGGCGACCTGACCGCCAGGAACCAGGAGATGGTCGCCGTGCTGGCCGCGCCCGACGCCAGGACGGTACGGCAGCCGGTCACCTCGGGCGGCACCGGCACGGTCGTGATCTCACGGTCTGCGGGCCGCATGATGTTCACCTCGTCCGGCCTGCCGGAGCTGCCGGACTCTCGCGCGTACGAGCTGTGGCTGATGGGCCCCGACGGCCCCCGCCCAGCCGGGCTCCTCGTCCGCGCCGAAGGCGGCGTCACCACCCCGGTCCTGGTCGCTCCGCTGCGGGAGGACGACCGGGTGGCGCTCACGGTGGAGCCGGCGGGCGGCTCCCGCAAACCCACCACGCAACCCATCCTGCTGGCCGACCTGCCCGGGGCCTGACCCGTCCGGGGCCCGAGCCGGCGCCCGCTCGGAGCAGGTGGGATCGCAGGGCGCCGGCGGCTCGATCCTGGGATGCTGGGCAGTGATCGCCGGCTGCGAGATAGTGCGGGCATGCGAAGATTCGCGGCCCTGGTGCTGGCCGCCGCCGTGCTGTACGTCCCCTCAGCTCCCTTGTCCGCGTCCCCCGCCCACGCGTCGGCCGGCCCGGGCGCGGCCACCGTGGTGCCGGTGCAGGTCACCGGCCCTCCGGGCAAGCGGTTCAACCTGATCCTCATGGGCGACGGCTACACCGAGGCCGAGCAGGCCAGGTTCCAGGCCGACGCCGACCGGCACCTCAAGGTGATGTGGTCGATCGAGCCGTTCAAGTCGTACCGGAACTACATCAACGTCTACCGGATCGACATCGTCTCCGGCGAGTCCGGCATCAGTTGCGACCCCGGCCTGGACTCGCCGAGGAAGACGACGCCGCTCGGCATGGGCTTCTGGGGCCGGTGCAACCCGAACAGCGTCCAGCGCCTGATCACCATGGACAACGCCGCCGCCACCCGCTACGCGAACCTGGTGGCCGGCACCACCTCCGGCAACAGGCAGATCCTCGCGCTCGGCAACAGCGGCACGTACGGCGGCGCCGGCGGCACGTACGCCACCGCGTCGGGCAGCAACAGCATGTCCGCCCTGATCAGCCCGCACGAGCTGGGCCACTCCCTGGGCGGCCTGCAGGACGAGTACGACTACTACCAGCGCGGCGTCCCCGGCGGCGCCTACACCGGGCCGGAGCCGTCGAGCCCGCACCACACCCTGCTGACCGAGCAGCAGCTACGCGACCAGCAGCGGAAGTGGTGGCGCTGGCTGGGCGAGCCGAGCGAGTCCGGCGGCCCGATCGGCCGCTACGAGGGCGGCCTGTACTACACGACCGGCGTGTGGCGGCCGAGCGCGCACTCGATGATGAAGAGCCTCGGTTACTACTTCGACCAGGTCAGCCGCGAGATCATGGTGCAGCGCATCACCGCCAAGACCATGCTGATCCAGGACTCCGCGCCCGCGGACGCCCCCGTCGGCGCGGACCGGGTGCTGTGGGTGGAGCCGATGCGCCCCGTGAGCCACTCGCTGACGACCGCCTGGACCGTGGACGGCCGGGACCTGCCCGGCGACCGCGACGCGCTCGACCTGCGCACGCTTGACCTCGCACCGGGGACGCACACGGTCACCGCCACCGTCTCGGACCCGACCGACTTCATCCGGGACCCGGCGATCAGGACGTCCATGACCAGATCACGCACCTGGACGGTCGACACCGCGCTGACCACCCCGCCGGACGGCGTCGAGCCCGCCTTCGTCTCCTCCACGCCGACCGATCGCCCGCTCGGCCGCGCCGACGTCGTGTACGCCGAGACCACCCACCCGGCCGCAGCCGTCCCCGAGGTCACGTGGACGCTGGACGGGAAGCAGGTGAAGGGCGACGCCGCCGACCTCGACCTGGGCGAGCTGGACCTCGGGCCGGGCCCGCACACGCTCACCGCGGCCCTCGGCGGACAGAAGCTCACCTGGTCGATCGACGCGGCGCGGCCGAGCACGGCGTACGAGCTGTCCGAGCCGCTGGCCAGGTCCGGCGACGCCTACGTCTACAACGGCCCGTTCTCGATGCGGCTCACCGGGACCGACGACCACGACGGGTACGTGGTCTCCGAGTCCAGGGTGGACGGCGACGGCTGGTTCAACTACTTCGGCTGGCCGACCTCCTCCGAGCTGCCGTGGACGTTCTCGGAGCAGGGCACGGTCATCGACTCGCTCGTGTACGGCAAGCTGCCGCGCGGCCGCCACACCATCGAATACCGCTCGATCGACGCCGCCGGCAACCACGGCCGCGCCGGGAGCTTCACCGTCACCACGATCGCGCCGCCGCCCGCCTGCACCCGCACCGTCACGGGCGTCCACCGCGGCGCGCTCACCGTCGCCGAGGGCGTCACCTGCCTCGACGCCGCCGAGGTGACGGGCCCGGTCACGGTGCGGGCCGGCGCCTCGCTGGTGGTCACCGGCGGCCGGATCACCGGCACGCTGGCCGCGACGAAACCGGCCGCCGTACACCTGCTCAACGCCCGTGTCCACGGCGCGCTCACCGTCAGCGGCGCGCGGGAACTCGTCGTCGTGGGCGCCGGCCTGCTCGGCGCCGCGCTGCTGACCGGCAACACGGCGCCGATCCTTTCCGGTACCACCGTCAAGGGCGCGCTCGCCTGCGCAGGGAACGCCCCCGCGCCGGCGGACCTCGGCGTGCCGAACACGCTCACAGGCGCCGGCGCCGGTCAGTGCGCGCGGCTATCCGCGGGCGCCAAGGGAGGAGCGTACGAGGCGGTCCAGCACCTCGACCAGTGAGCCGGTGGCCCGATCGCGGAGCCCGGCGTACTCGTCCTCCGGGTATTGCCGGGGTCCGTTCTCCACCAGCAGGATCAGGGAGAGATAGGCCCGGTAGAGGTCGAGCCGCGTGAGCGCCGACGGAGTCAGCTTCAGCGGCGTCACCTCGCGGTAGCCCGCCAGCAGCGGGTCGTCCTCGCGTAGCTCGCCGAAGATCGTCGGGGTGATCAGCTCGGCGAGCGGGTCGCCCCAGAACGCCCGCTCGTGGTCGATGATGGCCTGGATCCGCGGCGGCCCCGCCAGGTCAAGGAAGACGTTGCCCACCCACACGTCGAAGTGGACCAGCCGCGGCGTCATCACCTCGTCGAGCACGGGCGCGGCGTCCTCGAACACGGCCATGATCTCCTCGACCGGCCGTGGCAGCGGCGTCGGGTAGCGCTCGGTGTCGCCGAGCAGCGCCGCCACCATGGCCAGGAACGCCTCCCGCCAGGTCGTGCCCACGATCCCGGCGTGCGGGTAGCCGAACACCTCGCCGGTCACCGTGTTGAACCGGGCCAGATGGCGGCCCAGCTCCCGGCGCAGCGCGTCCCCGTCGATCGGGTGGGGGCCGTCGGGCTTGACGTCGTTCCACGACACCCCGTCCAGCGCGGCCAGCATCAGGTAGTCGCCGCCCAGCACCGGATCGTCGAAGCCGGCGTGCACCAGCGGCGCCACCGGGACGCCCGCCCCGAGCGCCAGCTCGATGGCGGCGGCCTCCATGCGCAGCAGGTTGCGCTCGTAGCTGAGCTGGTCGAGGTCCGGCGGCGGCGACAGCTTCAGCACCACCTCGCGCCCGTCCTCGAGCGCCAGCCGCCAGACGGCGTTGGCGTAGCCGTCGGTCAGCTCGGTGGAGGCCGTCACGCCCGTGCCCAGCGCCCGCCGGGCGAGCGCGTCGAGCTCGGCGGGGGATAAGCGGCGTTTCGTCCTGCTGTCCACTGCACTCCTCTCAGGCGGCACCTCTGGATCCCGCGACACATATCCGTATCGCCCGGTCAGGCCGACTCTCTGCGTACCAGATGGGTGTCGAGGATCACGACGGGCTGCCGCAGCACCTCGCCGTTGATGCGGGCCACCAGCAGCTGCGCCATCTGCCGGCCCATGGCCTCGGTCGGCTGGTGGACGGTGGTCAGCGGCGGGTCGGCGTGCAGCGCGGCCTTGGAGTCGTCGAACCCGATCACGGCCACGTCGCGCGGGATCGCCCGGCCCTCGGCCTTGAGCACGCGCATCGCGCCCAGCGCCATCGGGTCGGACGCGGCGAAGACCGCGTCGAGATCGGGATGCCGCTCCAGCAGCTCGGTCATCGCCGTCGCGCCGCTGTGCTCGGAGAAGTCGCCGTAGGCCACCAGCTCCGGCAGGCCGGTGGGCAGCAGCGCGTCGCGGTAGCCGGCGAGCCGGTCCACGCCCACGCCCATGTCCTGCGAGCCGGCGATCGCGGCGATCGCGCGGCGGCCGAGACCCAGCAGATGCTTGACAGCCTGCCGGGCCCCTGCCCTGTTGTCCATGTCCACGTAGCTGTAGGGGTCGAGGCCGACGGGGCGGCCGCCGAGCACGGTCGGCACGCCCATCGCCTCCAGCCTGCCGGGGAGCGGGTCGGCGCCGTGCAGCGAGAGCAGCAGCACGCCGTCGACGTGCTGCCCCGTCAGGTAGTGCTCCAGCCGCGCGTGCTCCGCCGGAGTGCGCGCCATCGCCAGGATGAGCTGTAGCCCGGTCTCGGCCAGCGCCGAGCCGATGCCGCGGATGGTGCCGGCGAAGTAGGGCTCGTCGAACACGCGCAGCTGAGACTCGGACACCACCAGCGCCACCGTGTCCGTGCGGCGCGTGACCAGGGCCCGTGCCGCACGGTTGGGCACGTAGCCCAGCTCGCGGATGGCCAGCTCAACGGCCTCGCGGGCCTTGGCGCTGACGTTCGGCGAGCCGTTGATGACCCTCGACACCGTGCCCCGGCCCACACCCGCCCGGGCCGCGACAGCCTCAAGAGTCGGTCGGTTCATGGCGCCTATTCTGCCGGATGATCTCCGAGTACCAGAGGGCGCTGTCCTTCAGCAGCCGTTCCTGGGTCTCGAAGTCCACATGAACCAGGCCGAACCGCTTGCCGTAACCCCACGCCCACTCGAAATTATCCATCAACGACCAGGCGAAATAACCCTCCAGGGGCACGCCCGCGTCGATGGCCTCCTTGCACGCGCCGAGGTGGGCCTCCACGTACGCCTGCCGCTGCCGGTCGTGCACCCGGCCCTCCACGAGCACGTCGTCGAAGGCGGCGCCGTTCTCGGAGACCACCATCGGGATCGGCGGGTACTCCCGCGCCACCCTCGTGAGGACCTCCACCAGGCCGCTTTCGTCGATCTCCCAGCCCATCGCCGTCACCGGAAGCCCTGCGGTGACGAACGACACGTGCTCGCTGCCCACCCACGGCGAACCCGTGTCCGTGGGGGCCGCCGCCGCCGACGCCTTGCCGCCTGGTGCTCCCGAGACCGTGAAGCGGCTGTAGTAGTTGACGAGGAGCACGTCGATGGGCGCGCCGATGGTCTTCATATCGCCCGGCCGGATGAAGTCGATCTCGACGGGCAGGTCCTCCAGCACGTCCTCCGGGTAGCGGCCGAGCAGCAGCGCGTCCAGGAAGAACCGGTTCTGCAGCCCGTCGATGCGCCGCGCCGCGTCCAGGTCCTCCACGCTGTCGGTGGCGGGCGTGATCGCGTACAGGTTCACGCAGCCGCCGACCCGCCGGGCGCCCATCGCCTGCACGGCCAGCCCGTGCGCCAGATTGAGGTGGTGCGCGCCCCTGATCGCGTTCTGCGGCTCGCGCCGGCCGGGGGCGTGCTCGCCCGAGGCGTAGCCGAGGAACGCTGCGCACCATGGCTCGTTGACGGTGCTGAAGGTGTGCACGTGGTCCTTCAGCGCCTCGTGCACCGCCGCCGCGTACTCGGCGAAGCGGTAGGCCGTGTCGCGGTTCGGCCAGCCTCCCTTGTCCTCCAGCTCCTGGGGGAGATCCCAGTGGTAGAGGGTCAGCCAGGGATCGATGCCGTTCTCGCGCAGCTCGTCGGTGAGCCGTTTGTAGAAGTCCAGGCCCTTGAGGTTGATCGCGCCGGAGCCGGCCGGCTGGATGCGCGGCCAGGAGACCGAGAAGCGGTAGGCCGACAGGCCCAGCTCCGCCATGATGGCGACGTCTTCCCTGAACCGGTGGTAGTGGTCGATGGCCACGTCCGCGTTGTGCCCGTTGAGCACCCGGCCCGGCGTCTTGGTGAAGGTGTCCCAGATGGAGGTGCCCCGGCCGTCCTCGGTGACGGCGCCCTCGATCTGGTACGCCGAGGTCGCCGCGCCCCACGCGAAGCCCGCAGGGAAGCGCAGCCCGGCACGCGTCTGTTCCTCTTGTGTCGTCACGCCTTGACCGCACCTTCCATGAGTCCGCCGACGATCTGGCGGCCGAATGCGACGAATACTGCGATGAGCGGAATGATGGACAGTGCCGTACCCGCGAAGATCAACGTGTAGTTCGTGGAGAACCTGGCGTTGAGCTGGGTGATCGCGATCTGCACGGTGGGGTTCTCCGGGGTCAGCACGATCAGCGGCCACATGAAGTCGTTCCACATGAGCATGAACGTGTTGATGCCGAGCACGGCCATGCCGGGACGTACGGCGGGCAGCACGACGTTCCACCAGATCCGCAGCGTGGCTGCGCCGTCCACCCGGGCCGCCTCGACGAGCTCCATCGGCACGGCCTGCCGCGTGTACTGCGTCATCAGGAACACGCCGAACCCGTTGAGCAGGTACGGCAGGATGACCGCCGTGAGCGTGCCCGTCCACTCCAGGCTCACCATGAGCCGGTAGAGCGGCACGACGCCCATCTGCTGCAGCGGCACCGCCATCGTCAGCAGGACGAGCACCAGCAGCAGGTTCCGGCCCTTGAAGTTCAGGTTGGCGAAGGAGAACCCGGCCAGCGTCGAGATGATGACCACGGAGACGGTGACGACGCTCGCCACGATGAAGGAGTTCGTCAGGCCCAGCAGGAAGTGCGCGTCCTCGTTGTTCAGCACCGCGATGATGTTCTCGCCCAGGTTCCCGCCCGGCAGGAACGCCGGCGGCACCGCCACCGCGTCCGCGTTGGTGCGCGAGGCGATGACCAGCATCCAGTACAGCGGGAACGCCGACAGCACGACGGCCAGGCCGAGCATGACCCGGGTGATGACGGTCGGTGACCAGTTGGTCATTTCGAGCCCCCGATCCTGCGCACGAACAGGAAGTTGATGAGCGCTCCTACGAGGATGAGCAGGAACAGCAGCCACGCGGCCGCGGAGGCGTAGCCGTAGTCGAACTCGCGGAAGCCCTGCTTGACGATGAACATGGCGACCGTCTGGAACTGGCCCTGCGACCCGCCGTCGACGTTGCCGTTGTAGAACGTGGTCGGCTCGGAGAACAGCGTCAGGCCGCCGATCGTCGAGTTCAGCACCACGAAGATCATGGTCGGGCGCAGCATCGGCAGGGTGATCTGCCAGAACTGGCGGCGCCGTGACGCGCCGTCGATCGCGGCGGCCTCGTACAGGTCGCGGGGGATCGTCTGCATGCCGGCCAGGAAGATGATCGCGTTGTAGCCGGTCCAGCGCCAGTCGACCATGGTGGCGATGGCGATCCACGACGGGATGCGCTCGGCCCGCCAGTTCGTGGCGTCGACGCCGAACCAGCTCAGGATCCAGTTGATCAGGCCCCAGTCGCGGGCGTACAACTGCGTGAACACCACCGCGACCGCGACCACCGAGGTCACCAGCGGCAGCAGCACGCTCATCCGGATCACCAGGCGGAACCTGAAGCGCTTGTTGAGCGCGTTGGCCAGGAACAGCGCCAGCAGCATCTGGGGGACGGTGGCGATGACGAACATGCCCACCGTGTTGATCACGGCCCGCCAGAAATGGTCGTCCTGCAGCAGCGCGGCGTAGTTGCCCAGCCCGGTCCACTCGGTGGTGCCGGCCAGGTCGTAGTCGTAGAGCGAGTAGTACAGCGTGAAGGCCAGCGGGAAGAGCCCGAAGGCGGCGAACAGGAGGAAGTACGGGGACACCAGGGCGTACGGCATCGCTTTGACGTCCAGGCGGGAACGCCAGCGGCGGCCGGGCGGGCGGTCGCGGCGGTGGTTGCTCCGCTCCGCCCGTGGAAGGGTGTCGAGGCTCATAACAGACCTTTCAGCGGCAACGTGCCCGGCCCGCTGGTCGCGGGCCGGGCGGGGAGATCAGCCCGCGGCCTTGACCGCGTCGTCGATCAGCTGCTGCCAGGCCTTGTCGTGGGGGACGGAGCCGTCGTCCATGCCCTGGATGACCGACTCGATGGCGTTCTTGACCTGGGCGTGCTTCACGCCGAGGAAGACCGGCTGGAGGCTCGCCGCGGACTTGGCGAAGACGTCACCGATGGGGGCGTCGTTGAAGAACTCGTTCTTGGCGCCCTGCACGGCGGGGTCCTGCTGAGCCTTGGTGTTGCTCGGCATGTTGCCGAAGTCCGTGAAGATGCTCGCCTCGGTCTCCGCCTGGGTCAGGTAGTCGGCGACCATGGCGGCTTCCTTCGGGTGCTTGGACTGCTTCGGAACGGCCAGCCAGGAGCCGCCCCAGTTGCCGCCGCCGCCGGGCACCGCGGCCACGTCCCACTTGCCCTTGCCCGCGTCGCCGGCGTTCCCGCTGACCACGCCGAGCATCCACGACGGGCAGCCGAGCGTGGCGAACGCGCCCTTCTGGGTGCCCGCCGCCCACTCGTCGGTGAAGTTGCGCAGCTTGGCGGTCAGCCCCTGCTGGCTCATCTTCGAGGCGAAGTCGAACGCCGTCTTCACCGCCGGGTTCGTGTCGACGATGAGCTTGTTGCTCTGGTCGAAGTAGGAGACGCCGCCGTTCTTGGCCGCCTCCTGGTACAGCAGCACCTGGTAGAGCGTGTTGGTGCCGTCAGCCCACTTGCTGTCCTTGACCTTGGACTGGAACTGCTGGCCGACCTTCATGAACTCGTCCCACGTCGGCCACAGCGCGCTGACCTTGTCGCGGTCGGTCGGCAGCCCGGCCTTCTTGAACAGGTCCGTGCGGTAGCAGAGGCTCATGCCGCCGATGTCGGTGCCCAGGCCGAACACCTTGCCGTCGGTGGAGACGCCGTTCTCCCACTTCCAGGCGGGGAAGTCGGCCTTGCGGGACTCCAGGCCGTACTCCTTCAGGTCGGCCCACCACTCGGGGTGCGCCTTGGCCAGGCCCATGCCGCCCTCGTCGATGCCGACCACGTCGCCCGCGCCGTTGCCGGCCTGCAGCCACTGGATCATCTGCGGCCAGTACTGCTGCTCGAACTGGTCGGTGAGGTGCTCCTCCTTGATCTGGATGTCCTTGTGCTCCGCGTTCCACTTGGCGATGGCGTTCTTGTAGCCGAAGTTCGTGCCGCCGCCGAAGGTCTGCACGCGGATCGTGACCGGCTCTGCCGCCGCCGATGAGGCGGGAGCGCTGGATTCCGGAGTGCTGCCGGAACCGCACGAAGCGACGGTCAGCGCCGCCGCTGCCAGGACCGAGGCCGCGGCAAGACCGCCGCGACGCTTGCTGATCATCATGGTGGACCCCTTCTCGGGTGAATGTTGGGGGAGTGCACCGCGGCACACGCTCCGCCGCGGTGGGAGTCTTTGGGAGCGCTCCCACAAAGGGTGCACTTACGGGGTCTGCACGTCAATCCACCGAAACGCAACCGTTACCAATGGTGCGATTTGTCATCATGAAACCGGATATTAGACCCTATACCTCGCAAAGAGCGGATTGGGAGCGCTCCCACCACAAGAGACATCTTTCGTGTCGCTTCGGGGCATGTCGCCCGGACCCCTCCCCCTTGCTTCGGGTTGCGCCACCCAGTCATGACCAGGGTTCCCAGCCTCTTTGATCCCCCGAAAACCCGCTCACTCCGCTCGCTCTCGCGCCCGCCTCTTGCCTGGTTACCGGGTGGGCCGGCGGGGGCCCGCCTCGAGCGGTTGGCCGGAGTCCCACACCGGCGTGTGATAGTCACGCTCGTAACGTGCTGGACCCGTTGGGCGATGGGGGATAACCGGCGCATGACGGGCCGTCCCCCCGTATGGCGGGCGGGGGACGCGGTTGGCTGTGCGCCGTCCCGCGGACCGGGATTTCGGGAAATGATGGCATCGGCCCCTGATGACCAAGGAGATTGCGGCTGGCGCGTTAGGGTGGTCATCCTTCGCAGGCTTCGGCGCTGACTCCCCAGACAGCGGGTGGATTGGGGTTGGGCCGCGTGAGAACGGATGGTCGGCCATGGTTGGCACGCCGCAACGGCGGGTGGCTGTGTTCGGTGCTGGTTACATCGGTCTGGTGACCGGTGTCTGTCTCGCCGAGTTCGGTCACCGGGTGGTGTTCCGGGACATCGACCCAGAGAAGATCAGGATTTTACGGTCCGGCGAGGTGCCGATCTACGAGCCAGGGCTGAGCGAGATGATGGTGCGGAACAAGGAGCGCCTGACGTTCACCTTGGATCTCCGGGAGGCTCTGGACGGCGCTGAGATCGCGTACGTGTGCGTGGACACGCCGCCGTCGGCGTCGGGCGATGCGGACCTTTCGCGGGTGTGGGCCGTGGTGAAGTCGCTGGAGGGCGCGGCGCATCTGCGGGCGGTGGTGGTGAAGTCCACCGTGCCGGTGGGGACGGGTACGCGGGTGCGGGCCGTGCTGGACGCGGCCGGTCTCGCCCACGTCGGGTACGCCTCGAACCCGGAGTTCACCGCCGAGGGCACGGCGGTCAACGACTTCCTGCACCCGGACCGGGTCGTCGTCGGAGCCTCCGACGAGGCGACCGCCCGCCTGATCTCGGACCTGCACGAGGGCGTCGACGGACCGGTCGTCATGATGGACGTGCGGTCCGCCGAGATGGTGAAGCTGGCCTCGAACGCGCTGCTCGCGACGAAGATCAGTTTCATCAACGAGATCGCCACCTTGTGCGAGAAGACCGGTGCCGACGTCGAGGAGGTGGCCCACGCCGTCGGCCTGGACCACCGTCTCGGCCGGCACTTCCTGCGTCCGGGCATCGGCTGGGGCGGCTCCTGCTTCCCGAAGGACTCCGAGGCGCTGCGGCAGCTGGCCAACAACACCGGCTACCATTTGCAGCTGCTCTCGGCCGTGATCGAGGTCAACAACCTGCAGAAACGCCGGGCGATCCAGAGACTCAAAGACGAGCTGGGCACGCTGGTGGGTGCGCGGGTGGCGCTGCTCGGGCTGACGTTCAAGCCGGGGACGGACGACATGCGGGAGGCGCCGAGCACGGTGCTGGCGACCCGGCTGCTGGCCGAGGGCGCCGAGGTGCGCTGCTGGGATCCGATGGCCCGCACGGCCGAGGCCGAACCCTGGACGTCGACGAGCCGTCATGCAACGCCGGAGTCGGCGGTCGACGGTGCGGACGCGGCCATCGTTGTCACGGAGTGGCCGCAGCTCAAGGAGGTCGACTGGGCGCAGGCCGCCTGGGCGATGCGGCGGCCGGTGTTCTACGACGGCCGCAACCTGCTGGACCCGGCCGGGATGCGCGCGCTCGGCTTCACCTACATCAGCGTCGGGCGTCCATAGCCTGTCGCGGGCTTGCGGTGTTACGCGAATGCCGGTGATCGTCGCCCGAGTCTCAGCAGGCGGCGGCGCGTTCCTCCAGGAGGGCGCGTTCGCGGGCGTTGCGGGTCATCGCGGCCGCCCGCTCGAACTCCGCCCGTGCTTCCCCCACCCGCCCCAGTTTGAACAGCAGGTCTCCCCGCACGCTGGGCAGCAGGTGATAGTCCTTCAGTGACGGCTCGTCCACGATCTGGTCCAGGAGTTGAAGGCCCACCGCGGGCCCGTACGCCATGGACAGGGCGACGGCCCGGTTGAGCTCGACGACGGGGGAGCGGGACAGCTTGGCCAGCGCTTCGTACAGCCCCGCGATCCGGACCCAGTCGGTGTCCTCCGGGTTGACGGCCCGGGCGTGGCAGGCGGCGATGGCGGCCTGGAGCGCGTAGGGCCCGAGGGTGTCGCCGAGCTTCTCGGCTCGGCCGAGGGCGTCCAGACCGCGGCCGATGAGGAGCCGGTCCCAGCGGGCCCTGTTCTGATCGAGGAGCAGGATCGGCTCCCCGGCTGGGCCCACGCGGGCGGCCGACCTGGACGCCTGGATCTCCATGAGCGCGACCAGACCGTGGACCTCGGATTCCTCGGGCATCAGGCCCGCCAGGACCCGGCCCAGCCGCAGGGCGTCCTCGCACAGGGCGGGGCGCATCCAGTCGTCCCCGGCCGTGGCCGAGTAGCCCTCGTTGAAGATCAGGTAGATGACCTCCAGCACGGCCGCCAGGCGCCCCGCCAGCTCGGCGCCCTGCGGGACCTCGAAGGGGATCTGCTTGTCGGCGAGGGTTCGCTTGGCGCGGACGATGCGCTGCGCCACCGTGGACTCCGGGACCAGGAACGCGCGCGCGATCTCGTCGGTGGTCAGCCCGCCGAGCACGCGCAGCGTCAGCGCCACCCGCGCCTCCGTCGACAGCACGGGATGGCAGGCGGTGAACACCAGCCGCAGCAGATCGTCCTCGATCTCGTCGACCTCGGGCGGCTCGTCCTCATGCTCCAGCCGGTGCCCGAGCTCGACGAGGTTGCGTTCGAAGCGCTCGTTCCTGCGGATCATGTCGATGGCGCGGCGCTTGGACACGGTCATCAGCCAGGCGCCGGGGTTGCGCGGCACACCGGATTCCGGCCACTGCTCCAAGGCGGCGACCAGCGCGTCCTGCGCCAGCTCCTCGGCCAGGCCGACGTCGCGCACCAGCCGGGCGAGCCCGGCGATGAGCCGGGCCGCCTCGATCCGCCATACCGCCTCGATCGTCCGGTGTGTGTCGGAAGCAGCCATCACCGGCTATCAGACCAGCACCGGCCGCCAGATCGCAACCTGCCGAACGCCCCTGCCGCCTCCGTCAGGCGCCGTGGTCGTCCATGCCGAGGCGCTCGCGCAGGGCCTCCTCGTACTCGCGCGCCTCCGGCGGCATCGAGTCGTCCGGTACGTCCGAGGCGTCGAACACCTGCCACACGTGCAGTCCAACCCCCTCTTCCCCGGGCGGCACCGGCAGGCGCAGCGCCCACTCGATGGCCTCTTCCCTGGACTTGACCTGGATCAGCCAGAATCCGGCGATGAGCTCCTTGGCCTCGGTGAACGGCCCGTCGATCACGGTCGCCTTGCCGCCGCTGTAGGCGATCTGGGCGCCGTGCGAGCTGGGATAGAGTCCCTCGCCCGCCAGCATCACCCCGGCCTTGGCCAGCGAGTCGTTGTAGGCGTGCATCTGCCCGATGTACTCCTGGCTGGGCAGCACCCCGGCCTCGGTATCGGCGTTGCCCTTGCCCACGATCATGAACTTCATCGTTGTCCTTCTCCCTTTCGCACGTGCCGCGTCTCGCCGACGCGTCGAACGGCCGCCGGGCGGATCGACACGTCCACGGGAAACTATTTCGCGAACAGCCGGGCGGCGATGCCGTCAAGAACGTACTCGAGTCCCGTTTCGAACTGCCAGCCCGGATCGTTCTTGCGACCGCCCTCGTATGCGACCACCCTGCCCGGCCATGAACCGCCGCAGCGCGATCTCGGCGCTGGTCGTGCGGGCCGTGCGGCCCCGCGACAGCGCTGCCAGTCGCCTTCACCCCGGGCAATCGATAAATCTACATTGTAAAGGCGCTCAGCTCGGCGTCCACCTGGTCGAGGAAGGCGCGCACCGCCGGGCCGCAGTCGGGCAGCGACGGGACGGCCAGGGCCAGCGAGCGGGTCGTCCGCGGCTCCAGCGGCCGGGTGACGACCGTGCCGAGGTCGGCCGGCAGGCCGAGGGTGGGCACGATGCTGACCCCCAGCCCGGCGGCGATCATCTCCAGGATCGCGGCGGGCCCGCTGGCCTCGAAGGCGATGTCGAGCCGCACCTCCGACTCCCGCGCAGCCGTCATGATCAGCGGCCGGCAGCCGGCGGTGGTCAGGATGAACGGCTGTCCGGCCAGCTCGGCGATGTGGACCACCGGCCGCCTGGCCAGCGGGTGGCCGGCGGGCAGCGCGGCCACCATGTCGTGGGTGCTGAGCGGCACGGTGTCCAGGCCGGGGGCGGGCAGGGTGACGACGCCGATCTCGGCGGCCCCGCGGCGCAGCCAGGCGCGGATGTCGTCGTCGACGCCCTCGAACAGGCGTACCCGGACCTGCGGGTAGCGGTCGGTGAACGCGCGCAGCAGCCGCGCGATGAGCGTTCCGGTGGCGCTGGGCAGGCTGGCCAGGCGCAGCTCGCCGGTGGTCTCGCCGGCGGCGGCCGCCACGTCGGCGCGGATGAGGTCGAAGTGGCGCAGCGCCTCGCGGGCCCGGTCGACCGCGCGGCGGCCGGCCTCGGTGAGGGCGATGCCGTGCTCATGCCTCACTCCGTTCGGCGGCTCCTCCAGGCGTCGGCGCTCCCTCGCGGCGCGGTGGCGCACGAACAGGGCCGCGCCGAGCTCGCGCTCCAGGGCGGCGATCGCGCGGCTGACGGCGGGCTGCGACATGCCGGTGTGGTCGGCGGCGGCAGTGAATCCGCCGTGCTCGGCGACCGCGATCAGGGCTCGGAGCTGCGCCAATGTCATACCGGCATACCCTAAGTGGTATTTGACCGCCGGTTGGTCAGAACAGGATGGTTATGCCATGTCTGAGCGCATGACGATCGAGGTCGACGGGCGGCGGGCCAGCTATTTGACGGCGGGTTCGCGGGGTCCGGTGGTGTTGCTGCTGCACGGAACGTACTGGAGCCGGGCCTGGCTGCCTGTGCTGGACGACCTGGCCGCGGCCGGGCTGCGTCCCGTCGCGGTCGACCTGCCGGGTTTGGGGCGTTCCGAGGGCGAGCTGACGATCGCCACGGCTGCGGTTCCGGCGCTGGCCGGATGGGCGGCGCGGTTCGCCGCGGCGGTGGGCGCGGCGGAGCCGCTGGCCGTGGCCGGGCACGACATCGGTGGCGCCGTGGCCCAGCACCTGCTGGCCGGCGGGGAGGTGAAGGTGCGGCGGCTGGCGCTGGTCAACTCGGTCACATACGACTCGTGGCCGGTGCCGGGCGTGGCCCGCTTCCGCGACCCGGACGTGGTGGCGGCCGTGACCGCGGAAGAGCTGCTGGCCGCCCGCCGTACGGCCATCACGACCGCGCTGGCCCGTCCCGCGACGGAGGCGGAGCTGGCCGACTACCTGGATCCGTGGCACGACGCGCGGGTGCGCCGGTCGTGGATGGCGCTGGCGGGTGCGGCCGACGGCCGCTACACCCTCGACCTGGTGCCCGCGCTGGAGGCCGATCGGACGCCGAAGCTGCTGGTCTGGGGCGAGGACGACACCTTCCAGCAGGTCGGGTACGCCGAGCGGTTCGCCGCCGAGATCCCGAACACAACCCTGGTGCGCATCCCGGAGGCGGGCCACATTCCGATGGAGAACGATCCGGCCGCCGTGGCCGGGGCCCTGGCGCGGTTCTTTCTCGGCTGAGACCGTGGCGGGGTGAAGCCGGGAGGCTCCACCCTTGAGGACGCTCACCTGGCGCTCATGGACGGCTGAACCGCTGGGAAACGGGACGAGCGCGCGTCCCGTGCGGGGCGCGCGCTCGTGATCCTGCGTGTGGGTGTGGGTCAGCCGGCGTAGGAGGGGTAGCCGTAGCCGACGACCTCCGACTTCGGCCGGACTCGCTCTTCGACCCGGCCGTTGCCGGTGTTGCCCTCGATGGTGGAGATGGTGCCGTCCTGATTGTCCTTCACGACGAACCCCATGTGGTTGATGTCGGTGAGGTCCTTGCTGCTACTCCAGGAGAAGAACACCACGGCGCCGGGCTTGGCGAGGGTGCCGAAGCGGTTGTTCGCCCTGAACCACTTGGCGTGGGTGACGGTGTAGGCGTCCCAGCCGACCTGCGGGCGGGCGCCGGTCTGCTCGCCGACCCAGGAGACGAACATCGCGCACCAGGCGGCGTTCAGGTACGCGGCCCGGTTGCCGCCGTCGCGGGCGATGGTCTCGGCGGCGCGTTGCGAGTTGGCGTACCACTGCTGGTACGGGGTGCCGCCGCCGGCGGCGTTCTCGCTGGTGCCGACCTGGGCCCTGGCCAGGGCGAGGACCTGGGCGGCGGTGACGTTGACCTTGGTCTCTTGGGTGTTGACGCCGGCGTGGTCGTCGACGGCGGTGACCGCCTGTCCGGCCTGGGCGGTCTTGGCTCCGGCCGTGGTGGTGTGGGCGCCGATGGCGCAGGTGACGATGGTCGCGCCGAGGACGGCGCGGGCGATGTTGTGCTTTGCGGCAGCGGTAAGACGGTACTTGGCCATCGAGGGGGTTGCTCCTTGCTTCCATACCGCTTACCGGGTTAGCTGACGGGCTCGGGCGTGGAAGCTGCCCTACGGCACCGGAGTGCCGATTCGCCCCAAGGACAATGGGTCCCCGGTTCCGCCCGCGGGCGGATTCAGCGGTCACAGGCCTAT
The DNA here is from genome assembly GCF_005893125.1 of Nonomuraea basaltis. GTDB lineage: Bacteria > Actinomycetota > Actinomycetes > Streptosporangiales > Streptosporangiaceae > Nonomuraea > Nonomuraea basaltis. The sequence continues at coordinate 3,412 of NZ_VCJS01000162.1, read as the reverse complement.
CCTGTGATCTGTCTAGCGATGGTCGGACATAGCCGGATAAACCGGACGTATGACTCAAGATGAGTCATAAGGTAATGCATGATGCAAAAGGATTACAAGTCCATAAACGCCCAGCTAGGCGAGTTGTCTGCGAGCGTCGGCCAGAAGCCCCATCATGGCGAGGGATTCGTCGAGAGGCATGATCGAACTCTCGGTCCTGCCCTCGGCTGTCGCGGCGCGGACTTCGCGGAGCTCCCCGGCGTATCCGTTGTCGGCCGGATCGAGCACGTGCTCTTCCGGCTCCGAGGAGGGCCCGGTGAGGAGGATCCGCTGCGGCGACCAGAACGGCGCCTGGATGTCCGCCCGCATCTGGGTCCCTACAACGCTGGCGTTGTTCGGGTAATTCCCGAGCAACGAGGTCGTCACGAGAGCGTGTCTGCCGCCGGGGTAGAGCAGCACGCCGCCGGTCTCCGCGTCCACCCCGTTCGGGGCCAGGGAGCCGGTGACGCGCAGCTCAGAGGGCATGCCCAGGAGTAGCTGGGCCAGCCCGAACGGGTAGATCCCCAGGTCGAGCAGGGCGCCGCCGCCCAGCTCCGGCGCCCACAGCCGGTGTGCGGGATCGTAGGGCAGGGCGAAGCCGAAGGAGGCCTGCACGGAGCGGATCTCGCCGAAGCGCGGGTCGGCCGCGATCTTCTGGATGAGGGGATTGAACCTCATCCACATCGCCTCCATCAGGAAGACGCCCGCCTCCCGTGCCAGGCGCACCATCTTCTCGGCGTCGTCCACGGTGGCGGCCAGCGGCTTCTCGCACAGCACGGCCTTGCCGGCGGCGATGGCGGCCTCGGCGACCTGCAGGTGCTGGGCGTGCGGAGTGGCCACGTAGATCGCGTCCACGGCCGGATCGGCGCACAGCCGCTCGTAGGAGTCGTAGGCCGACTCCGCGCCCAGCGTCGCGGCCAGGGCCTGCGCCCGGCCCAGGTTCCTGGATCCCACGGCGGCCACCCGCATCCCGGGCTCGGCCACGATGGCCGCCCCCACGGTCCGCGCGATGCCGCCTGTCGCCGCTATACCCCACGTAAAATCTCGCACAAGGCGAGATCGTAGACGTTTCAGGTCATGTCGAACGTGTCGGGGTCGGGCCCGATGCGCCTGCTCCGGTTCAGCGCGCCGATCGCGGCGATGTCCTCGGTGTCGAGGATGAAGTCGAAGACCTTGATGTTCTCGGCGATCCGCGACGGGGTTGCGGACTTGGGGATGACGACGCTGCCGAGCTGCAGGTGCCAGCGGAGCACGATCTGCGCGGGCGTCCTGCCGTGCTTCTCCGACAGCACGGCCAGCGCCGGGTCGTTGAGCAGCCCCTTGCCCTGGCCCAGAGGGCTCCACGCCTCGGTCAGGATGCCGTTGGCCTCGTGGAAGGCGCGCATCTCGCGCTGCTGGAGGTAGGGGTGCAGCTCGATCTGGTTGATCGACGGCGTGATGTCGGTCTCGTCAATCAGCCGGGTGAGCGTCTTCACGGTGAAGTTGGAGGTGCCGATGGCCCTCGCCCGCCCGTCACGGTAGATCTTCTCCAGCGCCCCCCACGCCTGGACGTACTTGTCCTGCTTCGGGACCGGCCAGTGGATGAGGAAAAGGTCTACGTAGTCGAGTCCCAGCCGGGCCAGGCTCTCGTCGAAGGCCTCCTCGGCGCGGCCGTGGTCGGCGTTCCACAGCTTGGTGGTGACGAACACCTTCTCGCGCGGCAGTCCGCAGCCGCGCACGGCCCGCCCCACGCCTTCCTCGTTGCCGTACGCGGCGGCGGTGTCGATGTGCCGGTAGCCGGCCTCCAGGGCGGTACGCACGGCTTGCTCCGCCTCGCCGCTGGGAATCTGCCAGACGCCGAATCCGAGCTGCGGAATCTGCACGCCGTCGGTGTTGAGCAAAAGCGAGTTCATGGCCTCCATTGTTCACGTCGCGTTCCAGGCGGCTTAAGGCGGCCGGGCTAATTTAGAGCGGTCATGAACGGGCCATCACCCGGCTGGGAGGGCGACGAGTGGTCGAACAGGCGTCGGCCTGGGTGGAGTCTCCGCTCCAGATGCTGTGCGCCGTCGAGGCCCACCATGCCGGGCTCCTCGGGCCCGCGACGGCCGTCGTACCGCGAGCGGGCCTGCGGCCGTTGAAGGCCACGCGCAAGGAGCTGCGCTCCCTCGGGCTGCCCGACGGCCTGGAGCTGGCCGAGCCGCGCGAGCGCATGCCCCGGCGCGTGCAGGCCGTGGGCGACGCCTTCTCCGGCAAGGTGCAGCTGCGCTGGCTGACCTCCAACCCTGGCCACATCGTCATCGTCGACGACGGACTGGCCACGATCCGGCTGCTGGAGCTGCTGGCTGCCGGCCCGTACCGGCCGTTGCTGCGGGCGCGCGCGCAGCCGGCCAAGCTGCGCGCCGTGCTGGGCCTGGCCGCCGCGCTGCGGCTGCGCCTGAGCAAGGTCTCCGTCTTCACCGCGCTCAGCGTGGACGACAAGCTGGAGGAGGCCGTCCGCCGCGCCGGCGTCGACCTCGTCCGCCATGACTTCGCCTGGCTGCGTTCCCAGCCGCCCAGCTCCGAGGGCCCCGCCGAGCGCACCGTCGTCCTGGGCACCTCGCTCGTCAGGAACGGCCTGGTCCACCGCGACCACTACATGCGCTGGCTGACGAACCTCGCCTCGCAGGAGCCGCTCGCCTACTACCCGCACCGCCGCGAGGACCCCGTGGACGTCGCGCTGATCCGGGAGCGCCCCGGCATCACCGTCCACGACGTCGGCGTGCCCGCCGAGCTGACCCTGCGCGGCCTGGACCCGAGCCAGCGGGTGCTCAGCCTTCCCTCGACCGCGATCACCTCGCTGCGGGTGCTGCTCAGCCCGCGCGGCGTCGCCGTCGAGCCCGTGGACGTTCCCGATGACTGGTGGACCAGCAGGGCGGTCCCCGCCCTTCGCTCGCATCTGACTGGAGTGTCCGGTTGAAAGTGTTGGCGGTTGCCGACTCCGACTCGTACCTGAAGTGGGCGGCCTGCCTGCTCGCCGACCTGCCCGAGGGCTGCGTGACGGATCTGGTGGTGGTGCGCACGCCGATCGCGCCCTCGCCCGAGCAGATCGCCGCCTCAATGAGTGGGCGCGTCGGCGACCGGGAGGCGCCTCCGGTGCTGTCGGCCCGGTCGGTGCGCCGGGCGGCCGAGCGCGCGCAGCCTGACGTGATCCTCGTGGCCTGCACGGGCCCGGTCGTGGACGTGCTGGTGGCCGAGGTGCTGGCGGGGCTGCGACCGCGCCCGGTGTTCGTCAGCGGGCTGCCGGGCATCTCGGTGCCCGCGACCGAGAAGGCGTGGCTGTTCCGCAGCGGCTGCGACCTGTTCGTGGTGCACAGCGAGCGGGAGGTGGCCGAGTTCTCCGAGATCGCCGGGCGGCTCGGCGGGGGAGGGGCGGTGG
>NZ_VCJS01000161.1 GCF_005893125.1 Nonomuraea basaltis | reverse complement strand
AGATGGGTATAAGAGACAGGCCCTGGGGGTGGTCGCAGGCCGCTTCGGCGGCGCGGCGGGCCAGGGCCAGGGTCTCGTCGAAATGGGGGAGGTCGTGGATGGCTGCCCTGCGCAGCGCTTCGGTGGCTGCGTCCAGGCGGGCTTGGAGGACTTGCCCGGGGGTGGCCGTGTCCCAGGCGCCGGCGAGGGACCGGCGTACGAGGTCGGGGCAGAAGTTGTAGAACGTGGCGATGACCAGGTCGGCGGAGGCGCGGCCGAAGGCGGCGCTGCGGGAGGTGAAATATCCGGACATGCCGGTGAGCCCCAGCTCGGTGTAGCGGCGGGACGCCTCGGGGACGAAGTAGATCATGCCGTGGACCGGCTCCAGGCGGCGCCAGGCGCGGCGGGCTGCTGACGTCCCTCGCTCGGTGCTCATCGTCCCTCCGTCAGGGAGTCGACGAAGCGCGACATTCCGGCCAGCCATCTGTCGGGATCCTCGGCCTTCCGGCGTACGAACTCCGCCACCTCCGGGTGCGGGAAGATGTGGAAACGCTCGGATTCCAGGCCCTCGATGACCGTGGTCGCCACGTCGGCGGGGTCGAGGATGGCAGCCGAGGCGCCTACCGCGCGGGCGGTCAGGTGGTCCTCTTCCAGGCCGCGCTCCAGCATGGCCGTCCGCACCCCCTGCGGGCACAGCACACTGACCTTGATGCCCTGGGAGGCGTAGTGGATGGCGAGCCACTCGGCGAACGCGATCGCCGCCGCCTTCGTCACCGCGTACGGCGCGTCGCCTGGGCAGCTGACCAGGCCGGCGGCGGAGCAGGTGTTCAGGAGGTAGCCGCCGCCGCGGGCGATCATGGAAGGCACGACCGCGCGGGCGGCGTACACGTGGGCCTGGACGTTGACCGCGTACAGGCTGCTCCACTCCTGGTCGGAGGCGTCCAGGCCGTGGCCGGCGATGATGCCGGCGTTGGAGCAGAACAGGTCGACGGGGCCGAAGGGCGTCTCCGCCAGGGCGGCCACGTCCGGCTCCGAGGTCACGTCCACCCGTACGGCGATCGCGCGGGCGCCGATCTCCTTGGCCACCGCGGCCGCCCCTGCCTCGTCGAGGTCGGCGACGACCACTCCGGCCGCGCCCTCCGCGGCGAACCTGAGCGCCATCGCCCTGCCGATGCCGCCGGCCGCGCCCGTGACGACCACGACCTTGTCCCGTACCCGCATATGCTTTCCTCCTGAACCGACCGGCCGGTATCAGAACAAGATTCTACTGCGTCTTTGCTTGATCAGATGAGAGGTTTCTCATCTGGGCCTCAGCGTGGTCTCCTCGAAAGGCGACAAGGTCAAGGGCATGAAGCGGTGGGCGACGGTGATACTGCTCGTTCTGAGTGTGGCGGCGGCCGGGTTGCTGTCGATGCAGCTGGTGCGGGCGGCCGATGAACCCGATCTGGGCGGGCCCGTCGTGGTCTCGCCCTCTCCCGGCTCGGGCAGATCCAGCGGGCCCGCCTCGGCATCGCCTGCTCAGGGCCCGCCCGATCCGTCCCCGCGGGCGAGCGGATCGGTGAACGACGGTGAGCCGGCACCCGAGAAGAGCACCGATCGGCCCGCGCCGCGCAAGACCAAGGCCGAGCCGGTCAAGCCGCCGTCCCCCCGGCCCGGGGGCGGTGGCGATGATGATGACGACGACGATGATGGGGACGATGACGATGACGACTGACCGGGGGACCGGATGCGGGTGAGCGCCCGCGCCCGGATCGTGGGCTGGATGCTCGTCGTCGTCGGTCTCGCCCTGTCAGTCTCGATCTTCGCGACCTGGACCTCCCTGAACGCCCGGCTCGACAACCGCGTGAACCACGAGCTCAGCAACGAGGCGGAGAAGCTGCGGCTGTACGCGACGACCGCGACCGGCGGCCAGGTCACCGACGTCGAGCACCTGCTCGCCGGCTACCTGGCGATCAACGCGCCCGACCGATGGGAGACCTTCTTCAGCATCGTCGACGGCCGGGCCCACATGGTCACCGGGATCGAGCCGCCCGTACGCCTGGACACCGACGACGACTTCGTCGCACGGCTGGCCGCGGCCACCGACACGGAGAACGGCACGATCGAGACCGCCAAGGGCACGGTCCAGTACGCGGTCATCCCGGTCACCGTGCACCCCGATCGCCGCCCCGGCCACTTCGTCGTGGCGGTCTTCTACGACTTTCACCGCGACGAGATCGTGGACGCGGTGCGGGTTCTCGGGCTGTCCGCGCTGGCGGCGATGGCGCTGGCCGGGGCGGCCGGGTGGTTCGTGGCCGGGCGGGTGCTCGCGCCGGTCCGGCTGGTCAGCCAGACCGCCGAGCAGATCAGCGACTCCTCCGACCTGACCCGCCGGCTCGACGTGCCAGGCGACGACGACGTGGCCGCGCTCGCCGGGACGTTCAACCACATGCTCGACCGGCTCGAGCGCACCTTCGTCGTGCAACGGAACTTCATGGACGACGCCGGTCACGAGCTGCGCACCCCGATCACCGTGATCCGCGGGCACCTGGAGCTCATGAGCGACGATCCGGCCGACCGCGCCGAGACGCTCGCCCTGGTCACCGACGAGCTCGACCGGATGAACCGCATCGTCGACGACCTCCTCACTCTTGCCAAGGCCGAGCAGCCGGGATTCCTGACCATGGACGACGTGGAGCTGGCCGATCTCACGGTCAGCGTGGTCGCCAAGAGCCGCGCGCTCGGTGAACGCCGGTGGCGGGTGGACGAGGTGGCCGAGGCCCGCCTGCCGGCGGATCGCCAGCGGCTCACCCAGGCGCTCATGCAGCTCGTCGCCAATGCCGTCCGCCATACGAAGGACGGCGATCTGATCGCCGTCGGGTCCGCCGTCCGGGACGGATCGGTCGAGCTGTGGGTCCGCGACAGCGGCCCCGGGGTGGCGCCCGCCGATCGGGAGCGGATCTTCGGGCGATTCATGCGTGGCGCGGGCCGTACCGGAGCCCATGACGGGGCCGGGCTGGGGCTGGCCATCGTCCGATCGATCGCCGAGGCCCATGGGGGCCGGGTGACGGTGACCGAGGCATCCGGTGGCGGGGCCTGTTTTGTCATGACCCTTCCGCTGTGGGAATTGTGGAGGTTCGGTGAACCGGATTCTGATCGCTGAGGACGAGGCCAGGATCGCCTCCTTCGTGGAGAAGGGGCTGCGGGTCAACGGCTTCGTGACCGCCGTGGTGGGGGACGGGGTCGCGGCGTACGATCTCGCGTGCGCCGGCGGGTTCGACCTGCTCATCCTGGACATCGGGTTGCCGTTGAGCGATGGGTTCACGGTGCTGCGGCGGCTGCGGGAGTCCAAGGTGACGATACCGGTGATCATCTTGACCGCCCGTGACAGCGTGAGCGACACCGTGGCGGGGCTGGAGGGCGGGGCGGACGACTACATCGCCAAGCCCTTCGCCTTCGAGGAGCTGCTGGCCAGGGTGCGGTTGCGGCTGCGGGCCGACCGGACGCCCGAGGTGACCGTGCTGCGGGTGTCGGATTTGTCGCTGGATTTGCGTACCAGGCGGGCTTATGTCGGGGATCGGGCGGTGGACCTGTCCACCAGGGAGTTCGCGTTGGCGGAGATCTTCTGCCGGCATCCGGATCAGGTGCTGACGCGTGAGCAGCTGCTCAGCCACGTGTGGGGGTTCGACTTCGACCCCGGGTCGAACGTGGTGGACGTCTACGTGCGCTACCTGCGGCGCAAGATCGGCGCGGACCGGATCGAGACGGTCCGGGGGACCGGCTACCGGATGAGAGTGGCCTAATCATCGCCTCACGGCTGCTTCACCGCGCGCCTTCAGGCTGTTCATCAACAGGACATTTGAAGGGAGCGGCCCATGGTTGCCGGATTGGCAATGGATCTCGTGGCGATCATCTTGCTGGCCTATGGCCTCTACTATCGGCGGCATCACCGGCGCGATCTGCTGTTCGCGTACATCGCGCTGAACGTGGGGATCTTCGCGGTGGTCTCGCTCCTGCTGGTGCAGCGGGTGGACATCGCCGTCGGGTTCGGGCTGTTCGGGCTGCTGTCGATCATCCGGCTGCGATCCAGCGAGATCACCCAGCAGGAGATCGCCTACTACTTCGTCGCGATCGTGCTCGGGCTGGTCAACGGGGTCGCGGCGGCGTGGCCGCTGACGGCGCTCGGGCTCAATGCGGTGTTGCTGCTGGTGATGTACCTCGCCGACCATCCCGGGATGCTCGGCCGCACCCGGCATCAGGTGGTGACGCTGGACGTCGTGCACACGGATCCGGATCTGCTGCGGGTGGATCTGGAGAGCCGGCTGCGGGCGCGGGTGCTGGAGTGCGTGGTCACGCAGGTCGACTACGTGCGGGACGTGACCGTGGTGGACGTGCGGTACGCGGTGCCGAACGCCCGGGCGAGGGTGCGGTGACGACGATGAGCGCTGTGCTGGACGCCGATGTGGTGCTCGCCGGGGTCGCCGCGGGAATGGCGCCGATCGGGCTGGAGGACGTGCCGGAGCTGATGAGCCGGGTGGACTCCAAATACCTCGTGACGGCCTCGGCGATGGCGCGGCTCGCCGCCGAGCTGGGCGATCGGTTCGCCGTGCTGCGGATCGGGGGGCGGCGGCAGTTCCGCTACACCTCGACGTACTTCGACACGCCTGACCTGCTCACCTTCCGGCAGCACCGGCAGCAGCGGCGGCGCAGGTTCAAGCTCCGCACCCGGACCTATCTGGACGGGGGCGGCCGGTGGCTGGAGCTCAAGCTCAGCGGGGCGCGGGGGAGCACGGACAAGCATCGCATCCCGTACGATGACGCGCCCCCGCAGGTGCTCACCAGCAAGGCGATGGACTTCGTGAGCGACACGCTGCTCACCGAGTTGCGTCTCACCGTGCCGGACTCGCTGGGGCCCGTGCTGTCCACCGACTACAAGCGGGTCACGCTGGTGGACCGGGCGGGGGCGGCCCGGCTCACCTGCGACACCGGGCTGCTCTGCCGCGATCGCCGGCGCGACGTGCCGGCCCGCCAGGACCTGGTCCTGCTGGAGTCGAAGTCGGCGGACGGGAAGGCCATGGTCGACCGGGTGCTCTGGGGTATGGGGGTGCGGCCGGTGAGCGTGAGCAAATACTGCCTCGCGGTCGCCGCCCTCCGCGACTGCCCCGCCAACCGGTGGCGCCCGGTCCTGCACCGGTATCTCGCTCCCCGCTCTCGCACATGCGGCGGGTTCACACGGTGACGACGATCTTGCCCTTGGCGTGTCCCTCTTCGAGGTAGCGGATCGCCTCGGGGGCCTCGGTCAGCGGGTAGGTCCGGTCGATGACCGGGGCGATCTTTCCGTCCTGGAGGAGGTCGTGCAGGGCGGCGAGGTCGTCCTTGCGCGGGATCGCCACGTAGTTGGCGACCTTCTGGTGGATGAACAGGGACAGCAGTTTCGCCGCGATGAGCCGGTTCATCGGGCCTACCCAGCGGCCGCCCGTGCCGAAGTTGGGAATGAAGGTCCCTCGGGGAGTGAGGAGGCGTCGGCAGGCTGACAGTGGGTGGTTGCCGATGTTGTCGAGGATGACGTCGTAGCGTCGGGTGTCGCGGGTGAAGTCTTCTTTGGTGTAGTCGAGGACGCGGTCGGCGCCGATGGAGCGGACCAGGTCCACGTTTCCGGTGCTGCACACGCCGGTCACCTCGGCGCCCAGGGTTTTGGCGATCTGCACGGCGAAGGTGCCGACGCCGCCTGACGCGCCGTTGATCAGCACCCGCCGGCCGGGCTGGACCCGGCCCTTGTCGCGAAGGCCCAGCAACGCGGTGGTCGCCGCCGTGGGCACGGCGGCCGCCTGCTCGAACGTCAGGTTGCCGGGCTTCTTCAGCACCGCCGCGTCGTGGCGGACGCTGACGTACTCGGCCAGCGCCCCCTCGCCGTAGCCGAACACCTCGTCTCCCGGTTGTAACGCCGTGACGTTCTTGCCCACCGCCTCGACCTCTCCCGCGAAGTCGTTGCCCAGCCCGTTGGCCTTGGGCCGGGTCAGGCCGGCCATCGCGCGGAAGATGTACGGCATGCCCCGCATGTAGTGCCAGTCCCCGGCGTTGACGGCGGCCGCCCGCACGCGGACCAGCACGTCGTCGTCCCCGACCGCCGGCATGCCGACGTCCTGGAGCGTGAGCACGCTGGGTGGGCCATAGGCGTAGTAGCGGATCGCCTTCATGGTGACTCCTCTCATCATTCGACGGCGTTCATCATGATCTGTCTCGTGTAAGAATCTTCTGACAGGTGTAACCGTAACATTCGCCCTACACGTCGGCAATGGAGGTCACAGCCGGCTCTCAGGTTCCGGCGGCGGCGTGGGCACGGCATGGGCCGATGCCATGGCGCGCTGCGCGAGCATGGGCGCCGTACCGAGGGGCAAGTCTTACAGGGGCAGGCCGCCGGTGGCGGCGTTCGTGGAGCCGGTCGCCTGGTAGGTGGCGATCGTGCGCTCGGCGATGCGCATCTGGTGGATCTCGTCCGCACCGTCCGCGAAGCGGGCCCAGCGCGCGTGCTGGAACATGTTCGCCAGCGGCGTGTCCGTCGAATACCCCAGCGCCCCGTGCACTTGGATCGCCCGGTCCACGATCCGGTTGAGGCTGTTCGCGACGAAGTGCTTGGCCATCGACACCTCGGTGCGGAAGTCCTCGCCTTTGTCGATCTTGGAGGCGGCGTGCAGGACCATCAGCTTGCACTGGTACAGCTCCATGGCCGAGTCGGCGATCATCCACTGGATGCCCTGCTTCTCGGCGAGCAGGGAGCCGTGGCTGTACCTGTTGAGCGCGCGGTCGACCATCATGTCCAGTGCCGTCTCCGCCTGCGAGATCCACCGCATGCAGTGGGCGAGCCGGGCCGGCCCCAGGCGGTACTGGCCCAGGCGGTGGCCGTTGCCGCGCCCACCGAGGATCTGGCTGTCGGGCACACGCAGGTCAGTGATGACGATCTCGCTGTGGCCGGTCGAGCCGTGCATCGTCTCGACCTCGCGTACGTCGTTCCAGCCGGGGTGGGGCAGGTCCACGAGGAAGGCGGTGTTGGCGCCCCGCGAGCCCTCCGGCACGTCCGGCTCGGTGCGCGAGATGAGGATGGCGAAGTTGGCGCGGCGGGCGTTGGAGATGAACCATTTGTGCCCGTTGATGAGCCATTCGTCGCCGTCACGTACGGCCTCGGTGCGGATCAGGGTGGGGTCCGAGCCCGCAACCTCGGGCTCGGTCATCGCGAAGCAGGACATCTGCGTGCCGTCCAGCAGCGGACGCAGGTACTTCTCCTTCTGCTCGTCCGTCGCCCAGTGCAGGAGTGTGTGCATGTTGCCCTCGTCGGGGGCCATGCAGTTCAGCACCCACGGGCCGACGCGGGTCTTGGCCGCCTCCGACTGCACCATGGCCAGCTCCACGTGACCCAGCCCCATCCCGCCCCACTCCTTCGGCATGTGCGGCAGCCAAAGGCCCTCGGCCTTGGCCTGGGAGCGGAGCCGCACGAGGGTCCGCAGGTACGCGTCGCGGTCGCTCTCCTTCACCTCCTCCATGGCGGGGATGACGGTGCCCTGGATGAAGGCGCGGACCCGCTTGCGGATCTCCTCGTGCTCGGGGGCGAGAGTGAAGTCGATGGCCATGCTTCTCCGCTCCTTGGCGATTTCCCCGATAATGACTATCGGTGAAAATCCGCACAAGACCCGGCGGCCGCCAACCGCGAGCACCACGCCGCCGACCTGACGGCCCTGTCGCGCGGCGCCGGCCGAAAGGGGAGGCGTCCTAGAACTTCACCTCGGCGGCCAGCGCGGAGGCCGAGGCGTGGTCGAGCCGGCCGTCCGCGACGATCGTGACGATCCGCCTGGTCAGGGTGTCCTCGACGAGCAGCGGCCGGTCCCACGCCAGCGCCTGCCCCACCCCCGGATACTCCTCGACCCGCACGAACCACGCGTCCCCGGCGTCCTGCACGAACACCAGCGTCCAGTCCCGCCCGTCCGGATCCGTTCCGGACATGGCGACCCACGGGCCGCGGCTGCCGTGCACGGCCTGCTCGTCTCCCGGCAGCGTCGCCCGGGAGACGGAGGTCCCGGGCGCGCGCCAGAAGAAGCCGCCGTAGCCCGCCCCCGCCCGGCCCTTGGTGGCCGAGCTGTTGATCTCCACGGGCGCTCCAGTGAGGTTGGTGAGCGTGAACGTGAAGTCCAGCGCCCACGCCTCCCCGAACGGCCGGGCGACGACCGTCCGCTCCTCCCGCGCCAGCAGCCGCCCGCCGGGCCCGGCCCACTCCAGCTCCTCGACGAAGCCGTCGTCGTCGAGCCGCGAGAACGCCCGGTGCCGCTGCGTACCATGGTCGCCGAGCCAGGTGGGGCCCTGGTCCTTGACGTACGTGCGGCCACCCCAGAAGTTCGCCCCGCCCAGGTCGGAGATCGCCACGCCGGCCCCGAGGTGGTGCACGTGATCCTCGGGCCGGACCTGGGTGACCTCGACGCCACCCAGCGTCCGCACCCGATGCAGGTACGGCCTGGGGGAGTCGGTGACCGGGAGGTCCGGCTGCCACTCGTAGGCCGCCACGTCCTGGCCCGCCACGCAAAGCTCCACCCGCGCCCACGGCGCGTCCAGCTCCGAGTAGAGCGCCAGCTCGTCCGCGCTGCGGACGGTCAGGCCGGCGATGCCGGGCAGGAACCGGTGCGTGACCTCGCCCGCGTCGTCCCGCTCGACGAGCTGGTGCCGCTCGGGGATCGGCAGCGGCTCGGGTGCCAGCCGCACCGCGTCCAGCACCTGCGTGAACGTCTCCGTGGCGGACAGCGGCACCAGCAGATCCGCGCCCGTGCGGAGGTGGCCGACGAGGTTCTCCAGCAGGTCGGTGCGGTCGTACACGGTCGTCGTGACCGAGCCGTCCGCGTGCTCGACCTTGACCTGGTCCTGGGTGTAGACGAGCGTGGCGCGGCCGGCGTCGCCGTGCACCACCAGGTACGGCTCGTTCCGCTCGGGCGCGCACAGCGACACCGCGATCGTGATCACGAGGCCGTCGCCCATCCGGATCCGCAGGCAGGACGTGTCGTCCGACTCGATCGGGTGGGCGTGGTAGAGCTCGGTCTCGATCCCGGCGATCGGGCCGTCCGCCAAGGCCAGCGCGGTCGCCACGGCGTGCGCGAACGGGTTGGTCAGCGCGCCGTCCACCACGTCAACGCCGTCCAGGCGGCGCTTACCCGACCAGGCGGAGCGGGTGAAGTAGGCCGAGGGACGCTCCCAGGCGCCGGCGCCGCCTATGCCACGGACCCGGCCGATGACGCCATCGGCGATCAGCTCGCGCAGCGCGGGCACGGCCGCCGAGCCGAGCGACTGGAACCCGACCTGGCAGGCCAGCCCGGTCTCCGCCACCGCCGCGGCGATCCGTCGATGTTCTGCGGGGCTGGCCGCGGGCGGCTTCTCCAGCAGCAGGTGCGAGCCCGCGCGCAGGGCGGCCACCGCGAGGTCGGCGTGCGTGTGGATGGGCGTGCAGATGATCGTGATCTCGGCGCCGGTCTTCTCGATCAGCGCGCCGAGGTTCGAGGACTGCAGGGGCGAGCCGAAGTCGACCTCCACCGGGCGCACGTCGCAGATCCCGGCCAGCTCGATGAGGCCCTGGTTCGCCAGCCTGCGCAGGTTGCCCAGGTGGTGCCGCCCGTGCCCGAAGGCTCCGGCGAGAACGACCTTCATCACGACCACCTCAGCCCGAGTCCGGCGTGCTCGCCCGCCCGCAACATCCCGCCGGACACCAGAACCGGGTACGGCTCCGCCAGCAACCCGAGGGCGCCGAACGAGGCGTCCTCCACGTCCTCCACCATGACGGGCAGCGGCAGGGTCAGGGCCAGCTGCCCCGACATCTCGCTCAGCAGATGGGGGTACACCGGCACGTCGTACGTCCTGGCCAGCTCCACGATCCGCAGGAACGGCGTGATCCCGCCGACCCGCACCACGTTCGGCTGGACCACGTCGCAGGCCCCCGCCGTCAACAGGTCACGGAAGCCGTAGACGGTGTAGACGTTCTCGCCCACCGCGACCGGCACGTCGATGGAGCGGCGCAGCTCCACGTGCGCGGCCACGTCGTCGGCGGGCAGCGGCTCCTCGATCCAGTGCAGATCGAACTCGCGCAGCGCGCCGATCGCCCGCCGGGCCCGGTGCAGGTCCCACCGCTGGTTCGCGTCGATCATCAGCAGCCGGTCGGGCCCGATGACCTCGCGCACCGCCGCCACCCGCTCGACGTCCTCGGCCAGGTCGGGACGGCCCACCTTGATCTTGACGCCCCGGAATCCGGCCGCCACCCAGCGCCCGGCCTGCTCGACCAGCTCCTCCAGGGTGTAGTGCAGGTTGACGCCGCTGCCGTAGACCGGGACCTCGTCGCGCCGCCGCCCCAGCACGTCGGCCAGGCCGTCGTCGCCGCAGCGCAGGTCCCACAGCGCCAGGTCGATCCCGGCCAGCGCGATCGTGGTGATCCCGCCGGGTCCCGCCTCGCGCAGGTGCCGCCACAGCCGGTCCCACACCACCTCGGGGTGCGCGGGCAGCCCGATCAGCGCCTCCCGCAGGTCGTGGTCGAGCAGCGCCCGCACGGCGTGCGCGCCGATCTGCGGCGTCCACGAGAACCCGGTCCCGGTGCGCCCGTCCTTCAAGGTGACATGACACACGATCACGTGGTTGGCTGGCACGTCCGCGCCCCACGGCCGCGCCAGCGGGGCGGTACGCAGCTCGGTACGCAGGTCGGCGATCGTCATGACGCCGCCCGTTCCAGCCCGGACTTGATCAGCGCCTCCAGCTCCTCGAGGTGCTCGCCGCTCACCTCCACCAGCGGCGGGCGGACCGCGCCCACGTCCAGTCCGCGCAGCCGTACCCCGGCCTTGACCAGGGAGATCGGGTAGCCGGGGACCTTGCCGCGCAGCCGTACAAGGGGGGCGTAGAACTCGGTGAGCAGCCGCTCGTCGCCCTTCAGGTACGCCAGCGCGATCTCCGGCGCGAACGCGAACACCGCGCTGGAGTACAGCTCCACGCCGATGCCCCGGTAGGCGGGCATGGTCAGCTCCGCCGTCGGCAGCCCGTTGAAGAACAGGAAGTCCGGGTACACCTCCCGCACCGCGAGCACGGTCCGCTGCATCCTGTCGATGTCGCCCAGACCGTCCTTGAGCCCGATCACCCCGGGGATCCCGGCCAGCTCGACCACGGTGTCCGGCTCCAGCACCACGGAGTCCCGCTGGTAGACGATCACCGCCAGCTCCGCGGCGACCGCCTCGACGTAAGCCCTGAAGCCGTGCCCGGGACCCTTCGCCAGGTACGGCGGCATGAGCAGCAGACCGTCCGCGCCCGCCTCACGCGCGGCCCGCGCCTGGTTCAGCGCCGCGCCGAGCGGCCCGCCCGCCCCAGCGAACAGCGGCACCCGCCCGCCCACGACCTCGGCCGCCACCCGCACGGCACGCTGGTGCTCGGCCTCCGACAGCGCGGAGAACTCGCCGGTGCCGCAGGCCACGAAGACGCCGCCGGGGCCGTGCTCCATGCCCTGCCGGATGTGCTCGGCCAGGACCTCCTCGGCGAGCGTGCCGTCGGTGGCGAAGGGGGTGACGGGGAAGAACAGCACACCGCTGAGATTCATTCAGCTTCCTTTGGTTCCTGGTCATGAAGGTCTGGGTCGTGAAGTTCCGTACGCCAGCTCCGCTTGGCCTGCCAGCCGAGCAGGCGCTCTGCCTTGGCGGTCGAGAAGGCGGGGGAGGCGCCGGTGAGCCCGGCCGCGAACGGCTCGGTGCCGGGCACGACCTGGGGCAGCAGGTCCGCCAGCGGCTTCCTGGCCAGCGCGTCCGTCGCGCCGGCGAAGAAAACCTCGCCGTTCGGCAGCTCGGGCAGCGCCTCGACCAGCACGGCCACCATGTCGGCGGCGTCGCGGGAGTCGATGTAGTTGAACAGCGACACTCCGCCCAGCTCAGGCCGGTCCAGCCGCTCGGCGACGGTGTGCCCCGACTGCGTGGGGGCACCGGCCCACTCCTCCGGCGGGATGACGAAGCACGGCCTGATCGCGGCCAGCTTGGTCGTGCCCGCCTCGGCGAACGCCTTCATGGTCTGCTCGGCCGCCACCTTGGACAGGTTGTACGCGTTCCACGGCCGTACCGGGTGATCCTCGTCGATCGGCAGGTACGACGGCGCCCAGCCGCCGGGGGCGCCGTAGCCGATCACCGTGGGGCTGCTGGCCACCACCACGCTCCCCACGCCCAGAGCCACTGACGCCTCGCAGACGTTGAACGCCAGCTGCGTGTTGACCTTGAAAATCACCGACTCGGGACGGCTGAACGGCGTGGCGATGGCGGCCAGGTGGATCACCGACGCGGGCCGGAACCTGGCGATCACTTCGAACGCCTCTCCCGTGTCCGTGAGGTCGGCAGGTAAGGTGGCGGCGGCCTCCGGCGGCGTGCCAGGCGCGCTGTCCACGCCTATGACTTCATGCCCGGCCGCCGCGAGCGTGCTGACCACGCTGCGGCCGAGACGTCCTGCACTTCCGGTGACGAGGACTCTGCTCACCGTGGGGGGCTCCTTCAAGACTGCAAACAGTTGCACTAAACCTTTGTGTCACCGGAGCCGAGGCGTCAAGAGGCGATTTCGTTCCCCCGGCGCCACCTGGGCATTTCCGGTCGGTCTTGGTATGGCGTAGACCAGCAAGCGCTTTCAGACTACTCACGGGTCCTGCAAGCGGTTGCGTTAGGGTGTGCGATTGTGACAGTGACGATTCGCGACGTCGCCCGGGCGTCCGGTGTGCATGTATCGACCGTGTCGCGGACGTTCTCCGCGCCGCACATGGTGAACGCGGCCACCCGCACCAGGGTGCTGTCGGTGGCAGAAGAGCTGGGATACCGCCCGAACCGGGCGGCGCGGGCGCTCACGACCGGGCGTACCCACAATCTCGGGCTGATCGTGGCCGACATCGCCAACCCGTTCTTCCCTCCGCTGATCAAGGCCGCCCACGCCGCGGCGCGGCAGCGCGACTACCACCTGTTCGTGGCCGACACCGACGAGGAGCCGGCCGCCGAGGAGGAGCTGGTGCAGGCCTTCTCCAAGCAGGTGGACGGCATCGTGCTGTGCAGCCCTCGCTCCTCCAACAAGGCACTCGAACGGCTGGCCGAGCGGGTGCCGTTCGTGGTCATCAACCGGAGGCTGCGCGGCGCCGCCACGGTGCTGATGGACGTCGGGCACGGGGCCACGCTGGCGGTCGAGCACCTGGCCGGGCTCGGGCACCGGCGTGTGGCGCTGCTGGCGGGGCCGGCCGGCTCCTGGACGAGCGCGGAGATCCGGGTCGCCGCCGAGCAGGTGTCCGGCGTCGACCTGGTCGTCATCGGCCCCAACGCGCCGACCGAGCGGGGCGGGCTCGCCGCCGCGAAACAGGTGATGGAGTCGGGGGCGACCGGCGTGCTGGCGTACAACGATCTGGTGGCGATCGGGCTCATCGAGGGGCTCGGCGATCTGGGGCTGAGTGTCCCGGGAGACCTCAGCGTCGTGGGGATCGACGATATCGTTCCTGGACGGCTCAACCGCCCCAAGCTCACCACGGTCGCCATGCCGACGGCCGCCGCCGGGCGGCTGGCGGTCGACCTGCTCATCCAGGAAGTCTCCGCCACCACCTCGTTGGAGACCCGCCTGGTGATCAGGGACTCCACGGCACCCCCACGATAGCCCGGCTCCTGCAACCGGTTGTACTAATCGAGCAGCAAATTCGTCTGACTTCTCCGGCGGTCGCGTCTCTCACCTGCGGAAACGCTGTGGCGATATATCGGTAACGGCTATGTAACGTCTGCAAAGGGTTGACGTAACTTTCCCGGCGGCTATAGGAAAGCGCTATCCATTCACATATCGCCGGAAGGTCCGTGATGACGAATGAGTTCCGTCATGGCTGACTCGGTGGCGGTGAAGCCCCAGCACGCGGCGACCCAACCCGCACGCGGCGGTCACCGCTCCACGAAACGTTCCCGCCGCGAGGCGCGGGCCGCCTACCTCTTTCTGGCGCCCTGGTTCGTGGGCCTGCTCGTCATCACGGTCGGCCCGATCTTCGCCTCGCTCTATCTCTCCTTCACCGACTACAGCCTCCTGGAGGAGGCCAAGTGGGTCGGCTTCGACAACTACGTGAAGATGTTCACCGAGGATCCGAGGTTCATCTCCTCCCTCAAGGTGACCACGATCTACGTCGTCGTCTCGGTCCCGCTGCAACTGGCCTTCGCACTTGTGCTGGCCCTGGTCCTCGACCGCGGGCTGCGCGGACTGTCCATCTACCGCTCGATCTTCTACCTGCCCTCGCTGCTCGGCGGCAGCGTCGCGATCGCGATCCTCTGGCGCAAGGTCTTCGGCTCCGACGGCCTGGTCAACGCCGTGCTCGCGGTCTTCGGTATCCAGGGGCCCGGCTGGGTGGGCGACCCGGACACCGCGCTGGGCACCCTGATCCTTCTGCACGTGTGGACCTTCGGCGCCCCGATGATCATCTTCCTGGCCGGGCTCCGGCAGATCCCCGCCAGCTACTACGAGGCGGCCGCGGTGGACGGGGCGGGCGTGCTGCGCCAGTTCAAGTCGATCACGCTGCCGCTGCTGACGCCGATCATCTTCTTCAACCTGGTTCTCGAGATCATCAAGTCGTTCCAGTCGTTCACGCAGGCGTTCATCGTCAGCAACGGCAAGGGCGGCCCGGCCGACTCGACGCTCTTCTACACGCTCTACCTCTACCTCCAGGGTTTCAAGAGCTACGACATGGGCTACGCCGCGGCGATGGCCTGGATCCTGCTGCTCATCATCGCCGGGCTGACCGGGGTGAACTTCCTCGCTTCCAAGTATTGGGTCTTCTATGGCGACACCAAGTAGGCCGGTCCCGGCCCTCTTCCGCCCGTTCAGGGGCGGAAAGCTGGCCAAGCACGTGCTGCTGATCGGTTTCGGCCTGATCATGCTCTATCCGCTGTTCTGGATGATCTCCAGCTCGCTCAAGCCGGAGGAGCTCATCTTCCGGCAGCCGGGACTGTGGCCGAGCGAGGTCACGCTGGAGAACTACACCGAGGGCTGGACCGCGCTGAAGCATCCCTTCGGCTACTACCTGTGGAACTCCGCGGTCGTCACGGGCCTGTCGGTGGTGGCGAACCTGGTGGCCTGCTCGCTGGCCGCCTACGCCTTCGCGCGGCTGAACTTCCCGCTGAAGAAGCTCTGGTTCGCGATCATGCTGGGCACGATCATGCTGCCGCACCATGTGGTGATCGTGCCGCAGTACATCATGTTCTCCAAGCTCGACCTGATCAACACGATCTGGCCGCTGGTCATGCCGAAGGTGCTGGCGACGGACGCGTTCTTCATCTTCCTGATGGTGCAGTTCATCCGTACCCTCCCCAGGGAGCTGGACGAGGCGGCGGAGATCGATGGAGCCGGCTACTGGCGCATCTTCATCAGAGTCGTCATGCCGCTCTCCATGCCGGCGCTGGCCACGACCGCGATCTTCACGTTCATCTGGACGTGGAACGACTTCCTCAGCCAGCTTCTTTACCTCAACAACCCGGACAACTTCACCGTCCCGGTCGCGCTGCGCACGTTCCTCGACGCCAGCAGCGACTCGTCATGGGGACCCATGTTCGCCATGTCGATCATCGCGCTGGGGCCGATCTTCGGCTTCTTTCTGGCCGGTCAGAAGTACCTGATCCGTGGTGTGGCCACCACGGGACTGAAGTAGCTCCATCCACCCCCCAAGAAAAGAAAACCCCTAGGAGGTAGAGCCGTGAGCTCTGGCAAGAAGATGTGGTCGGCGGCGCTGCTCGCCACCGCTGTGCTGGCGGTCACCGCGGCCTGCGGCAGCGGCAGCGGTGGCGGCGGCGAAAGCGCC
Source organism: Nonomuraea basaltis (assembly GCF_005893125.1). Lineage (GTDB taxonomy): Bacteria > Actinomycetota > Actinomycetes > Streptosporangiales > Streptosporangiaceae > Nonomuraea > Nonomuraea basaltis. The sequence goes on along the minus strand of NZ_VCJS01000161.1, from coordinate 13,428 downwards.
GACGGCAAGGTCAAGCTGCGCTTCTCCTATTGGGGCAGCGACGCTCGGCAGAAACTCACCGAAGAGGCGATCAAGAAGTTCGAGGCCAAGAACCCGACCATCGACGTCGAGGGCGAGTTCTCGGACTGGGCCAGCTACTACGAGACCCTGTCCACCAAGGTCGCGGGCAACGACGCGCCCGACGTGATCACCCTGGAGATCCGCGGCCTGCGCGAGTACGCCGACCGCGGCACGCTGGCCGACCTGGCCAGCAAGGTCAACACCGCCGACTTCGACGCCAAGGTGCTGTCCACAGGCGCCATCGACGGCAAGCAGTTCGCCATTCCCACCGGCGTCAACGCCTTCTCCCTGATGGTCAACCCCTCCCTGGTGGAGAGCAGCGGGGCGAAGCTGCCCGACGACACCAAGTGGACCTGGGACGAGTACGCCGCCCTGGCCGCCAAGATCACCGAAGGAAGCGATGGCAAGGTCACCGGAACGCAGCTGAGCTGGAACCCCGCCTACCTCCAGATCTACGCCGCGCAGAAGGGCGAGCCCTTCTACGAGGGCAACAAGCTCGGCCTGTCGCCCCAGACCATCAAGGACTGGTGGGCGATCATGCAGAACATGATCAAGACCAAGGGCTCCCCGGACGCCGCCAAGAGCTCCGAGGTCGGCGCGACCAGCATCGACCAGTCGCTGCTCGGCACCAACACCGGCGCGATGGGCATGTGGTGGAGCAACCAGCTCGGCGCCGCCTCCAAGGCGTCGGGACAGCAACTGGACCTGCTGCGGATGCCGAAGCTGGAGGGCGCCACCACCGGTGGCATGTTCCTGCAGCCCGCGATGTTCTACAGCGCCTCCAGCAAGTCGGAGCGCTCGGCCGAGGCCACCAAGTTCATCGACTTCATGGTCAACGACCCGGAGGCGGGGCAGATCATCCTCAGCGACCGCGGCCTGCCGGCCAGCTCCAAGGTGCTGGCAGCGGTCAAGGACAAGCTGCCGGAGGCGGATGTCAAGACGCTGGAATTCATCGACGAGGTCAGGAGTGAGCTGGCCGACCCGCCCCCCGCCCCGCCGAAGGGCGCCAGCGCCATGGAGGACATCCTCACGCGGTACTCCGAGGAGGTCATGTTCGGCAGGATGACCCCTGACGACGCCGCACAGAAGTTCATCACGGAGGCCAACGCCTCCATCGCAGGCTAAAGGAGAGTCATGAGGTACGCGTTCGTCGGGCTCGGGCACCGCGCGCAGATGTACGTCGATGCGCTGCTCGGGGAGTGGCGCGACGCCGGCACCATTGTCGCCCTGTGCGACACCAACCGGACCCGCATGGACTACTACGTCGAGCGGATCGGCCATGAGGTGCCCTGCTTCGCCCCCACGGAGTTCGACAAGGTTCTCGAGCTCGCCGACGCGGTCATCGTCGCCACCGTCGACGCCACGCACGCCCGCTACGTGTGCGCGGCGCTCGACGCCGGTCGCGACGTCATCGTGGAGAAACCGCTCACCGTCGACGCCGAGGGCTGCGCGGCCATCGCCGAGGCGGCCGAGCGCAGCACCGGCAGGCTGATCGTCACCTTCAACTACCGGTACTCGCCGCGTAACTCGGCCGTGCGCCGGCTGCTCATGGAGGGCGCCATCGGCGAGGTGACCTCCGTGCACTTCGAATGGACGCTCGACACCATCCACGGCGCCGACTACTTCCGCCGCTGGCACCGCGACCGGGCCAACTCCGGCGGCCTGCTCGTGCACAAGTCAACCCACCACTTCGACCTGGTCAACTGGTGGCTGGGATCCGCCCCCGAGCTCGTCTTCGCCCAGACCGACCTGCGCTTCTACGGCTCCGAGAACGCCAGGAAGCGCGGCCTGGACGAGCGCCCTGAGCGAGGGCAGGGCGCTCCCGGGCTGGGCACCGACCCGTTCATCCTGGACATCTCCGCCGACCCCCGGCTCAAGCGGCTCTACATTGACGCCGAGCACCAGGACGGCTACATCCGGGACCAGGACGTCTTCGGCGACGGCGTGAACATCGACGACAACATGTCCGTGCTGGTGCGCTACGCCAACCGGGCGATCCTGACCTACTCCCTGCACGCCCACGCCCCCTGGGAGGGCTACCGGGTGGCCTTCAACGGCACGGCCGGCCGGCTGGAGCTGGACGTGGTCGAGCGGGAGTGGACGCCGCCGCACGCGGCCATCGACCCGAGCGCGGCCGCCAAGGAGCAAGCGGCCGGGTCCTGGGAGCGGCTCACGCTGCACCGCCACTGGAGCAGGCCGGAGGAGGTGCCCATCGAGACAGGGGCCGGCGGGCACGGCGGCGGCGACCGGCTGCTGCTCAACGACATCTTCCGCGGTCCCGGCGATGATCCGCTGGCGCGCCAGGCCGGTTACCGGGACGGCATCCGCAGCGTGCTGACGGGTTTCGCGGCCAACACCTCGGCCGCGACCGGCGTCCCCGTACACCTGGTGGACGACGGGACCCGTGTCGGCTGAGGCGGCGGGACCCGTGTCCGCTCAGACGGCCGGGCCCGGGTCCGTTGCACCGGCCGGACCCGTGTTCGCCGAGCTGGCCGGGATCGCCGCGGCGCAGTTCGGGATCTACCCCGTCGTGGGGCCCGAGCTGCGGGCGGCGGCGCGGGACGCTTTCGGGGTGCTCGACCTGCGCGCCGATGACGTGCGGGTCGAGCGGACCTGGACCGACGGGGATCTGGCGGGCGAGGAGCTGTCCTGGTCGGTCGGGTTCGGGCCCCGGACCCGGGCCTTCCTGCTGCGGCCCCGGGACGTTTCCGGGCCGCTGCCCGGGGTGGTGGCGCTGCACTGCCACGCCGGGATGAAATGGGTGGGCAAGGAGAAGATCGCTGACGGTCCCGAAGGCCCCTCCCCGGAGGTACGGCGGCTGCGGGACGACATCTACGGCGGTCGCGCCTTCGCGAACGAGCTGGCCAGACGCGGGTTCGCCGTGCTGGCGCACGACGTCTTCGTCTGGGGCAGTCGCCGCTTCCCGCTCGATCTCGAACCCGGGGAGCTGAGCGAGGCCGATCGTTATGATCGCGCCGCGGCCCAGCACGAGCACGTCGTGGCCAAGCACTGCGCCGTGCTCGGCACCTCGTTCGCCGGGGTGGTCGCGGGCGAGGACCTGGCCGCGGCGGCGTACCTGCGCTCGCGGCCCGACGTCGGGCCGGTCGGCTGCGCCGGGCTGTCGGGCGGCGGGCTGCGGGCCGCGCTGCTCGGCGCGTTCGACCCGCACATGAGCGCCGTCGTGGTGGCCGCGATGGTCTCGTCCTACCGGGACATGCTCGACGCGCACATCGCCAAGCACACCTGGATGCTCTACCCGCCGGGCCTGCCGCGCCTCGGCGACTGGCCCGACCTGGTGGCCGCCCGCGCCCCGGCGCCGCTCATGGTCCAGTACGCCACCCGCGACGAGCTGTTCCCCGCGCCGGGCATGCGCCGCGCCCACGCCATGATCGGCGAGCGCTACCGCGACGCCCCCGGCGCGTACGAGGCGGTGTTCGCCGACGTGCCGCACAGCTTCGACGTGCCGATGCAGGAGCGGGCCTTCGACTGGCTCGCCGGCCACCTCCGATGACCAGCCGCCGCCCGGCCTGCCACGGGCGGCGGCCTCCCTGTCGAGTCAGTCGCCCGCCTTCCACTGGGCGATGAGCTTGTCGTAGTCCAGGGTCTCCGGCTTGCCCCGCTCGTCGGCCAGCTTCGGCGCGGGCGCGCCCGGCTGGTCGTACCAGTACTGGGCGGGACGCTCGGGGTTCAGCTTCGGCGCGCAGTTCCCGCCGTAGCCGCGGCGCTCCAGCCGGGACAGGATGTCGTCCTGCTGCTTGGCCAGATTGTCCATGGACTGCTGAGCCGTCGTCTCGCCGGTCACGGCGGTGGCCACGTTCTGCCACCAGAGCTGGGCCAGCTTCGGGTAGTCCGGCACGTTCGTCCCGGTCGGCGTCCACTGCTTGCGGGCCGGGGAGCCGTAGAACTCGATCAGGCCGCCGTACTTCTTGGAGTTCTGGGAGAAGTACTCGCTCTTGATGTCCGAGTCGCGGATGAAGGTCAGACCGGCGATCGACTTCTTCAGCGACACCGTCTTCGACGTGACGAACTGCGCGTACAGCCAGGCGGCGGCCCTGCGGTCCTTCGGCGTGTTCTTCAGCAGCGTCCACGAGCCCGCGTCCTGGTAGCCGAGCTTGTTGCCCTCCTTCCAGTAAGCGCCGTGCGGGCTCGGCGCGATGCGCCACTTGGGCGTGCCGTCGCTGTTGACGACCGGCAGCCCTTCCTTGGTCATGTCGGCCGTGAACGACGTGTACCAGAAGATCTGCTGGGCGATGTTGCCCTGCGCGGGCACCGGTCCGGCCTCGCTGAAGTTCATCCCGGCCGCTTCCTTGGGGGCGTACTTCTTCAGCCAGTCGACGTACTTGGTCAGCGCGTAGACCGACGCGGGGCCGTTGGCGTCGCCGCCGCGGGTGACCGACGAGCCGACCGGGCGGCAGTTCTCGACCCTGATGCCCCACTCGTCCACCGGCAGGCCGTTGGGGATGCCGGGGTCGCCGTTGCCGGCCATGGACAGCCAGGCGTCGGTGAAGCGCCAGCCCAGTGACGGGTCCTTCCTGCCGTAGTCCATGTGGCCGTAGGTCTTCTTGCCGTCGATGGTCCCGTTGCCGTTGACCTTGTTGGTGAAGAAGTCGGCGATGTCCTCGTAGGCCGCCCAGTTGACCGGGACGCCGAGGTCGTACCCGTAGGCATCCCTGAACTGCTTCTTGATGTCCGGGTCGGTGAACCAGTCGTAGCGGAACCAGTAGAGGTTGGCGAACTGCTGGTCGGGCAGCTGGTAGATCTTCTTGTCGGGCCCGGTGGTGAAGCTGATGCCGATGAAGTCGTTCAGGTCCAGCGTGGGGGAGGTGACGCTCTTGCCCTCTCCGGCCATGTAGTCCGACAGCGGGAACACGTAGTCGCCGCGCGAGTGGGTGCCGATGAGGTCGGAGTCGTTGACGTAGGCGTCGTAGATGTTCTGGTTGCCCTGGATCTGGGTCTGGAGTTTCTCGATGACGTCACCCTCCTGGATCAGATCGTGCTTGATCTTGATCCCGGTGATCTCGGTGAACGCCTTGGCGAGCTGCTGCGCCTCGTACTCGTGCGTGGTGATCGTCTCGGACACCACGTTGATCTGCATGCCCCGGTACGGCGCCGCGGCCTTCATGAACCAGTCCATCTCCGCGATCTGCTGGTCCTTGGACAGCGTGCTGGGTGTGAACTCCTCCGACACCCACCGTTGTGCCGCCGCCTTGCCGTCTGCCTCTTTGAAGTCGCTCGTGGGCTTCTCCGCGCCCTGCGCGCAGCCGGCCACTATCAGGACGAGCGCGGCCAGACCAATGACCGCGGACCTGCCTGCCCGATGCCTCATCGCTTGGCTCCTCTTCTGTTAGCCCCATATCCCGATCACGATCACCACCACCACCGCGCAGCCCAGCGCGAGCCACATGGACAGGTCGGTGACGGCCATCCAGGCGGCCAGCACGGTGGCGGCGCTGATCAGGCCGATGTACAGCCGGTCGCCCCGATCGGTCTCGATGCGCAGGAAACCTCGCCTGGCCACGGGAGGGGAGATCCGTGCCCAGACCGCCATGACGACGAGCAGCAGGGCCAGCCCGATGAACACCAGAGCCGTGGGCAGCGTCCAGACCATCCACTCGAGCATTCGCTAGACCCTTCCCAGGGCGAAGCCCTTGGCTATGTAGTTGCGCACGAACCAGATGACGATCGCGCCCGGGACGATCGTGAGAACTCCGGCGGTCGCCAGCAATGCCCAGTCGACGCCCGCCGCGCTCACCGTCCTGGTCATGGTCGCGGCTATCGGTTTCGCGTTGACCGAGGTGATCGTCCTGGCGATCAGCAGCTCGACCCAGCTGAACATGAAGCAGAAGAACGCCGTCACGCCGATCGCGGAGCGGATCATCGGCAGGAATATCCGGATGAAGAAGCGAGGCAGCGAATAGCCGTCGATCGCCGCGGTCTCGTCTATTTCCCGGGGAATTCCCGACATGAATCCCTCGAGAATCCAGACCGCCAGCGGGACGTTGAAGAGCATGTGCGCGATGGCCACCCCAAGATGGGTGTCGAAGAGCCCCACGCTCTGATAAATCTGGAAAAATGGCAGCAAGAAAACGGCGGGCGGCGCCATGCGGTTCGTCAGCAGCCAGAAGAACAGGTGCTTGTCGCCGGCGAAACGGAAACGCGAGAACGCGTACGCCGCGGGCAGCGCCACGATGAGCGACATCACGGCGTTCATCGACGTGTAGATGATGGAGTTCAGATAGCTCGAATACCAGGACACGTCCGTGAAGAACGTGGCGTAGTTGTCGAAGGTCACGCGCTGCGGGATGAGCGAGAAGCTGCCCAGGATGTCCTCGTTCGGGCGGATCGACATGCCGAACATCCACAGCAGCGGCAGCATGAGCGTGGCCACGTAGAGCCAGAAGACCGTGCGCGCCCAGGGGAGCCGCCGTCCGGTGGTCCTGGCCATCAGTTCACCTCCCCGACCTGGTCAGCACGGTGAAGAAGACGTAGCAGAGGATCTGCACGATCAAGAAGTAGAGCAGCGAGAACGCGCCCGCCGGCCCCACGTCGAACTGCCCGACCGCGATCTTCGACAGCAGGATGCTGAGGAACGACGTCGCGTTGCCCGGCCCGCCGCCCGTCACCACGAACGGCTCGGTGTAGATCATGAAGCTGTCCATGAACCTGAGCAGGACCGCGATCGTCAGCACCCCGCGCAGCCTGGGCAGCTGGATGTGCCGGAACGTGGCCCACCCCGAGGCGCCGTCGATCTGCGCGGCCTGGAAATAGGGCTCCGGAATCGATCGCAACCCCGCGTACGCCAGCAGGGCCACCAGCGGCGTCCAGTGCCACACGTCCATGATCAGGATCGTGATCCAGGCGTCGGTGGAGTCGAGCGTGTAGTTGAAGCCGATGCCGAGGATGTTGTTGATGGTCCAGCCGCCGAGCCCGATGTCGGCGCGGGCGAAGATCTGCCAGATCGTGCCCACCACGTTCCACGGGATGAGCAGCGGCAGCGCGACCAGCACCAGCGCCACCGACACCCAGAACCCGCGGCGCGGCATCGCCACCGCGATCGCGACCCCGAGCGGGATCTCCACCAGCAGCACCTGCGCGGAGAACAGCAGCGTCCGGACGAACGCCTCCCGGTTCTCCGGCCGCCGCACCGCCTCGTAGAACCAGTCCAGCCCGACGAACACCCGGTCGCTGGGGCTGAAGACGTCCTGCACCGAGAAGTTGACCACGGTCATCAGCGGGATCACCGCCGTGAACGCCACCGACACGACCACCGGCAGGACCAGCCACCAGGCCCGGTTGTTCCGGCGCCGCAGGTCCGTGCGGGTCTCCTGGGGTTCGGCGGGTGCGCCCGTGACGACCTCGCCGCTCACCTGGCTGCCCGCGACGGTGGTCTGGTCGGTCGTCACCCCGTGCCCCTTCCGTTCAGCGGCGCGAGCGAGCCGCACCTGACCTCGTCCCGGAACAGGAACGTCCGGTCCGCGGGGAAATGCAGGAACTCGACCGCGTCCGGCTCGTAGGCGGAGCCGGCCTCCGTCCTGGCGATCATCGGGTGCTCGCCGACCATGGTGTGGACCAGGTCGTACGCGCCCATCCGGTCGATCCCGACCACCCGGGCGGCCACGCCGGGGGAGGTCCGTTCGCCGGTGATCCGGACGAACTCGGGCCGCACCCCGATCCGCACCGGCCCTGGCGGCAGGCGGTCCGGGACCGAGCCCACGTCCGCCTGCCCGACGCGTACGACGTCGCCGACGATCTCGGCCGGCAGCACGTTCATGCCCGGCGAGCCGATGAAGTGCCCGACGAACTCGTGCGCGGGCGACAAGAACAGCTCTGCCGGCTCACCTGCCTGCACGATCGCCCCGCCGTTGAGCACCACCACCTCGTCGGCGAACGTCAGCGCCTCGGTCTGGTCGTGCGTGACGTAGATCAGCGTGTGGCCCGTGTCGCGGTGGATCTCCTTGAGCTTGCTGCGCAGCGTCCACTTCAGCGCCGGATCCACCACCGTGAGCGGCTCGTCCAGCAGCACCGCCGCCACCTGGGAGCGCACCAGGCCGCGGCCCAGGCTGACGATCTGCTGCCGGCCCGGGTCCAGCCGGCGCGACCTGCGGCGCAGGAGGTGGTCGAGGCCGAGTAACCGGGAGACCTGGCGGACGCGCTGGTCGATCTCCTTCTTCGGATATTTCCGGTTTCGAAGGGGGAAGGCGAGGTTGTCGTAGACCGACATCTCCTCGTACAGGACCGGGAACTGGAAGACCTGCGCGATGTTGCGGCCCGCCGTGGGCACGCCGGTCACCTCGCGGTCGTCGAAATAGATCTTGCCCACCGTGGGCGTGATCAGGCCGGAGATGATGTTCAGCAGCGTCGTCTTGCCGCAGCCGCTCGGGCCGAGCAGCGCGTACGCCCGCGCGCTCTGCCAGGTCCACGTCATCGGCTTGAGCGCCCATGTCTCGCCGCCGTCGTAGCTGTGCCCGACACCTTCAAGACGAATGTCAGCCATGCAGGTCGACCTCCGCGGCGCTGGTGGCGAGCAGCCGTCCGCCGGCCTCGTCGAAGACGAAGATGTGCGCGGGGTTCACGTACGCGACCGTGGACTCCCCGGGGGTGAAGAGCTGGGTGCCGGGCAGATGGGCGACCAGATGCCGGTTGCCCTCCAGTAACAGGTGCAGGAACGTCGCGCTGCCGGTCACCTCGGCGAGCCTGATCTCGGCGGGCAGCTCCAGCGCGCCGGGCCCGTTGCGGCCGATCGTCACCTGGTGGGGGCGGATGCCGAGCACGACGTCGTGGCCGGTGGCCTGCGCGCGGGGCGCGGGGAACGACGTGCCGAGGCACTCGATCCGGCCGTCGCGGACCACGCCGGGCAGCAGGTTGAGCGGGGGATCGCTGAGCGTGGCGGCGACGGCCAGCGTCGGCGGATGGGCGTACATGTCCGCGACGTCGCCGACGTGCTGCACCCGGCCCTCGCCCAGGACCACGGTCGGCGCGGCGAACGTCAGCGCCTCGTTGGGATCGGCCGTGGAGTAGAGGACCACGCCCGGCGCGTCCGTGAACATGTTCTTCAGATCGGCGCGTAGTTGCTCGCGCAGCTTGAAATCCAGGTTGGCGAGGGGCTCGTCGAGGAGCAGCACGTCCACGGGCCGGGCCAGGGCGCGGGCGATGGCGGTGCGCTGCTGCTGGCCGCCCGACAGCTCCGCGGGCCTGCGCCCGAGCAGGTCCGCGATGCCCATAAGCTCGGCCACCTCGCGCACCCGCCGGTCGATCGTTTCCCGGCGGAACCTCGGGTCCAGGCGGAGCGGGGAGGCGATGTTCTCGTAGACCGAGAGTGACGGGTAATTAATGAATTGCTGATAGACGAAGGCGACCGACCTTTTGCGCACGGCAATTTTGGTGACGTCTTTTCCGTTCACCACGATCCGGCCGGAGTCCGGGGGCAGCAGACCGGCCGCGATGCGCATCAATGTCGTCTTTCCCGCGGTCATGGGGCCGACGAGGGTGGTCATTCCGTTGGGTAATTCCAGGCGAATGTCGTCGAGCCACGTCTCTCCGCGCTGCCGTACGAAGACGCCATCGAGAATCAGCGTCACTGTGCCCGGTCCTTTCTGTTCCCCTCCATCTAACATGATCTGCAACTGTGTGCAAAGAGGCAATGTGTTGTGCCTGTGACCGGTGTGACGGCTGTGCTTTCACAATTTGCTGACGAGATAGCGGTGAATGGTTGGGCCTATCGCCCTGACGACTTCTTCCCTGGTCATGGCGGCTAGCGGGGGGAAAGTCAGGACATAGCGGCATAGGGCCATTCCGAGCATTTGGCTGGAAACCAGCCCCGCCCGGGCTGGGGCCTGTGCCGCGTCCTGGGACAGTTCGGTCACGAGGGGCAGGAGTTGCGCCGCGAAGATCTCGCGCAGGCGCTCGGCCGCCGCCGGGTTCGTGACGCCCGTGCGGAGCAGGATCTGCAGGGTCTCGCCGGACTCCCAGCGCTCCAGGAAGTGGCGGGCGAGCGTGGCGGCGATCTCGTCGCGGGGCATGCCCCGCGTGTCGGGCAGCTTCAGGTCGAACTCGCAGGCCGCCGCGAACAGCCGCTCCTTGCTGCCGAAATATCGCATGACCATGGCCGGGTCGATGTGCGCGTCGGCGGCTATGGCCCTGATCGTGGCCCGGTCGTAGCCGTCGGCGGCGAACCGCTCGCGGGCGGCGGCCAGGATGATCGCCTTCGTCTCGGCGGACGTTCTTCTCATGCCAACAAGTGTAGGCCAACAGATGTTGACATCACTAGGCCGGTCGATCTAATGTCAACGGTTGTAGGCCAACGAATGTTGACCTCAAGGAGGAGACATGATCACCACCGATGTGCTCGTCGTCGGCGCCGGCCCCGTGGGGCTCACGGCCGCCATCGTCCTGACCCAGCTCGGCCACGATGTCGTCATCGTGGACGGGCAGGCCGAGGGCGCGAACACCTCCAGGGCCGCCGTCGTGCACTCGCGCACGCTGGAGCTGCTGGAGCCGTACGGCGTCACGCCGGCCCTGGTCGAGCGCGGAGTGCACACGCCGCGCTTCACGATCCGGGATCGCGACCGGCTGCTGGTGCCGGTGCCCTTCGACGGGCTGCCGACGCCGTACCCGTACACGCTGATGATCTCGCAGGCCGACACCGAGGCGTACCTGCTGGCCCGGCTGGAGAAGCTGGGCGGCGAGGTGCTGCGGCCCGCGCTGGTGACCGTGATCGCGCAGGACGCCTCCGGCGTCACCGCCACCCTCGATGACGGGCGCACGGTGCGGGCGTCCTACCTGCTCGGGGCCGACGGCATGCACAGCGTCGTACGCGAGCAGTCCGGGATCGGCTTCGGCGGCGGCACGTACGCCGAGTCCTTCTCCCTGGCCGACGTGCGCCTCAGCGGCGGGGTCCCGGAGAACGAGGTCGTCCTGTACTTCGCGCCCGACGGGCTCGTGGTCGTCGCGCCGCTGCCCGGCGGAACGTACCGGATCGTGGCGACCGTGGACGAGGCGCCCCAGCACCCCGACGTGGCCTTCGTGCAGCGGCTGCTCGACTCGCGCGGCCCGAAGGCCGTTCCCGCAGTGGTGGAGGAGGTGGTCTGGGGGTCGCGCTTCCGCGTGCACCACCGGATCGCCGACACCTACCGGAGCGGCCGGATCCTGCTCGCCGGCGACGCGGCGCACGTGCACTCACCCGCCGGCGGGCAGGGCATGAACCTCGGCATCGAGGACGCCGTCATGGCGGGCGAGACGCTCGCGAAGGTGCTCGACGGCGGCTCGCCCGGCCTGCTTGACGCCTACGCCACCGCCCGCCGCCCGGTCGCCGAGAAAGTCGTCGGGCTGGCGAGCCGCCTCACGGCCCTGGCCACCATGAGCGCGGCCCGGCGCCCGCTGCGCAACCTCGTGCTGGCACTGGCCGGGCGGCTCCCGGTCGTGCGGCGCCGCCTGGCCTGGCAGCTGTCCGGACTGGGCCGGCGATGACCAGCTCAGCGGGGCGGCGCGGAGCGGATCAGGTGCGTAGGCTGGAGGCCCGGCGTGGAAGGGGCGTGGGTGCACCGGATCCTGTGGGTCGTTGTGGCGGTCGCCTTCGTGGCGGGTCTCGTCGTGCCGGACGGCTCTTCGGAAGGGGAGCAGCCGGGGGAGTGCCAGCCCCGGGACACGCGGGTGGTGGCGCCGTACGCGGTCACCGGCTACTGGGTCATGCCGCGGGCCGACGCGTGCGTGACGCGGCGGATGGTCGAGGCGATCCACGCGATCGGCGGCGACACGCTCGTCACGTTCGGGCCGCGGTTCAGCGTGGGCGGCGATGCCGACGGGTGCCTCCTGGACGGGCGGCCGTGCGCCGAGGTGCCGGGGAAGAAGATCCGGCAGGTCTACACGTACGCGACCAGCGAAGAGTTCGGGGCCGGGGTGCTGCGCTGCCCGGGCGTGGACCGGCGGATCGTGAGCGAGGGGCGGATCTTCTACCGGGTGTCGCTGGCGGCGTCCTGCGACGATCGCGTCCATGATCTCGTGCTGGTCTCCACGGACGGTGACGGGCTGGGCAACCTGATGGCGGAGGCGGCGGCGTACGGGATGGTGGTGTTCCCCGGGCTGCCCGCCGCGGCGCAGACGGCCGGCAAGCCGTGGGAGCCGGACCACGCGCACACCGCCGCGCTGAACGCCTTCACCGCGCGGGTGCTGGCCGACTATCGGGCGCGGTTCGGGGGTTCGGCGGCGTTCGCGGGGGTCTACCAGTCGTTCGAGCTGGCCATGCGGGCTCGCGCGGACAAGGATCCGATCATCGAGCTGTACGCCGCCCAGAACGCGGTGGCCGCCTCCGCGCTGCCCGGCAAGAAGATCCTGGTCAGCCCCTACATCGACGCGCGTCGTGGGCGCGGGTTCCCACCTGAGCAGGTGGAGGAGGGGATGGCCGACATCGCCGCGACGCGGGCGGGCGCGCCGATGGCCATCGCCGTGCAGGACGGGCGGGGGACCGGGAAGGTGCCGGTGCATGGAGGCAACGAGCGGGATTCCCCTGTCGAGGCTCGGCTGGTGCCCGTCGTGGGAGCGGTGAGCTACGGGCAGGGATACTACGGATCCACGCGGGACTACATCGAGGCGGCGGCCCGGAAGGTGCCGTCCGGGGTGGAGCTGTGGGTGAACGTGGAGGGGTTCGAACCGACGCCGGCCGGCGGGGAGTGCGGGCGGGTCGATCCGATGCCGCTGCGCGGGCGGACGACGAAGAGCCGGCTGGATCGGCAGGTGATGGCGGCGGGGACCCATGCCCGGAAAATCATCTCTTACGGGTGGGATCCCTTCTTCACCTGCCAGGCCCGGTACGACACGCCCTCGCTCGCCGACGACATCGTGAACGGGTGGCAGCAACCCATCATCGTCAACGCGACGCGGAAGGACATGAACGGGCGGGCGGGGGTCCTGGTCGAGGGCTACAACCTGCGCGGCGGGACGCTGCGCTTCGACCCTCAGGGGGTAGAGGTCAAGCAGGAGTGGTACGGGCGGGACCGGCTCGAGTCCGCCTGGGCGCCGTACGTGCCGACGGGGCCGTGGACGTCGATCACCGCCACGAATGACGCTGGTCAGAGCAGCACGAGCCCCTACGCGATGCCCTAGACGAGTGCCGGCACCAGGGTGTCCGCCGGCACGTGGCTGCGTCCGCAGAGCGCCCACAAATGCATCACATATTGGGATTTATCCCGCTAAGGTGCGTTGGGTTGATCGCGGCCGTCCCAGGAGTCACTCCTCTCATGCCGAATGTCGAACCACTGCGCGAAGGCTGTCTCTTATACACCTCTCCGAGCCCACGAGACCCTAAGACAGCTCGTATGCCGTCTTCTGCTTGAAAAAAAAAACTTGATGAGCGATAGAAATCAGTGTTTCGCA
>NZ_VCJS01000160.1 GCF_005893125.1 Nonomuraea basaltis | reverse complement strand
CCCACCGGGCCCCGTGCCGCCGCTTCCCGGCCCGCGCCCGCCGACACCTGGCACGCCGAGCCCGGCGAGGCCCGTGCCGGCGCTCGGGGACCCGCGCCCGGCGCCGTCGCCTCGGCTGGCGGCGCTGCGACGGCCGGTGGGCCCCCGGTCGGCGGCGCGGTTGGTGTTGCCGAGCCTGGCGGGGTCGAGGTGGCGGCCGGTGAGGTCGCCGGGGTGCTGGCGCGGCGGCGGGAGCGGTGGCGGGCGTTCGGTGAGGCGTTGCAGCGGGCATACCCCGTCAAATCCGGGTGGCAGGGGTGGCTGCGCGACGACACGCTGGTGTGCCGGTGCGAGGAGGTGCCGCTGGCGCGCGTACGGGAGGCGCAGGAGCTCGGCGCCACCGACGCGCGCTCCATCAAGCTGCTGGCCCGGCCCGGCATGGGCTGGTGCCAGGGCCGCATGTGCGGCTACGCCGTCTCGTGCCTGGCCGGAGAGCCGCCGCAGCCGCCGCGCCGCCCCATCGCCCAGCCTGTCACCCTCGGCGCCCTGAGCGACGCCGACACCGAAGCCCACTGAACAACCCCGACATGGAGGACTCCTTGATGGAACATCGCAGCAAGCCATGGCACGGCGTCATGGTGGCCACCGCGCTGCCCCTGCGCGACGACCTGTCCGTCGACTTCGACGGCTACGCCGCGCACTGCCGCTGGCTGGTCGCGAACGGCTGCGACGGCGTCGTGCCCAACGGGTCGCTCGGCGAGTACCAGACGCTCACCCCGCAGGAGCGCACCCGGGTGATCGAAACGGCGGTCGAGGCCGTCGGGGGCCCCAACGTGATGGCCGGAGCGGGCGCGTACGGCGCCGCCGAGTCCCGCCGCTGGGCCGAGCAGGCGGGGGAGGCGGGCTGCGGCTCGGTGCTCCTGCTGCCGCCCAACGCCTACCGGGCCGACGAGCGGGCGGTCGTCGCGCACTACCGGGAGGTCGCCAGGGCCGGGGTGCCGATCGTGGCCTACAACAACCCGTACGACACCAAGGTCGATCTGACCCCCGCGCTGCTGGCCAGGCTGCACGAGGAGGGCCTGATCGTGGCGGTCAAGGAGTTCAGCGGGGACCCGCGGCGCGCGTACGAGATCGCCGAGCTGACCCCCGAGCTCGACGTCCTGATCGGCTCCGACGACGTGCTGCTCGAGCTGGCCGTGGCCGGGGCGGTCGGGTGGGTCGCCGGCTACCCCAACGCGCTGCCCGCCGCCAGCGTGGCGCTCTACCGCGCCGCGGTCGCCGGCGACCTCGCCACCGCGCTGCCCCTTTACAGGAAACTGCATCCGCTGCTGCGCTGGGACTCCAAGACCGAGTTCGTCCAGGCCATCAAGCTGTCCATGGACCTCGCGGGCCGGTACGGCGGCCCGTGCAGGCAGCCCAGGCAGCCGCTGACCGGCGAGCAGGCCGCCGTCGTACGGGCCGCGACCGAGAAGGCACTGGCAGAAGGGCTGAGATGAGGACCAAACGGGTTTTCCACGCCGTCGACTCCCACACCGAGGGCATGCCCACCCGTGTGATCACCGGAGGCGTGGGCGTGGTCCCCGGCGCCACCATGGCCGAGCGGCGCGTCTACTTCCGTGACCACCTCGACCACATCCGCACCCTGCTGATGACCGAGCCGCGCGGCCACGCCGCCATGAGCGGCGCCATCCTGCAGCCGCCGACCAGGCCGGACGCGGACTTCGGTGTGCTGTTCATCGAGGTGTCAGGGCTGCTGCCGATGTGCGGGCACGGCACCATCGGCGTGGCCACCGTGCTCGTCGAGACCGGCATGGTCGAGGTCGTCGAGCCGGTCACCACCGTGCGCCTGGAGGTCCCGGCCGGGCTGGTCGTAGTGGACGTGGCCGTCGAGGACGGGATGGCCATGTCGGTGACGCTGCGCAACGTGCCCTCGTACTGCGAGCGGCTCGGCGCCGTCGTCACCGTGTCCGGGCTGGGCGAGATCCCGTACGACCTGGCGTACGGCGGCAACTTCTACGCCATCGTCGACCTGGACGCCTACGGCCTGCCGTTCGACCGCAAGGCCAAGAACGAGATCATCGCGGCCGGGCTCGCCACCATGGAGGCGATCAACGCCGCCGACGAGCCCGTGCACCGCGAGGACGACCGCATCCGCGGCTGCCACCACGTCTACTTCGCGGCTCCCGGCTCCGACGCGCACCACTCGCGGCACGCCATGGCCATCCACCCCGGCTGGTTCGACCGCTCGCCGTGCGGCACCGGCACCAGCGCCCGCATGGCCCAGTTGCACGCCCGCGGCGAGCTGCCGCTCGGCCGGGACTTCGTCAACGAGTCGTTCATCGGGACCCGGTTCATCGGCAGGCTCCTGGAGGAGACCACCGTGGGCGGCGGGCCCGCCGTCATCCCCTCGATCACCGGCCGCGCCTGGATCACCGGGACCGCCCAGTACTTCCTGGACCCGCGCGACCCGTTCCCGGCGGGGTTCGAACTATGATCACGACGGTCGACTACCACACGGGCGGGGAGCCGTTCCGGATCGTGACCGGCGGCGTGCCCGAGATCCCCGGCGCCGACGTGCTCTCGCGCCGCACCGCCGCCATGGAGACGCTCGACGACGTGCGGCGGCTGCTCTGCCACGAGCCGCGCGGCCACGCCGACATGTACGGCTGCTTCCTCGTCCCGCCGAACGATCCCGGCGCCCACCTCGGCGTGCTCTTCTGGCACAAGGACGGCTTCTCCACGGCGTGCGGCCACGGCACGATCGCGCTGGGCGCGTACGCGGTGCAGGAGGGCCTGGTCCAGGCCGAGCCCGACGGCGAGACGGACGTGGTGATCGACGTGCCGTCCGGCCGCGTCACCGCTCGGGTGCGCTGCTCCGAGGGGCGGGTGCGGGCGGTCACGTTCGTCAGTGTGCCGTCCTATGTGATCGCGCGCGGCGTGGCCGCCGGTGGCGCGAAGGCCGACATCTCGTACGGTGGCGCCATCTATGCGTCGGTGCCCGCCGGGGCGCTGGGGCTGTCGGTGGAGCCACGGCACCTGACGGCGCTGATCGAGCACGCCCGCCGCATCAAGGCCGACCTGGCCGATCACCCTGCCTCCCGGCACCCGTCCGACGACCGGCTGTCCGGCGTGTACGGGGTGATCTTCTACGACGAGCTGCCCGACGTGGACGGGCAGGCCCACCAGCGCAACGTCACCGTGTTCGCCGACGGGGAGGTGGACCGCTCGCCGTGCGGCTCGGGCACCGCCGCCAGGATGGCGCTGCTGCACGACTCGGGGCTGCGCGGCACGCTGGTCCACGACAGCATCGTCGGCAGCACGTTCCTGGCCCGCGTGGCCGAGGCGGGGGAGCAGGGCGTCGTACCGGAGGTCGAGGGCATGGCGTACCGGACCGGAAGGCACACCTTCGAGCTGGATCCCGAGGATCCGATCGGGACGGGGTTCGCGCTGCGATGAACGTTGTGACAAGGCGATCTCATGCCGACTTCTGAGACCGGTCTGCCGTATCTCGACGCCGCCACCATGGAGCGGCTGGTGCCGGTCGGGCGGGCCGTACAGGTCCTCGAGGACGCCCTGCGAGCCGGGCTCGACCCGGAGGCCACGCCGCAGCGGCCCGTCGTCGACGTGCCCGCCGGGCAGCTCCTCCTGATGCCCGCGGCGGCCGGCCGGTACGTGGGGGTCAAGGCCGTCACCATCGCGCCCGGCAACCCGGGGCGCGGGCTGCCCCGGATTCAGGGGACGTACCTGCTGCTGGACGGCGACACGCTGACGCCGCTGGCGGCCATGGACGGCATCGCGCTCACCTCCCTGCGCACCCCGGCCGTCTCCGCGCTGGCCGTCCGCCACCTGGCCGATCCGCGCGGCGGGAAGCTCGTGGTGTTCGGGAGCGGGCCGCAGGCGTTGGGGCACGTGCCGGCGTTCCGAGAGGTGCGGCCCATCACCGAGGTGACGGTCGTCGGCCGGGACCTCGCCCGGGCGGAGTCGCTCGCCGGCCGCTGCCGCGCCCTCGGCCTGCCCGCCCGCGCCCTGGCCTCCGCCTCTCCTCATGGGCCCGCCGCGACCGACGCGGTGGCGGCGGCGGTGGCCGAGGCGGATCTCGTCGCGTGCTGCACGACCGCCAGAGAACCCCTGTTCCCGGGTATGCTCGCCCGCGACGGCGTCACCGTCGTCGCCGTCGGGTCGCACGAGCCCGGCGCCCGCGAGCTCGACAGCGACCTCGTCGCCCGCGCCACCGTGGTCGTCGAGGCCAGGGCGGCCGCCCTTGAGGAGGCCGGGGATGTGATCATCCCGATCCGCCACGGTACGATCACCACTGGTCATCTCGCCGGAAACCTCGCCGAGCTGATCGCCGGAGAGGTGGTCGCCGGTCCGGGGCCGCGCGTGTTCAAGAGCACCGGCATGGCGTGGGAGGACCTCGTGGTCGCGGCTGCCGCCTACGAGGCGTGGATGTAGGCGAGCGTGGATTTGGGAAGGACGGGCGGATGGCTGCCGAGGATCGGCTCGACCTGCCGATGGTGGGAGAGCGCCAGAGCCTGCGCGAGCAGGTCGCGCAGGCGCTGCGCGCCGCGCTGATCACCGGTGAGATGCGGCCGGGGGTGGTCTACTCCGCGCCGGTGCTGGCCGCCCAGTTCGGCGTCTCGGCCACGCCGGTGCGCGAGGCCATGCTCGACCTGGCCAAGGAGGGCCTGGTCGAGGCGGTGCGGAACAAGGGCTTCCGGGTGACCGAGCTGTCCGACCGCGATCTCGACGAGCTCACCGAGATCCGCCAGCTCATCGAGGTGCCCACGGTGGCGCGGCTGGCGGACAGCTCGCGGGCGGAGGAGTTCGAGCGCCTCAGGCCCATCGCCGAGGAGATCGTCGAGGCCGGCGAGCGCGGCGACCTGCTCGCGTACGTTGACGCCGACCTGCGCTTCCACGTCGAGCTGCTGGCCCTGTCCGGCAACGCCCACCTGGTCACCGTCGTGCGTGATCTGCGCAACAGGGCGAGGCTCTACGGTCTGTCCCAGCTCTCCGAGCGCGGCACGCTGGGCGGCTCGGCCAGGGAGCATCTCGCGCTGCTCGACGCGCTCAAGAGCGGCGACAGCGCGGCCGTGAAGCAGATCATGGAAGAGCACATCGGCCACGTACGCGGCATCTGGGCCGAGCACGTGTGATGTGGCGATCTCATGCCGACTTCTGAGACCGCTGTGTCATGGCGATCTCATGCCGACTTCTGAGACCGCTGTGTCATGGCGATCTCATGCCGACTTCTGAGACCGCTTGAGTTCCGGCATTCGGGGATCCGGCACCCCGCGTTGGAGGTAACCTCTTTGCGGGCCGGCTGAGCGACACCAGACGCCGGACGGCCGGCAGATCGCCCCGTGGCCATGGTCCCGCGCCGGACCTGCCACGTCGGAGGCCACTGCAAAACGGCATCAATCCTGGTCAAGCGGAACCCCGCACTCCGCTGACCTTCCGCGGGCTCGGCACATCCCGCCCACCGAGAGCCGAGCCCCTCCGCCGCGCGCCCGAGACCCCATCTCCGGGCGCGCGGCGGGTCCTCCTACTTCTTGAGTTTCGGCTTCCTGGTGGAGCCCAGGCTGGCGGCCACGATGCAGACGATCGCCGCCCACTGCTGCACGTGCAGGAACTCGCTCAGCAGCAGCAGCCCGATCACCGCCGCGACCGCCGGCTCCAGGCTCATCAGGATGCCGAACACGTGCTTGGGCATGCGCCGCAGCGCCTGCAGCTCCAGCGAGTACGGGATCACCGACGACAGCAGCCCCACGCCCAGCCCGATCAGCAGCAGCTCCGGCTGCAGCAGGTCGGCGCCGCCCGTCGTGACGCCGACCGGAGCGACCACCACGGCCGACACGATCATCGCGAACGCCAGCCCGGTCGTGCCGGGAAAGCGCTGCCCCGCCGCCGCGGACAGCAGGATGTACCCGGCCCAGCAGGCCCCGGCCACCATCGCGAACCCGATGCCGAGCCAGCTCACCGACGCCGACTCGCCCCACGGGGCCAGCAGCACCACGCCCGCGCCCGCCAGCCCGACCCACAGCAGGTCGATCCGGCGCCGCGAGGCCGCCACGGCCACGCCCAGCGGCCCGAGGAACTCGATCGCCACCGCGATGCCCATCGGCAGCCGCATCAGGGCCTCGTAGAACGACAGGTTCATGACGGCCAGCGTCACGCCGAACCCCAGCCCCACCGCCCAGTCCCGCCGGGACAGCCCTTTCAGCCTGGGCCGGACGAACGCGCCCATGATCAGCGCCCCGGCCGCGATGCGCAGGAACACCACCGCGCTCGGCGGCAGCGCCGCGAACAGCTCCTTGGCGAAACCGGCGCCGAGCTGCACCGACACGATCGCGAACAGCACCAGCGAGGAGGGCGGGATCGAGTCGGCGGCGC
Organism: Nonomuraea basaltis; assembly: GCF_005893125.1. Classification (GTDB taxonomy): domain Bacteria; phylum Actinomycetota; class Actinomycetes; order Streptosporangiales; family Streptosporangiaceae; genus Nonomuraea; species Nonomuraea basaltis. Next base: position 23,163 of record NZ_VCJS01000160.1, on the reverse strand, counting down.
TCCGCAGCACGTTCCCCGGCCTGGGCAGGCCGGGGCTGCGATCGAACGGATCGTCCAGGGCGAAGGCGGTCACGGGACTCCTCGGGGCAAAGCATGAGATATCGCCGGATGCCGGGGCGACCGCTAGAGCCTACTGGTGGTGGGGGACATTGCCGGATTTAGGGTGGTGCAAATGGATGCCCCCACCGTCCCCGTGAGCCTCGCCAAGCCGCCGCTGGGCCTCTCCGTGGCCTCGTTCGTCAGCAGCTTCGACCGCTTCGCCGTGAGCCCCATGCTCGTGGTGATCGCCACCGACCTGAACGTCCCGCTCTCGGCGTCGGTCGCCGCCGCCAGCGGCTACTACCTGGCGTACGGGCTGACCCAGCCGCTGTGGGGAGTGCTGTCCGACCGGTTCGGCCGCGTGCGCGTGATGCGCGGCGCGCTGGTCGCCGCGGGGCTGGCGGGGCTGGTCTCGGCGCTGATGCCGGTGCTGGGGGCGCTGGTGGTGGCCAGGGTCGTGGCGGGCGCCTGCTTCGGCGCGGTGATCCCCACGGGCCTGACGTACGTGGGCGACACGATCCAGCCCTCGGTACGGCAGCGCGCCCTCACGGACCTCATGGGCGCCGCCGCGCTCGGCACGGCCGTGGCCACGGGCCTCGGAGGGGCCCTGGCCGGGCTGGTGGACTGGCGGGTGGCCTTCACCGTACCGGCGGCCTGTGCCCTGGCCTGCGCGCTCATGTTGCGCTCGCTGCCCGAGCCGCCCCGGCTCGGCATGCGGACCGGCGCGGCGCCTGGGGTGGGCCGGTACGTGGGCATGGTGCTCGGGCAGCGCTGGGCCGTGCTCGTCTTCGCGCTGGCCTTCACCGAGGGCGCCATCATGCTCGGCGTCATGCCCTTCCTGGCCACCGCGCTGGAGCACGCGGGGATCGCCGCGGCCGTGGCCGGGCTGGGCATCACCGCCTACGGCCTGGGGCTGTGGGCGCTGTCGAAGGTGGTCAAGCGGCTGTCGGGCCGCTGGTCCGCGCCGGTGCTGATGAGCGTGGGCGGCACGCAGCTGTGCGCCGGCTTCGCGATCGTGACGGTGCACGTGAGCATGGCGACGGTGGCGGTCACCGCGCTGCTGCTCGGTGGCGGCTGGTCGTTCCTGCACTCCTCGCTGCAGAACTGGGCCACCTCGGTGGTGCCGGAGGCCAGGGGGACCACGATCGCGTTCTTCGCCTCCGCGCTGTTCGTGGGCAGCGCCGTGTCGTCATGGGCGGCCGGGCCGCTGGCCGAGGACGGCCGGTATCCACTGCTGTTCGGCCTGGCCGCTGCCGCCGCGATCCCGCTGACCGTGGTGGCAGCCCTCACTCGCCGCCGCTACGGCGCCCTCCAGGCGGCCCGCCCCCAGCCCCAGCCCGAGTGAGCGTCACTCCCAGCGGAACGTGCGCGAGACCAGCCCCAGCGACAGCACCGCCCAGGCGGCGAGCACGGCCAGCGGGACCAGCGGCAGCGCCGCGCCCTCGGTGAGCACCGAGCGCAGCCCGCCGGTCAGAGCCGAGATGGGCAGCACCTCCAGCACCGGCCGCACCCCCTCGGGGAACTTCGACAGCGGGAAGATCACCCCGCCGGCACCCAGCAGCACCAGGTAGACGAGGTTGGCCGCGGCCAGCGTCGCCTCCGCGCGCAGCGTGCCGGCCATGAGCAGCCCGAGCCCGCTGAAGGCCGCCGTTCCCAGCACGATCAGCAGCGCCGCGCCCAGGAACGACCCCTGCGGCCGCCACCCCAGCGCCAGCCCCACGGCCACGATCACCACGGCCTGCATGATCTCCACGGCCACCACGGCGGCCGTCTTGGCCAGGATGAGCCCCGCCCTGGACAGCGGCGTCGCGCCCAGCCGCTTCAGCACGCCGTAGCGGCGCTCGAAGCCCGTCGCGATGGCCTGCCCGGTGAAGGCCGTGGACATGACGGCCAGCGCCAGCACGCCCGGCGCCAGGAAGTCGACCCGGCGGCCGCCGCCGACGTCGATCAGCGGCGCCAGCGAGAAGCCGACCAGCAGCAGCACCGGGATGACCAGCGTGAGCAGCAGCTGCTCGCCGTTGCGCAGAATCGCGCGGATCTCCGCGCCCGCCTGCGCCAGCACCATGCGAGGGAACGGCGCCGCGCCCGGCGCGGGCGTGAAGTCCAGCGCGGCTGCCCCGCCGGGGGCCCGGTCGTGCGCGGTCATCTCGGCTCCCCGCCGGTGCGGACGTCGGTGAAGGACGTGGTCATCGCAGCTCCCTGCCGGTCAGCTCGAGGAAGACGTCTTCGAGGGTGCGCCGCTCGATGCGCAGGTCGTCGGCCATGACGCCCTCGGCCGCGCACCAGGCCGTCACCGTGGCCAGCAGCTCGGGACCCACCAGGCCCTCGATGATGTAGTGCCCGGCGGGCGACTCCTTGGCCGCGCTGCCCGCCGGCAGCGCGTTGAGCAGCTCCTCCAGCCCCAGCCCCGGCCGGGCGCGGAACCGGAGCTGCCGCTCCGCCCCGGTCAGCGACGCGGGCGTGCCCTCGGCCACCACGCGCCCTCTGTCGATGATCACCACGTGGTCGGCCAGCCGCTCGGCCTCGTCCATGTGGTGCGTGGTCAGCACCACCGACACGCCGGCCCCCCGCAGCTCGCCCACCAGCTCCCAGCAGGCGTGCCTGGCCTGGGGGTCGAGCCCGGCGGTCGGCTCGTCGAGGAAGACCAGCTCGGGCCGCCCGATGACGGCCGCGGCCAGCGACAGCCGCTGCTGCTGCCCGCCCGACAGCCGCCGGTACGGAGTGCGTACGTGATCCGTAAGCCCCAGCCGCTCCAGCAGCGCCCGCGCGTCGAGAGGGCGGACGTAGAAGCGGGAGACCAGCCGCAGCCACTCGCCGCATCGCATCGCCGGCGGCACCCCGCCCGCCTGCAGCATGACCCCCACCCGTGGCCGCAGCGCGGGCAGCTCGGGCGCCAGCCCGAGCACCCTGACCGTGCCCGCGTCGGCGGCGCGGAAGCCCTCGCAGATCTCCACCGTGGACGTCTTGCCCGCGCCGTTGGGCCCGAGGACCGCGGTGACCGCCCCGCGCTCGGCGCGGAGGGACAGGCCGTCGAGGGCGGTGCTGCCGCCGTAGCGTTTGACCAGGTCGACGATCTCGACGGCTGGGGATTCCATGGGCATGAGTTTAGGGACTACGCCAGGCGGTCCGGGCCTCAGGTGAGCATCACCGGATAGGGAAGGTCTTGACCCGGGCCTTTCCCGGAAGGCACCCCTCACGAGTGAGAGTCGTTCTCCATCATCCAATTGCACGAAATCGCGTGAGATATCTGATAACCGGGAATTCGGAGGACCGGATCCTGGTTTGATCCCTCGGCCCTCGTGGGCCACAGGTCTGCGAGGGAGAGGGGATCACGCATGTCCGTGGCACAGGCCACGTCCACCGTCGTCATATCGGACCGGGGGAGCCGCCGCGGACTGCTGCTGGTGATCCTGGGCGCGCTGTCGGCGATCGGGCCTCTCTCCATCGACATGTACCTCCCCGCGCTGCCCGCCATCACCTCCGAGATGTTCAGCACGCCCGCCCAGGTCCAGCTCACCCTCACCGCCTGCCTCATCGGCGTCTCCGTCGGCCAGATCATCGCCGGCCCGGTCAGCGACGTGCGCGGCCGCAGGGTGCCGCTGATCGTGGGCGTGGCCGGATTCATGGCGGCCTCGCTGCTGTGCGCGTTCGCGCCGTCGGTGCCCATGCTCATCGCCTTCCGCCTGCTCCAGGGCATCCTGGGCGGTGCGGCCCTGGTCATCGTGCGCGCGGTCGTGCGCGACCTGTACGACGGCGCCGCCATCGCCCGCATCTTCGCCACGCTGATGCTGGTCAGCGGCCTGGCACCGATCCTGGCGCCGATCGCCGGGGCGCAGCTGCTGGCGTTCACGTCGTGGCGGGGCGTGTTCGTGGCGCTCAGCGTCGCGGGCCTGGTGCTGCTGCTGGCCGTGCTGCCGGGCGTACGCGAGACGCTGCCCGCGGACCAGCGCGAGAGCGGCGGGCTCAGGCACACCGTACGCACGTTCTGGCAGCTTCTGCGCGACCGCTCGTTCATGGGGTACGCGCTCACCGGCGGCCTGGCCTTCGCCGCGATGTTCGGCTACATCTCCGGTTCGCCGTTCGTGCTGCAGGAGGTGTACGGCGCCACGCCACAGCAGTATTCGCTCATCTTCGGGCTCAACGCGCTCGGCCTGACCGTCATGGCCCAGGTCGGCGGCCGGTTGTCGGGCCGGGTGCCGCCGGCCAGCCTGGTCGTCGCCGGGCTGGCCATCGGCCTGGCCGGAGCCGGGCTGCTGCTGACCGCCGCGCTGGCCGGCCTCGGCCTGTGGGGCATCGTGGCGGGGTTGTTCGTCATCATGTGCGGCCAGGGCCTGGTGCTGCCGGGCACGGGCGCGCTGGCGCTGGGCTCGCAGCCCGCCCAGGTGGCGGGCAGCGCCTCCGCCCTGCTCGGCGTGCTGCAGTTCGCGCTGGGCGCGGCCGCGGCCCCGCTGGTCGGCATGGTGGGGGCCGGCACCGCCGTGCCCATGGCGAGTGTCATGCTCGGGCTCATCCTCTGCTCCGGTCTGACGTTCGCCGCACTGGCCCGGCCATGGGTTAGGTAAGGCTACCCTGCGTGACAAATTCCATTCCCGGCCTGCTCCGATTCATTTGTGAACCGGGAAGGAATTACGGCACACTGATGTTGTGAAAAACATGCCCACGATCGAGCCTGGCACCGAGCGCGGCACGCGTGCACGCGTCGCCCGGCTGATTCTTGAGCATGGTCCCGTCACGGCCGCGTCCCTGGGCGAGCGGCTCGGGCTCACGCCCGCCGCCGTGCGGCGTCACCTCGACGCGCTGCTGGCAGATGGGATGATAGAGCCTCGTACGGTGCGTCCGCGCGCTCAGCGCGGGCGCGGGCGGCCGGCCAAGCTGTTCGCCATCACCGACGCGGGGCGCAGTGCTTTCGAGCACGCCTATGACGGCCTGGCCGGGAGCGCGTTGCGCTACCTGGCCGAGCACATGGGACAGGAAGCGGTGGCCGACTTCGCCCGCTCGCAGGTCTCGAGCCTGCTCAAGCGGCTGGAGCCGGTCATGCGGACGGTGCCGGCGGACCAGCGCGTACATGTGCTGGCGCAGGCGCTGTCGGCGGAGGGATACGCCGCCTCGGCCAGCAAGGCCAAGTCGGGCGGCGACCAGCTCTGCCAGCATCACTGCCCGGTGGCCCACGCGGCGGCGGAGTTCCCGCAGCTGTGCGAGGCCGAGACGGAGGCGTTCGCGCAGCTGCTCGGCACGCCGGTGCAGCGCCTGGCCACGATCGCGCACGGCGACGGGGTCTGCACGACACACGTGAGCCCACAGACGCTGGGTGAATCCGCACATAGAGACAAGAGCAAGGAGACCGGAAGGTGACTGTCACCGACCGCCCGGAGCTGGAAGGCCTCGGGAATTACAAGTTCGGCTGGTCCGACTCGGATGCCGCCGGTTCCGCGGCCAAGCGCGGCCTGTCCGACGAGGTCGTCCGCAACATCTCCGCGCTCAAGAACGAGCCGGAGTGGATGCTCGACCTTCGCCTGAAGGGGCTCCGCCTGTTCGGCAAGAAGCCGCTGCCCACCTGGGGCTCCGACCTCACCGGCATCGACTTCGACAACATCAAATACTTCGTGCGCTCCACCGAGAAGCAGGCCGCTTCCTGGGACGAGCTGCCCGCCGACATCAAGAACACCTACGACAAGCTCGGCATCCCCGAGGCGGAGAAGCAGCGCCTCATCGCCGGTGTCGCCGCCCAGTACGAGTCCGAGGTCGTCTACCACAAGATCCGTGAGGACCTCGAGGAGAAGGGCGTCATCTTCGTCGACACCGACACGGGCCTGAAGGAGCACGAAGAGCTCTTCAAGGAGTACTTCGGCACCGTCATCCCGGTGGGCGACAACAAGTTCGCCGCGCTCAACACCTCCGTGTGGTCCGGTGGCTCGTTCATCTACGTGCCGCCGAACATCGAGGTCGAGATCCCGCTGCAGGCCTACTTCCGGATCAACACCGAGAACATGGGCCAGTTCGAGCGGACCCTGATCATCGTGGACGAGAACTCCTACGTCCACTACGTCGAGGGCTGCACCGCGCCGATCTACTCCAGCGACTCGCTACACAGCGCCGTTGTCGAGATCATCGTGAAGAAGAACGCCCGTTGCCGTTACACGACCATCCAGAACTGGTCGAACAACGTCTACAACCTGGTCACCAAGCGCGCCGTGGCCTACGAGGGCGCGACCATGGAGTGGATCGACGGCAACATCGGCTCCAAGGTCACGATGAAGTACCCGGCCGTCTACCTGATGGGCGAGTACGCCAAGGGCGAGACGCTGAGCGTCGCGTTCGCGGGTGAGGGCCAGCACCAGGACGCCGGCTCCAAGATGGTGCACCTGGCGCCGAACACCAGCTCCAGCGTCATCTCCAAGTCGGTGGCGCGCGGCGGCGGCCGCACCTCCTACCGCGGTCTGGTGCAGATCGAGGAGGGCGCCCACGGCAGCGCCAGCACCGTCAAGTGCGATGCGCTCCTGGTCGACCAGATCAGCCGCTCCGACACCTACCCGTACGTCGACGTCCGCGAGGACGACGTCCGGATGGGCCACGAGGCCACGGTCTCCAAGGTCAGCGAGGACCAGCTGTTCTACCTCATGAGCCGCGGGCTCGGCGAGGACGAGGCGATGGCGATGATCGTGCGCGGCTTCGTGGAGCCGATCGCGCGTGAGCTGCCCATGGAATACGCGCTCGAGCTGAACCGGCTGATCGAGCTGCAGATGGAAGGAGCCGTCGGCTGATGGGCCTGAACGAGAAGCCCTTGTCGACTTTGCACGAGAAGGCGTCCTACGACCTGGGCGACTTCGAGGTCCCGACCGGGCGCGAGGAGGCGTGGCGCTTCACGCCGCTGTCGCGTCTGAAGGGCCTGCACACCGGCAAGGCGGAGGTAACCGGCCAGGCGATCACGCACGCCTACACCCCGGCCGGCGTGAGCGCCGAGTGGGTCGGGCGCGGCGACCCGCGCATCGGCGCGGCGTACGTGCCGGCCGACCGGGTGAGCGCGCAGGCGTACAACTCCTTCGAGAAGGCGCTGGTCGTCACCGTGCCCAAGGAGGTCGTGCCGGACGAGCCGATCCGCATCGAGGTGCGGGGCGGCGGCCTCGACGGCGCGACCTACGGCCACGTCGTGGTCAAGGTCGAGCCGCTCGCCGAGGCCGTGGTGATCATCGAGCACCAGGGCCGCGCGATCTACGCCGACAACGTGGAGTTCGTCGTCGGCGACGGCGCCACGCTCAGGGTCGTCAGCCTGCAGGACTGGGATGACGGCGCGGTCCACGTCTCGCACCACCACGCACAGCTGGCCAAGGACGCGACGTTCCGCAGCTTCGCGGTGACGCTCGGCGGCGACCTCGTACGCCTGTCGCCCAGTGTCTCCTACACCGGCCCCGGCGGCGACGCCGACATGTCGGGCGTCTACTTCGCCGACGCCGGGCAGCACCTGGAGCACCGCCTGCTGGTCGACCACTCGCAGCCCAACTGCAAGAGCAACGTCGACTACCGCGGCGCGCTGCAGGGGCAGGAGGCGCACACCGTCTGGATCGGCGATGTGATCATCAGGGTCGAGGCCGAGGGCACCGACACCTACGAGCTCAACCGCAACCTCATCCTCACCGACGGCGCCCGCGCCGACTCGGTGCCCAACCTGGAGATCCTCACCGGCGAGGTCGCGGGCGCGGGGCACGCCTCCGCCTCCGGCCGCCTCGACGACGAGCACATCTTCTACCTGCAGGCCCGCGGCATCCCCTACGACGAGGCCCGCCGCCTGGTCATCAGGGGCTTCCTCGGCCAGCTCATCGAGAAGATCCAGATCGACGAGATCCGCGAGCGCGTGCTGACGGCGGTGGAGGCGGAGCTCGCGCGATGAGCAGGAGAGAACCCGACGCAGTGAGCGAAGCGGTCCGCGACGAAGGAGCGGCCCGCGTAGCGAATGAGGAGTGGTGAACGACTCATGAGCTACGAGAAGGTGTGCAAGGTCGCCGACATTCCCGATGGGGGAGTGCTCGGTGTCGAGGTGGACGAGACCCCGGTCGCGCTCGTCCGCAAGGGGGACGACGTCTACGCGCTGCACGACGTCTGCTCCCACGCAGAGGTGAAGCTCAGCGAGGGCGAAGTCTACGACGGCACGCTGGAGTGCTGGCTGCACGGCTCGTGCTTCGACATCCGCTCGGGCAAGCCCACAGGACCGCCCGCGACCAAGCCCGTGAACGTCTACACAGTCAAGATCGACGGCGATGACGTCCTCGTCTCGCTCTCGAAGGAGTCATAACCAACATGTCCACCCTTGAGATCCGCGACCTGCACGTCGCCGTCGAGGACAAAGAGATCCTGCGCGGCGTCAACCTGACCGTGAAGGCGGGCCAGACGCACGCCATCATGGGCCCCAACGGCTCGGGCAAGTCGACGCTCGCCTACGCGATCGCCGGCCACCCCAAATACACGATCACCGGCGGGCAGGTGCTGCTCGACGGCGTGGACCTGCTGGAGATGTCGGTCGACGAGCGGGCCCGCGCGGGCCTGTTCCTGGCCATGCAGTACCCGGTCGAGGTCCCCGGCGTGTCGGTGTCGAACTTCCTGCGCTCGGCCGTGACCTCCGTCCGCGGCGAGGCGCCCAAGCTGCGCCAGTTCGCCAAAGACCTCAAGGGCGGCATGGACGCGCTGTCCATCGACCCGGCCTTCGCCCAGCGCAACCTGAACGAGGGTTTCTCCGGCGGCGAGAAGAAGCGCCACGAGATCCTCCAGATGGAGCTGCTCAAGCCGAAGATCGCGGTGCTCGACGAGACCGACTCCGGCCTCGACGTGGACGCGCTGCGCGTGGTGTCGGAGGGCATCAACCGCTTCCGCTCCTCCGGCGAGACCGGCGTGCTGCTGATCACGCACTACACCCGCATCCTGCGCTACGTGAAGCCGGACTTCGTGCACGTCTTCGCGGGCGGCCGGATCGTCGAGGAGGGTGGCCCGGAGTTGGCCGACAAGCTCGAGGCCGAGGGCTACGAGCAGTACACGAAGGCATCTGCATGACGTACACCAGCTTGGACGTGGAGAAGATCAGGAAGGAATTCCCGGTCTTCTCCCGCGAGCTGCCCGACGGGCGCCCGCTCGTCTATCTCGACTCGGGCAACTCCTCACAGAAGCCCAACCAGGTCATCGACACCATGCGCGACCACCTGGCGCTGCACTACAGCAACGTCGGACGGGCCATGCACGTGCTAGGCGCGGAGTCGACCGAGGCGTACGAAGGCGCCCGCGACAAGATCGCGGCGTTCATCGGTGCCTCGTCGCGCGACGAGGTGATCTTCACGAAGAACGCCTCCGAGGCGCTCAACCTGGTCGCGTACGCGTTCGGCAACCCCTCGAACACCGATCCGCGCTTCACGCTCGGCCCGGGTGACGAGATCGTCATCTCCGAGATGGAGCACCACTCCAACATCGTGCCGTGGCAGCTGCTCGTGCAGCGCACCGGCGCGACGCTGAAGTGGTTCGGCGTCACCGACGACGGGCGGCTCGACTACTCGCCCGACGTGATCACCGAGCGGACGAAGATCGTCTCGATCGCCCACCAGTCCAACGTCCTCGGCACCGTCAACCCGGTCGCCGAGGTGGCCAGGCGGGCACACGAGGTCGGCGCGCTCATCATGCTGGACGCGTCGCAGTCCGTGCCGCACCACCCGGTGAACGTCGCCGAGCTGGGCGCCGACTTCGTGGCCTTCACCGGCCACAAGATGGTCGGCCCCTCCGGCATCGGCGTGCTCTGGGGCCGAGCCGAGCTGCTCGACGCGATGCCCCCGTTCCTGGGCGGCGGCGAGATGATCGAGGCGGTCTGGATGGACCACTCGACGTACGCGCCGATTCCGCACAAGTTCGAGGCGGGCACGCCGCCGATCGTCGAGGCCATCGGGCTCGGCGCGGCCGTGGACTACCTCACCGGGATCGGCATGGAGGCCATCGAGGCGCACGAGCGCACCCTGACGGCCTACGCGCTGGACGCCCTGCGCGAGGTGCCCACCCTGCGCCTCATCGGCCCGGAGACGCTGGAGCAGCGCGGCGGCACGGTGTCGTTCACGCTGGAGGGCATCCACCCGCACGACGTCGGGCAGATCCTGGACGACCAGTTCGGCGTCGCCGTACGCGTCGGGCACCACTGCGCGCGCCCGCTGCACCTGCGGTTCGGAATACCCGCGACCACGCGGGCGTCGTTCTACCTGTACAACACCACGGGCGAAATCGATGCCCTGGTGCGCGGCCTGCATCACGTTCAGAAGGTGTTCGCATAGCCATGATCGGCGAGTCGATGTACCAGGAGCTGATCCTGGAACACTATAAGCACCCGCAGGGGCGGGGGCTTCGCGAGCCGTACGACACTGAGGTTCACCACGTGAACCCCACGTGCGGCGACGAGATCACGCTCAGGGTCAAGGTGGGCGACGCCGGCAAGATCCTGGACGTCTCCTACGACGGACAGGGCTGTTCGATCAGCCAGGCCGCCGCCTCCGTGCTGCACGAGCTGACCACCGGCTCGACGGTGGAGGAGACGCTCGCCGTGGTCGACGAGTTCACCAGGCTCATGCAGGGCAGGGGACAGATAGAGGCCGACGAGGAAGTGCTCGGCGACGCGGTCGCGTTCTCGGGCGTGGCCAAGTTCCCGGCGCGCGTTAAATGCGCGTTGCTTTCCTGGATGGCCTATAAGGATGCTGTTGTGAGGAGTGCTCAGTGAGCAAGCCAGTGGAAACTCCGACCGATTTCGACGGTGAGACCTCCGTCGAAGAGGTCATGGAGGCGCTCAAGGACGTCGTCGACCCCGAGCTCGGCATCAACGTCGTCGACCTGGGCCTCATCTACGGGCTCAACCTCGACCCGTCCGACGGCGGCCGCCCCGTGGCCACCATCGACATGACGCTGACCAGCGCGGCCTGCCCGCTGACCGACGTCATCGAGGACCAGGCCCACTCCGCGCTGGACGGCATGGTCTCCGACGTGAAGATCAACTGGGTCTGGCTGCCGCCGTGGGGCCCGGACAAGATCACCGATGAGGGGCGCGAACAGCTCCGTATGCTAGGATTTAACGTCTGATCTTTTCTGCTGTTACGGCTGGCGTAAAGCGTCAGCCGTTTCGGTGTGCCATAGAGGGTTCCCGGAAGGTCCGGGCCCATCCGGGGAATTTCCGATAACATCTCGGCGTTGGCACCAGGTACACCTGACGCCTCATTGCGCGTCTCGCGCCGCCTGCGGCCGGTGCCCAGGTGTATCCCCCTTATCTGACTCGCCCCTACGGCGGGTGCCCTGAACCCCCGTACGGCCACGCGCTGTACCTCCTGGCTCGTCCTTTCGCAGAAGTGACGTGCCACTTCGATGGAAAGGCACGACTTTCGTGACCATGCTTGACGCTGTCATGCCCTCGTTCGACGAGACCGCTCCGGACTCGCTCGGCCCCGACGCACTCGGCGGCACCCCCGCCGAGCCGGGTCCGTCCGAGTTCGAGCTGCTCGGTCTGCCCAAGCCGCTCATCAGCGGCCTGGCCAAGCAGGGCATCGACAGTCCGTTCCCCATCCAGAGCGCGACGATCCCCGACGTGCTCGCAGGCAACGACGTGCTCGGCCGCGGCCAGACCGGCTCCGGCAAGACGCTCGCCTTCGGCCTGCCCATGATGGCCCGCATCGCCGGCACGAGGCCGGCCCCGGGCCGCCCGCGCGCCATGATCCTCGTGCCGACCCGTGAGCTCGCGCTCCAGGTGCACGACGCCCTCGAGCCCCTCGGCCGCGGCCTCGGGCTGCGCATGAAGGTCGTCGTCGGCGGCATGTCCATGGGCAAGCAGATCGAGGCCCTGCGCCGTGGCGTCGACGTCCTCATCGCCACCCCGGGCCGCCTCGGCGACCTGATCCGGCAGGGCGAGTGCTCCCTGTCCGACATCGAGACGAGCGTTCTCGACGAGGCCGACCACATGTGCGACCTCGGCTTCTTCCCCGTCGTCACCGACCTGCTCGCGCAGACCCCGGCCGACGGGCAGCGGCTGTTGTTCTCCGCCACGCTCGACGGCGACGTCGACAAGCTGGTGAGGCGCTTCCTCAGAAACCCGATCACCCACTCCGTGGCGCCCGCGACCTCGCCGGTCGACACCATGGAGCACCACGTGATCCAGGTCACGCGCGACGACAAGTTCGACGTCACCGCCGAGATCGCCAACCGCGAGGGCCGGACGATCATCTTCGTCAAGACCCAGCATGGCGTGGACCGGCTGTGCAAGCAGCTGGCCAGGGTCGGCGTGAAGTCCGGCGGCCTGCACGGCGGCAAGCGCCAGAACCAGCGCACCCGGATCCTCGCCGAGTTCCGCGAGGGCTCCGTCAACGTGCTGGTCTGCACCGACGTCGCGGCGCGCGGCATCCACGTCGACAACATCAGCCTGGTGCTGCACGTGGACCCGCCCCAGGACCACAAGAGCTACCTGCACCGGGGCGGCCGCACGGCTCGCGCCGGCGAGAAGGGCACCGTCGTCACGCTGGTGCTGCCCAACGAGCGCCGCTCGACCGACGCGCTCACCAAGCGCGCCGGGATCCACCCGTTCCGCCTGAAGGCCACTCCCGGTCACCCGCGCCTCGCCGAGGTGACGGGCGCCCGTACGCCCAGCGGCGAGGCCGTCCCCGTGTGGGAGCCGGACGTCCGTAAGCCGCTGCGGACCCGCCGCGAAGGCGGCCACGGAGGTTCGGAGCGTCGCGGCCGGCGTCCGCGCCGGGACTTCGACGGTGACCGTCGTCCGCGCCGTCACGACGACGCTGAGCGGTCGTTCGGTACGGGTGCCGGCGCTACTGCTACTGCTACCGCTACCGGTGAGGACCGCCGGCCCCGTCGCCACGAGGGCGGCGACCGTCCGCTCGGCTCGAGCGACGACCGGCGTCCGCGCCGGGACCTCGACGACCGTCGCCGCGACGGGGGGCCGCGCGGCGGCTACCGCTCCGATGACCGCCCGGTCCGCCAGGACGACCGCGGCCAGGGTGGCGGCGGTTTCCGGTCCGACGATCGGGGCGGGGTCCGCTCCGACGACCGCGCTCGCTACGGCTCCGACCGTGGCCGCCCGTTCGCGGCGGCCGACCGTGACCGCCCGGTCCGCTCCGACGATCGCGCGCCGCGCGACGGCTACCGCCCCGGCGGCGGCCGTACGGATGACCGCGGCAACGGCGGCTTCCGCCGTAACTCCTCCTCCGGAGGCCGCTTCGAGCGCTGACCCTGAGCCCGGCCGGCCGCCGGGCTGAGGTCAACCTGCCCGCCACACCTTCCGCAAGGAGGTGCGGCGGGCAGTCGCGTTTACGGGGTGAAACGGATATGAATCGGTTCAGCGATCTGAGCGGAGAGCGTTGACATTTAGCGGAAATAGGTGCTGACATGTTGCCTGTTGTCCCCATCGATTTCCGGAGAGCTGTCTAATGGGCTTTCAGCGCGCCTTGCATGAGTCATGGACCCTCCGGACGGTGGACGGCGACGTGGGCACGCCCGCCGCGGTGCCCGGTTGCGTGCACACCGACCTGCTCGCCGCCGGCCTCATCCCCGACCCCTACCTGGACGACAACGAGGACTCCCTCGCCTGGATCGGCCGCACCGCCTGGCGGTACGAGACCGTTTTCGACTGGTCCCCGGCCGGGCACGAGCGGACCGACCTGGTCTGCGAAGGGCTCGACACCGTGGCGCTGATCGAGCTGAACGGCAGCCGGGTCGGCGAGACGGCCAACATGCACCGGTCGTACCGCTTCGACGTCGGAGACGTGCTGCGCGAGGGGAAGAACCGGTTAAGGATCACGTTCAGCTCGCCGTACGAATACACCGACAGGCTCCGGGAGGAACTCGGGGAGCGGCCCGGGTCGTACGCGGAGCCGTACCAGTTCATCAGGAAGATGGCCTGCAACTTCGGCTGGGACTGGGGACCGACGCTGGTCACGTCGGGGATCTGGCGGCCGATCGGGCTGCATGCCTGGAGCGGGGCCAGGATCGCCGGGGTACGGCCGCTGGTCACTCTCGGGGACGGGACGGCCAGGGTGGACGTCCACGTCCAGGTGGAGAAGGCGGGCGCCGCCGAGGTGACCGCGATGATCAAGGGCGTTTCCGGGCGCGTCGTGATCCCCGAGGGCCGGAGCGAGGCCGTGATCACGCTTGAGGTGCCCGGCCCGGAGCTGTGGTGGCCGAGAGGGTACGGCGAGCAGGCGCTCTACGAGCTCGAGGTGACGGCCGGCGACGACGTGTGGCGCCGGGACATCGGGCTCCGCGAGGTGCGGCTGCGCACCGAGGGCGGCGCGTTCACTCTGGCCGTCAACGGCGTCGACGTATTCGTCAAAGGCGTGAACTGGATCCCCGACGACTGCTTCCCCACCAGGGTGGGCCGCGACCGCTACGCCGCCAGGCTCGCCCAGGCATGCGAGGCGGGCGTCAACCTGATCCGGGTGTGGGGCGGCGGCCTGTACGAGAGCGAGGACTTCTACGACCTGTGCGACCGGCTCGGGCTGCTGGTCTGGCAGGACTTCCCGTTCGCCTGCGCCGCCTACCCCGAGGAGGACCCGATCGGGGCCGAGGTGGAGGCGGAGGCGCGCGAGCAGGTCGCCAGGCTGAGCTCCCACCCGAGCCTGGTCCTGTGGTGCGGCAACAACGAGAACATCGAGGGCTACGCCGACTGGGGCTGGCAGCAGTCGCTCCAGGGACGCACCTGGGGAGGCCGCTTCTACCTGGAGACGCTGCCGCGCATCGTGGCCGAGCTGGACCCTACCCGCCCGTACTGGCCAGGCAGCCCCTACTCGGGCTCCATGGACCTGCCGCCCAACGACCCGGGCCACGGCACCATGCACATTTGGGACGTGTGGAACCGGCGCGACTACGCCGCCTACCGCGACCACCGGCCCCGCATGGCCGCCGAGTTCGGCTTCCAGGGCCCGGCCGCCTACGCCACCATCCGCAGGGCGATCAGCGACGAGCCGCTGCTACCCGGCTCCCGCGGCATGGTGCACCACCAGAAGGCGATCGACGGCAACCTCAAGCTGGCCGCCGGGCTCAAGCCGCACTTCCCCGTGCCCGAGACCTTCGACGACTGGCACTACCTCACCCAGGTCAACCAGGCGCGTGCCATCCAGCTCGGGGTGGAGCACTTCAGGGCGCTCTGGCCGCACTGCGCGGGCAGCGTGGTGTGGCAGCTCAACGACTGCTGGCCGGTCACCTCGTGGTCGGCCGTGGACGGGGACGGCCGGAAGAAGCCGCTGTTCCACGCGCTGCGCAGGGCCTACGCCGACCGGCTGCTGACCGTGCAGCCGCACGACGGCGGGCTGGCGCTGGTCGCCGTCAACGACACCGGACGGCCGTGGCGGGCGTCGGTGCGGGCCGTACGGCACGACTTCGGCGGCACCACGCTCGCGGCGCAGGGCCTCGCGCTGGACGTGCCGCCGCGAGCGGCCGTCACCCTGTCGCTGGCCGGGTCCGTCGCGGAGCCGGAGGACCCGGCGCGCGAGCTGATCGCTGTCGAGATCGCCGGCCCGGCGGCCGAGCCGGGTGACGCCGCGGTGGGGAGCGGTGGCCTGCCGGCCGCGCTGGAGGGCGGCGCGGCCGGAGCCGGTGACCTGCCCGCCGCAGGGGAGACGCCGGTGGGGCGGGCGCTGTGGTTCTTCGCGCCCGACCGTGACCTGCGCCTGCCCGAGCCGCGCTACGACGCGGCGACCGAGCCCACGCCGGACGGGCTCCGGCTGACGATCATCGCCCGTACGCTCCTGCGCGACCTGGCCGTCTTTCCCGACCGGCTGGACCCGGCCGCACAGGTCGGCGACCAGCTCGTCACGCTGCTGCCGGGCGAGCGGGCCGAGTTCCTGATCAGTACGGCCGGCCTGGACGAGCGGGCCCTGGTCCGCGCGCCGGTGCTGCGCTGCGTCAACGATGTGGTGGTGAGATGAGGCGTTACGGGTTCAACCTGCAGTCGACCCGGTCTACCCCGGCGCCTACGAGGGCCGGCACCGGGACGCACCGGGTCACCCCTTGAGGCCGCTGAGCGCGATGCCTCTGGTGAAGTACTTCTGGAAGATCAGGAAGAAGACGATCGTCGGAACCGACGCGAGCAGCCCGCCCGCCATGATCGCGCCTTGGTGGTCGGGCCCGCCGAAGTAGGAGTTGAGCCTGGCCAGCGCGACGGGCAGGTTCGCCATCTGGTCGCTCTGCACGATGATGAGCGGCCAGAGGAAGTTGTTCCACTCCGCGAGCACGATGAAGATCGACATCGCGGCGAGCGCGGGCCGCAGCAGCGGCAGCACGATCTTCCACCAGATCCGCCACTCCCCGGCGCCGTCCACTCTGGCGGCCTGGATCAGCTCGTTCGGCAGCGACTGCAGGAACTGCACCAGGAAGAACAGCACGAACGCCTTGGCCAGCGCCGGGACGATGTAGGCCGCGTAGCTGTCCAGCCAGCCCAGGTTCCGCATGATGACGTAGTTCGGGATCAGCGTGGTCTGCCAGGGCACCATCATCGAGGCGATGATCATCAGGAAGATCGTCCGGCGGCCCTTGATGTCGTGCTTGGCGATCACGTAGGCGGCCAGTGAGCAGATCAGCAGCGACGCGACGGTGATGGTGGTGGTGATGAAGAGGCTGTTGAACAGGAACCGCCAGAACCCGAAGTCCACCTGGAAACGCTGGAAGATGCCCTGCAGGTGGCCGGGGTTGATCCGCTCGGCGGACCAGTCCGGATCGTAGAAGTTGTCGAAGGTCGGAGACTGCGGCACGAACGACGGCGGCGTCCTGGCCAGCTCGGCCGGCGGCTTGAACACCGTGATGATCAGCCAGTAGAACGGCGCGATCATCGTCAGCGACAGCAGGTAGAACGGCAGGCGCAGCAGATGCCCGTTGATCCGGGAACGCCCGCCGCCCGCCTGGGTTCTGTGCTGGGACCGCGGTACCGGGGCGATCGTGTCCATCGGGGCGACGGCCATCACAGCTCCTTCATCGCGCGGCCCAGGCGCAGGTTGACGAGGCTGAGCACGAAGATGATCAGGAACAGCACCCAGGCGATTGCGGAGGCGTAGCCCAGCTTGAAGTGGGTGAATCCCTGGTCGTAGAGGTAGGGAACGATCATCAGGCCCGAGTCGAGCACGCCGCCGACGTTGTTGGTGCCGCGGAAGACGATGTAGACCGCCTCGAACACCTGGAAGGCGCCGATCAGCCCGGTCACCACCACGTACGTGGTCACCGGGCGCAGCAGCGGAAGCGTGATGCGGCGGAACTGCTGCCAGGTCGAGGCGCCGTCGATCCTGGCCGCCTCGTAGTACTCCTCGGGGATCGAGCCGAGCCCGGCGACGTACAGCACCATGCCGTAGCCCATGCCGCCCCACACCGACATCAGCACCAGGATGGGGATCGTGAGCCCCGGCGTGGCCAGCCAGGCGACGGCGTTGCCGCCGAACCAGCCCACGATCGTGTTGGCCAGGCCGACGTCGCTGGGGAACAGGACCCACTTCCACATCAGCATGAGCGCGATGGAGGAGGTCACCGAGGGCAGGAAGAACAGGGTGCGCATGATCCGGTGCGGCCAGCTGGTGCCGTTGAACGCCAGCGCAAGCCCCAGTGACAGCAGCGTGCCGACCACGACGGCCGCCACCACGTACAGGGCCGTGTTGCCCAGCGCGTGCCGGAACCTGGCGTCCTCTGCCAGCCGCAGGAAGTTGTCCACACCGGTGAACGCGGCGGGATTGATCCCGTCGAACGTGGTGAAGCTCAGGTAGAGCGAATTGGCCAGCGGCCAGATCAGGAACGCAGCGAACAGCGCGAGGAACGGCAGCAGCATCGCGTACGAGGTGCCGTAGCGGCGCAGCCTGCCGCGCAGGGGGACGGGGGTCGCCATGTCAGACTCCTGGATCGGGGCCGGGACCGGCCACGCCGGTCCCGGCGGGCGGCTATCCGGCGTTGCGCTCCATGACCTTGGCGGCCTCGGCCAGCGCTGTCTTGACGTCCGCCTTGCCCAGGATGACCGACTGGAGTTGCTTGGCCACGTCCGAGGCGCTCTCGTCCCAGCCCGGGCAGCCCGGCGCGGCCTTGCCCGTCTTGATCGACGCCTCGAACACCTGAGCCTGCTCGGGCGTGAACGTCGAGGCGTTCACCACCTTGTCGGGACGCGGCGAGATGTAGGGCAGGTTCCGCTTCTTGGCCTCGTCCGCGATCGCGGTGATGGCCTCGTCGCTGTACATGAACTTGACGAAGTCCGCGCCCGTCTGGGCGTACTTGCTGAAGGCCGTCACGCCGATCGCCCGGCCGCCGATGAACGTGGTCGGACCCGCGGGGCCAGCGGGCAGCGTGGTCATCGCCCACTTGCCCTTCAGCTTCGGCTTGTTGATGTCGATGCCCTTGGCGATCCAGTTGCCCGCCACCACTATCGCGGTGCCGGTGTCCAGGGCGTCGGCGCCCTCCACGGTGGCGGTGGGCGCGCCGTGCTTGCGGTAGAGGTCCGCCCAGTACGTCAGCGCCTGCTCGGCCTGCGGGGTGTTGAGCGAGGGCTTGCAGTCGGCGGTGTAGAAGGAGCCGCCCGCCTGGTAGAGGTAGTTGAAGTAGCCGATCCAGTCGAGGTTGCCCCAGTCCTGGCTGTAGGGCTTCTTGATCCCGGCCGCCTTGAGCTTCTCGATGGTCGAGGTCAGCTCCTCCCACGTCTTGGGCGGGGCGTCGATCTTGGCCTTCTCCAGCAGGTCGGTGCGGTAGTAGAGGGCGAGGGTCGACATGTCCAGCGGCACGCCGTACACCGAGCCGTCGGGGGAGATGGCCGACTCCCACTGCGCGGGCAGCGCCTGCGCCTTGAGCGACTCCAGGCCGTGCTTGCGCAGGTCCACCATGGCGCCCCGAGTGCCGAACTGGATGGTCCAGGTCATGCCGCCGGAGATGATGTCGGGTCCGCTGCGGCTGGTGGCCGCCGCCAGGAGCTTGGCGTAGGCGTCGTCCCACGACAGGGTCTGCACCTTGATCGTCACGTTCGGGTGCTGCTGCTTGTAGAGGTCGGCCGCCTTCTGGAAGATCGCGGTCTCGTCGTCTCCACCCGTGGACCAGAAGGACAGGGTCGCGGGGGCGTTCCGGTCTGCCTGCTTGGTCTCCGTCTGGCCGCTCGTGGCGCAGGCCGCGCTCAGAACCGCCAGCAGGACCGTGCTACACGCTGCCATCGTTCGTCGCATTGGGGGGATATCCGATCTGTCGGTCGGATGAGCGCCGGACTCCCCTTTTGGCAGGGCGTGCGGATGTGCGAGCGCATCCCACGACCGGCGCCCAATACATGGTTTAGGGATCTCATCACTTAAGCGGGTAAGTTACAATAGCCCGGCCGCGAGGTTGCCAAAATGTTTCCCCTTCTACGGGGCCCGCGACCTGTGGCTATGTGGCCCGTGAAACGGTTCGGTCACGGCCTGCCGGAGCGGTGCTGCCACGGGGCAGCAGGCGCGCCGGCGGGTCCTCCTGGCTCCCCGCCTCCCCGCCTCCGACCAGCCGGAGCAGGGTCTGGGCGGCATGCGCGCCGTTGGCGGGGATGTCCCGGGTCACGGCCGTGAGAGACGGCCGCACCACCTGGGAGAGCGGCGAGTCGTCCCAGCCCACGATCGACAGCTCGGCGGGGACGTCCAGGCGCATCTCCTGGGCGACCGACAGCCCCGCCACCGCCATGATGTCGTTGTCGTAGACGATCGCGGTGGGCCTGGGGCGGGAGCTGAGCAGCCGCCTGGTCGCCCTGGCGCCCTGCTCGCCGGTGTAGTCGGTGTGGGCGATCGGATGCTCGGCCATATTCGCGTCCGCGCAGATCTCCGAGAACGCCTCGTCCCTGATCCTGGTGTGGAGCAGCGCCGGCAGCCCGGCCACCCTGGCGATGCGCCGGTGGCCGAGCGCAGCGAGATACTCGATCAACTCGCGCATCACGGCCACCTCGTCCGACCACACCGCGGGCAGCGAGCCGGCGCCCGACGGGTGCCCGATCACCACCGCCGGCATGCCGAGCCGCTCGACCACCGGCACCCGGGGGTCGTCGGCGTGCAGGTCGACCAGGATCGCGCCGTCCACCCTGCCCTCGCCCCACCAGCGCCGGTAGACCGCGATCTCGGCCTCGTGGTCGGGCACCACCTGCAGCATCAGCGCGCACGAGCTGGCCGCCAGCTCGCCCTCGATGCCGCTGATCAGCTCCATGAAGAACGGCTCCACGCCGAGGAAGCGCGCGGGGCGGCACAGGACCAGGCCGATGGCGTCGGCCCTGGCGCCGCTGAGCGAGCGCGCGGCCAGGTTGGGCCGCCAGCCGAGCTCCTGGGCGATCGCCTGGATGCGGGCCCTGGTCCCCTCGGAGACGCCGGGCTGGCCGTTCAGCGCGTAGGAGACGGCTCCTTTGGACACGCCGGCCCGCCTGGCGATGTCGGCGATCGTCGGCCTCTTCACCCGTGCCTCCCTGAAACTTTCACTGAACCGTATCAGCGATATTGGCACCGACCGCGCCCCTCTGACGAGGGGCACAACGGGCACGAGGGCGGCGAGTCCGCGCACACCATGGAGAAGGTCGCGAGGGCCAAGAAAGCGCTGGGCTGAAATCAGGCACGGCGCCGTCTCGCGTGGCGGACGCGAGGCGGCGTCACCCTCTCGCGCAGACTAGGCTTATCTAGCACGTCAGCCGACCGACGAGAGTGATCATGAAGACCTTCGAAGAGCTGTTCGCCGAGCTGTCAGAGAAGGCCAGGACCCGGCCCGCGGGCTCGGGCACCGTGGCCGCCCTCGACGCCGGCGTCCATGCCATCGGCAAGAAGGTCGTCGAGGAGGCCGCCGAGAGCTGGATGGCCGCCGAGCACGAGTCAGACGACAGGGCCGCCGAGGAGATCTCGCAGCTCCTCTACCACGTGCAAGTCCTCATGATCGCCAAGGGCATCGGCCTCGACCAGGTCTACAAGCATCTTTAGGGCGCGAAGCGCCCGCCGCCGCCCCTGGAGAAGCGAGAGAAATCGAGGACCTGACATGCTGCGACTGGCAGTGCCCAACAAAGGGGCGCTCAGCGAGGCCGCCCAGCACATACTCAAAGAGGCCGGCTACCGATCCCGCAGGGACAGCAAGGAGCTGGTCGTCGTCGACGAGGAGAACGGCTGCGAGCTGTTCTTCCTGCGCCCCCGCGACATCGCCGTCTACGTCGGGGAGGGCACTCTCGACGTCGGCATCACCGGCCGCGACATGCTGATCGACTCCGGCGCGCCGGTCGAGGAGATCATGCCGCTCGGCTTCGGCGGCTCCACCTTCCGCCTGGCCGCCGTGGCGGGCACGATGACGTCGGTCAAGGACCTGACCGGCCGGCGCATCGCCACCTCCTACGCGGGCCTGCTGGAGAAATACCTGTCCGACGAGGGCGTGGACGCCCGCGTGATCAAGCTGGACGGCGCCGTAGAGACCGCCATCAGGCTCGGCGTGGCCGACGCCGTCGCCGACGTCGTGGAGACCGGCACCACGCTGCGCAACGTCGGCCTGGAGGTGTTCGGCGACCCGATCATGCGCTCGGAGGCCGTGCTGATCAAGCGGCAGAGCGCGCCCGACACGCCCGGCCTCGACCAGCTCGTACGCCGCTTCCAGGGCGTCGTGCACGCCCGCGACTTCGTCATGATGGACTACGACATCCGTGCCGAGCGCATCGAGGAGGCCATCGCGCTCACGCCCGGCATGGAGGGCCCCACGGTCTCGCCGCTGCACCGCGAGGGCTGGGTCGCCGTCCGCGCCATGGTCCGGCGCAAGGGCCACCAGCAGGTGATGGACCAGCTGTGGGACATCGGCGCAAGAGCCATCCTGGTCACCGACATCTACGCCTGCCGCCTGTGACATCTGCCCGCTAGGCCAGCCGCACGGCGGGCATATGGCAGCCGTGCGTGACGAAACGGTCGCCTGGCGTGGTACCGCCAGGCAGATGTGGGCCAGACTCGAGCAGGGCAACCGGCGCTGGGCGGCGGGCACGTCCCGCCGCCCCCGCCAGGACCCCGAACGCAGGAGACAGGTGGCGGCGAGCCAGTCGCCGCAGGCGGTGGTGCTGTCGTGCATCGACTCGCGGGTGCCGCCGGAGGTGGTGTTCGACACCGGGATCGGCGACCTGCTGGTCGTCCGCACGGCGGCGCACACGCTCGACTCGCTGGTCACCGCGGCCGTCCAGTACGGCCCGCAGGACCTGCGCGCCCCGCTCGTGGTGGTGTTGGGCCACCAGCGCTGCGGCGCGGTGACCGCGGCCGCCCGGGCGTTACGGCGGCGGGAGACGCTGCCCGGCGAGCTGCCCCACCTCGTCGCCGCGCTCGAACCCGCCTACACCAGCTCCGACGGCCAGGTCGAGCCCATGGTCCGCGCCCACATCCTGCGCACCGTCGCCCGCCTGCGAGCCGACCCCCTCCTGTACGGCACCGCCACCGTGCTCGGTGCGTACTACAGCCTCGACACGGGCCTGGTGAGCCGTGTGACCTGACAAATGTCAGCGGAACTCGGAAGGATCACACTGACCGCCCGGAATCCCCCGCCCTGGCGTTGCCGGGATGGTCGCAGGCGTCCCGCACAGCAGATCACGGTGTAGCGGCGATCATCATGCGATGGCCGCCATTGAGACGGCCAGACGACGCGATTCCCAAGCGCGCGGTCTGACGAGCGGGGACGCCCGGGCTGGGCCGCCTGGTGGACGGCTGGACCCGGGAGACACGAAGGTCGTGTCAGCCGCAGTTCATGAACTTGTTACGCCTGGCCGAGGCGATCCCGAAGTCCCTGCGAGTGTCCGTGGTGTGGCCCTCGAAGTCCACGCAATCACCCTTGCCGTAACCGATGGCGGCGGCGTAGAAGCGGTACTTCTTCGCGGTCAGCGTGCCCGGGTCCCGGTAGGCGCCGCCGCCCTTCTTCCCCACGTAGAGAATCGCCTGCGTGTACGTCGGCGTCCCGGCGTACGCCGTCTTGATCACTACGACGCAGTTCTTCTGGAGGCGGCGGTTCCACATCAGCCAGACGTGGCCCCAGGTGGACTTCCCGTTCTTGAGGGTCCTCCTGTTGTCCTTCACGTGCGTCCAGCCGCCACGCCCGGAGTCCTTGGCGCAGGCGCTCTCCGGCGTGTAGCCGGCGGCGAGGGCGGGGGCGGGGCTTGCTCGTATA
>NZ_VCJS01000660.1 GCF_005893125.1 Nonomuraea basaltis | reverse complement strand
GCCACCGTCCCCACCGGCAGGCTGGTCGACCTCCAGCATCTGCGATGGCGAGCTCGAGCCAGCGTCGGTACCGCCGCAGGAGCCTGGTCCGATTGGCAGAGCCTGACGGTCGATGTCTCCAAGCCGATCGTGTCGGAGCTACAGGTTTCGCCGGGCACGGCAGGGGAGGTGGGCTGGGTCACCTCGACGCTGACGCCGTCGCTGAGGGCCCGAGCCATCGATCCGGAGGGCCGTTCGGCGACGATCTCATTCGAGCTGGAACACGATCCGGAATACGGGTCGAGCGGTAGCATCTGGGCAGGCACCGCGGCGAACGTGCCGTCGGGTTACGTGGCCTCCGCCACCGTCCCCACCGGCAGGCTGGTCGACCTCCAGCATCTGCGATGGCGAGCTCGAGCCAGCGTCGGTACCGCCGCAGGAGCCTGGTCCGATT
>NZ_VCJS01000015.1 GCF_005893125.1 Nonomuraea basaltis | reverse complement strand
GGCTGGCACGGTACGCGGGCGAGGAGGCCGAGGAGCACCTCGACGCGCTGGCCAGGGCACGCGAGTCGTGCCGGGCGGTGCGCACCTCCACCGGCACCCACCTGCGGCTGCGCGAGCTGCCGGTCGAGGGAGCGGGCGACGAGGCGGTCGGCGCGCGGCTGCAGGGCCGGCTCAACGGCTACCCGTACGCGCTGGACGTCGTGCTCTCCCGGGTGGGCGACACGCTGGTGTCGGTGGTCCACACGGGCATGAACGACGTGGACGCCGCCCGCACGAGGGAAGTGGTCGACGCGGCGATAGCCATGGCCGGCACATAACCTAGTGCCCGTGACTCTCGATCCTGAAGACAGCAAGATCATCACGTTGGCGCGGGCGGCCAGGGCGCGCAACGACTCCGCGGAGGGGGCCGCCGTACGCGACGAGACCGGGCGCACATACTCGGCGACCAACGTGGCGATGGCCTCGCTCACGCTGTCGGCGGTGCAGGTGGCGGTGGCCATGGCGGTCTCCAGCGGCGCGCGGTCCCTGGAGGCCGTCGCCCTCGTGACCGCCGGCGAGCCGAGCGCCGACGACGCGGCCGTGGCCGCGGAGCTGGGCGTCAAATCGCTGCTCGTGGCCGGTCCCGACGGCACGCTGCGGGGCTGACATGCCGATGTCGCCGTTCCTGGCCAGGCTGCGGGAGAAGGTCGGCTCCGAGCTGCTCATGCTGCCGTCGGTGGCCGGCTTCGTGTTCGACGACGCGGGCCGGCTGCTGGTGGCCCGCCACGGCGACGTTCGCCTCTGGGCGGCGCCGGGCGGTGGCGTCGACCCCGACGAGCGCCCGCAGGACGCCGTGGTCAGAGAGCTGCGCGAGGAGCTCGGCATCGAGATCGCGGTACGCGGCCTGATCGGCGTCTACGGCGGCCCCGAGTTCCGCACCACCTACCCGAACGGCCACCAGGTCGGCTACGTCATCGCCGGCTACGGCTGCGCGCTGGTCTCGGGCGCACCCGAGCCCGACGGCGTGGAGATCAACGACTACCGGTGGGTGAGCGAGCCGGAGCTCGCCGAGCTGCGTACGACCTCCTGGACGCCCCGCGTCGCGCCCGAGGCGTTCACCTGGTGGCGTGAACACGCTAGTTGATGAGACAGAATGCAGTACGTGACTTCGCCAGACAACCATCGCGCCGGATTCGCCTGCTTCGTGGGGAGGCCGAACGTCGGCAAGTCCACGCTGATGAACGCCCTGGTCGGCACCAAGGTGGCGATCACCTCGTCCAAGCCGCAGACCACCAGGCGGGTCATCAGGGGCATCGTGCACCGTCCCGACGCCCAGCTCATCATCGTGGACACGCCCGGCCTGCACCGGCCGCGCACGCTGCTCGGCGAGCGGCTCGACAGTCTGGTGCTGTCGACGCTGACCGAGGTGGACGCGATCGGCTTCTGCGTGCCGGCCAACGAGCCGA
Source organism: Nonomuraea basaltis (assembly GCF_005893125.1). GTDB lineage: Bacteria > Actinomycetota > Actinomycetes > Streptosporangiales > Streptosporangiaceae > Nonomuraea > Nonomuraea basaltis. The sequence goes on along the minus strand of NZ_VCJS01000015.1, from coordinate 107,493 downwards.
TCGGCAAGGGCGACCGGTTCATCGCCGACAAGCTGTCCGCGGTGAAGAAGACGCCCGTCCTGGCGGTGGTGACCAAGTGCGACCTGGTGTCCAGGGAGCAGATCGCCGAGCAGCTGCTGGCGGTGTCGCAGGTGGCGGAGTTCGCCGCGATCGTGCCGGTGTCCGCGCAGTCGGGCGAGCAGCTCGACGTGCTGGCGGACGTGCTGATCGAGCACATGCCGGAGTCGCCGCCGCTCTACGAGGGCGGCCAGCTCACCGACGAGCCCGAGCAGGTGCTGGTGGGGGAGCTGATCAGGGAGGCGGCGCTGGAGGGCGTGCGCGACGAGCTGCCGCACTCGATCGCCGTGGTGGTCGACGAGATGCTGCCCCGCGAGGGGCGTGACGACCTGCTGGACATCTACGCGCACATGTTCGTGGAGCGGCCCTCGCAGAAGGCGATCGTCATCGGGCACAAGGGGGAGCGGCTGCGCGACGTGGGCACCAGGGCCCGCAAGCAGATCGAGGCGCTGCTGGGCACGCGGGTCTACCTGGACCTGCGGATCAGCGTGGCCAAGGACTGGCAGCGCGACCCCAAGCAGCTGCGCCGGCTGGGCTTCTACGACTGATTCACGCGCGGCGGAACAACGCCAGCGCCGACAGGACGACGACGGCGACCGAGCACGCCAGCGCCGCGAACCAGCCGAACCTCACAACCGGCCCGATCGACAGCATTTCCCCCAAATCGATGGAGATCCGGTCACGCAGGCCGCTCCCGCTGGTCAGGAACATCACCACGACCGACACCGCCGCCGCCCCAGGGAGCACAGCCAGGGCGGCGAGCCGCGGCCGGGCGAGCAATCCCGCCAGGCCGCACACCACCGCCGCCAGCCCGGCGATCAGGGTGTAGACGCCGAAAGCGTCGTCGATGCCACGCACGTCGCTGGCCACCCCGCCGCCGATCAGGGCGCTCCTCGCCTCCAGGCCCGCCCAGGGCAGGATCGCGCAGAGCACCAGGAGAGCGCCGGCGACGGTCACGGCCAGCGCGTAGCGGCGGCGGGTCGCCGGCTTGACGGGCGTGGGCTGCAGGTCTTCGGCCACACGATCAATGTATGCCGGGACGGCAGCTTCGCCCACCGTACGCAACGGAGTCGTCACCTTGAAGCGCTCCCACCTTCTGAGATCGCTGTGCTGAGGCGATCTCATGCCGACTTCTGAGATCGCTGTGTCATGGCGATCTCATGCCGACTTCTGAGACCGCTGTCTCCCCCCATTCCAGCCGCGACCGCAGCTCGACTGCGTCGCCGGCCAGGGCTGACACCAGCGTGCCCGAGGCCGCCAGCGGCAGGACCGCGACGCCCTCGGCCACCAGCGGCTCCTTGGCGGTCGCGGTGAGGAACGTGTTGCCGACGCAGCGGGCCGACCCGAAGACGGCCGGGGAGGTGTCGAGCGCCGGGTCCCCGACGGTGAACTCCTGCCTGAGCAGCGGGCGGCCGTCGCGGGTGGCGTCGAAGCGGGCATGGCAGCGGCCGGGCTGCTCGCCGTACCGGCCGAAGACGATCTCCTCGCGCCACAGCACGCTCGCGTCCGGCTCGAGCGCGAGCCGGACGATCAGGCGGTGGGCGCAGCCGGCGGCGAGCACCGTGGGCTCAGGGGTGAAGCGGAGCGTCGCGCCCGCGCCCACCCGGGCGGTGACCAGCATCTCGGACTCGCCGTCGCCGGGCAGGACCAGCGTGCTCGCGACCGAGCCCAGCTCCAGCATGGTACGGGGGGCGACGTCCAGGTCCAGCGCCAGCCGGTCGCCGCCGAGCGGGCCCGCCGCCGTCGAGACGAGGTGGACGGTGCACGGGCCCGTCTGGCGCAGCGTCAGCGGCGGCGCCGAGGCCAGGCGGCTGATCAGGGTCCGGCCGTCCCCCGACAGCGCGGTCGCGACGGCGGCCCTCGCCCGCATCGCCCGCCGCCCGCCCGCCACACCGCTCGCCGCAGGAGCGGCGGGCCGCTGCGTGCCGGAGGCCACGGCGCGGGTGGATTGCCGGAGCCGGTCCTGACCGGCGGGCTGGCTGGGCATCACCAGACGGGGGAGGCGTGGGCGTGCGACCAGTCCGTCACCTGTTCGGAGACCCAGGCGGCGACGCTGGCTGCGGTGGGCTCCTGCCTGATCGACGTGAACAGCACCGGCCGGTCGCCGCGTACCGCCGCCGCGTCCCGGGCCATCACGCCCAGGTCGGCGCCGACCATCGGCGCCAGATCGGTCTTGTTGACCACCAGCAGGTCCGCCGTCGTGACACCGGGCCCGCCCTTGCGCGGCACCTTGTCGCCGCCCGACACGTCGAGGACGAAGATCTGCCTGTCCGCCAGCCCCCGGCTGAACGTCGCCGTCAGGTTGTCGCCGCCGCTCTCCACGATCACCAGGTCCAGCGGGCCGAACCGGTGCTCCAGGGTCTCGACGGCGTCGAGGTTCGCGGCGATGTCGTCGCGGATTGCGGTGTGGGGGCAGCAGCCGGTCTCGACGGCGAGTATTCGGTCGTGGTCGAGCACGCCCGCCCGGCGCAGGAAGTCGGCGTCCTCGGTGGTGTAGATGTCGTTCGTCACCACTCCCAGGGACAGCGACGGGCCCAGCGTCCGGCACAGCGCGGCCACCAGGGCCGTCTTGCCGCTGCCCACGGGTCCGCCCACTCCCAGCCGCAACGCCCGGCCGCGGCCGTCGGGTGCGTGGTGATGGTCGTCGTGATTGGCGCCCATGTCGTGGTCCTTCCTTATGAGACGAACAGCCTGACCTCGGCCTGCGCATGCTGCTCGGCCAGGAGGTCCAGTGCTGGTGCTGAGTACGCGGGCAGCGCCTCCCAGCGGGGGGTGAGGTGAGGCTCTGCGCCGGTGAGGTGGGGGTCTGAATGCGCGTTCGTGGCGGTGAGGTGGGAGTCTTGGGACGCGTTCACGGCGGCGAGGTGGGGGACGGGGTGCGCGTTCGTGGCGGCGAGGTGCGCTCCGGTGGCCACTGCGGTGAGGTCGGGGGCGAAGCCGGCCAGCAGGGCGTGTACGGCGACCGGGTCCAGGCCCAGCAGCCTGACCGCCGCCGTGGCCGGGCCGCTGATCGCGTGGTACGCCGCCGCCATGGCCGCCTCCTCCGGCGTGGCTCCGGCCGCGTGCGCCGCCACTCCGAGCGCGATCGGGTGATGCGGGTTCGGCACGGCCCGCGCCAGCTCGTCCAGCGCGGCCGACGGCCACACCCGGCGGGCGACCCTGAGCAACAGCCTGCCCTGCGTACGGGATGCGTCCCGTTGCGCGGGGGACGCGGTCCTGGCATCGACCTCGTCGTCCAGCCGCACCCACGGAGACGCGGCGCCGCCCTCGGCCCCGGGTGACTGGGCAAGCACGGCGTGTGTGTCGTGGGCGGGCCGCTGGGCGGTGCTCGTGTCGCGGTGAACCGGCTTTCCCGCGCCGGTGCCCGTGGTTGTGGTCGGGCGGGTGGGTGTGTGGGAGGCCTGGAGGGTGGCTGCGGCGGTCAGGGTGGCGGCGAGTGTGCCGGCCGTGTGCAGGCGGCCCTTCAGGAAGCGGGCCAACGACGGCACGTCGTGTACCGCCCCCGACGCGATGGCGCGTTCGGTGCCGCCCGAGTGGGCGTGGCCGCCGGCCGGGAGGCGGGAGTCGGCGAGGAGGAGCAGGGCAGGGTTCATCAGGTCAGGTTCGTCAAGTCGGGCCTATGGGGTCAGCGGTTATCAAGTTGGGCCTATCTGGTCGGGGCGTCAAGTCGGAGCCATCGGGTCGGCGGGCAGGCGCATGGCGGCCGGCTGGTCAGAACAGGAAGTAGCGCTGCGCCATGGGCAGGCTGGTCGCGGGGGACGGTTCGATGAGGTCGCCGTCGATGCGGACCTCGAACGTGTCGGGCGCCACCTCGATCCTGGGCAGGGCGTCGTTGAGCGGCATCGCGGACTTGCCGCGCCGGCGTACGTCCGCCACCGGGACGAGGCGGCGGCGTACGGACAACCGGTCGGCGAGGTCCGACTCCAGGGCGAGCGGGGCGACGAAGTGGAGCGAGGTGGCCGCGGCCGTGACCGGCGAGGCGCCGAACATGGGCCGGGGCAGCACCGGCTGCGGGGTCGGGATGGAGGCGTTGGCGTCGCCCATCTGGGCCCAGGCCACCATGCCGCCCTTGAGCACCAGGTCCGGCTTGACACCGAAGAACGCCGGGTCCCAGAGGACGAGGTCGGCGAGCTTGCCGCGCTCGACGGAGCCGACCTCGGCGTCCAGGCCGTGGGCGATAGCGGGACAGATCGTGTATTTCGCGATATAACGGCGGGCGCGGAGGTTGTCCGCAGGACCGCCGCCCAGCGAGCCGCGCCGGGCCTTCATCACGTGCGCCGTCTGCCACGTGCGGATGATGGTCTCGCCGATCCGGCCCATGGCCTGCGAGTCCGAGCCGATCATGGAGATCGCGCCCATGTCGTGCAGCACGTCCTCGGCCGCCATCGTCGTCGGCCGGATGCGCGACTCGGCGAAGGCCAGGTCCTCCGGGATCGACGGGTTGAGGTGGTGGCAGACCATCAGCATGTCGAGGTGCTCGTCGAGCGTGTTGACGGTGTGCGGCCTGGTGGGGTTCGTGGAGGAGGGAAGCACGTTGGAGTAGGCGGCGACGCGGATGATGTCGGGCGCATGCCCGCCGCCCGCCCCCTCCGTGTGGTACGCGTGGATCATCCGGTCGCCGATCGCCTTGAGCGTCGACTCGACGAACCCCGCCTCGTTCAGCGTGTCGGTGTGAATCGTCACCTGCACGCCCGACGCGTCCGCGACGGTCAGGCAGGCATCGATGGCGGCCGGCGTGGTGCCCCAGTCCTCGTGCAGCTTGAATCCCGAGGCACCGGCCCTGAGCTGCTCCAGGAGCCCGTCGGCGCTGACCGTGTTGCCCTTGCCGAGCAGCGCGAAGTTCAGCGGGTACGCGTCCAGCGACTCCAGCATCCGGCCGAGATACCAGGCTCCGGTCACGGTCGTCGCCTTGGTGCCTTCGACAGGGCCGGTGCCGCCCCCGACGATCGTGGTGACGCCGGACCCGATGGCCTCGTCGAGCAGTTGCGGGCAGATCAGGTGGACGTGCGAGTCGACGGCCCCGGCGGTGAGGATCTTGCCGTTGCCCGCGAGGATCTCCGTGGACGGCCCGATGACCAGGTCCACGCCGTCCATCGTGTCCGGGTTGCCGGCCTTGCCGATGGCGTGGATGCGGCCGTCGCGGATGCCGACGTCGGCCTTCACCACGCCCCAGTGGTCGAGGATCACCGCGCCGGTGATGACCAGGTCCATGGCGCCCTCGGCGCGGGTGGTCCGCGCCTGTCCCATGGACTCGCGGATCACCTTGCCGCCGCCGAAGACCGCCTCGTCGCCGGGCCCGGCGGGCCCTATCGACAGGTCCTCGGTGACCTCGATGAACAGGTCGGTGTCGGCCAGCCTGATCTGGTCGCCGGTGGTGGGCCCGTAGAGGGCCGCGTAGCGGGCGCGCGAGATCCGAGCTCCGTCAGCCATCGAGCGGCCCCGCCCATTCCGGCCGCAGCCCCGGAACCACCCGGTTGCCGGCCAGCGGCACCAGCGTCACGTCCCGCTCGACGCCGGGCTCGAACCTGATCGCCGTCCCGGCCGGCACGTCCAGCCTCATTCCCCAGGCCGCCTTCCTGTCGAACTCCAGCCCCGGATTGGCGGCCGCGAAATGGTAGTGCGAGCCCACCTGCACCGGCCGGTCCGCCGTGTTGACCACCCGTACGGTGATCCGCTCGCGCCCGGGGTTGAGCGCGATGGAGCCGTCGGGGTGTACGTACTCGCCCGGGATCACGGGATCGGCCTGTGCACGGTCACCAGCTTCGTGCCGTCCGGGAAGGTGGCCTCGATCTGCACGCTCTCCAGCATCTCCGGCACGCCCTCCATGACATCGGCCCGGCCGAGCACCGACCGGCCGGCCTCCATGAGATCGGCCACGGTGCGACCGTCCCTGGCGCCCTCCATGAGGAACGACGCGATGATGGCGGTAGCCTCGGGATGGTTGAGCCGCAGGCCCCTGGCCTGCCGCTCGCGCGCCACCCCGGCGGCGACGTGGATGAGCAGCCGTTCCTGCTCGTGTGAGGTAAGCCGCATGGCCGGACCCTAGGAACCGGCGGTTTCCTCGCTGTTGCAGGGTGATGTCGTGTTGGTTTCGCACTGTGGTGAACAGGCCCATGGACGGCGGATGACGACCTTTGTGCATTTGTGAAGATTCGGCAATGGCCAATTAACGCACGGGATCTCCATGTGAAATACCGCGGAGTCACCTTTCTCGCAGTATCCCTCAGCAGGGAGGAACTCCTGTGCGCATATCCCGCCCCATTGTCTCCGCGGCCCTCCTGCTCGCCCTCACGGCCTGCGGATCCGACGCCCAACCCGCCGCTGAGGAGAGCGAGATCAAGGTCGGCCTCCTCCATTCGCTGAGCGGCACGATGGCGATCAGCGAGGTCACCGTGCGCGACGCCGAGATGCTCGCGATCGAGGAGATCAACAAGGCGGGCGGCGTGCTCGGCAAGAAGCTCGTCCCCGTGGTCGAGGACGGCGCCTCCGACTGGCCGACGTTCGCCGAGAAGGCCACCAAGCTGATCAGGCAGGACAAGGTCGCCACCGTCTTCGGCGGCTGGACCTCGGCCAGCAGGAAGGCGATGCTGCCGGTCTTCGAGCGCTACAAGTCGCTGCTGTGGTATCCCGTGCAGTACGAGGGGCTGGAGAGCTCGCCGTACATCTTCTACACCGGCGCCACCACCAACCAGCAGATCATCCCGGGCCTGGACTACCTCAAGGAGAAGGGTAAGAAGAAGATCTTCCTGGTCGGCAGCGACTACGTCTTCCCGCGCACCGCGAACAAGATCATCAAGGCGTACGCGGCCGCGAACGGGATGGAGATCCTCGGCGAGGAGTACACCCCGCTCGGCCACACCGAGTACTCCACGCTGGTCAACAAGGTCACGCAGGCCAAGCCGGACGCCGTCTTCAACACCCTCAACGGCGACAGCAACGTCGCCTTCTTCAAGCAGCTCAAGAGCGCCGGGGCCACCGCGGAAAGCATGCCGGTGCTGTCGGTGAGCGTCGCCGAGGAGGAGGTCACCGGCATCGGCGTGGACAACATCGCCGGCCACCCGGTCGCCTGGAACTACTACCAGACCACCGAGACCCCGGCCAACGAGGCCTTCGTCAAGGCGTTCAAGGCCAAGTACGGGGCGAACAAGGTGACGAGCGACCCCATGGAGGCCGGCTACAACGCCGTCTACTTGTGGGCCGAGGCGGTCAAGAAGGCCGGCACGACCGAGGTCGAAGCCGTCAAGAAGGCCGCGCCCGGCATCGCGCTCGAACGCCCCGAGGGCCTGGTCACCATCGACGGCGAGAACCAGCACATGTACAAGACCGCCCGCATCGGCATCATCCAGCCCGACGGCCTGATCAAGCAGGTGTGGGACTCCGGCGAGCCCATCAAGCCGGACCCCTACCTCAAGGGCTACCCGTGGGCCTCCGGGCTGGCGAACTCCTGATGTCCGCCTTCGTCAACCAGCTGCCCATCGGGTTGTCGATCGGGGCCGTGCTGCTGCTCATCGCGCTCGGGCTGACGTTCACGTTCGGGCAGATGGGCGTGATCAACATGGCGCACGGCGAGTTCATCATGGCGGGCGCGTACACCGCGTTCCTGCTGCAGGACCTCGTGCTCGCGCTGCCGGTCGCGTTCCTGGTGGCGGGGGTCATGGGACTGATCCTGGAGCGGGCCGCCATCCGGCACTTCTACGGCCGGCCCCTGGACACGCTGCTGCTCACCTGGGGCGTGAGCCTGGTGCTGCAGCAGCTCGCCCGCGACCTGTTCGGCGCGCCGAACGTGCAGGTGCCCGCCCCCTCCTGGCTGGCCGGAGGGTTGGGCAGCCTGCCGTACAACCGGCTGTTCATCATGGGGCTGGCGGTCGCGGGCGTGGTCGCGGTCTGGGCGTACCTCACCCGGACCGGGATGGGGCGCCGGACGCAGGCCGTGGTGCAGAACCGGCAGCTGGCCGCGACCAGCGGGATCGACGCCGGGCGGGTGGACATGCTGACGTTCTTCATCGGGTCCGGGCTGGCGGGCGTGGCCGGGGTCGCGCTGACGCTCATCGGGCCCGTCGGGCCGGCGCTCGGGACGTACTACATCGTGGACGCGTTCCTCGTCGTGGTCGCGGGCGGTCTCGGGCAGCTGCGCGGGGCGGTGCTCGCGGCACTCGGGCTGGGGCTGCTGAACTCGTACGCGGAGTTCTGGTCGGACGCCTCGCTCGCGAAGGTGATCGTGTTCGCCGCCATCATCGCCTTCCTGCAGGTGCGGCCCCAAGGGATGTTCGTGCTCAGGTCGAGGGTGCTCACATGACCATGCTGAAGCGACACCTGCCCTTCGCCGCCATCGCCGTGATCGCGCTGGTCGCGGCCCCGCTGCTGCTGGAGCCGTTCCGGCTGGGGCTGCTGGCCAAATACCTGTGCTACGCGATCGTCGCGCTCGGGATCGGGCTGGCCTGGGGGAAGGGCGGCATGCTCACGCTCGGCCAGGGTGTGTTCTTCGGGCTCGGCGGCTACTCGATGGCGATGTACCTCAAGCTGACCGAGGCCGGCAGTGACGGGCTGCCGGACTTCATGGTGTGGAGCGGGGTGGAGGACCTGCCCGCGCTGTGGGTGCCGTTCGCCAACCCGGTCTTCGCCGTCGCCATGGCCGTGCTGGGGCCGGTGCTGATCGCGGTGATCCTCGGCACACTGGTGTTCCGCCAGCGCGTACGCGGCGCGTACTTCGCCATCCTCACCCAGGCGCTGGCCGCGGCCCTGGTCATCCTGCTCGTCGGCCAGCAGGGCCTGACCGGCGGCACCAACGGCATGACGAACTTCTTCGAGCTGTTCGGCCAGGACCTCGCCGAGGACTCCACCCAGCGGGGGCTCTACCTGGTGACCGCCTCCGTGCTGGGCGTCCTCTACCTGGCCACCCGGCAGCTCGTGAACAGCCGGTACGGCCGGCTCCTCGTCGCGATCAGGGACGGCGAGGACCGGGTGCGCTTCCTCGGCTACGACCCGGCCCTGGTCAAGACCGTCACCTTCGCCGTCTCGGCGGGCATGGCGGGGCTGGCGGGCGCGCTGTTCGTCCCGGTCGTCGGCATCATCTCGCCCGCGCTGCTCGGCGTGGTGCCGTCGCTGGAGCTGGTCGTCGCGGTGGCCGTCGGCGGGCGGCACGCGCTGGCCGGGGCCGTGCTGGGCGCCGTGCTCATGGGCTACGCCAAGACGGCCTTCAGCGAGCAGTTCGCCGACGGCTGGCTCTACCTGCAGGGCGCGCTGTTCATCCTGGTCATGACGCTGGCCCCGAAGGGCATCGTCGGCATCCTGGGGAGGTTGCGAAGTGCTCGAGCTACGTGACGTGCAGGTGGTGTTCGACGGCTTCCGTGCGCTCGGCGGCGTCGACCTGAGCGTGCCCGAGGGCGAGCTGCGCTTCCTCATCGGCCCCAACGGCGCCGGCAAGACCACGCTCATCGACGTGATCACCGGGCTGACGAAGCCCGCGGCAGGCACCGTGCGGTTCGCCGGCCACGACCTCGCGGGCAAGAAGGAGCACCAGATCGTCCGGCTCGGCGTCGGCCGTACGTTCCAGACCTCGGTCGTGTTCGAGGAGCTCACCGTCATCGAGAACCTCGACCTGGCCGCCAGCTTCCGAAAACCGCTGTGGTCACTGGCCCGCCAGCGCAAGGGCGTCTCCGAGGCCGTCGAGGAGGCGCTGGCCAGGACCGGACTCGAAGAGCTCGCCGAGCGTTCAGCCGGCGTTCTCTCCCACGGCCAGCGCCAGTGGCTGGAGATCGGGATGCTGCTGGCGCAGCGGCCCCGGCTGCTGCTCCTGGACGAGCCGGTGGCCGGCATGTCCAGCGACGAACGCGAGCGCACCGGCGAGCTGCTCACCGAGATCGCCGACGACCATACGGTGATCGTGGTGGAGCACGACATGGAGTTCCTGCGGCGGCACGCCTCGAAGGTGACCGTGCTGCACGAGGGCAAGGTGCTCGTGGAGGGGTCGGTCGACCAGGTCAGCGCCGACCCGAGGGTGCAGGAGGTCTATCTGGGGAGGAGACCGAGCGATGCTGCTGTCGGTGAGCGATCTTGAGTCAGGGTACGGGAGGGCGCGCGTCCTCTTCGGAGTTTCGCTGGAGGTCGAGCCCGGGCAGCTCGTGTGCGTGATGGGCCGCAACGGCGTCGGCAAGACCACTCTGCTCAACACCGTCATGGGCGTGCTGCCCGCGACGGCCGGCAGCATCGCCTTCGACGGCCGCGACGTCACCAAGCTCAAACCTCACGAGCGGGTGCGGCTCGGCATGGGATACGTCCCGCAGGGCCACCAGTGCTTCCCCCAGCTCTCCGTCATGGGCAATCTGCTGGTGACCGTGGAGGCCGCCAAGCAGCCCAAGTCGGCGATCGACGAGGCCCTGGACGTCTTCCCCGCGCTCAAGCCCATGCTCAAGCGCAGCGCCGGGCATCTGTCGGGCGGGCAGCAACAGCAGCTCGCCATGGCCCGCGCCCTGGTGACCAGGCCCAGGATGCTCATCCTCGACGAGCCGACCGAGGGCATCCAGCCGTCGATCATCCTCGAGATCGAGGCGGCCATCGAAGGGCTGCACGCCTCGGGGCTGGCCGTGCTGCTCGTGGAGCAGTACCTGGACATCGCGCTGCGGCTGGCCGACAGGTTCGTCATCCTCGACGCCGGGCACGTCGTACGGACCGGGGACGCCCAGGAGCTGCACCGCGAGGACGTCCGCCGCCTGCTCGCCGTCTAGCCGGGCGCCAGGAGGGCCCGGGCGTTCGCGCCGCCCTGGAGATCGCGGGTCTCCTCGAAGACCTCCAGGGCCGCCCTGGCCAGCTCGCGCGAGCGCTCGGCCGCGCCCTCCGCCCGGTTCACCCTCGCCAGCGCCAGCAGGGCATGCGCGTCCAGCAGCCGGTCGCCGAGCCGTACGGCGATGCCCCTGGCCTGCTCGGCGGCCTCCCGGGCGTCCGGCTTGGCGCCCTGCGCCAGGCGTACCGCGGACAGCTCCAGCAGCGTGTCGGCCTGCCGGTGCCGGTCGCCCAGCTCGGCGAGGTGCCCGACGGCCGCCAGCAGCCGGTCGGCGGCCTCGTCGAGCCGGCCCGCGCGGCGCAGCACGACGCCGAGCACCCGCTCGGCGTCCGCCGCGTCGCGCTGGTTGCCCGCGCCCTCCAGGCAGGTGAGCAGGGCCCGCTCCGCCTCCTCCAGGCGCCCCAGCTCCAGGTGCACGCGGCCGAGCCGGCGCCTGGTGTGGTTGACGTCGCGGGTGCGGCCTTGGCGCAGGAACATGCCGAGCGCGAGCCGCAGCCGCTCGTGCGCGCCGTCCCACTCCCGCTCAGCAAGACGCAGGTCGCCCTGGTCCAGCAGGATGAGCGCTTCGCCCCAGTCGTCGCCCGCCCGGCGCGCCGACTCCAGCGCGGGACCGGCCACCGCCCGCCAGTCGTCCAGGAACCGGTGCCGCTCCAGGTACGGCGCCAGCAAGTGCGCCAGCCGCCAGCACCCGTCGTCCAGGCCCGCCGCGTGCAGGTCGGCGACCAGGCTGATCAGGAACGCCCGCTCGGCCGCCAGCCACTCCACGGACTCCCTGATGTCCCTGGTCGCCACCGCCGTGGCCGGATCGCCCGACACCAGCGAGAACCGCGACGCCCGGACCCTGGCCAGCACCACCTCCGACAGCTTCGCCAGCACGCCAGGCACCGGTTGCTCGCGGGCGAACAGCCGGGTCAGGTCGTGCAGCCGGTAGCGGACCTGGCCCGCCACGTCCACGCCGTGCGTCTCCAGCAGCCCGGCGTCCACCAGCGCCTCCGCCTGCCCGCCCAGCCGCTCGGTCACCCAGTCCGCGAAGTCCGGCGCGGACAGCGCGCCGAGCCCGCGCAGCGTCAGCTTGGCGGCCTCGGGCAGCCCGTCGAACCCGATTGCGAACACGCTGCGCACCGTCAGGTCGCCCGCGTGCAGCCGGTCGAGCCGCTCGTGCTCGTTCTCCAGCAAGCCGACCAGGTAGTCGACGGTCCACTCCGGGCGGGCCGCCAGCCGGGAGCCCGCGACGCGCAGCGCGATCGGCAGGCTGCCGCAGAAGCGCGCCAGCCTGCGCAGCGCGTCGTCCGCGGCCCGGCCCGAGCTCCTGACGAGCAGCTCCAGAGCGTCCTCGTCGTCCAGCACGCCCACCGACAGCCGCAGCGCGCTCGTCAGGCCGCCGAGCGAGGAGCGGCTGGTCACGACCGTCGGGCACGAGGTCAGCAGCGGCCGCACCTGCGCCTCGCCGGCGGCGTTGTCCAGCAGCACCAGCAGCCTGCGGTTGGCCGTGTACGTGCGGAACAGACGTTCCCGCTGCTCCAGCGACGCCGGTATCGCCTGGGCCGGGCAGCCCAGCCAGCGCAGGAAGTCCTCCAGCACCGCCGAGGGGGCCGTGGTCTCGCGCAGGTCGGCGTACAGGATGCCGTCGGGGAAGCTCTCGCGCCGCCGCCAGGCCGCGTGCACGGCCAGCGCCGACTTGCCCGCCCCCGCCTGGCCGTGCACCACGACCTGGCCGCCGATCACCCGGTTCAGCAGCTCTGCCCGGCCGGTGAAGTCGGCCACGTCGGGCGGCAGCAGCACCGGCGGCCCGGCCGAGACGTGCAGCGACGCGTCGTCGTGCAGCATGCGATGGTAGAGCAGCTGCAGCTCCGGGTCCGGCTCGATGGCGTGCCCGCCGTCGAGCTGGTCGCGCAGCACCGCGTACGCGGCCAGCGCGTCCACCCGGCGGCCGCTGCGGTAGAGCGCCAGCATGTACTGGCCGCGGAAGCGCTGCCACATCGGGTGCTGCTTGGTCAGCCGGCGCAGCTCGGCCAGCAGCTCGCGGTGACGCCCCGCGTCCAGGTCGGCCTGCACCCTGCGCTCCAGCGCCAGCAGCCGCAGCTCCTCCAGCTCCTCGCGCAGCCGCCGCGTCTCCACCCACCGCTCGCCCTCGGGGTCCACGTCCTCCAGGGCCTCGCCGCGCCACAGCGCCAGCGCCTCCTCATAGGCGCCCCGGTCCACGAGCAGCCGGAACCGGTCGACGTCCAGCTCCTCGTCGCCGAGGGCCAGCACGTACGAGCCGGACCCGGTCGTGATCACATCCTGGCCGATCAGCCGGCGCAGCTGCCCCACGTAGCCGCGGACCAGGGAGTCCGACCGGTCGCCGCCCTCGCGCGGCCACAGCAGCCTGCGCAGCCGCTCGGCCGTCAGCGGGCGGCGCGCGTTCAACAGGAACATCGCCAGCAGGTCACGGTGCTTCGGCACCGTCGGCGTACGATCCCGCCCGTCGGCGTCGAGTACCTCCAGCGGCCCCATGATGCGAAATTCCACGCGACCTTCCTTCGGGGAGGAGATGTCGATCAGAATGGCACAGCCCTTCCAGCTGTGCCCCGCTACGACGCCTCCTGGGATGTCCACGCGCGGGCCGTCCTGACGATCTCCTCCAGGTGGTCGCTGTGCGCCCCGTGCCAGTACACCTGGCCGCAGTTCCCGCACTGCCCGTAGGCGTCGTAGTTGCGCCGGGTGCCGGCCTCCAGCAGCGGCTCGACCTCGACCTTGTCGACCGGCACGAGCTCCCCGTTGCACGCTGTGCACCTGGTCCAGGGGCACAGCGGCGGGGAGAAGCGTTCGAGCAGGTCGCGCAGCTGGTCGGCGGGCCGGGAGCCGCGCACGTACGCGCCCAGCCACAGGGCGCGGCGGCGCAGCAGACCGCGGTCCTGGGTGAGCAGCACCCGGCGCTCCTCGTTGGCCTGCGCCACGAGCGCGGGGTCGTCCATGTCGTTGTGGTAGGCGGCGTCGATGCCGAGCAGCCGCAACCGCCGGGCCAGCGTGCCCAGGTGCACGTCGAGCAGGAAACGCGGCTCCTCGGGAAGTTGCTGCGGCCGGGGCACTGGCGGCACCTCCACCACGTCGCCGGGCGCCGGCTGGTAGGAGGGCGACACGCCGCGGCCGTCCACGGTCATCGGGCCCACCTCGGTCAGCGGGATGCCGATCGACTCGACATGGTGGCCCAGCGTGGAGGTGCCGTCCGGGGTCACCTCCTGCCATTCCTGGCGGCGGCTCACGGGCAGGAACATCCTCAGCTCTGGGGCGATGCGCAGGCGTGCGGTCACAGCATCCATTCTGTGTTCATCTGACTTGTGGTGTGGAGACCCGGTCCTTCAGGATCGGGACGGAGCACCACCCTCACCGCAACGGGGGATCGGCCAATTTTGCCCTTTCGAGCGCCAGCACGTCCCACCACTCGCCGGCCTCCGGGGACACGACGCCGCGCTCTGGATCCTTCTCACCGTCGGTGCCGCGCCGGCACCTGCCGCTGGACGAGCCCGCCCGGGCGATCCACAGGTACGCGTCCACCAGCTCCTCGCCCGTGACCGTGGTCGGCCGGGCGCCGAGACCCCTGCCCGGCGGGTTGCACCACGTCTGCGGGTCCGGGTAGGGCTTCGCCGTGGTCCATGCGCCCCGACCGTTCCTGCTGGTGTCGACGACGAAGTGCGGCATCCTAGCCGAATCCACCTTGACGTCCGTGGGACAGCCCTTCCTGCCCGTCTCCAACTGGACGCCGATGCAGGCGGACAGCTTCTTGCCGTACGCGACGCTCTTCTCCGTGCTCTGGTGACCGGTCGCGTTGACGAAGAACCCGTCCGCCCGCTCGATCCCCGACGCGATCAGCCGCTCCGAAAGGATCTCGGCGCCCGGGTAGAGGTCCAGGCTGCCGTCGAGGTAGACCGCCGTATTGGGGTTGCCCTTGAGGGTCTGTACGGCCTCGCGCAGGTCCTTGTAGCGCTGGTCGGGGGAGCCCTGCAGGTCGCAGTCCTTGGTGCCGGGGAGCTTGACCAGGCTGGAGGGCTCCAGGATGATCACGGTCTTGGCGTCGTCGATCTGATCGGCGATGCCCTTGATCCAGTCCTGGTACGCGACCATGTCGGACGCGCCGGTCGGCTGGCAGTCGCTGCCGGGCATGTAGTTGATCAGGAACACCGGCACGCCGCCGGCCTCCTCGGCTGCCGTGATGGTGTTGTCGACCTTGGACCTGACCTCGGGCTCGTTCAGGCGGATGGCATGGGGGACTTTGGCCAGCTTGCTCATGAGCTCGGCGTCCTTGGGACGGTCCGCGGCCCAGAGCGCGGCCTGGCGGCTGGCTGCCGGCTCGTCGGGGGAGTAGAAACGGACGCTCTCCTGGGCTCTGAGCGGGTTCTGAGCGGAGGTCGCCGGCTGGGTGGCGGGCCTGTTGGCCCGGGAGGCCGTCGCGGACGCCCCGTCGCCGGTGCCGTCCTGAGCCGTGCCGCCGCCTGTGGCGTCCTGCGCCGCCGGATTCCGCACGCCGGCCGGGTCCTGGCCGCGCCACACGAGCGCCACCGACACACCCGCCATCGCCACGACCAAAGCGGCCGCCGCCGCCAGCAACCGCCTGCGCCGCCCAGCCGCCCCGCCCTCCGCCACCCCAGCCGCACCAGCACCGCCGGCACCAGCACCGGTACTCGGCACATTGGCACCGGCCGCGCTGGTCCCCGGTGCACCGATGCTCGGCGCACTTGCCGGGGGGACGCCGGCGCCTGGCGCGGTCCCGGCCGCCAGCACGCTGCTGGGCTGCGTCGCGTCGGCGTGTCCGGAGGCCCCACCCGCCGGTGCGTCCCCCGTGCGCCTTGCGCCGGGCACGCTCGCACTCTGGGGGCTGCTGTCCGGCGGATGTGCGCCCGGGGGCGGGGGTGGCATGGGCAGGGACGCGTTGGCGGTGCTGAGGTGGTCCATCAAGGCCTGCGCCGTCGGGCGTTCGGCCGGGTTCTTGGCGAGGGCCGCCAGCACCAGGTCCCGTAACGGGCCCGAGAGTCCGCGCAGGTCCGGGGGCTCGTTGACGATGCGCAGGAGGATCGTGGGCACCGAGCCGGAGCCGAACGGCGGAAGGCCGCCGGCCGCGAAGGCGACCGTGCAGCCCCACGAGAAGATGTCAGAGGCCGGCCCGATGGGGGAGCCCGACACCTGCTCGGGCGACATGTACGCGGGCGTCCCCACGATCGCGCTGCTCATTTCCGCGTCCGCGAGCTGCGCGATGCCGAAGTCGATGACCTTGGGCCCCACCTGGGAGAGCAGCACGTTCGACGGCTTGAGGTCGCGGTGCACCACGCCGGCCCCGTGGATGGCCCGCAGTGCCATCGCCATGGACGCGGCCAGCCCGTCGAGCGCCGAACCCTTCAGCGGCCCCGACTCGCTGACCACCTCTCCCAGGCTCGGCCCTTCGACGTATTCGGTGACCAGATAGGCCACGTCGCCCTCGACGTCGGCGTCGAGAACGGGCGCGGTGCAGAACCTGGCGACCCGCTTGGCGGCCGCCACCTCGCGGGCGAAGCGCCGCCGGAAGCCGGCGTCCGCGTCCAACCTGGCGTGGATCAGCTTGACGGCCACCCGCGCGCCGTCCGGCCCCTGCCCCAGGAAGACGACGCCCATCCCGCCTTCACCCAGCCGGCCCAGCAGGGTGTACGGCCCCACCCGGCGTGGATCCCCGTCTCTCAACGCCTCCAAGGTCATGGGGAATCAGGTTAGCCGCCATGCCAGCGGGTGTTCCATGCCCGGCAGCGGCCTACAGCGCCAGCCGCCACTCGTTCCACTCGTCCAGGAGCTCGAAGCCCATGGACTCGTTGATGGCGAGCATGTGGGCGTTGGAGGTGGCGTTCCAGGTGAGGATCCGCTCGAGGTGCGGCTCCCGCTCGCGCAGCCAGAGCAGGTTGCTGAGCTTGAGCAGCAGGCCCAGGCGGTGACCCCGGTGCTCGCGCAGCACGGTCGTGTCCGCCTGGCCGCCCCAGCCGTCTGAGCGGTCGGTCTTGAGGTAGATGCGCGTGTAGCCGGCCGGGGCGCCGTCGGAGTCGCGGCGGGCGATCGTGGTGTAGCAGGTGTGACCGCCGAGGGGGATGTTCTCCTCGCGGTCGCGCAGGCGTTCGAGGCTGAAGTTCGCGTCCTCGAGGCCTGCGTCGCGCGGGGCATCGTTCATGCCGCCCGCCAGCGTGGCGAGGTCGGGCAGCAGTCTGGGGTGGGCCGGGCCGATCCACGGCTCCAGGGAATAGCCCTCGACCGCCGGGATCATGCGCTCCAGCGCGTCCCAGTCGGTCTTGCGCAGGTCGAGCACGCGGCGAGCCTCCACGATCGAGACCGTCATGCCGCGCGCCCGGGCGAAACGGGCGCCCACGCCGGTGGCGGGCGTCTCCGTGAGCAGCAGTCGCCTGCCGTGCGCACGCACTCGGTCCAGAGCATGCTCGAACAGCGCCGTGCCGAGCCCGCGCCCCCGCACCTCCGGCCGGACCACGAGCGGGAACAGCCAGGCCATGTGGGTGTTGTCGAGCAGGTGCAGCGCCAGCGCGTAGCCGCCGGCCACCTTGCCGTTCTCCACCATCGCCCAGAGCTCCACCCGCTGGAAGGACCGGTCGGTGCAGACTTCGCGGCGGAAATGGGGGAGGGAGAGCAGGGGGCCGGGGTCATGGGAGTTGGCCGCCACGTACGCGTCGTGCAGGCCGGCGACCAGATCGCCCGCGCCGAGGTCGATGGGCTGGATCCTCATGCGCCCAGCAAAGCGCACGCGGGAGTGCCGGGGCGAACGGATTTACTGCCGGTAGTTCTCCACCTCGTCGGCCGGGCGGGCGGCGGCGTCGTCGGGGTTCTCGCCCACGCTGCGCCTGGCCCGGCGCTGCCTGAGCAGGTCCCAGCACCGGTCGAGGGCCGTCTCCAGCTCCTTGATGCGCGTGTGCTCCTCGTCCGTGGTCACCTTGCCGGCCGAGAGCCTGTCGCGCAGCTCGTGCTCCTCGGTGACCAGAGAGCTGATCCTGGTGAGTATCTCGTCGTCCCGCATGCCCAAGACTCTAGTCACTCCGTGATACAACACGCCCTATGTCTGGTATCGCGCTGGTAAGGAAGCCCGGCCCGCGGATCGCCGAGGGCATCGTCACCCATATCGAGCGCGAGCCGGTGGACCCCGAGCGGGCACGCGTCCAGCACGACGCCTACGTGGCCGCGCTGGCGGGCAACGGGTGGCGGCCCGTGTACGCCGAGCCCGCCGACGACCTGCCCGACGCGCCGTTCGTGGAGGACGCGCTGGTGGTGTCGGGGCGGGTGGCCGTGCTGACCCGGCCGGGTGCGGCGGAGCGGCGGCCGGAGGTGGAGTCCGTGGCGCGGGCCGTACAGGAGCTGGGGCTGAAGGTGGTCAGGATCGCGCCGCCCGGCACCCTCGACGGGGGCGACGTGCTGCGGACCGGCTCCACCCTGTACGTCGGCCGGTCGGCGCGTACCAACGACGACGGCATCACGCAGCTGACCGCCCTGCTGCCGGAGCGCAAGGTCGTGCCCGTGGACCTGACCGGCGTGCTGCACCTGAAGTCGGCGGTGACGGCACTCCCCGACGGGACGCTCATCGGCGACCCCCGCCACGTGGATCTGCCGGAGCTGCTGGTGCCGCCGGAGGAGGCGGGCGCGCACGTGGTGCCGCTCGGCGGCGACCGGGTCCTGATGGCCGCCTCCGCACCCCAGACCGCCACCATGCTCGAAAAGCGGGGATTTATCGTGACGAAGGTCGATATTTCAGAATTTGAGAAGCTGGAGGGCTGCGTGACCTGCCTCAGCGTCCTTATCGACGGGTAACCTGGGCCTCTCGGGGTTCTCAAGATATGAGATCCAGGACGGCGCATCCCGAGACGTCTGGTAGCGTGCTTGGCATGCTGCGCGGACTGCTCCTTAGCTGCCGCGGCGGGGGCCTCTAAGGCCGGCTCCCTCGCCGCGGAGCCAGTCATGCGCGTCGGCCGCTTTCACTCGACGACCGACGAGGAGCATCCGACATGACCGCTCAGCAGCCCAGCCCCATGCCGATCCATCGCTATCAGCCTTTTCAGGCTATCCGGCTGACCGATCGCACCTGGCCCGACCAGGTCATCACCAAGGCCCCCCGATGGTGCGCGGTGGACCTGCGCGACGGCAACCAGGCGCTGATCGACCCGATGGACCCCCACCGCAAGCTCGCCATGTTCGAGCTGCTGGTACGCATGGGCTACAAGGAGATCGAGGTAGGCTTCCCCGCCGCCTCGCAGACCGACTTCGACTTCGTCCGGCAGATCATCGAAGAGGACCGGGTCCCGGACGACGTCGTCATCCAGGTGCTGACCCAGGCCAGGCCGGAGCTGATCGAGCGGACCTTCGAGTCGATCGAGGGCGCCAAGCAGGCCATCGTCCACCTCTACAACTCGACCTCCACCCTGCAGCGCCGCGTCGTGTTCGGCCAGGACAAAGACGGCATCACGGCCATCGCGGTCGAGGGCGCCAAGCTGGTCAAGAAGCTCGCCGACGCGACCGACGTGGACGTCTACTTCCAATACTCGCCGGAGTCGTTCACCGGCACCGAGCTGGAATATGCCGTCGAGGTGTGCGACGCGGTCAACGACGTGTGGCAGCCCACCCCCGACCGCAAGGTCATCGTCAACCTGCCCGCCACGGTCGAGATGGCCACCCCCAACATCTACGCCGACCAGATCGAGTGGATGCACCGCAACCTCAGGCACCGCGACTCGATCGTGCTGTCACTGCACCCGCACAACGACCGCGGCAGCGCCGTGGCCGCCGCCGAGCTGGGCTACATGGCCGGCGCCGACCGCATCGAGGGCTGCCTGTTCGGCAACGGCGAGCGCACCGGCAACGTCTGCCTGGTCACGCTAGGCATGAACCTGTTCTCCCAGGGCGTCGACCCCGAGATCGACTTCAGTGACATCGACGAGATCCGCCGCATCACCGAATACTGCAACCAGCTGCCCGTGCACCCGCGCCACCCGTGGGGCGGCGAGCTGGTCTACACCGCCTTCTCCGGCTCCCACCAGGACGCCATCAAGAAGGGCTTCGAGCACATGGAGCGCGACGCCGCCGCGGCGGGCGTGCCCGTGGACGAGTTCACCTGGGCGGTGCCCTACCTGCCGATCGACCCCAAGGACATCGGCCGCACCTACGAGGCGGTCATCCGGGTCAACAGCCAGTCGGGCAAGGGCGGGGTCGCCTACATCATGAAGGCCGACCACCAGCTCGACCTGCCGCGCCGGCTGCAGATCGAGTTCTCCAAGGTCGTGCAGGCCCGCACGGACAGCGAGGGCGGCGAGATCAGCCCGGCCGCGATGTTCGAGATCTTCCGCGACGAATACCTGCCCAACCCGGCCAACCGGTGGGGCCGTCTCAGCCTCATGGCACACCGCCACGAGTCCACGGTGGACGGCAACGACCGCATCGGCGCCGACGTCCGCCTCGACGGGGAGATCCGCGAGGTCGCGGGCTCGGGCAACGGCCCGATCTCGGCGTTCATCGACGCCATCGCGGGGGTCGGCATCCGGGTGCGCGTGCTCGACTACGTGGAGCACGCGATGAGCGCGGGCACCGACGCCAAGGCCGCCTCCTACCTGGAGTGCGAGGTCGACGGGCAGGTGCTGTGGGGCGTGGGCATCGACGCCAACACCACAACGGCGGCCCTGAAGGCCATCATCTCCGCGGTCAACCGCGCCTCCCGCTGACCCATAAGTCTCCACACCCGGACCCCGCAATGACCTGTGGGGTCGGCGCCAGGCACGCGCCCACAAGGCCACGCCACAATCACTCGACCGCGCCCCGTGAACAACGGGAGGTGCGGTCGAGTCGTTTGTGCCGAGCCGAGGAGCGGTATGGCTTTCTACGTGCCGGGAGTGCAGTCGTAGACCTCGCCATAGCGTTTTTGGGCGATGCGCATGAGCTCGATCAAGTCCTTGATCGCATCCCGGCCTTTGGCGAACCGAGCCAGGTAGATAGTGATCAGTTGCTCTTTGCCATCGCATCGGAACTTTGCAGCAACTCGATACGGCTGGTCGGCGAAAGCTGAATTCGGCAGATATGCGGCCAGGCCGTCACCGAGGTCGGCAGGGAGCGTGACTCCGCCGTGCTGGCTGTAGACCTTACGCCTGTCATCGAGAACGAAATCCAGTTGTTCTCGAGGCATCCCCTCACCCTCCTGCATCCACCGCACCTCCAGCGGCCGAGGAGTTGTATCCGGCGCCCAGCAGTCGCCGTCCTGCCGACTGCCGTCCGTTTTCTCTGCGAGAGGGCCGGTCACACCGCTGACCAGACGAAATGCCTGCTCAGGAATGAGCTTGCAGACATATGGCGCGGAATCCACAACCGGCTGGGGAACCGAGGCCGGTGTGGAGACGACGTCAGTCTGCGGGGTGCAGGCCGCGGAAAGCACCGCGAGAGTAGCCAGAGCGACAGGAAGACAAGCATGCCTCATTTGCCATCTCCGGAGGAGGAGGAGATATCAAGGTCGAGATAGTCGTTCACATCACTGGTTGTGCGGAAGGTGGTCCTGAAGCTATTGAGCAGCTCGTTGCTTCCTCCGGATTCGCGAGCCCACGCGAGGAACTGGCTGTATTCCTGCGGAGTCATCTCGGCGAAGGGCTTGATTCTGGGCGGATTTCCGGTGGCGAATGACTGCTTTTTCACGCCAAATCCGTCAAGCATCCCCGTGTTCAGCATGGCCGTGGCGAACATCTGCTCCGACAACCTCTCCACCGCCAGCCGATTGTCCGCCAGCGTCCTGTGCGTCTTGTCCAAGCTCCGCCTCTGCTCGAACATCCGCTGGGCGACCTGTTTGGCCATCTCGTCATACCCTGCTCCGGCGAATTTGTCGTACCCCTTGCCGAGCATCTCGCCGAAGGCCCTCTTTCCCAGCTCGCCCACCTGCTTGGATCCCGGTACCGGGAGCAGCCCGATCGCGTTGCCCACCATGTTCTTCAGCGCCTCGTCCGCCTTCTTGTCGTCCAGCCCCTGGGCGATCAGCACCTGGCGGCGGATCTCCACGAGGTAACCGAAGGGACGTGCCTCCGCCACGGCCCGGTCCTTTAGGAACTGAATGACGTCGGTCTTGTCGACCCGTCCATCTTCATCAAGGTCGTACTTCTTGACGTCGGCCTTCGTGAAACCGAGTCGCTCGGCGTTGACGGCGGTGAGACCGACTGGAGGCACCGTCCCGAACGCTGCCCGCGTGTGTTCGGTCTGCGCTCTTATCAGTGCCTCGAACGCACCGTCGTTGGCGGTGGCCAGCACCAGAGCCCAGGACATGTCCTTGGCCGCGACGTTGCTGAAGCTCCCCTGGTTGAGGAGGATATGGGAGATCTGATCGATATTGGCAGCGATCGCGCGGCCCAGGGGGTAGCTCAGGGGCGCGTAACGATCGAAAATGTCCCTCTTCGTGATCTCCAGATTTCCATCGCCGGCTTTTCCGAAGGCGCCGCGCACCTCATCGGAGAGAATCTTGATCATCTCGGCGGCCAGCTTCTTGGAGGTCGCGTCCTGGCCGGTCGTCGCGGTCATCAGCATGTCACTGATCGGCTTGTAGTCGCACAGATAGCGGGAAGCGCTCCACCTGGTCGTCAGCAGGTAGTCCAGCACGGACTCCTTCCACCCCGCCGGAGTGTGGTCAAGGAGTGCGTGGGACGCTTCCCGGTTGGACTTCGCCGCATGGAACAGGTCCTCCATCACCGATGATTGGCTCTTCACGCATGGACCGCCCATCTGCGCTTCCGGCCTCAGCATGGTGCCGAGGCCGAGCGCGCCGGCCAGGTCGACGATGGGGAGCTGAACTCCCCCGAACCTGCCGCCCAGCGGATCCTTGATCGCCGCCCATTCGTCCTTGCGCTGCTCGTACTCGTAGACGATCACGTCGCGTCCGACGACCTCTATGAACTCCTTCGAGTACGGCGGCTTGCCGTCGTGAGCACGCCAGATGAGCGCCTGGGCCTGGTAGCCCGAATACTTCGTGCCACCGGCCCTGTGCAGGGCCCGGCCCTCCTTGACCAGGCCCTTGAGGAAGTCGTCGCCCACGTACGCGGGATCTTTCGGATTGGTCCCTTTGGCCAGAGCCGCGCTCAGCATGCGCAGGGCCTTCTTGCCGTGGCTGGAGAGCTGGGCCATGCGAGCGGAGTCCCCATGGGCCCTGGCGTCGCGCAACTGCATGGCGAGCGAGCCGGGCAGCCGCGTCAGGCCCCGAGCACCCAGCGCGCCGAGGAACGCCTTGACGAACTCCGCGTCGCCGGTCCGCGATACGTACTTCTCCAGCTCGGCCCCCGCTTGGGCATCTCCGTCCGCGGCCTTCACCGCAGCACGAGCCGCCAGGGTCCCGTCCAGCAACCCCTTTGCCGCATCCAGGCTGTCAGGCATCTCCAAGAAGCTCCCGGCGGGCGTGCTGCTGCCGAAGGTGATCTTCTGTCGCTGCAGCTCGTGGATCAGTTTCTGCCGCCGCCGCAGGTCCTCGGCTTGTGTGGTGACCCGCCCGGCCAACTGCCGCAGCCGCGCCGCCGGAGAAGTGTCGAGCCCGGCGCTCTGCAGCTCGCTGTGCAGGGCCTGCGCCAGCTCGTCCAGTCGCCTGGCGGCCTCGGCGTGCTTGCTCGCCATCGTGTCGAATTCGGGTTGCTTGACCCCAGTGAAGCCCGTCATGGCGTGTCCTGGAGCGATGCCAGCTTCCGGTTCGCGCTGTGCACGGCATGCCTGAGCATGTCGCGCAGCTCCCGCTGATCGGCATGGACCTGAGCGTCGAACCTGGTGCCCGTCGGTCCCACCCACGTGTCGTTCTCCATCAGGCGGCAGGAGGGATCGAGCGCCCACCAGTGCTCGTCCGACAGCCACTGGATCCGCTGCGCCACGGCACGCATCGCATCGCGATCGAGGTCAGCCACGATGATCCCCTTGTTACGGCTCGCTGCACCAGAACAGATCAGGAGCGGCGTCTCCCAGGTGTTCACACGTTAATCAACATCACGTCAACAGAACAAGCTTAAACGCAGTGAAAGGTATAGCGCGTTCGAGATTTGTTCGAGAATGGGGGTGTTTTGCCGGAATAGACACGGCTCCGGTTCCCTTCAAGGGGGAGAGGTGTGCAGAGTCGACGTTACGGTCCAGTAGAGATGTGATCTTCCGTCAGTTTTATTGGTTGGTAATTGACCGGGGCCTATGGATCTGTTCCTTCAGTGAAAATGAAACCCGGCGGACGCTCGTTGAACATCAACTGAAACAGTCGGGGCAGGACCTGGACCAGATGGTTGAGGGGTGCACCATCGCGCACGGGAAGATCCTCGCCACCCATTGCGGCGGGAGGTCAATGGACGTCTGTCAAGGCCGACGACGGCATCGAGCAGACCAAAGCGATACGCCGGGAAGCTGCTGGTGCCCTTTCGCCTCCCGACGAACGGGCTCAAGATCCAGCAGATCGACCTCGGCACGGGGTTTCATCGCGGAGATCGATGCCTATCCTTCGCCGGATGGCTGTGGCGGAAGTGCGCGGTCAGCAGGCGCGGGCCAAGTCACGCTCGGACATCCTCCGGGCGCTGAAGGGCTTGGGGATGAGTGCGCTGTAGCCCCCTGAGGACATTCCTACTGAATGCGGCATTCAATGGTCGACTCTGAACAGACGGTCAGCGGAACTGCTGGCCGTGGAGTCTTTCCCCAAGTCTATGAGAAAGCCCCGCACGGGGGTGGGGCACATTCCTCGTGGTGTGGCCGGTGTGGATTAGTCGAACTCGCCGGCTTTTACGCCGCCGACGAAGGCGCTCCATTCACCTGGGGTGAAGACCAGCGCCGGTCCGGTCGGGTTCTTGCTGTCGCGGACGCCTCGGCGTCCGCCGGAGAGTTCGGCGACCTCAACGCAGTTGCCGCCGTCCGGTCCCGAGCGGGTGGATTTGCGCCACGTGGCTGTGTTGAGTTCTCGGTTCAGCTCGTCCATCGCTGCAGCGTCTCCTTGATCAGTTCTAGGGATTCGCGTTGGGGCAGTGCGTCGGAGCGAATCGCCTCATATCTGTATGTTAGGACGCTGACGTCCTCAGGTCGCTCTGTTACTCGGCTCATGATCCCAGCGGATTCAACATACGCCGTGTCGAAGACTCCATGAGCTTGCGCGATGGCGAATCCACCGGCAAGACCGGTCGTGGAGTAGGCCTTGAGGGGGAGAACTTGGATCGTGATCCGGGGGGCTTGGCCCGCTTCGAGAAGGCGGGCGAGCTGCGCCGACATCGCGGCGGGGCTACCGATCGGGCGATGTAGGACCGCCTCATCGATCACGATCCACAACAAAGGTGGTTTGGGGCGCCTAAGAATGCTCTGGCGTTCCATGCGGGCGATCACCTGCTCCTCGACCTGTTCAGGAGTCGCGCCGACATCGCCGCTCAGCACGGCTCTGGCGTAGTCCTCGGTCTGGAGCAGGCCGGGTACGACGAGCGGTTCCCAGGTTCGGATCGCCTCCGCCGTGGCCTCCACGTCGAGCCAAGGCCGGAACCACGGCGGGGCCGATGCGTGACTGACCATCGGCCAGAGCCGCATCAGCGCCCCCTCCGCCTCCAGCGCCTCGTCGCACAGGCGGGCGAACTCCTCTGTCGGTGACCGCCTGGCCGTCTCGATCATGCTGATCGTGCCGACGGAGTAGGACACCTCCTTCGACAGACGGAGCTGGGACCAGCCTCGGGCTTTGCGGTGTCGCCGCAGCTCGAAGCCAAAGAGCGCGGTCGGCGAGTCAGCCGGGCATAGCTCGCTTTCCTTCGGCACCTGACCTCCCGGGGGATCGCCACCGTTTCAACGAAGGTTTCACTGGAACGGTTGATGTCATATCGAAGTCAATTGACTACCCACTGTAGCTAAATCTTGAGATGGTGGAAAGGCAGATTGAGGCCGACTTCTTCGAGTGGGTGAAGACATGAAAGCAGCGAGCCCGGAGCCGAGGGTCATCGGCTCGATCCATGTGGCGGGCATTCGCGAGTCCGTCTCGCACGCACGTTCCGAGGTCCGCAGGTGGCTGGGAGACGACCACCCCTCCGTCGACGATGTCGTGCTGGCCGCGTCCGAGCTTCTGACGAACGCGCTCCGGCACTCCAATGCCAGGCCGTACGACCTCATCGGCCTCACCATCGCCGTGGCAGAGGGGATGGTCTACGTGGAGGTACGTGACCCCGGTTCCACGTTCACCGCGCCCCACATCCGCCAGGAGCCGGAGGCGGAAGACGGCCGCGGACTGCTGATCATCAGTGAGATCTCCCAGGACTGGGGAGTCCGGGAGCACGGCTGCGGGCTTGGCCGTACCGTCTGGTGCGCCATCCCGGCCGTCCCTCCTTCCCCTGGCCTATCCGCTCCCGAACCGGTCTCGGATCGGCTGGCGGACGCGGTCCTGGCTAAACGTGCGGGCAGTGCTGCCGCCCCTTGACTGCATATGAGATCGGAACCATCGCATCGACCACAGAAGCCTGCGCCGCCTTCAGATGCTGGTCACATGTGTAACAGCGGCTCCACTCCGCTCCGGCCGGACCGCGGCAGACGTAGCAGACGCTGGCGCGGATATGAGCGGGTTGCGTAGGTAGTGAGCTTGCAGAGAGACGCGCTGCCGCACTACGTCCCAGGGGTCAGTTGCTCCAGGCAAGGGCGGAGATTTCCGGAAGAGAGCCGGGGTCTGTGTTGAGTTCCGCGATCAATCTTTCCACGACCATGAGCAATTCACGCAGACTGGAAACGACGTGAACGCCAGGCTTCTTGGCGTATTCGCGCGCCCAGTCATGCTCCAGCAGTTGCTCCGGCATCACCACCGGGCGACCATGCTCCAGAGCCGACCGAGCCTGAATCCTCGCCCCGCTCTTCCACGGCGCCTCCACGACCACCGTGGCCGCCGCGTAGCCGCTCATCACGGCGTTCCGCATGGGGAAGTTCCGCTGGTTGGGAGGGGCGTCTGGCCAGAACTGGCTGATCATCAGGCCGTCCTGGCTGATTCGCTCCTGCAGGCCGCGATTCTCCGCCGGGTAGAACTTGTTGATCCCCGTCCCGATGACCGCCACTGTCCGGCCACCCGCTTCGAGTGCCGCCCGGTGCGCAGCCGTGTCGATCCCCTTGGCCAGCCCGCTGACCACGGTCACACCATTCAGCGCGAGATCCCTCGCCACCGCCAAGGCGATTCGGAGGCCCTGCTCACTGGCCTGCCGAGTGCCGACTACGGCGATCGCCCGGTGATCGGCCGCCAGCCGCCCCCGGGAAAAGAGGATCGGCGGCATCTGGTGAATGCTGCGGAGCTGGCTCGGGTAATGCTCATCGAGACAGGTGTGCACGCCGACGCCTGCCGCCTCCCAATGCGCCAGCGCCTTTCCGGCCTCCGCGATCGCTGACTCCATCGGGTCGGCTTCCTCGAAGAGCGCTTCTTGGGCCCTCATCTCGGCGGCAAGCACGGCCACCGCGCTTCCTTGCTCCAGGACGGACAGGCTGATATCGGCCCATCTCGCGCCGGGACGCTGGAGCAGCACCACGAGCGCAGCACGTTCACGCAGCTCCGTTGGCATGCCAGCGATGTTATCCATGCGAGGTCCACGATATCCCGCGACATTCGGAAACGTGAACAGTTCGAATAAGGGTCATCGGAGAGCGGCCTGACAACATCGAGCAAGGGGACGACGGACGCGCTGCGGCCCTCTGCGGTCAGAACCGCAGCTCAGCCCAGTCGATGTTGAGAGGTAGTGGATTGGTGATCGAGGGGGTGGGATCGGCTTCCTTCATCAGCGTTCCCACATGCTTGTAGAGCATCGAGGCGAGGTCTAGCCGGTAGCGTTCGATGGTGGACACGCCGGCCTGGTCCAGACGGACGATCCAGTAGTGAGGGATGCCCGCCTTGGCGTATTCGCCCAGCTTGTCGGTTGTGTCCTGGGTTTCCGAGCCGGGTGACACGATCTCGACGACAAGTAGCGCATGCTCCGCGCGTAGTCTCTCGCCGCGCTCCCGATCCAGGCACCTGTACATCACGACGTCGGGGCGGCGGTTGAGCAGCGGCACGTCTCGCAGGCGCAGATCGACGTCGTTGTTGACAGTGACGCACTCGTGCCCGCGACTCATCGCCTGCCTGGCGTGGCGCTCCAGGAGGTTGGCCAGCCGTCTGCCGGCAGTTTGATGATCAGGCGTTGGAGCTTCGCAGTAGACGACATACCCGTCCACGATCTCGATTGACCTGGCGATCTCTTCTGGCAGTTGCTCGTACTCCTCGGCGGTGACGCGGCTTGGCTGAGGACGGATGCTGTGGAGCCAGCTGTCTTCCGGCAAGGCAGTCATCGGCAACTCCTCAATCGCGTGGCGGCAAGGACAGCTTACGGAAACCGCTAGTGGGCTGCGGCATCGGTGGTCGCATGTGTCGAGCCCGTTTAGTGAACGTTGCGTTTCTATGTAATGAATCCTATGCTCCTTAGAGAACGATTCGTTCTCTAAGGAGCGGTGTCCATGCGCCTCACGCTGTCGGGTCTGATACTGGCGATGCTGCTGGGCGCGCTCGATCAGACGATCATGGCGCCCGCGCTGCCCGCCGTGGCGGGGAGCCTTGGCGGGCTCGACCAGATGCCCGCCGTGATCAGCGCCTACCTCGTCGCCGCCACCGTCGTCATGCCCGTCTACGGCAAGCTCGGCGACAGGTACGGCCGCAAGCCCACCATGCAGGTCGCCATCGTCGTGTTCGTCACCGGCGCCGTGCTGTGCGCGGTGGCCACATCGATGCCGCAGTTCATCGCCTTCCGCGCGATCCAGGGCCTGGGCGGCGGCGGGCTCATGATCGGCGCACAGGCGATCATCGGAGAGGTCGTGAGCCCCCGTGAGCGGGGCCGCTACCTCGGCTTCATCGGCGCCGCCTACGTCGTGGCCGCCGTGGGCGGGCCGCTGATCGGCGGGCTCTTCATCGACGGGCCGGGCTGGCGGTGGATCTTCGCCATCTACCCGCCGCTCGGCCTGCTGGCTCTGATCGTGCTGAGCGTCACGCTGCACCTGCCGAGGCCGCAGTCGCGGGCGCCGCTCGACGTCGCGGGCGCCCTCACGCTGGCCGTCGCCGTCGTGGGCGTGGTCATGGTGGGCCAGACCAGGAACCCCGCCTTCCTGCTGGTGGCCGCCGCCGGGCTGGTGGCGTGGCTGGTCAGCGCTCGCTTCGCCAAGGACCCGATCCTCCCGCTGCGGCTGTTCCGCGACCGGGCCTTCGCGGTGCCCGTGTCGATCAGCCTGCTCATCGGGTTCGCGCTGTTCGGGACGATCACCTACATGCCCGCGTACCTGCAGATCGCGCTGCGCTCCAGCGCGACGCAGGCGGGGCTGCTGGTGACCGCGCTCATGGGCGGCGTGCTCCTCACCACGATCGTGTCCGGGCGGCTGATCACCCGGACCGGGGTGTACAAGCCGTACCCCGTCGCCGGCACCGCCGCGGCCGCGATCGGGCTCGGGCTGATCGCGCTCGCGGGGGACTCGCCGATCGCGCTCGCGGGTGCGATGCTGCTGACCGGGCTCGGGGTCGGGCTGGTCATGCAGGTCATGGTGCTGGCCGCGCAGAACGCCGTCGAGTACGCCGACCTCGGCACCGCCACCTCGTCGGTCACGTTCCTGCGCCAGATCGGCGCGTCGGCCGGGGTCGCGCTGGTGGGAGCGCTGATCACCTTGAGGACCGGGATCGCCTCCACAGGGTCGTCCGACCTGCCCGACGGCGTCCGTGACGCGTTCGCCGAGGCCGTGCCCCCGATCTTCGCCGCCATGGCGCCGCTGCTGGCCGTGGCCTTCGTCCTCGCGCTGGTCCTGCCGGCGCGCCCGCTGCGTACCAAAGCCTATGTCGAGGAGACCACGTGAAGCTCGTCGCACCCCTGAACAGCTTCGGCCGCGGCGACCTGGTGCTGGCGGGAGGCAAGGGCGCCAACCTGGGCGAGCTCGTCAAGAACGGCTTCCCCGTCCCCGGCGGCTTCGTCGTCACCACGCACGCCTTCGACCTCGTCGCCCAGGGCCACACCTCGCGGGCGTACTTCGAGCAGATCGAGCTCCCCGGCGAGCTGCGGCAGGCGATCGCCGACGCCTACGCCGCGCTCGGAGCGGGCCCGGTGGCGGTGCGGTCCAGCGCCACTGCCGAGGACCTGCCGGGGGCCGCGTTCGCCGGCCAGCAGGACACCTACCTGAACGTCGTCGGCGAGGAGGCCCTGCTCGACGCGGTACGCCGCTGCTGGGGCTCGCTCTGGACCGACCGCGCCGTCGCCTACCGCGCCCGGCTCGCCATCCACGACTCCGAGGTCAGCATCGCGGTGGTCGTGCAGAGCATGGTCGAGGCGGACACGGCGGGCGTCATGTTCACCGCGAACCCGGTCAGCGGCGACCGCACCCACCTCGTGATCGACGCCAGCAGCGGCCTGGGTGAGGCCGTCGTGTCCGGCCTGGTCACGCCCGACCACTACGTCGTCGACGCCGCGGGCGGGGTGGACTTCACGCCCGGCCGCCGCGAGGTGGTCATCCGGGGCATGGCCGGCGGTGGTGTCGCCCGGGAGACCGGCGCCGCCGTGGAGCGGCTGCCCGACGCGGTGGTCCAGGAGCTGGCCGCCCTGGGCAGGCGGGTCGCCGGCCACTTCGGGCGCCCGCAGGACATCGAGTGGGCCTATGCGGGCGGCCGGGTGCACCTGTTGCAGGCCCGGCCCATGACCGCGCTGCCGCCGCCCCCGGTCGGCAGGCTCAACCCGATCCAGCGCCGCCTCGCCGGCGTGCTGCTCGAATACCTGCCCGTGCGGCCGTACCCGATCGACACGACGACCTGGCTGCCATACGGCCCGGCCGGGTTGATGGGCAAGGTGACCGGCGCCTTCGGCCTCCGCCGTGGGTTCGAGGGGTTCCTGCGCGAGGAGGACGGCGTCGTCTACGCCCTCATACCGCCGAAGCCGCACCCATCGATCGGGGTGCTCGCCGCGCCGTTCCGCATCGTGACCAAGGCCAGGCGGTACGACCCGGCCCGCTGGACCGAGGACCGGCGCTTCCTCGACTACCTCGCGGCGGTCCGGCAGCTGGCCGCCCGCGACCTGGCCGCGATGCCGTGGCCCGAGCTGATCCGCGTGCCCCGGCAGGCGCTCGCCCTGGTGGCGCCGGTGGCCGGCCTGCGCATCGACTACCTGCCGGGCACCGGGCTCGCGCTGCTGCGCCTGCTGCTGGCGCTCAAGCTGCTGCGCCGCGGCAAGCTCTTCGGCGGCCTGATGTTCGGCGCGGTCACCCGCACCACCGAGGCCAACCAGGCGCTGACGCGGCTGGCCGAGCTGGCCAGGCGCACCGGCGCGCTCGACGCCGACCCGCCGCCCGCCGAGTTCCGGGCCGCGTTCGAGGAGTTCATGGCCGAGTACGGCCACCGCGAGACCGCCAGCCCCATCCTCGTCACGCCGCCCACGTGGTCGGACGATCCGGAGACCGTCCTCGGGCTGATCAGGGTGCTGGCCGCCGAGCCGCCCCCGCGGAAAGAGGGCGACGACGCGCTGGAACGCCTGCTCGCCCACCCGCTCCTGCGCTCCCCGCGCCGCCGCGCCAGGATGCGGCGCTGGGTCGAGGCCGCCCGCGCGGGCACGGCCTTCCGCGAGGACAGCCACTTCTCCTTCACGATGCCGCAGCCCATCCTCCGCAGATCGCTGGTCGAGCTGGGGCGGCGGTTGCGCGACGCGGGTGTGCTCGACCGGCCCGAGGACGTCTTCCACCTGCGGCTGGAGGAGCTGGAGTCGATCGGCGACGCGTCCACGCTGCCGGGCGCGGACCGGGATCGGCTGCGCGAGGTCGCCCGGGCGCGGGCGGTCAAGCGCGAGGAGCTGGCCGGCGTGCGGCTCATCGATCACGCCGCGGTCTTCCCCGCCCGCGAGATGGGCGACGCGCTCGTCGCCGGATCGCCCGCCGCCGGCGGCGTCGCGACCGGGCCGGTCAAGGTGATCAGGGAGCCGGCCGAGTTCGGCAAGCTCGACGGCGGCGACGTGCTCGTCTGCCCCTACACGAACCCCTCGTGGACGCCGCTGTTCCAGCAGGCCGCGGCCGTGGTCGTGGACAGCGGCGGCGCCGCGTCGCACGCGGCGATCGTGGCCAGGGAGTACGGCATCCCGGCCGTCATGGGCACCGGCACCGGCACGTCCGTGCTCGAGGACGGCCGTCTCGTCACCGTGGACGGCGACACCGGCACGGTCACGTCGGCTGCCTAGGATGCATGCCATGGTCACCGACCACCGCAAACTGCCGCGCCGCCGGGGCGAGGCGCTCAGCGCCGCCATCTACCAGGCCACGCTCGACGAGCTGGCCGAGAGCGGCTACGCCGGGCTGACCATGGAACGCGTGGCCGAGCGGGCCAGGGCCAGCAAGGCGTCGCTCTACCGGCGCTGGCCGACCCGCATCGAGCTGGTGATGGAGGCGGTCCGCAACACGCTGCTCCTCCCCGGATCCGTGCCCGACACCGGCAACCTGCGCGACGACCTGGTGGCCCTGCTGGGCCACGTCAGGCAGGCCCTGTCGGGGCCCGCCGGCGAGGCGCTGCGCGGGCTGCTGGGCGAGGCGCTCAGCAGCGGGTCCCCGCTGAACTCCATGCGCAGGACCTCCCAGGGCATGGGCAGGAAGACGATGGAGGAGGTCGTCCAGCGTGCCGTCGAGCGCGGCGAGGTCGACCCGGAGGCCGTCACCCCGCGTCGCCTCGACGCCGGGCACGCGCTGCTGCGCCACCACTTCCTCTTCAACGGCCCGCCCATCCCGGACGAGCTCGTCGTCCAGATCGTGGACGAGGTCCTCGTACCGCTGCTGACCCGCGGCTGAGCCCCCCTGTACGGCTTGCGCCGCTCGTCACCGAGCAAGCCCCATCATCGCGGCCATGAGCCGCATCGAGTGGTCGAAGGCGGTGCGGCGGTCCTCGATCGCGTTGTTGAACTGGCCGAACAGCTCGAAGCTGACCCAGCCGTACACGGCGGTCCACCCCGTCACGCCGCGGAAGATCACGTCGTCAGGAACGTCGGGGATGAAGGCGCGGACGGTGTCGGCATCCGCGTGGAGCGAGGGCGGGGGAGGGGGAGCCGGCTGTGCCGGGGTGAGGGCCGCGGCATGGTGGGCCTCCGACAGAATGTGCCCGAGCACGATCGTGTCGCGCACGGCCGCAGGGATGGTGTCCTGCGGCGCCTGGTAGCCCGGCACGGGCGAGCCGTACAGCAGGGCGTACTCATGCGGGTGTGCCAGGGCCCAGTCGCGCACGGCGTGACAGACGGCCAGCCACCGGCCCAGGAAGTCCTCCCGGGGGCAGCCGGCGTCGGCCTGCTCCACGGTCTCCCCGAGCGCGTTGTAGGCGTCGATGATCAACGCGGTGAGCAGGTCATCGCGGCTGGCGAAATATCGGTAGATGGCCGAGGAGACCATGCCCATCTCCCGCGCCACGGCACGCAGCGACAGGCCGCCGGCGCCCTCGGTGGCGAGCTGACGGCGCGCGATGTCAGTAATCTCTCTGGTGAGTTCCGCCCTGACCCGTTCTCTGGCGGTACGGCTGGCTGTCATGCACAGCAGGTTACCAGAGCACTGCGAAGAAACGAGAGCACCGCTCTTGACGAATCGTGCTCTTTTGAGAGAGCATTGCTCTCGTAAGCGAACGGCAGTCACCTCCCGGAGGCCCCAATGCTCCACTTTGCCAAGAACGCCAACAGTCTTCTGATGTTCCTCCTGGAGCTCGGCGTGCTGGTCTCCGTGGCGTACTGGGGCTTCACGCTGAGCCCCAACTGGGGCGTCAAGCTGCTGGCCGGGCTCGGCGGCCCGGCGCTGTTCGTGGCCGCGTGGGCGCTGTTCGGAGCGGGCGGCGGTGTGAACGCCACGTTCCCGCTCACCGGCCTGGCCCGCGCCGCACTGGAGATCCTCTGGTTCGGCGGCGGCGCGCTGGCGCTCTACGCCTCCGGCCTGGCCACCTCCGCCGTCGTCTTCTACGCGCTCTTCATTCTCAATGCGGTCCTCCGCATCGTCTGGAAGCAGGTTTGATCATGGGTAAGCACATCGTCGTGGGTTCCGGCCAGGTCGGCACCCACGTGGCCACCAAGCTCGTCGCCCAGGGGTACGAGGTCACCGTCGTGACCCGCTCGGGCCGCGGCCCCGCCGGGACGATCAAGGTCGCTGCCGACGTGGCCGACAAGGCCCGGCTCATCGAGGTCGCCAAGGGGGCCGACGTCCTCTACAACTGCGTCAACCCGCAGTACCACCGCTGGCTCACCGACTGGCCGCCGATGGCCGAGTCGTTCCTGGCCGCCGCCGAGGCGAGCGGCGCCGTCTACGCGATGCTCGGCAACCTCTACCCGTACGGGCCGGTCTCGGTCCCGATGACCGAGGACCTCCCGCTCGCCTCCACCAACCCCAAGGCCCAGGTGCGGACGAAGATGTGGGCCGACGCGCTGGCCGCCCACGAGGCCGGCCGGATCCGGGTGACCGAAGTGCGCGGCTCGGACTACTTCGGGCCCGGCGCCACCGACCAGTCCTACCTGGGCGACCGGTTCATCCCGCCGCTCAAGGCGGGCAAGACCATCCAGCTCATCTTTCCGGCCGACGTGCCGCACAGCTGGACCTACCTGCCCGACGTCGCCGACGCGCTGATCACGGCCGGCCGCGACGAGCGGGCCTGGGGCAGGCCCTGGCACGTGCCCACGGCAGAGCCGCTGACCTTCCGGCAGATGGGGGAGCGGATGGCCGCGCTGCTCGGCCGCCCCGCACCCCGGATGACGCAGCTGCCCTGGCCGGTGCTGCGGGCGGTGGGCCTGTTCTCGCCCATGATCGGCGAGCTGCGGCACACCCGATACCAGTTCACCTCGCCCTACGTGCTCGACTCGGCGGCCTTCCAGCGCACCTTCGGCGTGGCGCCCACGCCGATCGACGAGGCGCTCAAGGCTACGCTCGACGCGTGAAGATAGCCATGATCGGCCTGGGCGACATCGCGGAGAAGGCGTACCTTCCCGTGCTCGCCGCCCAGCCCGCCCTCGACCTGCACCTCTGCACCCGCAACAGCGCCCGTCTCGACCGGCTCGGCGACGCCTACAGGATCGCCGGCCGGTCGGTGAGTGTGGACGAGGTGATCAAGGCGGGGGTCGACGCGGCATTCGTGCACGCCGCCACCGACGCCCACGCGGAGATCGTCGAGTCGCTGCTCAGCGCCGGGATCCACGTCTACGTCGACAAGCCGATCGCGTACACGCTGGAGGAGTCCGAGCGCCTCGTACGGCTGGCGAAGGCCGAGGACAGGTCGCTGATGGTGGGCTTCAACCGGCGCTACGCCCCTGGCTACGCCGCGCTCGCCGCCCTTCCCCGTCACCTCGTCCTGATGGAGAAGAACCGCGACGACCACGCCGAGGACCCCCGCCGGGCGATCTTCGACGACTTCGTCCACGTGGTGGACACGCTCAGGTTCCTGCTACCGGAAACGGCCACCGGCACCACGATCAGGACCCGCGTCAAGGACGGCCTGATCGAGCACATCGTGCTGGAGCTGTCCGGCGAAGGCTGCACCGCCATCGGCGTCATGAACCGGGTGAACGGCGTCAGCGAGGAGTCCTGCGAGGTCATGGGCGACGGCGTCAAGCGCCGCGTGGTCAACCTCGGCGACGTGATCGACTACCGGGGCGGCGAGGTCCTCACCCGACGCCCCGACTGGGTCCCGGTGGCCAGGCAGCGCGGCATCGAGCAGATCTGCCTGGAGTTCCTCGCCGCCGTCCGCGAGGGCCGCCGGATCGGCGCGGAGGACGCCCTGATCACGCACGCCCTCTGTGAGGAGATCGTCAGCCAGGCCGCCTGAGCCGCATCGCCCGGTCGGCCCTGGCGAACATCCGCTGGAAGGGCCCGCCGCCCAGCCTGGTCAGCACGGTGTACCC
Organism: Nonomuraea basaltis; assembly: GCF_005893125.1. Taxonomy (GTDB): domain Bacteria; phylum Actinomycetota; class Actinomycetes; order Streptosporangiales; family Streptosporangiaceae; genus Nonomuraea; species Nonomuraea basaltis. The sequence continues at coordinate 71,808 of NZ_VCJS01000015.1, read as the reverse complement.
CTTCGCGTCGCGCAGCGGGCTGGACGACGACACGACGCCCGCCACCGCGCCGCCGTACAGGGCGGGCCCGCCGCTGCCGCCCGCGGTGGCGTGGCAGTTCCGCGTGACCATCAGCCCCGGCCCCCACGAGACGGCCTCGACCGTGTCGCCCAGGCACCGGTGCAGCTGTAGCTCCTGGTACCCCTTGCCCGCCGGGTAGCCGAGCAGTTCGAGTCCGCGCATCATGGTGCCCCTGGCGGTCGGCAGCGGCCGCAGGCCCCGCCCGGTCACGGCCTCCAGCGGGCGCTTGCGGCCTTCCACGCCGACCAGCCCGATGTCGTACGGCAGCAGCTTCGGCGAGAACGGCCGGTTCCGCCACCGCGCCGGCACCCACGCCCGCACGACCGGCCACACCCCCAGCAGCGGCCGTCCCTGGTCGTAGCCGGGCAGGAAGGTGAGGTGCTTGAGCGGCCGGCCCTGGTGATAGAGGCAGTGCGCCGCCGTCAGCACCAGGCTGCGGCTGCGCGAGCCGAGCACCGTGCCCCCGCACATCACGTCCCTCCGCGCGACGGGATCGCGGCCGATCAGCACGCCGGTGAGCCGCCGCGCCCCCGTGTAGGGGCGCGGGACCGGGGCGTAGCCCAGGCGGTCGCCGTGGGGGGTCAGCACGCGGGGAACGGGGATGTTACGTTGCGACACCTCGGCGACGGCGGCTGGATCGAGCAGGACGAGGGACAGCACCAACCTGAGCACCCTCCCACTGTTAGCAGAAGATGATCAGTGCTCTGACCTGCGACATTCGGGTTTACTTAACTTGTGTACTGGGCACCGAGAGCCCGCAGGCGGGCATGCGCGGACTCGTAGACCGCCGTGTCCCCGAGATACACCTTGGGGATCTTGGCGACCATCGTGTAGTTGGTGTCGCACACGTTGCCCACCGGCGCCTGCCCGGCCTGGCTGACCAGCTGGTAGGCGTCGAGCGTGTCCAGCCCGGTCAGCTCCGACGTCCAGGTGACCAGGTCGTGCTGGCTGATCCGGTACGCGTCCTCCAGCGGCCGGGCCGAGCCCGTCGACATCAGGTGCAGGTCGTTCTCCAGCCGAGGCCACGGCGTGGCCACGCCCTTGATCAGCTCCACTGCCACCACCGTGTTCATGGCCGACTCCACGGCCGTGCCGCAGACCTCGCCGTGCCCCTGCAGCCCGTGCCCGTCGCCGATCGAGAACATCCCGCCCTCGACGTTGACGCCCAGGTAGACGGTGACGCCCGCGCGCAGCTCGGGGGTGTCCATGTTCCCGCCGTGCGCGTCGGGGGTGATGGTCATGCGGGCCTCGTTCGCGGCGGGGGCCACACCGACCGTGCCGTGCATCGGGTCGAGCGGCAGCGCCACGCTGAAGTCGCTGTTGCGCGCATGGTAGACGGCCACGCCCTGCTCGAGGTCGATGTCGTAGCGCCAGACCCGCTCCTCCAGCGGCGGCTGGAGCGTGGCCGTGGCATGCGTGCTGGTCAGCGCCCCGAAGTGGGGGAACGTCGTCGACACCGCCCAGTCCCTGGCCGGCGTGATCTTGACGAAGTGCAGCGCCAGCGTGTCGCCCGGCTCGGCGCCCGCCACGTGGAACGGCCCCGTCACGGGATTCAGGTAGGGGAACTCGCACACCCGCGACGGCAGGTCCGCCACGCTCCTGACCAGGCCGCCGAAGCAGTCCTCGGTGTAGAGCTCCAGGATCGTGCCCGGATTGATCTTGCCCACCGGCGGGCGTCCGCCAAAGGTGTAGCTCAGCTCTTCCGGCGCGGGGCGGTAGGACACGACGTTCACTTGACCTCCGTAGGTAGGACGGGTTTGCGGCCGACGGCGTAGGTGATGCCGAGGACGATCAGGCCGACGGCCAGCCAGATGCCACCGACCCACTGGGCGTGGACGTTCTGGTTGTACACGACGGCCACCAGGACGGCGAAGCCGACGACCGGTGCGATCAGGTGCGCCCACCAGTTCCTGCTGCGCTGCCGGATCACGTAGTGGACCACCACGGAGAGGTGCAGCAGCAGGAACGCGGTCATAGCGCCGAAGTTGACCAGCGAGGCCGCGCTCGACCACGCGGTCAGGGCGTGACCGGCTTGCCCCGCCGCACGCCACGGACCTCGACCGGACTGTCACCAGACCCGGCGAACGTTCGTGGTGACCCGCACCAGGTGTTGCGGGCCAGGAGGTCGTTGACGTGCTCGAGGACCGCGCGATCGCGGCTCGCGCTGCGCGGGCTATCGGTAACCCCGCTTGAGCAGGTATTTGGCTCCTGCCTCGAAGCCTTCGGTGCTGAGCAGTTCGAACCCGAAGGCGTCGGCGAGCCGGTTGGTCGTGTTGAAGGCGGCGCAGACCGCCAGCGCGTCCTTGACCTGCTCGGGTGAGACACCGGCGGCCAGCACTTCCCGCATGTCCTCGGCGCCGACCTTTCCCTCCAGGGTCAGCTTGCCGAGCATCCGCAGCGTTGCCCGCAGCGGCCCGTCGACGGGGGCCGATTCCAGATCGGCCAGCACCGCCGCGACCCGTGGCCCGTCCTGGTACGCCTGCCCTGCGGTCGCGGTGTGCGCGCCGACGCAGAACGCGGACTCGTTCACCTTGGACACGTAGGCCGCCATCAGCTCCCGGTCGCCTATCGACCAGCCGGACGGCCCGCGCATCGCCTCGTGGGTGAACTCCTTGGCACGGGCGCCGTAGAAATCGGGCCGGTAGAAGACCAGCTTGGCGGCGTCCGGTACCGGGTGCCCGGAGAACAGCCGGATGAGCGCGAAGAGCAGCTTGGTTCCGGGGCCGTAACCGTGGTTGAGGATGTCAAGTCGCATGATCCGGCCTCTCCTTGACGGTCGCTTCGGCCAGGGCGGCCAGTCCGGCTTCATACAGCCGGGCGGACTGGCCGACCGCAGCGCATATCACCAGCTCGAAAAGCTGGTCCTCGGTGCAGCCGGACGCCTTTGCCGCAGCCAAGTCCTCCTCAGTGACCTGCGCCGGCCTGTCGGCGACCTTGCCGATCAGCGCGTCCAACGGCGGGGAGAGGCCGTCGTTGGTGAAGGCACGCGCTCGCTGCTCGGCAGATGCCCTGCCCTCCCCGTTCAGGACGCGATCCACCAGGGCTCGGTGCGCTGCTCGCTTCTTGTCCTCATCCGGCACGGCGCCCTCCGCCTCCTTTGCAGCCTGGGCTATCTGCCCTCATGTACAAGACGATTGGCGCGCCGCCGAATACGACACGCAGCCGAAGAAAGCCGACCACAGGGATGTACCCGCAGGCCGGGCGGCTCAGTGCGTTCCGAGCCGGTCGGCCAGACCGGACCGCGAGGCGCAAACCCAGGGCTTCAGCCCTGGGTCGTTGACTTCTCTCCGCGCTTCCTGGCGGCCTCCGACCAGATCAGCACCACCAGGCCGGCCAGGGCCACCCCCAGGTAGCCCGGCACGGGCAGGTCCACCAGCCGGTCCAGGAAACCCCACTCGTTGCCGAACCAGACCCGGCCGATGAACCCGCCGAGCCCCTGGATGATCGCGATGACGCAGACGAACCCGATGAGACCTCTCATGTCCCTCACGATCCCAGCGCGGGACCCGCCCCGGCATCGAACCTTGGGCGGGCCCCGTGCTACTTAAGTCGCGGTCAGGGATAGAGCCCGCGCATCTGGTGCGCCTCGGCCACCCGGCCCACGCCGATCACGTGCGCCGCCTGCCTGAGCGTCAGCCCGCGCGCCGCGGCCAGCGACTTGACCTCGGCGAACGCGTTCGCCATGAGGTCGCGCAGCTTGCTCTCGATCTCCCCTGAGCTCCAGGAGTAGGCCTGCATGTTCTGCACCCACTCCAGGTAGGACACGATCACCCCGCCCGCGTTGGCGAGGATGTCGGGCACGACCGTGGTGCCGTTCGCGGCGAGGATCTCGTCGGCCTCGGGCGTGATGGGGCCGTTGGCGCCCTCCACGATCAGCCGGGCGCGGATCCGCGGTGCGTTCGCCTCCGTGATCGCGCCTTCGAGCGCCGCCGGGACCAGGACGTCCACGTCCAGCTCGAACAGGTCCTCGTGGGACAGCGCGTCGGCGTGATGGTAGCCGGACACGCCCCCGGTCTCTGCCGCCCACGTGCGCAGGCGGGCGACGTCGAGGCCGCCGCTCGCGTACACGGCGCCGGTGAGGTCGGAGACGGCCACCACCTTGCAGCCCGCGTCGGCGAGGTACTGCGCGGCCGGCGCGCCCACCTTGCCGAACCCCTGCACGGCCACGGTCACGCCCTCGGGCGGGCGGCCGAGCGCGGCCAGCGTGGTGATCTGCACGCCGCGCGAGGTCGCGCCGGTGCGCCCGAGCGAGCCGCCCAGCGTCATCGGCTTGCCGGTGACCACGCCGGGCACCGAGTAGCCGGCGCTGACGCTGTAGGTGTCCATGATCCAGGCCATGGTCTGCTCGTCGGTGCCGACGTCGGGAGCAGGGATGTCCTTCTCCGGGCCGATCAGCGGCAGGATCTCGTTGACGTAGCGGCGGGTCAGCCGCTCCAGGTCGCGCGTGGTGAGCCCGGCAGGGTCCACGGCCACGCCGCCCTTGGCGCCGCCGTACGGGATGCCGACCAGCGCGCATTTCCAGGTCATCCACATCGCGAGCGCGGTGACCTCGTGGATGTCGGTGGCTGGATGGTAGCGGAGCCCGCCCTTGGCGGGGCCGCGCGAGACGTTGTGCTGGACGCGGAAGCCCTGGACGACGTCCAGGCGCCCGTCCTCGCGCCGCACCGGGACCGAGACGGTCAGCGAGCGGCGGGGCGTGGCCAGCACCGTGCGGAGCCCGTCGTCGAGCCCGAGATGCTCGCTCGCCTGATCGAGTTGATGGAGAGCCGAATCGAGGGCCTGGCGGCCCGGGGTGATCAGGGCCGGCGTCTTTGACGGCACCATGATGCTCATGGAAGAGATTCCTCCTGCTATTTACGCCCTGTTTGCGGGGAAAGCGCCATTGCCTTCCACCTATGGGCGATGTTGTCCGAGATCATCCTAGAGCGGGGCGTTTGACCTTGCCTAGTTGTCGGAAAAAATCCAAGCCGCTTGATCGAGATGCTGTGGACCGTGCCACTCTGGCAGGCTTGCGGACGAGAGCGTGCCGAATCATCGAAATCGGGGGGTTGAATGCCCGCACTCGTGGTGGGGCCGATGCTGCGGTACGTCGACGCCGTGAGCGCCTCGATCTGGGTGGAGACCGCCGAGCCCGGCACGGTCACCGTCGAGGCGGACGGCAGGGCTTACCGGTCGCCTACCTTCACCGTGCACGGTCACCACTACGCGATCGTGGATCTCGTCGAGCTGTCCCAGGATATCGCCTCCTACTCCGTGAAGCTCGGCGGGGAGCAGGTATGGCCCCTGGCGGGTCGCCCCCCGAGCCGGATCCGGCTGCTGCCCGCCGAAGGGGCCCGCCGGCTGGCGTTCGGGTCGTGTCGCACCAGCGTGCCGCACGACGCGGCGCACGCGCGTACGCACGGCGAGGACGTCCTGCGCTCCTACGGCGAGCATCTCGCGCGGGCGGGCGACGAGGAGTGGCCGGACCTGCTGCTGCTCCTCGGCGACCAGGTCTACGCCGACAACCCCTCGCCCGAGATGCTTGCCTACATCCGGGCGCGCAGGAGCACGCCGCCGCAGGGCGAGATCGCCGACTTTGAGGAGTACGCCGAGCTCTATCGCCAGGCGTGGACCGAGCCTGAGATCCGCTGGCTGCTGTCCACCGTGCCGACCGCGATGATCTTCGACGACCATGACGTGCGCGACGACTGGAACACCTCGCAGCCCTGGCGCGAGGAGATGGCCAGGACGAGCTGGTGGGGCCACCGCGTGGTCGCCGGGCTGGGGGCGTACTGGGTCTACCAGCACCTCGGCAACCTCTCGCCCGCCGAGCGCGCCGCCGACCCGCTGCTGCGCACGCTGCTGGACTACGCAGGATCGGACGGGGCAGGGCTCGACGGCGGCGACGCGCTGGACGCCTTCGCCGAGAAGGCCGACGCCGAGCCCGGGAGCAACCGCTGGAGCTACGCCCGCGACCTCGGGCACGCCCGGCTGATCATGGTCGACACCCGGTGCGCCAGGCAGCTCACGCCCGGCAACCGCCGCATGCTCGACCCGGCGGAGTGGGCCTGGCTCGAGGAGCAGGTCGCCGTCCCGGCAGAGCGCCTGATCATCGGCTCGTCGATCCCGTTCATGCTGCCCGAAGGCGTGCACGGCGTGCAGAACTGGAACGAGGCCCTGTGTGACGGAAAGTGGGGCGCGACGGTGCGGCGGTGGTCGGAGAGGTTCCGGCAGGCCATCGACCTGGAGCACTGGGCCGCGTTCCGGCGCTCGTTCGACGACCTGGCCAGGCTGCTGGTGCGGCTCGGCAAGCCGGTGGTGATCCTCTCGGGCGACGTCCACTACTCCTACCTCGCCAAGGCCAACCCGGGGCGGGTCTACCAGGTGGTCTGCTCGCCCATCCGCAACCCGCTCAGCCCTCTGCTGCGCTGGGCCAACGTGTTCACCCAGTTCTCGATCGCCACGCTGGTGGGCGGCCTGCTGGCGCGGCTTGCGGGCATCCCGCGGCCGCCGTTCAGGTGGCGGGTCACCAAGGGCCCGTGGTTCCAGAACGCCCTCGCCACGCTCACCCTCCCCGACCAGGTGACGTGGTACGAGTCGCGCGACGGCACCGTCAAGCCCATCGACTCTGTACACCTGGAGTGAAAATGGTTATCGTCCGTCGCTGTGAATGAAGACCACTACTCTCTCGCCGTGCCCTTCTACGACCTGTGGCACGAGGACGGGCACGTGCCGCTGGTCCGCGAGCTGCTGCCGCCGCTGCTCAAGGGCGTGGCTCGGAGCGTCATCGAGATCGGCGCGGGCACCGGCCTGATCACCAGGCTGATCGCCCGGGAGACGCCTGCGGAGATCTACGCCGTCGAGCCGTCGCTGGGCATGCGCTCCGTCCTGGTCAACCGGCTGGCGGAGGACCCGGAGCTGCTGAGCCGGGTGACCGTGCTGCCGTGCGGGGCGCTGGACGTGGAGGTGGACGAGCCGGTCGAGGCCATCGTGATGGTCTCGGTGCTGCAGAGCTTCTCCTCGCCCGAGCGCGAGGAGCTGTGGCGGGTGCTGGCCAGGCAGCTGGAGCCTGGCGGGCTGCTGGTCTTCAACTGGCGCGAGCGGTCCGCCCGGGTTCCGGGAGAGCTGGAGGTCATGGGGTCCTACCAGGTCGGCAGGCACACGTACGAGATCGCCGGCCAGGTGCTGGAAGTCGCCGGCGAGAGCGTCACCTCACGCTTCGTCTACCGGATCAGGCAGCACGGTGTGGCGATCAGCGAGGACGAAGTGCTCTCCACGAACCACTGGCCGACCGGGGAGCGCCTGGTCGCCGAGCTGGAGGCGGCGGGATTCGCCAGGCAGGACGCCCCCGAGAGCATGGAGACGTGGCGTCTGACGGACTGAGGCGACACCTGCGGAAAGAGTGGGAACCCGAGCTCTGGCGTGCGGGAACGACACCATCAGGCAGCAGGCGGTCAGGCACTCGCCGCGATTACTTGGTGCTCTGGACGATGCGGGTGGCCTCGGCGCGTTCCTTTCCGAGTGCCTGGCGGACCTGGTCGAAGTCGGCGGGGTGCTGTTTCATGGCGGCGGTTTGGAGCTTCTCCTCCGTGCGGTGCCAGACCTCGACGAGGTCCGTCTCCTTCTTGCATTCGACGTCGGCGACCGCGGCGGCCGTTTCGGCTTTCGCCGACCCCGGGTCCTGCCACCGGTCGTCGGCGGCGGCGGCCAAGGGGTCGGCGTACTCTTTCTGGCCGCGGGTGCGCATGCACGACCGCCACTCATCGAGAGCTGATCGGACTTGGAGGTCGTTCATCCGGGTCTTTTCGAAGATCTCCCGCTCCAGGCGCGCCAGAAGGGGCGAATCGGCGCCGTCGACGTAGACGCGGCCCAGGCTCTCCTGGAGGCAGTTGTGTGCCGCCGCTCTCTCCGCCGCGTCGCGGTAGCCACCGCGTGCCCGGTCCGCCCGGTCTCGTTCCTTCTCGGCCGAGGTGAGCGGGGCGCGATAGCCCGTCCGCTTGGCGACCAGGGGTTCTATGACGCCGTAGCGGCGGCGGTTGGGTGCTTCGATCATGGTGACCCCGGGGAGGGCCGGCCGGCTGTACCCCTTCTCCTGGAGGCACTGGCTGGTGAGGACGTCCGCTGCCCGCTCTATGCGTTCGATATCCGTCTCGGTTCGCTTGTAGGCGTCGAACGGCAGGTGAAGCGCCCGTGCTTCGGCGGACGGGTCAATGACGGGCAGCTCGTTTGCTTTCGAGGCGGTCCGGGGGGCGGGAGCCGCGCATGCGGCGCTGGATATCAGCGCCAGCGTCACGCAGCCCCACGCCCATCGTCCAGCGATCACGGTACGTCGCAGGGGACTTTCCTGAACCGGAGGGATTCGACGGTGTTGTCGAAACCGTTGTTGGTGAAGTCGCTGTCGTTGCTGCGCGGCGCCGCGTAGTACCTGACGCCGGTCTGGTTGTCACCGCTGTAGAGGTCGACGCCTGAGTAGGACGCGTTCGCCATCGAGCTCGCCTGGTTCTCGAGAGCGCCCAGGTATTCGCTCTCCTGGGTGGCACACGTGAAATCCTTACGTGTGCCCTGATAGTCGTCGTGTTCCCAGAACGTGATGAGGTTCCTGGCCAAGCTCGCTTCGGCCGGGGTGACGGTGAGCACGGAGAACGACGCGACGAGCGCGAGCCCCGCAACCGCGAGTTTCTTCATCTGCCCTCTTCTATGGATAGGCGAGAACCACCCCCGCCAGGAGATGCTGATCTTGGCAAGATGTCATCACGATTGTCAATCGCTCGCCGATCTTGGGCCTTCTGTCCCCATTGCCGGGGATGACCGCCGCCGGGACGATCGCGCACCGGCTGTCGCTGCCGGTCCCCGTGAACCGGAGGAGCGTCTCCCTGGACAGGGCCCAGCCACGCATGGTGGCTGGGCCCTGCTCGGCTCCACCGTAAAGGATCTAGAGCTTGTTGTCCTTCATCTCGTAGAGGGCATCGGCGAGCTGATCGATGCCCCAGAGCAGATCGTCCTCGGAGACGACGATCGGCGGCGCGAGCCGGATCGTGGACCCGTGCGTGTCCTTGGCGAGCACGCCGCGCTTCATGAGCGCCTTCGACAGCTCCCGCCCCGTGGCCAGCGACGGATCGATGTCCACGCCGGCCCACAGCCCGCGCCCGCGCACCTCCACCACGCCCTTGCCGATCAGCTCGCGCAGCCGGGTGTGCAGCACCTCGCCCAGCTTGGCGGCCCTGGCCTGGAACTCGCCTGTGGCGAGGATCTCGATGACCGCGTTGCCGACCGCGCACGCCAGCGGGTTCCCGCCGAACGTGGACCCGTGCTGCCCCGGGTGGATGACCCCGAGCACGTCCCGGTTCGCCGCGATGGCCGACACCGGCACGACGCCGCCGCCGAGCGCCTTGCCCAGGACGTAGATGTCGGGCACGACCCCTTCGTAGTCGCACGCGAACGTCTGCCCGGTACGCCCCAGCCCCGACTGGATCTCGTCGGCGACCATCAGGATGCCCTCGGCCGAGCAGAGCGCGCGGATGTCGCTCAGGTACCCGTCCGGCGGCACCAGCACCCCGGCCTCGCCCTGGATCGGCTCGACCAGCACGGCGACGGTGTTGGCGTCGACGGCCTCCCTGATCGGGTCGATGGAGCCGTAGGGGACGAGCCGGAAGCCCGGCGTGTACGGGCCGAAGTTGTCGTGCGCCTCCGGGTCGGTGGAGAAGCTGACGATCGTGGTGGTGCGGCCGTGGAAGTTGTTCTCCATCACGATGATGTTGGCCTGGTCCGGCTCCACGCCCTTGACCTCGTAGCCCCACTTGCGCGCCACCTTGATGGCGGTCTCGACGGCCTCGGCGCCGGTGTTCATGGGCAGGATCATGTCCTTGCCCGTGAGGTCGCCGAGCCCGGCGCAGAACCGCGCGAACTGGTCGTGGTAGAAGGCCCGGCTGGTCAGGGTCAGCCTCTGCAACTGCTCCTGAGCGGCCTCGATGATCTTCGGGTTGCCGTGGCCGAAGTTGAGCGACGAGTAGCCGGACAGGCAGTCCAGGTATCGTCTGCCGTCCACGTCGGTGACCCAGGCGCCGTGCGCCTCGTGGATCACGACGGGCAGCGGATGGTAGTTGTGTGCGCTGCGGCGCTCGCTCAACTCGATCAGTTCTGCGCTGCTGGTCATGTCAGTTCTCCCCCCTGATCTCCAGTGTGCAGCACTTGGGGCCCCCGCCCGCTTTGCGCAGCTCCGACAGCTGGATCGGGATCACCTCGTAGCCGCGGCGCTTGAGCTCCAGCTGGAGGTTGGAGGCCTCGGCGTTGATGACCACGTTCGTGCCGTCGCTGACCGCGTTAAGGCCCAGCACCTCGGCGTCCTCGGCGGTCGCGAGCACCGCGTCGGGGAACATCCGGCGCAGCACCGCCTGGCTGCCCGCGGAGAACGCCTCCGGGTAGTAGGCGACGTTGCGGCCGTCGAGCGGGAACAGCGCCGTGTCGAGGTGGTAGAAGCGGGGATCCACCAGCGTGAGGGAGATCACCGGGCGGCCCAGGTACTCCTGCGCCTCCTGGTGGGCCGCCACGTCCGTGCGGAAACCGGTGCCGGCGAGGACGACCTCGTCGAGCGTGAGGAAATCGCCCTCGCCCTCGTTGACGTGCTCCGCCTCCAGCGCCGGGTAGCCGCGCTCGGTGAACCAGCGCAGGTAGGCCGGTCCCTCGGGGCCGCGCTGCGGGTAGGCGAACCTGGCGCCGTAGACGCGCCCGCCCACGACCAGCGCGCCGTTGGCGGCGAACACCATGTCGGGCAGCCCCTCGATCGGGTCGATCAGGCTGACCTGGTGGCCGAGCTCCTCGTACGCCGCTTTCAGGCCCTCCCACTGCCGGACCGCCACGTCGCGGTCCGCGCCGGCCTCGGGATGCATCCACGGGTTGATCGCGTACTCGACCGTGAAGTAGTCCGGACGGCACATGAGGAAGTGTTTGGGCATGCAGTTCTCCGTCGAAATTTATAGGCGGATATCCCGTTCTGAGGGGACGGAGACAGCCTAAGAACGCATGTTTGTGCAGGCCAGCGGTCGGCATTGCGTGTTGGCGCGGGTCTGTTGCTTATATCAGCCGGGAGGCGATGATCCGTTGCGCGGCTCCGGCACGACCGTCCCGGGAGGGGTGTCAATCAGCCGCGACAGCACGATGGAGCTCTTGGTCCGCACCACGAACGACTGCGCCGCGATGCGCTCGATCACCCGCTCCACATGCCGTACGTCCGTCGCCCTGATGTGCAGCAGCGCGTCCGCCTCGCCGGTGATCGTGGCCGCCGCCACCACCTCCGGGAACTTGGCCACGGCCAGCGCGATGTCCGACGGCTTGGTCTTGCCCTGGCAGAACAGCTCCACGTAAGCCTCGGTCGTCCAGCCGAGCGCCTGCGGCGACACCCGAGCGCTGAACCCGGTGATCGCCCCGCTCTCGCGCAGCCGGTCCACCCGCCGCTTGACCGCCGACGCGCTCAGCCCCACCTGATGGCCGATCTCCGCATAGGTCGCGCGGGCGTCGTCGACGAGCGCCGCGATGATGTCACGATCGAGCCGGTCCAGTTCCACGCGCTCTGTATACAGCCTGGCCAGTCTGGCGCGCGATGAGCGGCGCGCGAGAGACTGGACGCTCTGAAGCTTCACCGGAGGGTCTTCGCCAGAATGAGCTCAACAACGAGCACCGCACGTTTCCCTGAGGGTTTCGTCTGGGGAGTGTCGACGTCAGCGTTCCAGATCGAGGGGGCGACGTCCGCCGACGGCCGCGGGCTGTCCATTTGGGACACCTTTTCCGCAGACCGCGCCGAGGCGTGCGACCATTACCACCGATATCCCGAAGACGTGCGGCTGATGAAAGACCTGGGAATGGCCGCCTACCGGTTCTCGGTGAGCTGGCCCCGAGTGTTTCCCGACGGGGCCGGCAAGGTGAACCCGGCGGGGCTCGACTTTTACGACAGGCTGCTCGACGAGCTGCTCCACGCGGGCATCACGCCTTATGCGACGCTTTATCATTGGGATTTGCCGCAGGCTCTGGAGGACGCCGGCGGCTGGCCGGCCCGGGATACCGCCCACCATTTCGCCGATTACGCCAGAGCTGTTTACGAGCGGCTGGGAGATCGGGTCGACACCTGGTTCACGGTCAACGAGCCGTGGGTCGCGGCCTTTCTCGGCCACGGCTCCGGCATTCACGCGCCGGGGCGGAAATCGGCCGCAGAGGCGTTCCTGAGCGCCCACCATTTGCTGCTCGCGCACGGGCTCGGCGCCCAGGCGCTGCGCGCGGCCGGGGCGTCGAAGGTGGGCGCCGTGCTCAACATCTCGCCCGTCGTGACGCCCGCCCAGGTGAGCGACCTCGGCAGGCCGCTGCCGGCCGAGGACGCCGAGGCCGTGGCCAGGATCGACGCCCTGGCCAACCGGCAGTTCCTGGACCCGATGCTGCGCGGCGCGTACCCGGCCGACCTGCTGCCGATCATCGAGCGCACCGCGGGCCTCGGCCACGTGCGCGACGGCGACCTGGAGCTCATCGCCCAGCCCGTCGACCTGCTCGGCGTCAATTACTACACCCCGCTGGTCGTGCAGGCGCAGCCCAGCGAGCCCGCCGACGCGGCCTTCCCCGGAAGCGAGGGCGTGCTCTTCTGCACGGTGCCCACGGCGGTCACCGCCATGGGCTGGCCCATCGTCCCCGGGTGCCTGTCCCTGCTGCTGCGCCGCCTGGCCTCGGAGTTCCCCGAGACCGAGCTGATGATCACAGAGAACGGCGCGGACTTCGTCGACGTGGTGACCGCCGACGGCATCCACGACGTGGAGCGCATCAGCTTCATCGAGGAGCACCTGCGCGCCGTGCGCTCGGCCGTCGAGGAGGGCGTCAAGGTCCGCGGATACCTCGTCTGGACGCTGCTCGACAACCTCGAATGGGTCGACGGCTACCAGCGCAAGTTCGGCCTCGTCCACGTCGACTTCGCCACTCAGCGGCGGCGGCTCAAGGACAGCGCGCTGTGGTACCGCGACGTCATCAAGCGCAACGGCCTGACCGAGACCGGCCCCAAGCGCCCCACCCTGGAGACCGTGGCCGCCCGCGCCGGCGTCTCCCGGGCCACGGTCTCGCGCGTGGTCAACGGCGAGGCGTCGGTGAGCCCCGTGGCCCGCGAGGCGGTGCTGCGGGTGGTCAGGGAGCTGGGGTACGTGCCCAACGCGGCCGCCCGCAGCCTGGTCACGCGCCGCACCAACGCGATCGCGCTGGTCCTGTCCGTCCCCAGGCAGGGCGGCGACCAGCTCACGGCCGCCGTCGCCCAGTACGTCACCAGCCTCTTGGAGGGCGCGGGCAAGCAGATCACACTCATGCTCGCGGACACGGCCGAGAGCCACCGGCGCATCGTCCAGCACGTGGAGGCGCGCCTGGTGGACGGCGTCGTGCTGCTGCCGCCCGACCGGGGCGACACGCTGGCCGAGCGGCTCTCCCGCACCGGCGTGCCGATCGTGCTGCTGGGCAAGCCCGCGATCGCCTCGATGGTGCCGTACGCGGACGTCGACAACGCCGGCGGCGCGCAGGCCGCGACCCAGCACCTCTTGTCCCGCGGGCGCCGCCGGATCGGCATGATCTGCGGCCCCTTGGACCTGGTCGCCATGCAGGACCGCATGGCCGGCCACCGGACCGCGCTGGGGCGCGCCGGCCTGCAGCCGCTGCTGGCGCTCGCGGACCTCACCCGGTCGTCGGGCGCGGTGGCGACCCGGCGGCTCCTCGGCGACGAGCCCGCCCTCGACGCCGTCTTCGCCGCCAGCGACCAGCTCGCCATCGGGGCGCTGCAGGCGGCGCGGGAGGCCGGGCGGCGGGTGCCGGAGGACCTGGCGATCGTCGGCTTCGACGACATCGACGCCGCCTCGGCCACCACGCCGGGGCTCACCACCGTCCGCGTCCCGGTCGCGGACCAGGCGCTGGCGGTCGCGCGGCTGCTGCTGTCGCGGCTGGAGGGCCGGCACACCGAGTCCGTCGTCCTGCCCGCCCGCGTCGTGGTCCGGGATTCCACCTGACCGCCCCCGGAGAATCCGGCGTAGAAAGATTTCGGAAGATCGCGATGTGAGACACGTGCCGCAGGCTCAACCGCGGCACGATGGGCTCGGCAACCGGATGCGGCGGTCAGGAGCGGGTGCGGCGGCGCAGCACGATGCGCTCGGCCCAGCTGGCCGCTTCCGGATCCTTGAGTCCCTCGACCACGCCCCCGAGGTACGCGGTGGCCAGACTGTCGAAGCCGCTGTCCAGCTGGCGCAGACGGCTGGCCTTGCGGCGGTCCACCGCCTGGAGGTACTGGGCGATGCTCTCCGCGTAGCCGGCGTCGCGCTGGTAGGCGGCCTGGGCGGCGGCGGAGACGGCGGCCTCGGCGTCGCGCTTGGCCCGCAGCTCCCGCAGCCGGCGGTCGTTGGGATTGTGCATCCGACGCCCCAGATCGGCGGCGATGAGCGCGGTCGCGACGAGGAGGGCGAGGAGCAGGATCATGGTGGGCAGCGTGCCCACGCCCTCCGACGTGGGTCCGATCTCCTGGCCGTCCACGATCAGCGGCTTGACCAGGGCGTCCCGGCGCAGCACGGCCACCGCGACGATGAGGCCGAGCCAGACGACCGCCACGCCGATCAGCAGCCAGCGGCCCTTGGCCGAGCTGCCGTGCTCCTGCCAGGACCGAAACGTCCTCCCGTACATGTGGGGCGCGACCAGCATGATCAAGGCGGCGCCCGCGGCCAGCAGCGCGGTCATCGCGACGCTGTCGCCCCAGCTCAGGATCACCTGGTAGAGGATCGGGACCTCGACGATCAGCAGGAGCAGCAGGAGGAGCGCGGCGGGCAGCCAGCGGCGGATGAGCGGCCAGTGGCTGCCGGAGATCGCGATCGAGCTGGGCCGGCCGTCGCCGGGCCGCTTGCTCGGCTGCTCCAGCTCCGTGACGCGGCGCTGGCTGTCATCGAGGGCCTTGCGCGCCTCCCCGAACGCGCGCTGCGACTCCGCGAGCCTGATCTTCTGGGCCTCGAACTCGGCCCGCGCCTGCTGGATCTCCTGCTCGGTACGCTCGTCCAGCTCGGCTAACTCGGCCAGCCGCTCGTCCTCCAGCTCGTGGAAGCGCGGCACGCTGCCGGTCTGGAGCGTCAGCGTGTCGATCTGCCCGTCGGCCGCGTGCGCGCGGCCCAGCTCGCGCTCCTCACGGCGCCGACGCGGCCAGTCGGGCAGGTGGTAGAGGTCGCCGTCGTACGCGACGGCAGGCGTGATGCGGGTGACCTGGCCAGGCTCGAGAGGTTCGTCCTGCTTCCGGCGAATGAAGCGCATCCGGCCTCCAACGAGGGTCCTGCCTTCGATGCTAAACGCCTGGATGCTCCGACGGCCCGCTGCACGGCCCCAACCTGTTCCCGGTCGAGGTTCCCCGAGCCTCTTCGAGACCCTCTGACCGGAGTCCCGCTCGGTGCGGGACGGGACTCCGGCGGGCTCAGGAGGTCGAGCCTCAGGAGAAGGAGAACCAGTTGACGTTGACGAAGTCGGCGGGCTGGCCGCTGCTGAAGGTCAGGTACACCGTGTGCGTGCCGGTCACCCCCAAGATGTTGGCGGGCACCGTGCGCCAGCTCTGCCACCCGCCCGTGTTGGCGACGGCGAAGTCGCCGATGGGCGCGGCAGTGGGGCTGTCCAGCCTGACCTGCACCAGACCGCTCACGCCGGCCGCCGCCCCGGAGGCCACCCTGGCCCTGAACTGCGTGGCCGCCGCCGTGCCGAAGTTCACCCCGTCGTAGCGGAGCCAGTCGCCGTTGGAGATGGCGCCGACGTTCTGCCCGCCGCCCGTGTCGGTGGTCGTCTCGACGATGGTGCCCGACTGGGCCTGGTGGCGCTCGGCCTGGATGGTGGAGCGGGCGTCGACGCCACCAGGGGGATTGGTGGGGCCGGTGCCGCTCTGCCACACCGCCACGTAGTCCACCATCATGGGTCGTCCGGGCACGGTCGCCGCCGTCGGCGTCGGGCCGGCCAGGGCGTCGGGGAACGCGCCGCCCATCGCCACGTTCAGCAGCAGGAAGTAGCCGGCGTGGCCGGTCATGTTGTTCCAGGTGGTGGCGTCGAACTGGGACTGGTTCACGCCGTGGAACTGCTGGCCGTCCACGTACCACCGCAACTGGTTGGGGCTCACGCTGCGGTCCCACTCGAAGCGGTACGTGTGGTAGGCCGACTGGCAGGTGGAGCCGGGGCAGGCGCGGCTGGCGCCGAGGCCGGTCGTCTCGTTGCACGGCCCACCCGGGTTGACGCCGCAGTGCAGCACGCCCCAGACGGAGTTGATGCCGTTGACGTTCTCCATGATGTCGAACTCGCCGATGCCCGGCCAGTTCCAGTAGTTCCCCCGGTACGGCGAGCCGAGCGCCCAGAACGCCGGCCAGTAGCCCAGCGCCGCGTTGCCGGTCACGTTCGGCATCTGGATGCGGCCCTCGATGCGCAGGATGCGCCCGTCGGCGGGCTTGAAGTCGGCGCGCCTGGTCTCGATGCGGGCCGAGGTCCACTCTCCCGAGCCGCTGCGCAGGGGCGTGATGCGCAGGTTGCCCGAGCCGTCGAGGCTGAGGTTGGAGGTGCTGGAGGTGTAGTTCTGGACCTCGCCGGTGCCCCAGTTGGCCGGGCCGCCCGGGTACGAGTGCCCCGTGTCGATGATCCAGTTGGCCGACGAAGGAAGGGCGCCCGCGCCGCCGTTGAAGTCGTCGGACCAGACCAGCGACCATCCGGACGGGGTGGGCGGGACGGCGGCCGAGGCGCTGACGGCCGCCTTGACCAGCAGGCCCGTGAGTGCCATGAGCACCACGGCCACTGCCGCCAGGCGGCGCCGGTGCCGGATCGTTGTCGTCATTCGTCGCTCCAGGGGGGTGCGGGAGGCGTCGTTTTGAAGAGAGCGCTCTCTCACGTGATGTGAACACGGCGCTTACTTCCTGTCAATATTGCGCACGACGCGCTTGACGCGGCAGTGAGGCCGCCGGTAGGCGGAGTGAGAGAGCGCTCTCGAACTGGGCTGCGGCGGCATGACCGTGGTGGCGCCGCGCGACGTGGCCGCCGCCGTGCCCGCTTCCTACAGCAGGTCAACCGTGGCCGCACCCGCTGACTCGAAGGCCTCCCGCCAGAAGCCTTCGAGCAGGGGGAACCGGTCGGGGCTCGACGTCTTCTCCCGCAGGAAGCCATGGACGACCACCGAGTACCCGGTCATGTCGGGCAGGAGCCGTGCGTCCCGCAGCTCCTTGATCTTCTGCTTGCGGGCGCCCTCGCTCAGGTCCAGCTTGTTGATGTTCAGGTCGCCCCGGTTGTTGATCAGGTCGCTGAACACGATGATCTGGTGCGCCTTGTCCGGCTGCCGCTGCGCGCTGAGCTGCTTGACCAGGTAGCGCAGGGCGCCCAGCACGTCCGAGCCCTCGCCTTCCGCCGGGCAGTCGAACAGCTGGAGCGCTCGCGGCAGCACCTCCGTGATGCGGTGGGCCCTGACGCGGTCCTCGACGACGGGGTTGTCGTTGGGGTTCTCGGCCTGGGTGGCGGCGATGGACACCGGGTCCTGGCGGCACGCGCTGCTCTCCGAGCTGCCCGTGACGGCCGCGAAACCGATCCAGTCACAGCCCTGGGCGAAGGCGGGCAGCTTGGAGGTGACGTCGTTCCTGGAGGTGGCGGGGTCGGCGTAGCTGGTCGAGTCCACGATCACGCCGCAGACGCCCCTGGCCTCCGTGCCACACGCCGTCACACCGGCGATGACCAGGAGGAGCGCCGCCACGACGGCCAATGCCCGGCGGGCCATCCCCGGCCGCCTCCATGCGCCTGAGGTCTCCCGCCTTCGTGCGCCCAAGGCCTGCCGACTCCGCGCGCCCGAGGCCGCGCGCCGCCCATGAGCGCCCTCGCCGCCACCGTCCTCTGTCATCACGCGTCCTCCTGTCCGCGGCCCGAGCTGGGACCGTCCGAGCCATGACCGTTCGCGGGGCCAGGCTCACCGTCCGGCGCGGTGCCAGGCGTGTCGTTCAGGCCGGGGGCGTCGTGTGAGGAGGGAGGGTCGTTCTGCGCATCATCGGGCGCATGGTCGTCCGATGCGTCGTCGGGGGCGGGGGAGAGCTGGCGGCGGGACTCGCTCGTCAGCTGGCGCGGCATGACCTCCGCGCGCCACACCTCAATGCGATCCTCCACCTCGCGCAGGATCCGCCCGATCTCTTCCCGTCCCGAGATCGCCGTGGACGTGTCGCCGGTGGCCGTAATCGCGATGACCTCGCCCTTCCACAGGGACGGGATCTCCTCCTTGCGCGGATGGGCCTGCAGCACGCCGCCCTTGTACGCGGCGATGAGCTGCTCGGCCCTGGCGTGCACCGCCTCCACCTCGTGATCGCGCTCGATCAGCGCGCTCTCCCACTCCTGGGTGAGGTGCTCGATGCGGGCCCTGGCCCGCTGCACGTTGGTGTTGGCCTCCTCGACCACGCCCCGCCGCCGCGCCTCCGCCCGGCGCGCCCTGGACTCCGCGATCGAGATGAACGCGTCCGGTGACCGGCCGTCCTCCCCGGGGGGGACGTGCCCGTTCGCCTGGGCGGCCGACTCCGGCCGGGTGTCGATCCTGCCTAATTCCCGCAGGATCAGCTCCCGCGCCCCCGCGGCCTGCTCCAGCAGCGCCGTACGGGTGACCGCGAGCCGCCGGTCGACCTCGGTGATCTGCTCGCGGGCCCGGGCACGGATCTCCGTCACGTACGCGGGCTGAAACTCCGGATCCGTGAACTCGCCCAGGGGGTGCTGGCGGGCGTCCCGCATTCCCTGCCGGCGCGCCTCCTCCCGCTCGGCCAGCGGATCGCCCCGCTTGAACAGCCGCGACAAGAACGCCATCCGCGTGTCTCCTGGCTCCGGCCGGACCGGAACCCGGCCCGAGTCTCCCTGAACCCCAGACTAATCGGCCTCTTCCGCTTGTGGCGGTCATGCCGGGTCAGGATGACCCGGGCTGTCAGGGCCGCCCGTCCGACCACGTCGCCGGCCCACGGGGCGCCGTGACGGCGGCCCACCGGTGAAGGGTCAGACAGCGTCTCCCTGGAGGGCCGTCAGCCCGTACGGCGGGTGGCGGTTCGCCGGCGGAGCCGTACAGGATGGGCTGGAAACACGTGCGGCGCCGCACGAAAGGCGGCGCCGCACAATGCAATGAGAAAAGAAGGGTCAGCCCTTTTCCGCCTCGCCCGTGGCTTGTTCGAGCGCGTCCTCGGGGGATGCCTCGAGGTCCTGCTCGGCGTCGGCGCCCGCCTGGGCGGAGGCCTTGTCGAGGCGGACCCAGCTGGTCACGCTCTCCACCGCGAACAGCACGAACAGGTACGCCGTCAGCACCGCCAGCACGGGTGTCACGATGCCGAGCGCCGCGCCGACGCCGATGATCAGCAGTCGCAACTCCCAGCCGAGCCCCGCCTGGAACACCCAGGCGGGCGGCCAGACGCTCTGCCGCGTCCGGTAAACGGTGTCGTAGGTGTGGTAGCCCACGACGTACACCAGCACGAACAGCAGCCACTTCGGCGCGCCGGCCGCGAGGCCGATCGCGATCATGGTGAGGAACTCGGTGGCGCGCAGCAGCGGCGGAGTCAGCCAGTCGAAGCGGCCGAGGTGATTGCGGGGCCCTGTGGGCAGGATGAGCAGCACCGCGATCGCCACGGGCAGGAGCAGGAGCAGACCGCGATCGGGTAGCCCGATGGCCGTGACGGCGATGACGCCCAGGAGGGCGGCGAGCGTGGCGGGCATGGGCGGCAGGCCCGGGCCCAGCCGGCCGGCCAGCACGTGGGCGAGTGGGCCGTCGTCGCGGTAGGCGAGCAGGCGGGCGGTCTGGATGCGGCGGCGTTCCTCGTCGGGGTCCGGCGTGGGGGTGGCCATGGCCTGCGGTTGCGTGATCATACGAGCGACCTCATGAGGCGTCCGGTGAGGGTGTAGGCGGCGGCGACGGAGCCCCAGATCACCAGCGTGAGGAAGGTGATCCGGGCGTCGAAGAGGGCGGCGGTGATCGCGATGGCCGCGAACCGCTCGCCGATGGGGAAGACGATCATCTTGCGCGCCCAGTGGACGGCACGGAACCTGCCCGCCCTGGTCCACATCTTGAGCAGGCCGCGAACGCCCTGGCTGCGCTCCACCTTGCGGCGGACGAGCGCCTGGCGCAGATCGCGGTCGTCGGGCGCGTCCAGTGGCAGCGTGGGCAGCTGCGCCGGCGGCTTGCGGCGGTTGGCGACGCCGAAGGAGAAGTCGAGCAGGTGACGCACCGACTGCAGGCCGAGCGCCGCGAGCGCCAGGATCCAGATGTCGTCGCCGTTGCCGGAGACCACCCAGCCGACGGCCAGGCCGGCGAAGACCACGTATTCCTTGAACCGGTCGAACGTGGCGTCCAGCCAGGCGCCCAGCACTCCGAACTTGCGGGCATAGCGGGCGACCTGCCCGTCGACGCAGTCGAAGACGAAGGCGAAGTAGATCAGCACGCCGCCCAGCACCATCCACGGACGGTCGCCGGTGGCGAAGCAGGCGGCGGCGGCCACGCCCAGCGCGATCGAGATCAGCGTCACCTGGTTGGGCGTCAGCCCGCGCCGGGCCGCCCAGCGGGCGATGAAGCGGGAGTAGGTGGAGACGAAGTATGTGGTGAAGAAGCCGTCGGCGCCCTTGACCGCGTTGTTGAGCCGGGCGCGGTCCTCGTCCATGCCGGCCATCTCGGCGCCCGCCTCGTTGGCCTCCTCCTGGGTGGTGACCCGGCGGTAGAACAGGTCGCGGCGGCCCCGGATGCCGACCGACACGCCGCCCCGCACCAGGCCGAACACGATGAGCTGAACGAGGTCGTCGTCCTCGCCGAACGTGTCGGCCATGGCGGCCAGCTCGCGGCAGGTCTGCGCCAGCACGGGCGCGTTGCGCGCGCTGAGGTGCAGCGGGCCGAGCAGCACCGCGTTGGGCTTGGTCACGGCGTGCCGCGCGGTGCCCACCGACACCACACGCGACTTGCCGGCGCGGGCGCGTACGGGCAGTCCCTCTAGCCGGTTGCCGCCGATCTCGGGATCGGCCTCGTCGATCGGGACGCTGTCCTCCTGAGCCTCCTCGGTCGTCGTCTCCGGACGCGGCTCCTTCGCGATGAGCCCCAGCGCACCGCGCTTGGTCTTGGTGATCTGGTAGATCAGCTCGTCGTGAACGACCGAGTTCTCCGGGATGATGAGCAGGCTCTCCGTTGCGGAATCTGCGACGTCGGCCAGGGATCGTAGAGCGGTGGCCACGTCGCCTGACGCGATCGTGGCGGGCCGTGGATCCAGGGAAGTGAGCTGGCTGCGCAGCCGCTCGGCCACGGAGGGCTCGCCGGGTAGCGCGGCCAGCTTCAGGCCGGTCGGAGAGGTGTCGGGGCCGGGCGACGCGCCCAGCAGGACCACGCGGGTCATGACTCCCTTTCGAGGCGGTAGCGGGGGGTTGAACAACGGGTAATGCGGGGACAGACCGCAAAGTCTAGTGAGGATCACGCAAAGTCGCGTCAACAGAGCATGCCCGTAACGCCGATCCCGCTGGTATACAACGTGGCCGTAAGATGTCCTAGTGAGTCTCTACCGTGACGAAGGCGTAGTTCTGCGTACGCAGAAGCTCGGCGAGGCCGACCGCATCGTCACCGTCCTGGCCAAGCGCACCGGCAAGGTGCGGGCCGTCGCGAAGGGCGTGCGCAGGACCACGTCGCGCTTCGGGGCCAGGCTGGAGCCGTTCACGCACGTCGACCTGCAGTTCCACGCCGGCCGCACGCTCGACGTCGTCACGCAGGCGGAGACGATCAGGCCCTACGGCGAGGCGCTGGCCGCCGACTATCCCCGCTACACGGCGGGCAGTGCGATGCTGGAGACGGCCGACCGGCTGACGCACGGGGAGAAGGAGCCGGCGCTGCGGCAGTTCCTGCTGCTGGTGGGCGGGTTGCGCACGCTCGCCGACCGGGGTCACGAGGCCAGGCTGGTGCTGGACGCCTACTTCCTGCGCTCGCTGGCCGTGGCCGGCTACGCGCCCGCGCTGGACACGTGCGCCAAGTGCCAGGCGCCGGCGATCAGGGCGTTCGCCATCGTCGCCGGAGGCGTGGTGTGCGGGGCGTGCAAGCCGGCGGGCTCGGCGGTGCCGGCGGGGGAGACGATCGGGCTCATGACGGCGCTGCTGCGCGGCGACTGGGCCGTCGCCGACGCCTCGGAGCCGCGCCATCGCAACGAGTGCAGCGGGCTCGTCGCGGCGTATCTCCAATGGCACCTCGAACACGGAATACGCTCTCTCCGACACGTCGAAAGGGAGCCCGTGTGAACGTACGACCTCCGTCCCCGCATCCGTCCGGCGCGACGCCGCCGCCGATCCCGCGCGATCTGGTGCCCCGGCACGTGGCCGTCATCATGGACGGCAACGGCCGCTGGGCCAAGGCCCGCGGCCTGCCGCGCACCGAGGGGCACAAGGCAGGCGAGTCGTCGCTGTTCGACGTCATCGAAGGGGCGCTGGAACTGGGCGTCCCCTATCTGAGCGCGTACGCGTTCTCGACGGAGAACTGGAAGCGCTCGCCCGACGAGGTGCGCTTTCTCATGGGGTTCAACCGCGACGTGATCAGGCGGCGGCGCGACGAGCTCAACGCCATGGGCGTGCGGGTGCGCTGGGCGGGCAAGCCGGGGCGGCTGTGGAAGAGCGTCATCTCGGAGCTGCAGACCGCCGAGGAGATGACCGTCTCCAACCGCAAGCTGACGCTGCAGTTCTGCGTCAACTACGGCGGGCAGGCCGAGATCGTCCAGGCGGCGGTCAGGCTGGCCGAGGACATCGCGGCCGGCCGGGTCAAGCCGTCCAAGGTCAACGAGAAGGTGTTCGCCCGCTACCTGGACGAGCCGGAGATCCCTGAGGTCGACCTGTTCGTGCGGTCGTCGGGGGAGCAGCGGTTCTCGAACTTCCTGCTGTGGCAGTCGGCCTACGCGGAGATGGTGTTCCTGGACCGGCTGTGGCCGGACTTCGACCGCAGGGACCTGTGGGAGGCGTGCGAGATCTACGCCAAGCGCGACAGGCGCTACGGCGGGGCGATCCCGAACAAGGTATAGCCGCCCACCGCTGCTCACCAGCCGGGGACGATCCAGTTGCCGGCCTGGCATTTCACGGTCAAAGGAGTGGGGGAGAAGTTCGCTTGGGTGGCCGTGGACCCCGGCTAGTTCAGACCACCACCGCGGCTGCCGGGGCGACAGTTCCGTGCACTCGCCGGAGGTATTCCACGGCGTGTTCCGTGGCGGGGTCGTGGTTCACCCGATCCCGGTAGAAGTGCAGACGGTCCTCGCAGTCGTCGATGATCTCGCACCAAGTGCGTGCCCAAATGCGGACGCCGCCTTCCCATTCCGCGATGCACCCGGGCGGGCGGTTGGGCGCCTTGGCGTCACGCCTGACGATTTCGTCCATCTCCGTGGAGACGACCCAGAAGTCCCAGGAAACGCGAGCATCCCGAAACTGGGGATCGCTGACAATCGCTTCTGCGTAGCTCTTGATCTGGGCGACCTCTGTTTGACCGATCCTTACCTTGGGAGCCTTGAGCTCGACCACCAGATGCTCCCGGCCGGAGTTTCCTCGGTGAGCGCGTCCCATCAGCAAATCGACGATTCCCTTCCGGCCGTCCTCGCGGCGTACTGGATTGAGCCGACCGTTGTCCGGCACACGGCCCAGCTCTTCGAGATGACGGATTAGCACCGTATCCAGGCTCTGATCGCTGACCATCAGCGCGTAAGCGTCGCCGAAGATCCACGTCTCCTGCTCAAGAATCTTGTGCAGTTCGCTCCGCTCCTTCACCGTCTGGCTGATCTCCGGTTCGAAGACGAGCTTCTTCAGTGCGGCGAGGAAATCGAGTCGATCGCTGACCTGCCCCGTAGCTTTGATCCCCTCGGAAAGGCTGGTTCGCTGAAGGATGCGTTTCAGCTCCTCCTGCTCCGATTGAGGCAGCCGGAACAACTCGTCCAGCACCGGGTACAGCCCGCTCGGATCGTGCGAGATGATCTCCCGGAGCAGCCGCAGGGTCGTCTTCTTACTTTGCGGCACGCCGGGAAGCCGCCGGGCGATGGTCGTGGCTACCTCGTCGAACATCTGACGTTCTACGGCGTGCGCAGGCAGGATAGGTTCGCCGGGATAGGGATAGACGCCTTCGCTCTTCCATTCCTGGATCAGCCTGGCTCGGCGTTCTTGGTCACGTCTCTTGAAATGCCCGCGCAGCGCTTCCCGTGCTGACTCCAGGAGCTCCGCGGTCTCGTCCATTTCCACCAACGGCAGGTTGCCCCGCTGCTCAACGAACCCGTCCCACAGCAGGTACGCGGTGAAGTGGTAACCAGGTGCCTGTATGCCAGGGGACGCTTCGTCCAGGACCACACCGTTCGCATCGCAGAGAGCCAGCACGCGGCCAACGTTCTTGGGCCATTCGATGACACGCAGCAGTGGCTCTGCGAGCCCTGTCGGGTCCGGCCAGCGCACGATGTATTCGGCCATGTCCGTCCATACGGTGGCTGGGTCGAGGGCTATCCCCTGATAAACGATCTGCACATCGGGATTGGCCGCCAGGAATGGCGCGAATATCGAGGCGAGTTGTTGGGCGGTGTCGTCATGGACGAGGCGGCCGACGAAATCAGCCGGTACCGATGCCTCGACCCGAGTGCCGCTCGGCTCGGTCACGTACTCGGGATCGGAGATGTCAAAATCAGCGGGCCGGTCCACCGCTCCGCTGATGACCGTGCGCTCGGCCCGCTCGTCGATCGCCTCAGCGACCGTGATCCAGCGAACCTGCTCTCCCAGCGCGAAAGCGCGAAGCCTGCCCTGCCCGCTGCGGCCGTGCAGACCGCGCTTCAGGTGCGGCGAGAACTTGGCGGTGGTCTTCCACGAGCCCCCCAGGCCACCGAAGAAGCCCGGGCACGAGGCCACGCGCGATGTCATGGTTTTCAGCCTTTATTGCTGTATTGATAGTTAGGGTTCTTGACCGCTCTCCGCTTCCATGGCGCCGGATCCCCAACGCGTGACCCTCGGATCAGAAGAACGTCACTGGACGGTCGATCAGGCGGTGCCAGGGGTGACGGCCGTCACCGTCCTGGGACTCACGTACGCCCCGAAGTGATGACAGGGCGATGAGTTCCGTGGTGCGGCGGAGTCTTCATCGTGACGATGCCATGCGGCTCCGCCGACCTCACGGCGGCGCGGCCGCGAGCCGTCTTATGAGGGCTCCGGACGCAGCGCGTCGGAGACGGACTTGACGCCGCCGTGCGCGGTGAGGCCGCCGTCCACCGGGATCTCGGCTCCGGTGATGAAGGACGCCTCGTCGGAGAGAAGGAAGACGACGAGCGGGACGACCTCGTCCACCGTGCCCGTGCGGCTGAGCGGGGTCTCGCGGACGTTCGCCGCGCGGAAGGCGGGGTGGGCGGAAGCGGTCATCTCGGTCTCGATGAAGCCGGGATGAATCGTGTTCACGCGGATGCCGCGCCGGCCCAGCTCCGTGGCCGCGCTCTTGGACAGGCCGCGCAGCGCCCATTTGCTGGCCGTGTACGCCACCGGGTAGTGGCCGGTGAGCGCGGCGGACGAGCCGACGTTCACGATGGACGAGCCGGGCGGCATCAGCGGGACGAGGTGCTGGATGCCGAGGAGGGGGCCGGTGACGTTCACGGCATGGACGCGGTCGAAGTCCTCCGCCCGTACGTCGCCGAGACGGGCGCGCCAGGTGATGCCCGCGTTGTTGACCAGGCCGTGAACCTGGCCGTACGACTCCCGCAGTTCGGCGGCCAGCCCGGCCCAGTCCTCCTCTCTGGTGACGTCCAGTCGGCGGCAGGCGCCCTGCGGTTCCACGTCGGTGGCGATCACGTGCGCCCCCTCGCGGATCAGGGCCGCGGCCTCGGCGGCACCCTGACCGCGGGCCGCACCGGTGACGACCACGACCTTGCCGAGCAGCCTCTTCGGGGCGCTCATGGCCGCTCCCGGGTCCGGCGGCGGGCCGGTGGGATCGGAACCGGGGCGGCACCCGGGACCACGGTGTTGGACGTGGTGCCGATGCCCTCGACGGTGAGGGTGACCGTGTCGCCGGGTTTCAGCGGCGGGAGGCCTTCGCGCCCGCGTACGCCCCACAGCTCCGCCAGGCACCCGCCGTTGCCGCACGTGCCAGAACCGAGCACGTCACCGGGACGCACCCAGGTGCCCCGTGAGGCGTACGCGGTCATCTCCTCGAATGTCCAGCTCATGTTGGACAGCAGGTCCTCGCCGACCACCTCGCCGTTGATCGAGGCGGTGAGCGCCAGCCGCAGGAAGCCGTCGGCGTCGCGGTACGGCTCCAGCTCGTCGGCGGTGACGAAGTACGGGCCGAGGGTGGTCGCGGTGTCCTTGCCCTTGCACGGGCCGAGGTTGACCCGCATCTCGCGGGACTGCAGGTCGCGCGCGGACCAGTCGTTGAAGATCGTGTAGCCGGCGATGTAGTCGCGGGCCTGCCCGGGGGTGAGGTCGCGACCCTCGCGGCCGATGACGGCGGCGACTTCGAGCTCGAAGTCGAGGACCTGGCTGCCCGGCGGGACGGGCACGTCGTCGTACGGGCCTATGACCGCGTACGGGTTGGTGAAGTAGTAGGTCGGGGCGTCGTACCAGGCCTCGGGCACCTCGGCGGACTTGTCGATCGAGCGGCGAACGCCCTCGACGTGCTCCTCGAAGGTGACGAAGTCCCGGATCGTCGGCGGGTCCAGCGGCGGCAGCAGCCGCACGCCGGCGACGGCAGGACCGCGGGGCGCGTCGAGCGCGCCGGTGGCGGCCTCGTGCAGGTGGCCGGTGTGGAGCAGGTCGACGAGCGAGTCCTCGCCCGGGATCGGGTACAGGTGTCCGTCGTCCGCGACGACGGCGACCTGCCGGCGTCCGTGGTGTGTGTAACGGGCGATGCGCATGGCGGGGCTCCAGGTTGCCGAGGGAATCAGACCGGCGGAGCGACGAACACACCGCGGTCGACGTCGTTGAAGGACTCCTTGGCGACCAGTTCGTTCATCGGGTTGGCGGTGCCCCACTGGTCGGTGACCTCGGGCTGGGAGAAGTCGTAGACGTGCGGGTGCCAGGTGTCCTCGTCGAGCACTTCCAGCTCCGTCGTGTACTCGACGGTGTTGCCGTGCGGGTCGAGGAAGTACGTGAAGGTGTTGTCGCCCGCCAGATGACGGCCGGGGCCCCAGATCTTGCGGTAACCGGCGCGGATGACGCGGCCGGAGCCGCGCATGTACTCGTCGATGCCGCGCATCTCGAACGAGACGTGGTGCAGGGCGGTGTGCGGTCCCTTGGCGATCGCCATCGAGTGATGCTGGTCGCTGATGCGCATGAAGTGCATCGCCTCGCCCATCCTGGGATGCATGAGGGTGTCGGAGAGGCGGAAGCCGAGGTGACGCTCGTACCACTCCCGGGTGCGGTTGAGATCGGGGGAGTTGAGCACGACGTGCGAAAGCTTGACCGGGATCGACTCCTTCTCCTCGATCTTGCGGTGCCGCCGGACCTCGACGTCCGCGGAGACCTCGATGGTGCGGCCGTCGACGTCGAAGAAGCGGAAGCCGTAGCCGCCGCCTGGGGTGTCCATCTTGCCCGGTCGCGAGATCAGCTGGACGCCGTCCGAGAGGAGCCGATCGGCGAGGGTGTCCACGTCGGCCGGGCTCGCGGCCCCGTACGACACCAGGTCGAGGCGCTTCTCGTCCGCCCTGCGCAGCCGCACGACGTACTGCTCCGGTGAGCCCTCGGCGGCCAGGAACGCGATGCCGGAGTCCTCGGCGACCTTCGTCAGGCCCCAGACGCCGCCGTAGAAGCCGAGCTGCTTGTCGTAGTCGGGCACGGCGAGGTCCACGTGGCGGAGATGGGTGAGCAGGCGTTCGGACATGGTGGGAGATCCTTGTCAGGTGAGGCGCAGCAACGTCGTCGCGTTGCCGCCGCGTACGGCGTGGAAGTCGGCATCGGACAGGCCCGCGGCGCGCAGCGCGCCCAGCGGGTCGTCGGTGCCCATGTCGAAGGGGAAGTCGGAGCCCAGTAGCACCCGCTGGGGGCCCGCGACGCGCAGCAGCTCGCGCAGGACGTGCGGGTCGTGGACGAGCGAGTCGAACCACAGGCGCGTCAGGTAGCTGCTGGGCAGGTGCGCGCAGCCGGCGCGGGCGTCGGTGCGCGACCGCCAGGCGTGGTCGGAGCGGCCGATGTGGGTGGGCAGATAGCCGCCGCCGTGCGCGGCGACGATCCTCAGCCCCGGGTGGCGGTCCAGCACTCCGGAGAAGATCAGCTGGGAGAGTGCCACCGCGTTCTCAGCCGGCTGGCCGACCGTGTTGGACAGGTACCAGCGGTCGAGCCGTTCGTCGAGGGTGCAGCCGAAGGGGTGCAGGAAGACGATCGCACCGGTCTCCTCGGCGTGCGTCCAGAAGGGTTCGTACGCCGGGTCGGACAGCTCCCTGCCGGGCGCGTGGCTGGAGATCTCGACACCCCGCAGTCCGAGGCCGAGGGCGTGGTCCAAGGCCTTGACCGCGAGTCCCGGATGCTGGAGAGGAACCAGGCCGAGGCCGAGCAGCCGGTCGGGGGCTTCGGCGGTGTGCGCGGCGGTCCCGGCGTTGGCCAGTTCCCAAATCGAGCGGGCCAGGTCCTCGTCGGCCCAGTAGTGGTAGTGCGACGGCGAGGGGGAGATCAGCTGGACGTCCACCCCGGCCGCGTCCATCGCGGCGAGCCGGGCTTGCGCGTCGATGAGCCGCGGGATGCGCTCGCGGATCATCACGGCGTTGACCGCCAGCGCGTCGGGTCCGTTGCGGCGCGCGTCCAGCGCGCGGGCGGCGGCCAGTCCCGGCCGGTCGGCGACCGCCTGGTCGACCTCGGGCAGCAGGACATGTGCGTGCACGTCGACCGTGGGGGCGTCCAGGGTCACGGCAACTCCTTGAGCGCGGCCATGGTGGCGCCCATGAGCCCGGGCACGTCACCGCGTACCCCGTCGAGCAGCCACTGCCCGAGTTGGACGGAGGCGTCGACCACCATCCGGACCCGGTCGATCCGCCGCGCGTGGTAGCTCAGGAACAGCTCCTCGTCCCAGGCGGTCCCGCTGCTCAGCAACTGGGCCAGCACCCACGCGTCCTCCAGGGACATCGCCGCGCCCTGGGCGAGGGTGGGCGGGCAGCAGTGCGCGGCGTCCCCGACGAGCACGACCCGGCCCCGATGCCAGGGTCCCTCGACCAGCATCCGGGTGAACCGGGTGTAGTTCACCTGAGCCGGGTCGTCGATCGACTCCCGGATCTCGTTCCAGGCGCCGCCGTAGCCCTCGGCGAGGGTCCGCATCTCCTTGGCGTAGCGGTCGGGCGGGATGCCGGCGCGGTCGCGGTCGGGCTCGACCAGGTAGGCGTACAACGTGTCCTTGCTGGTCGGCGTGTAGCCGGCGATGAAGCAGGAGCCGCCGTAGGCGAGGTCGCTGCGCTCCACGCCGGCCGGGCGGGGCGCGGGGATCCGCCAGATGGACATGCCGGTCGGCTCGGGCTTGCCGCCGATGCCGAGGGCGGCGCGGGTCGCGGAGTTCACCCCGTCGGCGGCCACCACGAGGTCGTAGCGGCCCTGCGTGCCGTCGCTGAAGCCGACGACGACCCCGGTGCCGTCCTGGGTGAAGGTGCCTGCGGTGGTGCCGAGCCGGATGTGCGCGCCGGACGCCTGGACCGCGTCGGTGAGGATCTGCTGCAGCATCGGGCGTCGCATGCCCAAGGTGGCCGGCAGGTCGTCCCCGCCGGTGCGCAGGTCCTCGTGAACGTGGAGCACGGTGCCGTCTGGCGAGGTAAGCCCCAGCGCGTCGAAGGCGTAGCCGTGCGCGTGGATCTCGTCCCACACGCCGACCTCGCGCAGCACGCGCAGGGCGTTGCCCTGCAGGGTGATGCCGGAGCCGCGGACGTTCCAGTCCGGCTTGATCTCGACGAGATCCACCGCGATGCCCGACTGCCGCAGCAGGACGGTCATGGCGTTGCCGGAGGTGCCTCCTCCGACAATGAGGACAGTGGGTTGCCTGGCCATGGCCGACCCCTTCGTTGACGTGTTCACTTGACGGCGAGCGGGTTGACGGGGGAGCCGACTGCTCCGGTGATGGGCAGGGGAGCGGCGGTGAGCCAGAACTCGTACACGCCGTCGGCGGCGCAGTCGGCGGCGAGGGCGTCCAGGTCCCACATCTCCCCGATGAGCAGGCCCATGTTGGGGATGACGACCTGGTGCAACGGCTGGAAGGCGCCGTCGAACTCGTTGGGCCGCACCTCGAAACCCCAGGTGTCGGTGGCGATCGCGGCGATCTCGGTGCGATGGAGCCAGCCGGCGGCGGTGAAGGACAGCCCGGGCGCGGGGCCGCCGGCGTAGTCGCCCCACCCTTCGCGCCGGGTCCGGGTGAGCTGGCCGGTCCGTACGACGACGATGTCGCCCCGGCCGACCGCCACGCCGTGCGCGTCGGCAGTGGCCGCCAGGTGCTCCTCGATGATCGGGAAGCCATCCGGCAGTTCGCCGTCGTTCCCGATGATCCGGCCGACGTCGAGCAGCACACCGCGCCCGGCGACATGCGAGGCCATGTGCTCGACGCCGGTGACCAGGTCGCCGTCCGAGGTGACGACCCGCTCGGCCGGTCGGCCGTTCCACGCCTTGCCGTGGTCGAAGATGTGGCCCAGCCCGTCCCACTGGGTGGAGCACTGCAGCGGCATCGCGATCACGTCGTCGGCGCCGCCGATGCCGTGCGGGAAGCCCTGGTTGCCGAGAGCTGCGTCCGTGCCCGTGTCCAGCATGGTGTGGACGGGGTTGGTGCGGCGCCGCCAGCCCTTCTGCGGACCGTTCATGTCGAACCGCTGGGACAGCGAGAAGCTCACCCCCCGCCGGACGAGCGCGGCTCCCTCCCGGCGCTTGGCCTCGTCCAGGAAGTTCAGGGTGCCGAGGACGTCGTCCTCGCCCCAGCGGCCCCAGTTGGAGTACGCCTTGGCGGCCTCGGCGATCGCGCCCTCGGGGTCGCGGCGGTTCAGGCTCATGACCGCTCCGCGACACAGCGGGTGCGCTGGGCACCGAGCCCGGTGATCGATCCCTCCATGACGTCGCCGTCGCGCAGCAGCCGCCCCCAGTGCAGACCGTTGCCGGCCGGGCTGCCGGTCAGGACCACGTCGCCGGGCAGGAGCCGGGCGCTCTGGGAGATGTACGACACCAACCGCGCCACGCCGAAGATCATGTCCTTGGTGGACTCGTCCTGCATGACCTCGCCGTTGAGCTTCAGCGTCACCTGCAGATCGCCGGGGTCGGCGACGAACTCGGCCGGGACGATGTACGGGCCCAGCGGGGTGAAGCCGGGGGCGTTCTTGCAGCGCAGCCAGTCGGTGCCGATGGCCGGCATGTCCCGCCGGAAGACGGTGGACCGGTCGGTCAGATCGTTGGCGATGGTGTAGCCGGCGACGTGGTCGAGAGCCTGCGCCCGCGTCACCCGGTAGGCGGGCCGGCCGATCACCGCGGCCAGCTCCAGCTCCCAGTCCGGCTTCTCCGCCCAGGACGGCAGCACCACGTCGTCGTACGGGCCGGTGATCGCGGATGGCAGCCCGGTGAAGACGTACGGCAGGTCCTCCGCCGCCCGCCGGTCCATGACCGCCGCGATCTCGGCCCTGGCCTCGGCCTCGCTGCGCGGGTCGTCCGGCCCACGGTGTGCGGCCTCCAGGTCGATCACGTGCTGCCGGTAGTTGGCGCCCGACTGGAGCAGCTGCCGGGGCTCGACCGGGGCGTGCACCCGCAGGTCGTCCAGCGGCCGCCGGCCGTGGCCGCGGTCTTCGGCGTACCGGCGCAGGAACGACAGCCGCCCGCCGCATGCCTCCAGCAGCGTGCGTACGGTCAGGCTCGGATCACCCAGGGCGGCGCGCAGGTCGAGCACCTGTCCGTCCGGGGTCACCAGGCCGGGGAAGGCGGAGGCGGGATCAGCGGCGGAGAAGGTGCCAAGACCGAAGGGTGCGGAGAAGAACGGCGAGGCTGAGGGTTTCACGGGTGTTTCCTCCGGGTTGCGGTGGCACTAATCTGACTGACCGGATCGCAATCACGGAAATCGATTCTTTTAATGCGATTCATCCATGCGGTAAATGCCCCAGTCCCGGGGCGGTCTCCTGATTGGGGGGCGTCTTGAACCTGTCCGGCCTCGACCTCAACCTCGTTCTGTCCCTGCGCGCCCTGCTGGAGGAGCGCAACGTCACCCGCGCCGGCCAGCGCATCGGGCTGAGCCAGCCCGCGATGAGCGCGGCCTTGGCCCGCCTGCGCCGCCACTTCGATGACGAGCTGCTCTCCCGCGTCGGCGGCCAGTACGAGCTGACCGCCCTCGGCCGCGCCCTGCTGGACCGCACCGCCACCGCCTGCGACCTGCTGGAACGGGTCTTCAGCAGCCGGGCCGACTTCACCGCGGGCCGGGAGGAGCACGAATTCACCCTGCTCGCCTCCGACTACGCCGCCGCCGTGTTCGGCGCCGGGCTCGTCCGCATCGCGCACGCCGAAGCCCCGCGGGTACGACTGCATTTCCGGCGGCTCCCGGCCGACGTCACGGAGGACACCGCGACGGTGCTCAGCACGGCGGACGGGCTGCTGATGCCGCACGGCGTCATCACCGGCTTCCCCGCCGTCGAGCTGTTCACCGACCGCTGGGTCGTGCTGGTCGCCGAGGCCAATGACGAGGTCGGCGACCGGCTGACCATGGACGACCTGGCCCGGCTGCCATGGGTCATCTACCAGCGCACCTACGACGCTCCGGCCGCCCGGCAGCTGAGCATGCTCGGCATCGACCCCCACGTGGAGATCTCCGTCGACAGCTTCCAGGTTCTGCCCTACCTGGTCGCGGGCACCCGCCGGATCGCCCTGATACAGCAGCGCCTGGCCGAACGGCTGAGCGGTGTGGCCGCCGTACGCGTCATGGAGGCCCCCTACGAGGCGGTCCCTGTGCAGATGGCGCTGTGGTGGCACCCGGGCCACACCCACGACGCGGCCCACATCTGGCTGCGCGAGACCGCCGCCCGCGTCGGCGCGGAACTGTCGCCGCGGCATCCAGGACAAGGATGATCACGATCGCTTTTCTCGATGGTGCGGGGTCTAGGCAGGACGTGGCAGGTGGTCCATAGTCATGTCAACCCGGTGCCGGAGCCGTCCCACTCCTGGTCGGCGTAGGTGTCCGGCACACCACCCACCGCGGAGCCACGGCCGCCGTCGGGGCCCCTGCTCCGACACCGGCTCGTGTTTCGCACGGTCTCGCACGCGGTGCCGTGCCACCCCTGTCCTCGCCTGTCCTCCGCTCGACATGCCACGTGGGAGTTCCCGCATGCCTCCGTCCGTGCCTCCGTCCCCGCCCGCCGCCGAAGACCCGCCGGAGCAGATCGTGTCCGGCCCCGGGCACCGGCTTCGGATCACGCTGCTGATGGCCGGCAGTTGCCTGCCCATCCTGGGCGCCGTGCTTATCGCCCCCGTCCTGCCGCAGATGCAGGACCACTTCGCCGCCGTGCCGGGCGCCGCGGCGCTGGTCCCCATGGCCCTGACGATCCCCGCGCTGTTCCTGGCACTGCTGGCTCCCTTCGCCGGTGTCATCGTCGACCGGCTCGGCCGCAAACGCCTGCTCGTCACCGCCACCGTGCTGTACGCGCTCGTTGGCACCGCCCCGCTGTGGTTGGACTCCCTCGGCGCGATCGTGGCCAGCCGCGCGCTCGTCGGCGTCGTCGAGGCCGCCAT
Source organism: Nonomuraea basaltis (assembly GCF_005893125.1). Lineage (GTDB taxonomy): Bacteria > Actinomycetota > Actinomycetes > Streptosporangiales > Streptosporangiaceae > Nonomuraea > Nonomuraea basaltis. Next base: position 38,100 of record NZ_VCJS01000015.1, on the reverse strand, counting down.
CATGACCTGCTGCACCACGCTGATCGGCGACTACTACACCGGCCGGCAACGCGACCGCTACCTCGCCCTCCAGACCATGTGTGCCGCGATCTCAGCGACGGCCTTCTTCGCCCTGGGCGGCGCGGCCGGGGCGGCCGGCTGGCGCGCACCGTTCTGGGCCTATGCCGTGAGCCTGCTGCTCGCCCCAGCCATGGCCGCCTTCCTGCCCCAGCCTCGACAGGCCGCTGCCGCTGCTGACACCGGCCCGGAGCCGGCCAAGCGTCCCTTCCCCTGGCGGCCGCTGGCCGCGACGTGTGCTCTGACCGTCTTCGGCAGCGTCGTCTTCTACACCGTCCAGGTGCATATGTCCTATCTCCTGGATGACATGGGCGTGACCGGCTCCGGCATGATCGGGCTGGCCATCGCCGTCGCCAGCGCTGCGACTGTGGCCGGCGCCGTCACCTTCATCAAGCTCGGTCGCAGCCCGGACGTCTGGATGCCCGCCGTTCTCGCCGTGTGCGCCATCGGCTTCGCGGTGATCTGGTTCGCCTCCAGCCCCGCCGTGCTGATCGTCGGCGCCGTGATCAACAGCTTTGGCGCCGGCGTCATGCTGCCGAGCCTGCTCACCCTCGCCATGTCCAAGCTCGAGTACGCCGACCGCGGTCGCGGCACCGGATTGTGGACGGGGACCTTCTTCATCGGTCAGTTCATCTGCCCGCTCGTGGTGCTCGCGCTCGCGTCCGCCGCCGGGGGCCGGGTCAACGCCGTCGGCCTGCTCGCACTCGCCACGTCAGTCGTCGCCCTCGGACTCGGCCTTTCCGCCTGGCGACGCCGCGCAGCCGGCGCAGCAGAACTGCACAAGCAGATGGCGGGCTGAACGGCCGCCTGTGAACCTGCTAGGCGCGGCGCCTGGCGCGGTAGGCGGCGACGTGCATGCGGTTCCCGCAGGTCCGGCTGTCGCAGTAGACGCGGGACCGGTTGCGGGACTCGTCGACGAAGACGCGGTCGCAGTCGGGGGCCGAGCAAGTGCGCAGGCGTTCGGCCTCGCCCTCCACCAGCAGGTGCGCCAGCGCCACCCCGCAGTCGGCCGCCACGTGCTCGGCGAGCGACGCGTCCGTGGCGAAGTAGTGGACGTGCAGCGGGTGGCCGTCGTGTTCGGTGAGCCGGGGCGTGATCCGGGTCTCCGACAGCAGCGCGTTCAGGGTGCGTACGGCCGTCGGCTGGTCGGGGGCGGTGAAGACGCGGTGGAACGCCTCCCGCACCATCCGCACCTGGCCGAGGTCGCGGGGCGTGAGTTTGCCCACGCCGCTGATCTGGCGGGACTGCACGAACACCTGCAGTTCGGCCAGGCCGGCCAGGCCCTCGTCACCGCCTGCGGAGGGCGAGGTGTTGACCAGCTCGACAACGGTGGCCAGTGAATGCACCATGTCATGGCCAAACGGCATGTTGACTCCTGTACGCGCCGGGTTCTAGCGTGGTGGAACTGTATCTCCTACGTGGGCCTGCGGGGGTTTCTGTGAGTGCACATCGCCGTATCGTGCTCATCGCGATCGTCGGTGCGCTCATCATCTCCACCTCCGCGCCCCTGGTCCGGCTCTCTGATGTAGCGCCGGCCACGTCCGCGTTGTTCCGCTGCGCGTACGCCGTGCCGCCGCTGCTCGTGCTGGCCTGGCTGGAGCGGCGCAGGCTCGGCCCGCTGCCGCACAAGGCGCTGCTTCTCGCCTGGCCCGCGGGCGTGGTGTTCGCGTTCAACCTGCTGTTCTGGCATCACGCCATCGACTATGTGGGCGCGGGGCTGGCGACCGTGCTGGGGAACCTGCAGGTGTTCATCGTGGCGCTCGCCGCCTGGGCGCTGTTCAGGGAGCGGCCGGCCACGCGGCTGATGGTGGCGGCGCCCGTGGTGTTCGGCGGGGTGGTGCTGATCTCCGGGGTGTTCGACAGCGCCGCCTACGGGAGCGATCCGGTCATGGGGGTGCTCGCCGGGATGGCCACGTCCGTCTCCTACGCGGCGTTCCTGCTGCTGATGAAGGGCGGGTCCAGCAGGGCCGCCGGACCGCTTGCGCACGCGACCGTCGTCGCCACCGTGACGATCGCGGTGCTCAGCCCCCTGTTCGGGGGCGCCGACTTCGTGCCGAGCTGGCCGGCGCACGGGTGGCTGGTGGTGCTCGCGCTGGGCCCGCAGGTGCTCGGATGGTCGCTGATCTCGTTCTCGCTGCCCAGGCAGCCGGCCGCGCTCACCGCGTTGCTGCTGCTCATCCAGCCCATGACGACCGTGGCGCTCTCCGCGGTGGCGCTCGGCGAGCGGCCCTCTCCGTTGCAGCTCGCCGGATGCGCGGTGATCGTCCTCGGAGTCCTGTACGGCTCCCGCCGCCCTCAGCCCGTCTTGGCCGACGCCGACGAGCAGGAGGAGCAGGTGCCGAAGACCTCCACCGTGTGAGTGATCTCGGTGAACCCGTGCTCGCTGCCGACCGCCTCGGCCCAGCGCTCGACCGCGGGCCCGGCCACCTCGACGGTACGTCCGCAGCGGCGGCACACCAGGTGATGATGATGGGCCTCACTGGCGCACGCCCGGTAGACCGACTCGCCGTCGTCGGTCCGCAGCACGTCGACCTCGCCCTGGTCGGCGAGCGCCTGCAGGGCACGGTAGACGGTGGTCAAGCCGATCTTGGCGCCGTGCAGGCGCATCTCGGCATAGACGTCCTGCGCGCTACGGAACCCCGCGCTCTTGCGGAGGGTGTCGTGCACGGCATCGCGTCTCGTCGTCATGCGACCCCCTTGACGCGCATTTCCGGTCGCTCGCTCACTATGGACTCCTCGGTACGGCCTCGCCGTACGAATTTACCGACACCGAGGGCCAGGACGAAGCCGGCGAGGGCAAGAAGCACGATCGCGGCCCCCGGCGGCACCTTAGCCGACACGGTCGAGGCCAGCAGCCCGCCCACCGAGGCGAGCACGCCGAACAGCATGGCCAGCCCCATCGTCGTACGGAACCCACGCGTGAGCTGCTGGCTGGTGGCCACCGGGATCACCATCAGCGCGCTGACCAGCAGCAGGCCGACCACGCGCATGGCGATGACGACGGTGAGCGCGGCGGTGACGGCGATCAGCAGGCTGAGGAAGCGCACCGGCAGGCCGCTGGCTCTGGCCATCTCCTCGTCCTGGCAGAGCACGAACAGCTCCCTGCCGAAGATCACGACCACCCCGATCACGGCGGCGGCCAGCGCGCCGATGACCCAGATGTCCAGGGGCGTGACGCTGGCGATGGCGCCGAACAGGTAGGAGTTGAGCTTGGCGTTGCTGCCGCCGGGCGCGATGGCCATGAGCATGACGCCGCCCGCGATCCCCCCGTAGAACAGCAGCGCCAGGGCCACGTCGCCGCTGGTCCGCCCGCGCGCCCTGACCAGCTCGATGGCCACGGCCCCCGCGACGGCCACGATCACGGCGGTGAGGACCGGCGCGGAGCCGGTCAGGAAGCCCAGGGCCACGCCGGTCAGCGCCACGTGCCCGATGCCGTCGCCGAGCAGCGCCAGCCGGCGCTGCACGATGAACGTGCCCACGGCCGGCGCGCACAGCCCCACCAGCAGCGCCGCGACGAGCGCGAGCTGGAAGAGCTGCTCCTGCAGAAGTTCGATGATCACCTTGGTTCCCCCTGCCACCCGGTGAGCGGCCCCACCACGGCCTGCGGCGCGTGCCGGTGCTGGTGGTCGTGCCCGGGCCGGGCGCACTCGCCCTCGGGGCGCGGCGGCCGGCCGTCGTGCGCCACGAGGCCCTCGCGGATCACCACGCCGCGCGTGATGAGCGGCTCCAGCGGGCCGAGCTCGTGCGCGACCAGCACCACCGTCTTGCCGCCGAGCACCAGCCCGGACAGCGTGCCGGCGAGCAGTTGCTGGGTGTCGGCGTCCACGCCGGCGGTCGGCTCGTCCATCACGTACGTGTCCGGCTCCCCGGCCAGGGCGCGGGCGATGAGCACCCGCTGCTGCTGGCCGCCGGACAGCGACTGGACGGGGTCGTTCGCGCGGCCGGTCAGTCTGACGGCCTCCAGCGCCTCTGCCACGGCCACTTTGTCGGCCGCACTGGTCCTGCGGAGCCTGCGCTGCCTGGCGACGCGGCCTGAGGCCACGACCTCCCGCACGGTGGCGGGCACGCCGCCGCCGACGTGGAGCCGCTGCGGCACGTAGCCGATGCGCCACCAGTCACGGAACCTGCCGGGCGGCGTGCCGTACACCAGAGTCGTGCCGCCGGTCAGCGGCGTGAGGCCGAGCAGCGCGCGGACCAGCGTCGACTTGCCCGAGCCGTTGGCGCCCAGAAGGGCGACGACCTCCCCGGAACAGACGGTCAGGTCGATCCCCCGAAGGACGGGCTTGCCATCGAAGGAGACCCGGCCGCCGGTCATCGCGAAGGCCGTTTCACTCATGCCATACACCCCAGTGCTGTTTGTAGGGTTTTGAGATTATCGCGCATGGCGGACAGGTAATCCCCGGAGGGCTTGCTCTCCAGCGGGTCGAGCACGGCCGTCTTGGCGCCGACCTGGCTCGCGAGCACCTCGGCCACCTTCGGGCTGACCAGGGACTCGGTGAAGATCGTGGTCACGCCCTCGGCCTTGGCGAGCTTGGCGACCTCGGAGATGCGCGCGGGCGACGGCTCGGTCTCCGGGTCGAGCGTGATGCCGACCTGCTTGAGCTTGTAGCGATCGGCCAGGTAGCCGAACGCCTCGTGCGCGGTGACCAGCGTCTTGGTCTTGCACGAGGTCAGGCCCTGGGTGAACTCCTGGTCGAGGGCGCCGAGCGCGGCGGCCGCCTTGGCGGCGCGGTCCTTGTACGCCTGCGCGTGCGCGGCGTCGGCGGTGGCGAGGCGGTCGCCGAGCTTGGTGGCGACGGTGGCCAGGCGGGAGGGGTCGAGCCAGATGTGCGGGTCGTACGAGATCTCTTCCTCGTGCGCGTGCCCCTCTTCCTCCTCCTCGGAGTGCTCACCGGCAGGGAGCGTCGTGACGGCGGTGGCCGCGTCGAAGCTCTTGTCCGGGGTCACCGCGTCGTCCACGGCCGGCTGGACGCCCTTGATGTAGACGGTGAGCGCGGCGTTCTGGAGGTCGGTCACCTGCTTGATGCCGAGCTCCAGGTCATGTGGCTCGACGCCGGGCGCGGTGAGCACGGTCAGCTGCACGTCGGATCCCCCGACCTGCTCTGTCAGCCACTGCAGTGGGTAGAAGGCGGCGACCACGTTGGGCTTGGCACTTGCGGTGGTCTGCGCCGAATCGGTGCCGCTCGCGGCGGTCCCCGCGGAGTCGGCGCCGCACGCGGCGGTGGTGAGCAGCGTGGCTCCGGCCAGCAAACCGGCAGCACACGACCGGGAAAATCCTGACATCATGTGAGTCAGTATGCGCCAAAATGAAAACGGTTGTCAAAATCCCGCGAGGGAGTGCCAGCGGCGTATGGCGACCGAGCCGCCGAACGGAGTGAGGCCATGAGCGCAGTGTGCAGTGGGATGCCGGACGACGCACGGGGGCTAGGCGACGTCGTACGGCATCCCGCCGTCACCCCGATGGACGCGCGCCGGCAGAGCCATTGCCGGCGCCAGGGGTGACGCTTAGCAGCAGCCGCCGCTCGCCCGCGTATACGTTCATCGAATTCCCGCGCAGGAATCCGATCAGCGTCAGCCCTTCCTCGGCGGCCAGCTCGGCCGCCAGCGAGGACGGCGCGGAGACGGCGGCGAGCACCGGCACCCCGCCCATGACCGCCTTCTGCACCAGCTCGAACGACGCCCGCCCGGACACCATCAGCACGGTGCCGCGCAGCGGCAGCCGCCCGTTCCTGAGCGCCCAGCCGAGCAGCTTGTCCACGGCGTTGTGCCGGCCCACGTCCTCACGCACGCACAGCGGCTCGCCGTCGGCGGTGAACAGACCGGCGGCGTGCAGGCCGCCGGTCCTGTCGAACACCCGCTGGGCCGCACGCAGCCGGTCCGGCAGGGTGGCCACCGTGGGCTGCCGGAGCGTCACGGGGTCGTCGGCGGCGCTCCAGCGTGCCACGGTGCGCACCGCCTCCAGCGACGCCTTGCCGCAGACGCCGCAGGAGGAGGTGGTGTAGAAGTTGCGCGGCGCCGGCGCCGCCACGCCGGGCGCGAGGCGCACGTCGAGCACGTTGTACGTGTTCCCGCCGTCCACGGTCGCGCCCGCGCAGTAGCGGATCGTGGCGATGTCGTCCGCCGAGCCCACGGCCCCCTCGCTGACCAGGAAACCGGCGGCCAGGTCGAAGTCGTCGCCCGGGGTCCGCATGGTGACGGTCAGCGGGGTCCCGCCGAGCCGGATCTCCAGCGGCTCCTCGGCGGCCAGCGAGTCGATCCTGCGCGTCCGGACGGTGTCCTTGACCCGCAGGATGCGGCGCTTGACGGCGACTCTAGACATAGCCGTACCCGAAGCGGCCCTTGACGCACAGGTTGCCCTTCGTGACCGGGTTGTCGTGCGGCGAGGTCACCTTGACGATCTTGTTGTCCTGCACGTGCAGGGTCAGGTTGCAGCCCACACCGCAGTAGCTGCAGATCGTCGTGGTCTCGGTCTGCTTCGACTCGTCCCAGGTGCCCTCGGCCCGCATGTCGAACTCGGTCTTGAACGACAGCGCGCCGGTGGGGCACACCTCGACGCAGTTGCCGCAGTAGACGCAGGCCGAGTCGGTGAGCGGGGCGTCGAACTCCGTGGAGATCGTCGCGTCGAAGCCCCGGCCCGCGACGCCGATGGCGAAGGTGTTCTGCCACTGGTCGCCGCAGGCGTCCACGCACTTGTAGCACAGGATGCACTTGTTGTAGTCGCGGACGTAGAGATCGTTGTCCACCTTGGCGGGCTGCTCGACCGTGGCCGCGTCCGAGCCGAACCTGGCGGGGTCGGCGCCGTACTCCTCGGCCCACTCGGCCGCCCGCGGGGTGGTCGACATGTCGACCGACGAGCCGAGCAGCTCCAGCACGACCTTCCGGCTCTGCCGGGCCCGCTCGGTGTCGGTGCCGACCTTCATGCCTTTCTCCGCCTTCCTGGAGCAGGCCGGCGCCAGCGTCCTGGCGCCCTCCACCTCCACGACGCAGACGCGGCAGGCGTTCTTCGGGGTGAGCGTGTCGCCGTAGCAGAGGGTCGGGATGTCCTTGCCCGCCGCGGCGCACGCGTCGAGGATCGTCGAGCCCTCCGGCACCCGTACGTCCTCGCCGTCGATCTCGACGTCGATGAGCCGCCGGGGCGGCTGGAGCGGGATCATCTGAACACTCCCAGGCGGTCGATGGCCGATTCGACGGCGTTCCAGGCGGTCTGTCCCAGGCCGCAGATCGAGGCGTCGCGCATGGTCTGGCCGACCTCGCGCAGCAGCACGAGATCGGGGTCGTCGTCCCGGCGCGAAAGGCTGGGGTCGACCCGGCGCGACAGCCGGTGCAGGGCCTCCTCCTGGCGTACGGTGCCCACCCGGCAGGGCACGCACTGCCCGCAGGACTCGTCGCGGAAGAACTCCGCGATGCGCAGCAGGAGCCGTTTCAGGTCCACGGTGTCGTCGATGACGAGCACCACGCCGGAGCCGAGCGTCGCGCCCGCGTTCCTGGTGCCCTCGAAGGTGAGCGGGATGTCAAGCTCGGTGACGAACGCCCCGGCCGCGCCACCGAGCAGCACCGCCCTGGTCGTGCCGGTCGTCCCGGCCAGCTCCAGCAGTTCCCTCAAGGTCGCCCCGAAGGTGAGCTCGTACACGCCGGGCCGCTCGACCGCGCCCGAGACGCAGAACAGCTTGGGCTCGGCCGCCGCGTACGCCTGCGCCCCGCGCTCCAGGATCGGCAGCACGTTGACCAGCGTCTCGACGTTGTTGACCACGGTCGGCTTGCCGAACAGGCCCTTCTCGACCGGGAACGGCGGCTTGCTGCGCGGCTCGCCGCGCTGTCCCTCGATCGAGTTGAAGATCGCGGTCTCCTCGCCGCAGATGTACGCGCCCGCGCCCCTGCGCAGCTCGATGTCGAAGGACAGGCCCTTGCCGAGGATGTCGTCGCCGAGCAGCCCACGGGCGCGGGCGGTCGCGATCGCGTGCTGGAGGCGTGCGGTCGCCCTGGGATATTCGCCCCTGATGTACAGGTATCCCTTGGCGCAGCCGGTCGCGTAGGCGGCGATCGTCATGGCCTCCACCAGTGCGTACGGGTCGCCCTCCATGACGACCCGGTCCTTGAACGTGCCCGGCTCGCTCTCGTCGGCGTTGCACACCAGGTAGTGCGGGTGGTCGGGCTGGCGGGCGGCGGCGTCCCACTTGCGGCCGGTCGGGAAGGCCGCGCCGCCCCTGCCGACCAGGCCGGACTCCAGCACCTCGCGGATCACCCCGGCCGGGCCCAGCTCGAACGCCCTCCTGAGCGCGGTGTACCCGCCGGTCGCCCGGTAGTCGTCCAGGCTGGCGGGATCGACCAGGCCGACCCGCTTGAGCAGGAGCAGGTCCGGGTCCCCGGACTGGGGCACGGCCGCCTTCACCGGGGTCTCGCCGGTGACGGTGACGCTCGGCGCGCTGCCGTTGGAGCTCGGCGGGGCCTCGGTGACGACGGTGATCGTGTCGGGGGTCGCCGGGGCGTACACCTGGGCGCAAGGCGGCTGTCCGGCCTCCAGGGCGAGCGCGGCCGGGGCCCGCTCGCACATGCCCAGGCAGGGGCTCTCGTGCCATGACGTCCCCGGCGGGCCGAGCCGCTCCAGCGCCCGCTTGCGCACGTCCTCCGCGCCCTTGGCCTGGCAGGCCAGGTCGGTGCAGACGTGCAGCGCCCGCTTGGGCCGCTCCTTCATCGAGAACAGCGAGTAGAACGTCGCCACCCCGTACGCCTCGGCCGGCGGCACGGTGAGCCGGCGGCAGACGTACTCGAGCGCGCCCTCGCTGATCCACCCCACCCGGTCGTTGACTGCGTGCAACGCCGGCAGCAGCAGGTCGCGCCGGGGCTCGGCGCGGGTGGCGAAGCGCAGGTCGGCCTCGCTCCTCGCGCCGCCCTCCCAGGCGGTGGCGGGCGGCCCGAGCAGGGCGTCGACGGCCGCGCGCTCCTCCTCGGACGGCTCGGCGCCGCGGAATCTCAGATCCATCTGATCACCCGGCCTTGACGAGCTTCTCGATGCGTACGGCGGCCGCCTTGAACTCGGCCGTCCCCGCGACCGGGCAGGTGGCTTCGATGGTCAGCGCGTTGGTGTCCACCTCGTCCGGGAAGTGCATGGTCATGAACACCAGCCCGGGCCGCAGCGCGGGATCGATGTACACCGGCGCGACCACCGAGCCGCGCCGCGAGCTGATCCGCACCTCCTCGCCCGCGATCACGCCGAGCCGCTCGGCGTCCTCCGGGCACAGCTCGATCGTCTCGCCCCGGCGCAGCGGAGAGGCGTACCCGGACGACTGCACCCCGGTGTTGTAGGAGTCGAGGCGGCGCCCCGTGGTCAGCCGCAGCGGGTACTCCTCGTCCAGCAGGTCCACCGGCGGCGAGTGGCGCAGCACCGCGAACGGCGCCGGCATGCCCCGCCTGACCGGGTCGCTTTCCCACAGCCGCCCGTGCAGGTACGGCGGCTCCAGCGAGTCCTCCGACGGGCACGGCCACTGGATGCCCTGCAGCTCCGCCAGCCGCTGGTAGGACATGCCCGCGTGCTGCGGCGACATCGCGCGCAGCTCGTTCCACACCTCCTCGGCGCCGTCGTAGTGCCAGTCGTGGCCCAGCCTGCGGGCGATCTCGCAGATGATCCAGATGTCGTCGCGGGCCTCGCCCGGTGGGTCGAGGGCCTTGCGCACCCGCTGCACCCGCCGCTCGCTGTTGGTGAACGTGCCGTCCGCCTCGCACCAGGCGGCGCTGGCCGGCAGCACGACGTCGGCCATCTGGGCGGTCTTGGTGAGGAAGATGTCCTGCACGACCAGGTGGTCGAGCATGGACAGGCGCTTGATGCAGGCCAGCGAGTCGGCCTCGGACTGCACCGGGTTCTCACCGATCAGGTAGCAGGTGGTCACCTCGCCGTCGGCCATCGCCTCCAGCATCTGGGTGAGGTTGAGGCCGTAGCGGGGCTGGATGTCCCGCCCCCAGGCGCTCTCGAAGCGCGCTCTGGTCTTCGGGTCCAGGATGTCCTGGAAGCCCGGCAGGCGGTTGGGGATGGCGCCCATGTCGCCGCCGCCCTGCACGTTGTTCTGGCCGCGCAGCGGCGACAGGCCCGAGCCGTAGCGGCCGACGTGGCCGGTCAGCAGGGCCAGGTTGATCAGCGCCCGTACGTTGTCCGTCGCGTTGTGGTGCTCGGTGATGCCGAGCGTCCAGCACAGCTGGGCGCGGTCGGCGCGGGCGTACGTGTGGGCCAGCTCCCTGATCGCGTCGGCCGGCACGCCGGTGACCTGCTCGGCGGCGCTGAGCGTCCACGGCTCGACCGACTCCTTGAACTCCTCGAACCCGACCGTGGCCCGCTCGATGAACGCCTCGTTGTGCAGCCCGGCGTGGATGATCTCCCTGGCGATCGCGTGGGCGAGCGGGATGTCGGTGCCCACGTTGAGCCCCAGCCACAGGTCGGCCCATTGGGCGGTGCCGGTGCGCCGCGGGTCGACGGCGAACATCCGGGCGCCGTTGTGGATGCCCTTGAGCACATGCTGGAAGAAGATGGGGTGGGCGTTGCGGGCCGCCGAGCCCCACATCACTATCACGTCGGTGTCCTCCACCTCCTGGTAGGAGGAGGTGCCGCCGCCGCTGCCGAACGCCGCTGACAGCCCCGCGACGCTGGGGGCGTGGCAGGTGCGGTTGCAGGAGTCCACATTGTTGGTGCCGATCACCACGCGGGTGAACTTCTGCCCGACGTAGTTCATCTCGTTGGTGGAGCGGGCGCACGACAGCATCGCGAAGCAGTCGGGCCCGTGCTTGGTGACGTTGCGGCGGAAGCCTTCGGCCGCACGCTCCAGCGCCTCTTCCCATGTCGCTTCGCGCAGCACGCCGTTCTCGCGCACCAGTGGATGGGTCAGGCGGTCATAGCTCATGATCCCTCCATTCTGTATACCATCTACCGTATTCCGAGCTAGACCGCACGGACAAGGTTCTCGTTGAGCAGGTCGCTCACCGCGTGGATCGCCCGCAGGGTCGGGACCTCGGCGCCGGTCAGGTCGGCCAGCTCGACCACCGCCGCCAGCAGCACGTCCAGCTCCAGTGGCTTGCCCTTCTCCAGGTCCTGGAGCGTGGACGTCTTGTGCTCGCCCGCCTTCTCCGCGCCCCTCAGCCGGCGCTCGATCGAGATCCCCGGATCGCAGCCCACCCGGCTGGCCACGTCCACCGTCTCCCGCATCATGGCCACGACCAGCTCCCTGGTGCCGTCGTGGCGGCAGATCCCGGCCATCGTCGCCCTGGCCAGCGCGCTGATGGGGTTGAAGGCGATGTTTCCCATGAGTTTGATCCACACGTCGCGGCGCAGGTCGCGCTCGACCGGGCACTTCAGGCCGCCCTCCACCGCGGCCCGGCTGAAGGCCAGGCACCGCTCGCTCAGCTCGCCGCTCGGCTCGCCGATGGAGAAGCGGGTGCCCTCCAGGTGGCGGATCACGCCTGGACGCTCGATCTCGGTGGCGGCGTACACGACGCAGCCGATCGCCCGGTGCAGCGGCAGCGCGGTCGTCACCGCGCCGCCCGGGTCGACGCTCTCGATGCGGTAGCCCTCGTAGGGGCCCTTGAGCCCGTGGAAGTACCACCACGGGATGCCGTTCTGCGCGGCGATGATGCTCGTGGTCCCGTGCAGGAGCGGCTCGATCATGGGGCCCGCCGAAGCGTAGCTGTTCGCCTTGAGGCCCAGGAAGACGTGGTCCACCGGGCCGACCTGGGTGGGGTCGTCGGTGGCATGGGGGTGGGCGGTGAAGTCGCCCCTGGGGGTGAGCACCCGCACACCGGCGCGGCGTATCGCCTGCAGATGCTCGCCTCTCGCGATGAGGTGCACCTCGACTTCCGCCCGGTGGAGGGCGGCACCCACGTATGCGCCGATGGCGCCGGCGCCAAGAACAGCGACCTTCATGCTGCGCTCCGTTCTCGCGTCGGATCGTATGGACGAGCCCGTCACATGCGGTGAGCCGCTGAACGCGGCCCACCGTAGGCGCGGAATCCGCTGCCCGCGATGGGCCGCTGGATGCGGGCCATCGTGCATTCGGTATACAGTATGGAAAAACACGGGTCAAGGAGCGCGCCGATGACCGTTGTGCGGCATGGACCAGTGGTGGAAGCGACGTCATGGGGGTCTGCGCGGGCCGTGGCGGCGGGCGCGGCCCGCCCGCTAGGGCCTTTGCCGATGCCGTTGTCAGAGGCGCTCGGGTGTCGCCTGGCCGGTCCTTTGACGGCGCTGGTGGCGGTGCCGGGCGTCGACGTGGCGGCGATGGACGGATACGCGGTCGCGGGCGCCGGCCCGTGGCGCGTGGCCGGGCACGTCCTGGCCGGAGGTGCCTTTTACGAGGGCGAGTTGCGGGCGGGGGAGGCGGTGGAGATCGCCACCGGCGCTCCGGTGCCGGTGGGGGCGGAGTCGGTGCTGCCCTATGAGCAGGCGGCTGTAGTGCCGGTGCCCCGGATGCGGGGCGACGCGGGGCGCGGTGCGGTGGAGCCGGTGTGGGTGGCGGGCCCCGCCGAGCCGGGGCGCCACATCCGGCGGCGCGGCGAGGACATCGCCGAGGGCACGGTGGTCCTGGGCGCGGGCGCGGTGGTGACGCCGGTGGCGCTCGGCCTGGCCGCCGCCCTCGGCCACGACGAGCTGCTGGTACGGCCCAGGCCGCGCGTGACGGTGCTGGTCACGGGCGACGAGGTGGTGCACGAGGGCGTCCCTGCGCCGGGCCGGGTGCGCGACGCGATCGGCCCGTTCCTGCCAGGCTTGGTGGAGTGGGCAGGAGGCCGCGTCACAGGCACCGCCCGCCTCCCCGACGGTGCCGCCCCGCTCCGCTGCAGGCTCGCTTCACTGATCGCCGCGCCGCCCGCCGCTGTGTCGAGCGACGGCGGTGGTGGTGCCGTCGACAGGGATGGGCCGGGTGATGTCGGTTGTCACGCCGGGGCGGGCGGTGTCGGTGGGCGTGCCGCTGTGGTCGACGTGGTCGTGGTGTGCGGTGCCTCCTCCAAAGGCCCCGCCGATCACCTCCGTGCCGTGCTCGGCGACCTCGACGCCGAAGTCCTCATCGACGGCGTCGCCGTACGTCCCGGGCACCCGCAGCTGCTCGCTCGCCTCCCCGGCGGGCCGCTGGTCGTCGGACTGCCCGGGAACCCGTTCGCGGCCCTGGCCGCGTCGCTCACCCTGCTCGTCCCGATGCTGCGCGAGCCGGCCGGAACCCCGGCGGGCAAAGAGACGAGTGCGCTGGCCGGAGCCGTGCGGGCGCACGAGCGGGACACGCGGCTGGTGCCGGTCAGGAGAACCGGCCGGGGAGCCGTGCCCGTGGGGCATGACCGGCCCGGATCGCTCTGGGGAGCGGCCTTGGCGGACGCCCTGGCCGTGGTCCCTCCGGGGTGGGCCGGCGAGCAGGTCGAGCTGATCGAGTTGCCCCCGGGGGTCTAGACAGGCCGTTCACGACGGAGTAACCATTGCCTTCATACGGTATGCAGTATGCGGAAGACAGTCGCCGGGAAAGGGTGGCATGATGTCGGAAACGATCTCTGGCGGACATCTCGTAGCCAAGGCACTCAAGGCCGAGGGCGTGGACGTGATCTACACGCTCTGCGGCGGCCACATCATCGATATCTACGACGGCTGTGTCGATGAGGGCATCGAGGTCATCGACGTACGCCACGAACAGGTGGCCGCGCATGCCGCCGACGGGTACGCCCGCATCACCGGCAAGCCCGGTTGCGCGGTCGTCACCGCCGGACCCGGCACGACGGACGCGGTGACCGGCGTGGCCAACGCGTTCCGCGCGGAGAGCCCGATGCTGCTCATCGGCGGCCAGGGCGCGCTGAGCCAGCACAAGATGGGCTCACTTCAAGACCTGCCCCACGTGGACATGATGACCCCGATCACCAAGTTCGCCGCCACGGTGCCCAGCACGGAGCGGGTGGCCGACCTCGTGTCGATGGCCTTCCGCGAGTGCTACCACGGCGCGCCAGGCCCGTCCTTCCTGGAGATCCCGCGCGACGTGCTCGACGCGAAGGTCCCCTTGGAGAAGGCGCGCATCCCCAAGGCCGGGCACTACCGCGCCTCCACCCGCCAGCAGGGCGACCCCGAGGCGATCGAGCGGCTGGCGGACCTGCTGGCGCACGCCGAGAAGCCGGCCATCCTGCTCGGCAGCCAGGTATGGACGTGCCGGGCGACCGACGCGGCCATCGACTTCGTCCGCTCCCTGAACGTGCCCGCGTACATGAACGGCTCGGGCCGGGGCACGCTCCCGCCCGGCGATCCGCACCACTTCCAGCTCAGCCGCAGATACGCCTTCACCGAGGCCGACCTGATCATCATCGTCGGCACCCCGTTCGACTTCAGGATGGGCTACGGCAAGCGGCTCTCCCCGGCCGCGACCGTGGTCCAGATCGACCTCGACTACCGCACCGTCGGCAAGAACCGGGACATCGACCTGGGGATCGTGGGCGACGCCGGCCTCATCCTCGCCGCCGCGGCCCAGGCCGCCAGCGGCCGCATCGGGGACGCCGCCGCCAAGCGCAAGGCATGGATGGACGAGCTACGCGCCGTCGAGACCCAGGCGTACGAGAAGCGGCTGCCCCGCCAGCACTCCGGTGCCCAGCCCATCGACCCGTACCGCCTCGTCCACGAGATCAACGAGTTCCTGACCGAGGACACCATCTACATCGGCGACGGCGGCGACATCGTCACCTTCTCCGGCCAGGTCGTGCAGCCCAAATCGCCCGGCCACTGGATGGACCCCGGACCGCTCGGCACCCTCGGCGTCGGCATGGCGTTCGCGATGGCCGCCAAGCAGGCGCGGCGCGACAAGGAGGTGCTGTGCCTGTTCGGCGACGGCGCCTTCAGCCTGACCGGCTGGGACTTCGAGACCATGGTCCGCTTCGACCTGCCGTTCATCGGCGTCATCGGCAACAACTCGTCCATGAACCAGATCAGGTACGGCCAGGCCGCCAAGTACGGCGAGGACCGCGCCCGCGTCGGCAACACCCTCGGAGACATCCGCTACGGCGACTTCGCCAAGCTCCTCGGCGGCCACGGCGAGGAGGTGCGCGACCCGGCGGAGATCCGGCCCGCGCTGGAGCGGGCGAGGGAGTCGGGCAAGCCCTCGCTGATCAACGTCTGGGTCGACCCAGAGGTCTACGCCCCCGGAACCATGAACCAAACCATGTACAAGTAGGGGAATTTCGACATGAAGGCACTCGAAGGTGTCCGCGTCCTCGACATGACCCACGTCCAGTCCGGCCCGTCCGCCACCCAGCTGCTCGCCTGGCTGGGCGCCGACGTGGTCAAGCTGGAGGCCCCGCACGGGGACATCACCCGGCAGCAGCTGCGCGACGTGCCCGGCGTCGACAGCCTCTACTTCACGATGCTCAACTGCAACAAGCGCAGCATCACGCTCAACATGAAGAGCGACCGCGGCAAGGAGATCTTCACCGAGCTGGTGAAGAGCGCCGACATCATGGTGGAGAACTTCGGCCCGGGCGCCGTCGATCGCATGGGCTTCTCTTGGGAGCGCCTGCAGGAACTCAACCCGCGCCTGATCTACGCCTCGATCAAGGGCTTCGGCGCCGGCCGGTACGCCAAGTTCAAGGCGTACGAGGTGATCGCGCAGGCGATGGGCGGCTCGATGAGCACCACCGGCTTCGAGGAGGGCCCGCCGCTGGCCACCGGCGCGCAGATCGGCGACTCGGGCACCGGCATCCACGCGGTCGCCGGCATCCTGGCCGCCCTCTACCAGCGCGAGCAGACCGGGCGCGGCCAGCGGGTGCAGGTGGCCATGCAGCACGCCGTCCTGAACCTGTGCCGGGTCAAGCTCCGTGACCAGCAGCGGCTGGCGCACGGCCCGCTGCGCGAATACCCGAACAAGACGTTCAACGACGAGGTGCCCCGCTCCGGCAACGCCAGCGGCGGCGGCCAGCCCGGCTGGGCGGTGCGCTGCGCTCCCGGCGGCCCGAACGACTACATCTACGTGATCGTCCAGCCGCCCGGCTGGAAGCCGATCTCGAACATCATCGGCCGGCCCGAGCTGGCCGAGGACCCCGAGTGGGCGACGCCGGAGGCGCGGCTGCCGAAGCTGGACAAGATGTTCCAGCTCATCGAGGAGTGGACGATCCGCCACGACAAGTGGACGGTCCTGGACCGGCTCAACGCCGAGAACATCCCCTGCGGGCCGATCCTGTCGACCAAGGAGCTGGTCGAGGACGAGTCGCTGCGCGACGAGGGCATCGTCGTCACGGTCGACCACCCGGAGCGCGGCGAGTTCGTGACCGTCGGCAGCCCGTTGCAGCTCTCGGACTCGCCGGTCGACGTCCGCACCCCGCCCCTGCTCGGCGAGCACAACCAGGAGATCTACGGCGAGTTCGGCGTGAGCGCGGACGAGCTCGCGGAACTCAAGTCGAACGGAGTCATCTAGTGGAGCGGCGAGTAGGGCCCGGCAGCGGCAGCCTGCGTAACCAGGGAGTGCCCGTAGGGAGCGCGACCATGAGCACAGTCAGGGAAGTACTGGACAAGGCGCTCGCCGAGGGCCGTACGGCCCTGACCGCCCCTGAGGGGCGCCTGCTGTGCGAGGCGTACGGGATCGCCACCCCCGGCGAAGGGCTGGCCGCCTCGGCCGCCGAGGCGGTGGAGATCGCCGAGAAGATCGGGCTCCCGGTCGTGCTGAAGATCGTCTCGCCCGACATCCTGCACAAGACCGACGCCGGCGGCGTGCTCGTCGGGCTGAAGACCGCCGACGAGGTACGCCAGGGCTACGACACGATCCTCGCCAACGCCCGCGCCTACGATCCCGACGCCAAGATCGACGGCATCCAGGTGCAGCAGCTCGTCGGCGGCGGCCACGAGGTCATCGTCGGCGCCGTCACCGACCCGACCTTCGGCAAGGTCGTCGCCTTCGGCCTGGGCGGCGTCCTGGTTGAAGTACTTAAGGATGTGACCTTCCGGCTTGCCCCGGTTTTGGGTGATGATGCGCTTGGGATGCTCGACGACATCAGGGCAGCAGAGGTGCTCCGTGGTGCCCGTGGCGCCAAGCCGGCCGACCGGGCGGCACTGGCGGGGCTGATCGAGCGCGTCGGCAGGCTGGTGACCGACTTCCCCGAGATCGTCGAGGTGGACCTCAACCCCGTCTTCGCCGACGCGAACGGCGCGGTGGCCGCCGACGTGCGCATCCTCATCGGTGACAAGCCCGCGGAGGTCCAGAGGCTGTCGCGCGAGGAGATCCTGCGGCAGATGACGCGGATATTCAAGCCGCGCTCGGTCGCCGTGATCGGCGCCTCCGCCGAGAGCGGCAAGATCGGCAACTCGGTCATGCGGAACCTCATCAACGGCGGCTACAAGGGCCAGATCTTCCCGATCAACCCGAAGGCCGACGAGATCATGGGGCTGCCCGCGTACAAGAGCGTCTCCGACGTCCCCGGCGACGTGGACGTGGCCGTCTTCGCCATCCCCGCCAAGTTCGTCGCGGCGGCGCTGGAGGAGGTGGGGGAGAAGGGCGTGGCCGGCGCCATCATGATCCCGTCCGGGTTCGCCGAGACGGGCAACGTCGAGGGCCAGCAGGAGATCGTCGAGATCGCGCGCAGGCACGGCGTGCGCATGCTCGGCCCGAACATCTACGGCTACTACTACACGCCGGAGAATCTCTGCGCGACGTTCTGCACCCCGTACGACGTCAAGGGCAGCGTGGCGCTGACCTCGCAGAGCGGCGGCATCGGCATGGCCATCCTGGGCTTCAGCCGCACCACCAAGATGGGCGTCTCGGCCATCGTCGGCGTCGGCAACAAGGCCGACGTGGACGAGGACGACCTGCTCACGTTCTTCGAGCAGGACGACAACACCAGGGCCGTGGCCATGCACCTGGAGGACCTCAAGGACGGGCGCGGCTTCGTCGAGGCGGCCCGCCGGGTCGTCAAGGAGAAGCCGGTCATCGTGCTCAAGGCCGGGCGCACCGCGATGGGCGCGCGGGCGGCCGGATCCCACACCGGGGCGCTGGCCGGCGACGACAAGGTGTACGACGACATCCTCCGCCAGGCCGGCGTCGTGCGGGCGCCCGGGCTCAACGACATGCTGGAGTACGCCCGCGCGCTGCCGCTCATGCCCGCGCCGAAGGGCGAGAACGTCGTCATCATCACCGGGGCGGGCGGCTCGGGCGTGCTGCTCTCCGACGCCTGCGTGGACGCGGGCCTGACGCTCATGGACATCCCGCCCGACCTGGACGCCGCGTTCCGCGCCTACATCCCGCCGTTCGGCGCGGCCGGCAACCCGATCGACATCACCGGCGGTGAACCGCCGGCGACGTACGGGAACACGGTCCGCCTCGGCCTGGCCGACGAGCGCATCCACGCGCTCGTCCTGGGCTACTGGCACACGATCGTGACGCCGCCGATGGTGTTCGCCGAGCTGATCGCCCGCGTGGTGGCGGAGGAGCGGGAGAAGGGGAACGTCAAGCCGGTCGTGGCGTCGCTGGCCGGCGACACCGAGGTTGAGGAGGCCTGCGAGTACCTGTTCGAGCACGGCGTGGTCGCGTACCCGTACACGACGGAGAAGCCCGTGGCGGTCCTCGGTGCGAAGTACCGCTGGGCCAGGGCGGCCGGACTGTTGCGCTAGAGCCAGGCGCGGCACCAATAAGAAATCTGCAAAGTGGACTGCCGCTACGGCCTCCACCAGGCACGACAGTAGGGCGGCAGTCCAACGAGCAGGTTTCTTATTGGCCAGTCACGGGGGCTATTCGGGGCAGCGCAGGGTGGGCCGCGTCCAGCGGTCCATCGCAGGCAGCAGATTCTCTGCGCCTACGAGGAAGGCAACAACCCCCCAGGAGGTCCGTAGGTGGACACATCGAAAACACCACCGGTGACACCGGCGACAGCCGTGCCGCCGGTCGAGGACGAACGAGTATGGAAAGCGGGCCGGCTCGAGCCGATGCCCATCAGAAAGCTCCCCGACGCGCCCCCTTCGGTGCACATTCTCGGGCCGACGGTCTTCCTCGTCGCACTGGGCGTGGGCATGGGCGAGTCGTACATGTGGCCCAGGCTGGTGCTGCTGTTCGGGCCGGAGATCAGGTGGCTGTTCCTGATCGGCGTGACGCTGCAGGCCGTGGTCATGCTGGAGATGGCCAGGTACGCCATGGCGACGGGGGAGAGCATCTTCTCCGGCGCGGCCCGGGTGTTCAAGCCGATCATGTGGTTCTTCTTCATCGTCGCGATCGCCGTCTACATGTGGCCGGGACACCTGTCCGCGGGCGCGGCGGCGTTCGAGGAGATAACCGGGATCCCCTGGTTGGTGACAGCCATCATCGGCCTGATCCTGGTCGGCGTGGTCTTCAGCCTGGCCAAGGTGATCTACAACCTGCTCGAGAACGTGCTGTCGCTGCTCATCGGCGCGCTCGTGCTCGGCACGGCCGTGATCGCGGCCATGGTGGGCTCCTGGAGCGACGTGGTCTCCACGATCACCGGCATGTTCGCGATCGGCTACCTGCCGGCCGAGGCCATGTCGGCGGCCTGGTTCCCGGTGATCGTGGGCGCGTGCGCGTTCGCCGGTCCCTCGGGCATGCAGCAGATGTGGTACACGCTGCACCTGCGTGACTCCGGGGCAGGCATGGGCGCGCACATCCCGAAGGTCCGCGGGCTGCGGCACGCGGGCGAGGAAGAGGCCATGCCCGCGCGCGGCTTCATGTTCGACACCGAGGACCCGGCCGAGATGGCCAAGTGGCGGGGCTGGCGGCGCTGGGTCACCTTCGACGCCCTGCTGCTGTTCTGGGGCATCACCATGCTGGTCACGATCTCCTTCACGGTGATCGCGCAGGCGGCGGTGCGGCAGAACCCGGCCGTGCAGGACATCATCAGGAACGAGGACCGGGAGGTCGCGCTCAGCGCCATGGCCGACGCCGTCTCCTCGGCAGGCAGCTCCGTGCTCGGCGTGGTCTTCCTCGGGTTCATCGCGCTGATCGGCCTGAACGCGACGCTGGGGCTGTTCGACTCCTTCTCGCGCGGCCAGGCTGACATGACCTACAACTTCGTGCCAGGGGCGAAGAAGATGCGCATGTCGCATCTGTACGCGTTCTTCCTCTGGGGCGTGATCATATTCGGCATCCTGATCCTGCTGTTCGGCCCGGCCGACGGACCGAGCGGGATCCTGGACACGCTGGCGTTCCTGTCGACGTTCGCGATGGGCGCGTACTGCGTGACGCTGCTGCTGGTGAACAACCGGATGCTGCCCAAACCGATCAGGCCGAAGTGGTGGACCAACCTGATCATCGGGTTCGGCGCGGTGTTCTATCTCGGGATGCTGTTCTACAGCCTCTTCGCCTTCGGCGTGGTCGTGGGCTGATGGACGGACGGCACAGCCTCGAGATCGCCCTGCCAGGGGCGTCCATCGGAGCCGTCGCCGGTGCCATGGCCGGTGGGCTGACCCTGATCGCGGGGGCGCCCACCGGTATGGCCGCGCTGTCGGCCCTGACGCTCACCGTGCCGCTCGCCCTGTTCGGCGGGCTCTACGGCGTGCTGCTCGGCCACGGCGTGTTCCGGCCGGGGACCTTCGGGCCCGCGGGCCTGTACTGGATGGCGGCCTTCCCCGTGTCCCGGCTGGTGCAGGAGAGCCTGACCGGGATCGGCCTGGCCGACGGCGTGTTCGGCTTCCTGGCCTACCAGGCCATGGTGGCTCTCGGATTCGCGATCGGCTTCATCTGGCTGCACGAGCGGCTCATTCCGTACTGGCTGATGCGCCGCGCGGACGCCAACCCGCGCGCCGAGGCGCTGCTCGGCCTCTACGTTCAGCACGCCGAGGCTCTGCGCGTGAGGAAGGGAGCGCGACGTTGAACCTGCCCGTCTGGGTCTGGCTGGCCACGATAGGCGGCTTCGGTGTCGTCCTCGCGTTCGACTTCTGGCTGGTGGCGCGCAACCCGCGCGAGCCCTCCTTCAGGGAGTGCGTGGGCTGGGTGGCCTTCTACGTCGGCCTGGCCGTGGCCTTCGGCGCCGGCCTGCTCCTGGTGTCGGGCCCCGCGTACGGAGGGGAGTTCTTCGCCGGCTGGATCACCGAGTACTCGCTCAGCGTGGACAACCTCTTCGTCTTCCTGCTGATCATGAGCCGATTCCAGGTGCCCCGGCAGTATCGCCAGAAGGTGCTGCTCGTCGGCATCATCGTGGCGCTGCTCATGCGGGGTGCGTTCATCGCGGCGGGCGCGGAGGCGGTCGCCAGGTTCGACTGGCTGTTCTACGTGTTCGGCGCGTTCCTCGTCTACACCGCGTGGAAGCTGATCGGGCACGAGGACGAGGAGGCGGAGTTCTCCGAGAACATCGCCCTGCGCACGGTGCGCCGGGTGCTCCCGACCACGGACACCTATCACGGAGCCCGCCTCACCGTGCATCTCGGGCGCAGGATGGTCACCCCGATGCTGATCGTGATGGTCGCCATCGGGACCACCGACCTGCTGTTCGCGCTCGACTCCATCCCGGCCATTTTCGGGCTCACCAAGGAGCCCTATCTGGTGTTCACCGCGAACGCCTTCGCCCTCATGGGGCTGCGGCAGCTCTTCTTCCTCATCGGCGGGCTGCTGGACCGGCTCGTCTATCTGAGCAAGGGGCTGTCGGTGGTGCTGGCCTTCATCGGGGTGAAGCTGATCATGGAGGCGCTGCACCACGACGGCGTGTCATGGGCGCCGGAGATCCCGATCCTGGTGTCTCTCGGCGTCATCGTCGGCACCCTCGCCGTCACCACGGTGCTGAGCCTGCTCAAATCGGCCCGCGACGCCGAGAAGGCGAAGGTGGAGGAACCAGAGCCTGCGGAGCGCTGACCATGCCGCGGTGGGGTGCTGGAACATCCCTGCCGCGGCTCAGTGCGGGGGGTGCGGCTGCGCGCTCGCGGGTGCTCGCGTGGGGGTGTGGCTGCTCGCGCCGCCGTCGCGTGCGGCGCGGTCGTTCAGTGCCGCGGAGTCTTGCGTACGTCGTGCTCGGCGGCCCATTCCCGTAGGTAGCGATCGGCGTCGTCGGCCGAGTAGTGCTTCTTGAGCGCCGCGCTCAGGCCGACGCCGATGGCTCTGCCGTCTCCTGCCTGGCCCAGGGGATCACCAAGAAGAAAGCGGAAAAACGCCTTCATGGTCATGCACCTCCTCACTGTGCTGCTCCAGCCTCTACCCGAGGTGTTTCGGAGCATGTGCTCTTCTGTGAACGCTAGATCAACCCGTCGTCATCCCGCGTGCGGCGTGCGCGGGCGGCGCCGGCGCACCAGCTTCGGGGCGGGCTGGACGGGCTCGTTCTCGCGCTGCTCCATGTAGGAGGCGCGGGTGTGCTCGGTGTGCTCGCGCATGATCTTCGCCGCCCGGCGCTCGTCGCCGGCCTCGATGGCGTCGATCAGCGCCGTGTGCTCCTCCCACGAGGCCATGCCGCGCTGGCGGGCCACCGGCGTGTGGTACCACCGCACCCGCCTGGCCACCTGGCTGGCCAGCTCGGCGAGCACCTTGTTGCCCGATAGCGCCGTCACCAGGGCGTGCAGGTCGGAGTTGATCGCCACAGCGGCCTCGACGTCGTCGGACTCCACCGCCGCGATGCCGCGCCCGCACAAGGCGCGCAGCCGCTTCACGCCGTCCTCGCCCGCGTGCTTGGCGGCGAGCCTGGCGGATTCGGTCTCCAGCAGCGCGCGCACGGCGAGCAGCTGGTCGGCCTCCTCTACGGTGGGTACGTGCACGAACGCGCCCTGGCCCGGGTGCAGGTCGACCCAGCCCTCACCGCTGAGCTGCTGCAGCGCCTCGCGAACCGGCTGCCTCGACACACCGAGCAGATCGGCCAGCTCGCTCTCGACCAGGTGCTGGCCGGGCTTGAGCTGGCCGGAGACGATGTGCTCCTGGATGGCCTCGATGACGCTCTCCCGGAGCGTGGCAGGGCGGGGAATCTTGGTGGCCGCCGCCTGACCGGCCTGATCCGACAGCAACATGGTCACGTCTCCAGGGACTGCGTTTAACGGTTTTTCGTCGACTGCCTACAGCATACCGTTCACTCGGTGAACTCGGCTGGTGAACCTCGTCACAGGGGGATTGTGGCGGGCAGGCCGGGGAGGCGCAGCCGCGGCGTGGCCAAAGCGGGGAGCGCCGCGAGCGCGGCGGCGGCCAGCAGGGCTGCCACGGGGGTGGTGAGCGCGATCAGGGCCAGCGTGACGGCGACGACTCCGGCGACGGCCTTCGCGCTGTAGACGACCGCATGGATCTCCCCCGCCCGCTCGCTGCCGAAGAACTCGCGAACGAGGCTGGCGAGGAGGGGATAGAAGGCCCCGCCGCCCAGCCCGGCGGCGATGACTCCGAGCCACAGCAACGCCCCGCCACCCGCCATGCCGCCGGCCGGCACCGCGCCGTCCGGTGGCGGCGCCCCGCCGATCGGTGCGGGCGCCGATACCAGCGACCCGCCGGCGGATGCGGCCTCCAAGACGGCGGCCGCCAACAGCACCTGGCCTATCGCGAGCGCGCCCAGGACGGCGGCGAGCACCCGTCTGCGGCCGAACAGCTCCGAGCACCGCATGGCCACCGACCGGCTCGTGCCGTTGAGCGCCACCAGGACCGCCAGCGCGCCCCATGACCCCGCCCCCGCGACCACGATCACGTCGAACACCGACACCGCGCCCGCGCACGTCAGGATCAGGGCGAGCGCCGGCAGCGTCCGCGTGCGCAGCGCCTGGGGGAGTCTGAACTGCTTGGCGGCCTCCGGGGTGATGCGCAGCCGCGCCGCGTCGAGCGCGTGCGAGCGCGGGTCCACGTCGTCGGGCCACCACAGCGCCGGGGGCAGTCGCAGGTAGCGGGCCGCGGCCCCGATGACGGCCACCGCGACGACCGCGGCGACCAGGAAGGCGGCCATAACGGTCTCAGAAGTCGGCATGAGATCGCCATGACGCGTCGCGTCCGGGGCGATCCCGGCCCAGACCAGCAGGGGCACGGCACCGTAGCCGAAGGCGCCGGTGATCAGCCCGACCTGGGCGGCGGGCCGCTCCGGATACCAGGAGGAGACGACCTCGCCGCACACCCCGTAGACGAGGCCCGCGCCGAGCCCGCCGAGCAGCGCGTAACCCACGAAGGCGACCAGGCCGAGCCCGCCGCCCGCGAGCAGCGATGACACTTCGCCGCCGCCGAGCGCGGACGACGCACCGCCCAACGCGGACGACGCGGCGCCCTCGGCGGTGAGGCCCGGGCCGGTCAGCGTGGCCGTGGCCAGCCCCAGGCCGCTCAGCGCGGCCCCGGCGGCCAGCGCGGCGCGCACGCTCAGGCGGCCACGCCGTACCAGGTGGAGGGCGGGAAGCGCGCCCGCGGCCTGGCAGGCGATCCAGACGGCCAGGAGGGTCAGCCCTGCGGCCTGCTGGGCGAGGAGCGCGGCGTAGCCGTACTGGAGCGGGCTGATCGCCGCCATCGCGGCCCAGGCCAGCCAGAACATGCGGGTGCGGTCGGCGGGGACGGGTCCTGGGAGGTACGCGCGCCCCCGCCAGTCCCTGATTGCATTCTCCATACTGTATGGAATATCCAGAAGTCCGGCCTCTGTCGAGACCCTAGACTGAGGATACTCCATACGGTATACCGTAGACAAAGGAGGCTCGAATGGACCTGTACGAGTACCAGGCGAAGGAGCTCTTCGGGCGTCACGGGATCCCGGTCCCGGCAGGCAGGATCGCGGCCACCCCGGCCGAGGCCCGCGAGATCGCGGCCGAGCTGAAGGCGCCCGTTGTCATCAAGGCCCAGGTGAAGACCGGTGGACGAGGCAAGGCAGGCGGGATCAGACCGGCGGCGGGGCCGGTCTCGGCCGAGCAGGAGGCCGCCCGTGTGCTCGGGATGGACATCAAGGGGCACCTCGCGCGCCGCGTGCTGGTCGAGGCCGCGACCGTGCCGTTCGAGGAGTACTACGCGGCCTTCCTCGTGGACCGCGCCGAGGGCGGTTTCCTGGCGATGGTGTCCGGCCAGGGCGGCGTGGAGATCGAGGAGCTGGCGGCCACCGACCCAGACGCCATCGTGAAACTGCCGATCGACCCGGTGGCGGGGGTGGACGCGGACACCGCGCGGCTGCTGGCGGCCAAGGCGGGCCTGCCCGAGCAGGCGGCCGGCGTACTGGAGACGCTGTGGCGGGTGCTGGTCGCAGAGGACGCGCTGCTCGTCGAGGTCAACCCGCTGATCTGCACCACCGACCAGCGGATCGTGGCGCTCGACGGCAAGGTCACCCTCGACGACAACGCCGGCTTCCGGCACACGTGGGAGTACGCGGAGCCCGGTGACAGCTTGGAGGACCGGGCCAGGGCCAAGGGACTGAACTACGTCAAGCTGGACGGGTCGTCTTCGCCGGCCAAGCGGGTCGGCGTCATCGGCAACGGCGCGGGCCTGGTCATGAGCACGCTCGACGTGGTCGCCGGCGCGGGCGCGGCCCCGGCCAATTTCCTGGACATCGGCGGCGGCGCGTCCGCCAAGATCATGGCTGACGGGCTGGAGATCATCCTGGCCGACCCCGACGTGCGCTCGGTGCTGGTCAACGTCTTCGGCGGCATCACGGCCTGCGACGCGGTGGCGAACGGCATCGTCACCGCGCTCGAACTCCTCGGCGAGCGCGGCCACGGCAGGCCCATCGTCGTACGGCTGGACGGCAACAACGCCGAGGTGGGGCGGCGCATCCTCAGCGACGCCCGGCACCCGGCCGTCCGCCAGGTCTCCACCATGGACGGCGCCGCCGAGATGGCGGCCAGACTCGCGGCAGGTGCGTGAGATGGCGATCTTTCTGACCAAGGACAGCCGGGTGCTCGTGCAGGGCATGACCGGCGCGGAAGGCACCAGGCACACGGCCCGCATGCTGGCCGCGGGGACCGACGTCGTGGCCGGGGTGACCCCGGGCAAGGGCGGGCGGTCGGTGGACTTCGGCGAGCGCACGGTGCCGGTGTTCGGCTCCGTGGCCGAGGCGATGACGGAGACCGGGGCGGACGTCTCGGTGGTGTTCGTGCCGCCGCGGTTCACCGGCGGCGCCGTGGAGGAGGCGGTGGCGGCGGGCGTGCCGCTGTGCGTGGTGATCACTGAGGGCGTTCCCGTCCACGACGCGGTACGCTTCCGCGCCCTCGCGAACGGCCGTACCAGGATCATCGGGCCGAACTGCCCCGGACTGATCAGCCCCGGGCAGTCCTCGGCCGGGATCATCCCCGCCGACATCACCTCGGCCGGGCGCATCGGGCTGGTGTCGAAGTCGGGGACGCTGACGTACCAGCTCATGTACGAGCTGCGGGACCTCGGCTTCTCCACCGCCGTCGGCATCGGCGGCGACCCGGTCGTCGGGACCACCCACATCGATTGCCTGCGGGCGTTCCAGGACGACCCGGGCACCGACGCGATCGTGATGATCGGCGAGATCGGCGGCGACGCCGAGGAGCGGGCCGCCGCCTACATCGCCGGGAACGTCACCAAGCCGGTCGTGGCCTACGTGGCCGGGTTCACCGCCCCAGAGGGCAAGACGATGGGGCACGCGGGCGCCATCGTGTCCGGCTCGTCCGGGACCGCCCAGGCCAAGAAGGAGGCCCTGGAGGCGGTCGGGGTCAGGGTCGGGCGGACCCCGTCCGAGACGGCCCGCCTCATGCGCTCGGCGCTGGCCGCGGCGGGTGTGTCGTGAGGTTCGACGTCAACCTCTCCATCCTGTTCACCGACCTGCCGCTGCTGGAGCGCCCGGCCGCGGCGGCCAAGCACGGGTTCGACGCCGTGGAGCTGTGGTGGCCGTTCGGCACGCCGGACCCGTCGGGCGCTGAGCTGGCGGCGCTGCGGCAGGCCATCGAGGACGCCGGGGTGCGCCTGGCCGGGCTGAACTTCGACGCGGGCGACATGGCGGCGGGTGAGCGCGGCCTGCTGGCCAGGCCGGACGGCTCTGCCCGGTTCCAGGCGAACATCGACGCCGCGGTCCGGCTGGCCGGAGAGCTGGGCTGCGGGGTGCTGAACGCCCTGTACGGCAACGGCCCGGACACCGACCGGGACCTGGCCGTGGCGAACCTGAGGAGGGCGGCGGACGCGGCGGCCGGCATCGGCGCGACCGTGGTCGTCGAGGCCCTCAACTCCCACGAGAACCCGAAATATCCGATCACGTCGTCGGAGGCGGCGTTCGAGCTGATCGACGAGGTGGACCGGGAGAACGTGGCCTTCCTGGCCGACCTCTACCACCTGAACCGGATGGGCGAGGACCTCCTGGCCCTCATCGACCGGCACTGCGCGCGATTCGGCCATGTGCAGATCGCCGACGACCCCGGCAGAGGGCGGCCCGGGAGCGGGCGCATGCCGTATCTCACGGAGATCCTCCCTCGCCTGGAGGCCGCGGGCTACCGAGGGCACGTCGGCCTGGAGTACCGGCACCAGGGGCCGGGCGCGTTCGACTGGAGGCACGGATGAACATCGGGTTCGTCGGCTTGGGGATCATGGGCAGCCCGATGGCGGCCAACCTCCTCAAAGCCGGATATGTCGTGACCGGGTATGACATGAGTGCCGAGCGGGTGGACCAGCTCGTCGCCCTGGGCGGCAAGGGCGCCTCCAGCGTGGTCGAGGCGGTCGGCGGCGCCGACGCGGTGGTCACCATGCTGCCCGACTCGCCGCAGGTGGAGGAGGTCGCGCCGCTGGTCGTCGAGTACGGCCGGCCGAGCCTCCTCTACATCGACATGAGCACGATCAAGCCGGAGACCTCCCGGTGGGTGGCGCGGGAGGCGGCGGCCGCCGGCGTACGGGCACTGGACGCCCCGGTCAGCGGCGGCGAGCGCGGCGCCGTCGACGGCACCCTCTCGATCATGGTGGGCGGCGCGGCCGAGGACGTCGAGGCGGCCCTGCCGATCCTGGGGGTGCTCGGCACCACCGTCGTGCACGTCGGCCCCGCGGGCGCCGGGCAGACGGTGAAGGCGGCCAACCAGCTCGTCGTCGGCGGCATCTACGGGCTGGTGTCGGAGGCGATCGTGCTGCTCGAGGCGTCCGGCGTGGACCCGGCGCCCGGGCTCGACGTGCTCGCGGGCGGACTGGCGGGCTCCCGGATCCTCGAGCTCAAGCGGCACACCATGGTCAAGCGGGAGTTCGCCCCAGGGTTCCGCATCGACCTGCACCACAAGGACATGGGCATCGCCGTCGCCGCCGCCCGCGAGGCCGGGGTCAGCCTGCCGCTCACCGGGCAGGTCGCCCAGCTCGTGGCCGCGGCCAGGGCGCAGGGCCACGGCTCGCTCGACCACTCCGCCCTGCTCAAGGTCATCGAAAGGCTGAATGGATGAAGCGCGTCCCCTGCATGGAGGCCGTGGTCGCAGTGCTGGAGTCGGAGGGGGTGGACACCGTCTTCGGCATCCCCGGAGCGGCCATCCTGCCGCTCTACGCCGCGCTTCAGCACAGCTCGATCAGGCACATCACGGTACGCCACGAGGAGGGCGGCACCCACGCGGCCGACGGCTGGGCCAGGGTGACCGGGAACGTCGGCGTCTGCATCGGCACGTCGGGCCCGGCCGGCACCAATATGATCACCGGCCTCTACACCGCGCTGGCCGACTCGATCCCGATGATCTGCGTCACCGGCCAGGCCATGACCTCCAAGCTGC
Organism: Nonomuraea basaltis; assembly: GCF_005893125.1. GTDB lineage: Bacteria > Actinomycetota > Actinomycetes > Streptosporangiales > Streptosporangiaceae > Nonomuraea > Nonomuraea basaltis. Next base: position 9,518 of record NZ_VCJS01000015.1, on the reverse strand, counting down.
ACCAGGAGGCGTTCCAGGCGGTCGACATCGTGGAGATCGCCCGGCCGGTGACCAAGTGGGCGGTGCAGCTCAAGGAGCCCGCCCAGGCGCCGTGGGTGTTCCGGGAGGCGTTCCGGATCGCCCGCTCGGGGCGGCCGGGGCCGGTGCTCATCGACCTGCCGATCGACGTGCAGCGCGGCACCTGCCTCTACGACCGCGACCTGGACGCGCCGCTGCCCGTCGAGGCGCCGGGGCCGCTGCCCAGGGCCGTGCGCAGGGCCGTGGACCTGCTGGCGGAGGCCCGGCGGCCGATCATCCTGGCCGGCGGCGGCGTGATCATCGCCGACGCCTGCGAGGAGCTGCGCGCGCTCGCCGAGTACCTCCAGGTGCCCGTGCAGGTGACGCTCATGGGCAAGGGCGCCTTCCCCGAGGACCACCCGCTGTTCGCCGGCATGGCCGGCATCCAGACGCAGACCCGCTGGGGCAACGCCGCGTTCCTGGAGAGCGACCTGGTGCTGGCCGTGGGGGCGCGGTTCGGCGACCGGCACACCGGCGACCTGGACGTCTACCGCCGGGGCCGCACGTTCATTCACGTGGACATCGAGCCGACGCAGATCGGCCGGGTCTTCGAGCCCGAGCTCGGGATCGTCGGCCATGCCCGGCCGGTGCTGGCGGAGCTGCTGGAGGAGGCGCGCGGCCGTACCGGGGCGCAGGAGCCCGGCAAATGGGTGCGCAAGGTCGCCGACCTGCGCCGCACGATGGCCCGTCGCGACGACTTCGACGACGTGCCGATCAAGCCGCCGCGGGTGTTCAAGGAGATCAACGAGTTCTTCGACCGGGACACCACGTTCGTCACCGCCATCGGGCTCTACCAGATCTGGTCGGGCCAGTTCCAGACGACGTACCTGCCGCGCCGCTACCTGGTGTGCGGACAGGCCGGGCCGCTGGGCTGGGAGGTGCCCGCCGCCATGGGCGTCAAGTGCGCCCATCCCGAGCGGCAGGTCGTGGCCGTGGTCGGGGACTACTCCTTCCAGTTCCTGATGGAGGAGATCGCGGTGGCGGCGCAATATCGGATCCCGTTCGTCATCGTCATGATCAACAACGAGTACCTGGGGCTGATCAGGCAGGCCGAGATCCCGTACGGCATGAACTACGCCGTGGACCTGCACTACGGGGAGGGCGGCATCGATCATGTCAAGGCCATGGAGGCGTTCGGCTGCCCGGCGCGCCGGGTGGAGCTGCCCGGCGACATCCGCGACGCGCTGTCCTGGGCGTCGGCCGAGGCGGCGCGCGAGCGGCTGCCGGTGCTGGTGGAGGTGATGGTGGAGCGCGAGGCCAACGCCGCCATGGGGCCATCGCTGGAAGCGATCAAGGAGTTCGAGCCGCTGCCCGAGCTCATCACCGCCGACTGGTCCGACTGAGGAGGACGCGCATGCTGCTCAAGCCGGGTACGGCCTGGCAGGACGCCTACGACCGCTGCTGTTCGGCGGCGCCCGAGGCCTTCCACGACGACCGGGTGCTCAACCACTGGGGCGGCATCTGGCACCGCGACGGGCGTCCGGTGCCCGGGTTCTCGCCACTGGACGGCACCGCCATCGCCGGGCCGCCCAGGCTCGACCGGGCGGGCGCCGGCCGGGCGGTGGCGGGCGCCGTCGAGGAGCACCGGCGCTGGCGGCACCTTTCGCTCGCCGAGCGCAAGACCATGGTCTCCGCGGCCGTGGAGTCCATGGCCGCCCACCGCGACCTGCTGGCCCTGCTGCTGGTCTGGGAGATCGGCAAGCCGTGGAAGGCGGCCCGCGCCGACGTCGACCGCTGCCTGGACGGGGTCCGGTGGTACGTGGCGGAGATCGACCGCATGGTGGCCGGACGGACGCCGCTGCCCGGCCCGGTCAGCAACATCGCGAGCTGGAACTATCCGATGAGCGTGCTCATGCACGCCATGCTCGTGCAGGCGCTGGCCGGCAACGCGGTGATCGCCAAGACCCCCACGGACGGCGGCCTGTGCTGCCTCACCCTCGCCAGTGCGCTCGCCGTACGCGAAGGGCTGCCGTTCACACTGGTCAGCGGGGGAGGGGCGGAGCTGTCGCCGGTGCTGGTCGCGGGCCGCGCGCTGGGCTGCGTGTCGTTCGTGGGCGGCCGGGGCGCCGGGGCGAAGGTCGCCATGTCGCTGGCCGACCTCGGGCGGCGGCACGTGCTGGAGCAGGAAGGGCTCAACTGCTGGGGCGTGTGGGAGTACGGCGACTGGGACCTGCTCACCCGGCAGATCCGCGCGTCGTTCGACTACGGCAAGCAGCGCTGCACGGCCTACCCGCGGTTCGTGGTGCAGCGCTCGCTGTTCGACCGGTTCCTCAGGGCCTATCTGGCGGCGGTGGAGTCGCTGCGGTACGGCCATCCGCTCGCCGTCGCCGACCCCGGCGACCCGCTGCCGGAGCTGGACTTCGGCCCGCTGATCAACGCCTCGAAGGCCAAGGAACTGGCCGACCAGGTGGACGAGGCGATCACGCGCGGCGGCGTACCGGTGCACCGGGCGACGCTCGAAGCCGGACATTTCCTGCCAGGGCAAGATATTTCCGCCTACTTTCCTCCGACGGCTCTCCTCAGCCCGCCCCGCTCCTCACCCCTCCACCACGCCGAGCCCTTCGGCCCGGTCGACACGATCGTGCTGGTGGACACGGAGGCGGAGCTGCTGGCCGCCATGAACGCCAGCAACGGCGCCCTGGTCGCCACCCTCTCCTGCGACGAGGAGGACACCTTCCACCGGCTGGCACCCGAGGTGCGGGCCTTCAAGGTCGGCCACAACCGGCCCCGCTCGCGCGGCGACCGCGAGGAGCTGTTCGGCGGCCTCGGCGCCTCCTGGCGCGGCGCCTTCGTCGGCGGCGAGCTCCTGGTCAGAGCCGCCACGGCGGGCCCGGACGGCGAACGCCTCCCGGGCAACTTCCCGTACTACACGCTGCTGCCCTAGAAGGCCCCGAAGCGGGTCGCCACGAGAAGCACGAGGAAGACCATCGTGGCGACCCGCAGCAGCTTCCCGCCGATCTGTAGCGACGGCCACGACAGGTACGCCAGCCACACCACGAAGGCCAGCACGACCAGCGCCGCCACCCCGCCCAGCGGATTGGCCACCGCGAACCCGGTCAGCAGCAGGATCACCAGCACCACGGCCGGCACCCACCGGGGCACCTGCGTGAACAGGTAAGCCATCGGCACCGCGCTGCGCTGCTCCACGGCCTTGCGCAGGCCGGTCGCACCCGGCGTGAAGAACCGCTCACCCTGGGGGAGCGGACGCTTGTTGTTCGAGGCCACGCCCAGAGCCTACGGGAGTCCGGGCACCATGTGCTCGAAGCGCCTCTAGGCTGGTCGCGTGCTCGCCGTGATCCGATACACCGTCCCAGAGTCCCAGTCTCAAGACTTCATCAAGCAGGGCCACACCATCCTCGACACATTCGCCGCCCAGCCCGGCTACCAGCGGGGCAGGCTGGCGCGATCGGTCGATGAGCCCAATCTGTGGGCGCTGGTCACGGAATGGGAGGGCGCCGGCTTCTACCGCAGAGCGCTCTCCGCCGCCCGGATGGAGATGTATCCGCTGATGATCCTCATGGTCAACGAACCCAGCGCGTACGAGGACGTCTACACGCAGGACGGGGCATAGCAATACTCGCGCGCGAGAGCGTGCGAGCGTCCCCTAAGCTGGGATCTCATCAATTCGATTTCACTCGCCGACCTCCAGCCGGAAAGAGAACCAACCAAAATGGCACGACGCACCGACGTCATGGACACCATCGTCAGCCTCGCCAAACGCCGCGGGCTCGTCTACCCGTCGAGCGAGATCTACGGCGGACTGCGCGCGTCGTGGGACTACGGTCCACTGGGCGTCGAGCTGAAGAACAACGTCAAGCGGCAGTGGTGGCTGTCAACGGTCCAGGCCCGCGAGGACATCGTCGGCCTCGACTCCTGCGTCATCCTGGCGCCCGAGGTGTGGCGGGCCAGCGGCCACGTCGACACGTTCACCGACCCGCTGACCGAGTGCCTGTCCTGTCACAAGCGCTTCCGGGCCGACCACCTCACCGAGGCCTACGAGGAGAAGAACGGCAGGCCGCCCGAGGGCGGCCTGGCCGACATCACCTGCCCCAACTGCGGCAACAAGGGCACCTTCACCGAGCCCAGGCAGTTCAGCGGCCTGCTCAAGACCTACCTCGGCCCGGTCGAGGACGAGTCGGGCCTGGCCTGGCTGCGTCCCGAGACGGCGCAGGGCATCTTCATCAACTACCTCAACGTGCAGCAGTCCGCGCGCAAGAAGATCCCGTTCGGCATCGGCCAGATCGGCAAGTCGTTCCGCAACGAGATCACGCCGGGCAACTTCATCTTCCGCACCCGTGAGTTCGAGCAGATGGAGATGGAGTTCTTCGTCAAGCCGGGCACGGACGAGGAGTGGCACCAATACTGGATCGACGAGCGCTTCCGCTGGTATTCCGACCTGGGCATCAACAAGGACAACCTGCGGCTCTACGAGCACCCCAAGGACAAACTGTCCCACTACTCCAAGCGCACCGTCGACGTCGAATACCGCTTCAACTTCGTCGGCTCGGAGTGGGGTGAGCTGGAGGGCATCGCCAACCGCACCGACTTCGACCTCAACTCCCACTCCAAGGCGTCGGGCGTCGACCTCAGTTTCTTCGAGCAGGACACCGGGGAGCGCTACATCCCCTACGTCATCGAGCCGGCGGCCGGCGTCGACCGTGCCGCGCTGACGTTCCTGCTGGACGCCTACAGCGAGGACGAGGCGCCCAACGCCAAGGGCGTCATGGAGAAGCGCACGGTCATGCGGCTCGACCACCGGCTCGCCCCGGTCAAGGCCGCGGTGCTGCCGCTGTCGCGCAACGCCGACCTGTCGCCGAAGGCCCGCGACCTGGCCGCGCAGCTGCGCCGCAGGTGGAATGTCGAGTTCGACGACGCGGGCGCGATCGGCCGCCGCTACCGGCGCCAGGACGAGATCGGCACGCCGTTCTGCATCACGGTCGACTTCGACACGCTGGACGATCAGGCGGTGACGATTCGCGAGCGCGACAGCATGGCTCAGGAGCGCATTTCCATCGACGGCGTGGAGTCGTATCTCCGCCAGTATCTCAACGACTGATCTTTTTGGTCAGGAAAGGCCGTCCGCCGTTCTTCGGCGGGCGGCTTTTCGCTGTTCATCCGCCTGTGCGGGGCGAATGGCCGTTCGCCGTTATCCGGCGGGGGCCATTTGCTTTCATCCGCCTGTGGGGGGCTGAGACCCAGCAGTTTTACGGCGCTGCCGACTGGGCTCCTCCCGTCGCAACGGGCTGATGGCCCTCCAAGGGACGCTCCTCCGCCTCACCGGCGCGCCACCGTGACGCGCGCCCGCTTCACCGGCACCGTGGTTTCACACGAGGCCATTCGCAGGGTCATACAGATCCGGATGCCGCCCGGATCAGTTTTGACCACATGTGGCCGTCGTGATTGACAACCGTCCGGCATACACCGACATTGCGGGCATCCCTAGCGGCATTCGGGGGCTGAATTTCTCGGAGGCGCGATGAAGCGCACGTTCACCATGCTTGCAGGCATGCTCCTGCTCATCGGCTCGATAACCGCTCCCCCGGCCTCGGCGACGCCGGAACCGGCGGCGGGCCCCGACGGTGTCTTCGTCTACACCGGCGAGCTCACCGCGGACCAGATGGCCAGGCTCGTCGCGGCAGGAGTGGACCGCGAGGAGATGAGGATCGTCAAACGGGCGGACGGCAAGGTCACCATCGAGGTGATCCTGGCCTCCGCGCTGGCGGACACGCTGGCCAAGCAGGGCGTCAACCTCAAGACGGCACAGGTCGCGAACAGCGCGAAGCTGGCGCAGAAGGGCGACGGGGTCTTCAAGCGCTACGGCGGCGATGGAGGCATCCGTGAGGAGATCATCGCCGCGGCCGACGCCAAGTCCGGGATCGCGAAGGTCGTCAACATCGGCAACAGCCTCAACGGCACGCCGATCACGGCGATCAAGGTGACCAAGGACGCGCGCAAGCTGCGCGACGGCACCCGCCCGGCCATGCTGTACCTGGGTGCGCAGCACGCCCGTGAGTGGATCACGCCCGAGATGGTGCGGCGGCTGCTGCACCACTTCCTCAACGGCTACGGGACCAACGCCGAGCTGACCAAGCTCGTGAACACCACCGAGCTGTGGTTCCTGCCGGTGGCCAACCCCGACGGCTACGACCACACCTTCACCCCGGACAACCGGCTGTGGCGCAAGAACCTGCGTGACAACGACGGCGACGGGCAGATCACCAGCGCCGACGGCGTGGACCCTAACCGCAACTTCGCCTACAAGTGGGGCTACGACGACGAGGGCTCGTCGAGCAACTTCACCAGCCAGACCTACCGCGGCAAGGCGGCGCAGTCCGAGCCGGAGACCGTGGCGCTGGACAACCTGAGCAAGCGCGTCCCGTTCAAGTACCTGCTGAACTACCACTCCGCGGCCATGCTGCTGCTGTACGGCGTCGGCTGGCAGCAGGCCACCCCGTCGCCCGACGACCAGATCTTCGAGGCCATGCTGGGCGACGACACGAACTCCGCCGTGCCGACGTACGACCCGGACATCGGCGCCGAGTTGTACACCACCAACGGCGAGACCGACGGCCACATGACCAACCTGCGCGGCGTCATGTCGATCACGCCCGAGATGACCACGTGCGAGGCGGCGGCCGAGCGCAATCCCAACGACGAGTGGACGCTCGAGGACTGCGCCGGCGGGCTGGGGTTCACCTTCCCCGACGACGAGGAACTGATCCAGGCCGAGTTCGAGATGAACATCCCGCTGGCGCTGGCCGCGGCCAAGACCGTGCACACGCCGGACAAGCCGGTCTCGGTGATCGGGCGCACTGCGCCCGACTTCGCGCCGGACTCCTTCAGCGTCTCGTACGGCGACCCGCAGCCCGTGGCCGTCACCGCCCGCCGGTCGCTGCCGGCCAAGGTGCTGCGCTTCCGCATCAACGGCGGCCCGGCGCAGACCAGGCTGCTGAGCGAGTGGAAGGGCGGCGAGCGGTACGGCGGCGAGAACGACCTGTACTACGCCGAATACCGGGCGAACGTGAGCGGGGCGAAACCGGGTGACAAGGTCGAGGTCTGGTTCCAAGGCCTCAAACCGGGCGCCGGCGTCGTCTCCAGCCCGCACTTCACCTACACGCTGGCCAAGGACTCCGGGGCCAAGGTCCTGGTGGTGGCCAACGAGGACTACACGGGCTTCAACCCGGACTATCCGGCGGCGGTGACCGCGCCGAAGTACGCCACCAAGTACCAGCAGGCCCTCAAGGCCGCCGGGTACGCGTCGGAGACGTGGGACGTGGACTCCCAGGGCGTGCCGCACCACTTGGGCGTGCTGTCGCACTTCAAGGGCATCGTGTGGGAGCTGGGCGACAACCGGCTGTCCATGGACCAGCAGGACCTGGTCACGGTCACCCCCCTCGGCAACCTGCCGGACGCCGATGTCAAGCGGTCGCAGCAGGACCTGACCATCGCCATTCGCGACTACCTCAACGAGGGAGGCAAGCTTCTCTACACCGGCGAGACGGCCGCGTATTACGGCATTCTCGACACGATCGTCGGCGGCATCTACTACGGCATCGACGGCAACCCGGACGGCGACTGCGTGGTCACCACCATCCAGGGCCTGTTCGACGAGTGCCTGCTGCTGGCCGACGACTTCACCCAGTACTACTTGGGCCTCGCCGGCCGCATCCCGCGCGACAACCCGAGCGGGTTCACCGGCACAGGTCCGGTTGCGGGAGTGAGCGGCACGTTCGGTGGGCCGGCCACGGCCGGCAACCCGGTGGACGAGGCCGGGGTGCTGCAGCCCATGGGCACAGACTTCCCGCGCTTCACCGGCACGGCAGCGGCGGACTACCAGCTCGGCACACCCGGGCCGTTCGACCCGGTCGAGGGCCAGTGGTTCATGAGGGGAGCGCACGCCGACGACTCCTACATGCGGCTGACCAGGACGATCGACCTGGGCTCCGTGACGGCGGCGCAGCAGCCGCAGCTGGCGTTCCAGCTGTCCTTCAACACCGAGCCCGGCTACGACAACGTCATCGTCGAGGCCCACACCGCCGGCCAGGACAACTGGACGACGCTGCCGGACCTCAACGGCGGCACCGACACCGGGGTCCCGACGGAGTGCGAGGCCGGGTTCTACCTGGATGAGCACCCCTGGCTGCTGCGCTACCTGACCCCGGGCAACCCGTGCACGCCGACCGGCACCAGCGGCTCCTGGAACCGGTTCACCGGGAACTCGGGCGGCTGGCAGCAGGTGGCCTTCGACCTGTCCGCGTACGCGGGGCAGCAGGTCGAGGTGTCGATCAGTTACGTGACCGACCCCAGCACCGGCGGTGTGGGCGCGTTCGTCGACGACACCAGGGTCACCACCACCGGTGGCACGCTCGATGCCGAGGGCTTCGAGTCCGGGCTCGGCCCGTGGGCGACCCCAGGGCCTCCGGCGGGCAGCCCGACCGGCGGCGGCGACTTCGCCAGGGCTCAGGCCGACAAGACGGCGGCCGTGACCACCAAGGACACGGTGCTGCTCGGCTTCGGGCTGGAGCAGCTGGCCAACGACAACGAGCGGAACGCGACCTTGAAGAAGGTGATGAAGTATCTGATCGACTGATCCCTGCATGAAAGGACGGCCACCCCTCCGCGGGTGGCCGTCCTTTTGCGCCGTGGCCGTCCTGTCAGGTCAAGGCCCGGCCGGGGGCCTGGCAGGCAGGCGGTTCGGTCGGGGCAATGGGCATGGTGAGGGTCAGGACAGGTGGCGGCCGAACCAGGTCAGGACGCGTTCGTACGCCTGGGCCGCCGCCTCCGCGTTGTACCGCTGGCCCGTGTCGTTGAAGAACGCGTGACCCACCCCGGGGAACGTCGCCAGCTCGTGCGTCAGCCCCGCCTTCTCCAGCGCGGCCTTGGCGGCGTCCCTGGTGGCGTTGACCCGGTCGTCCTGCTCGGCGTACACCCCGAGGACGGCGGCCTTGGTGCCGGTCATGTCGGCGTTGTCCGGCAGCGGCCCGTAGAACGGGACGGCGGCGGCCAGGCGTGGCTCCGACGACGACAGCAGCAGCCACGTCATCCCGCCGCCGAAGCAGAAGCCCATCATGCCCAGCTTCGCCCCCTCGGCGCGCTTGCCCAGCTCGCCCACCGCCGCCTTCATGTCGGCCACGAACCGCTCCGGCGTGATCTCCCCGAGCTTGGCGGTGGCCTGCGCGGTGTCGGTGAACGACGCGGTGCCGCCCTCGCGGGACAGCAGGTCGAGAGCCAGGGCGGAGTAGCCGCTGGCAGCCAGCCTGCCGGTGACCGAGCGGATGTGGTCGGTGAGTCCCCGGTTCTCGTGGATCACCAGGACCGCGCCCTTGGCGTCCCCGGCGGCGGCCGCCCACGCGGCCTGCAACGTCGTGCCCTCCGGTCCCGCGAACGTGATCGCCTCCGTCGGCAGCGGCGAGGGCCCCGCCGGGCTCGCCGACGTGGTGGCGGGGGCGGGTGAGGTCTGT
>NZ_VCJS01000159.1 GCF_005893125.1 Nonomuraea basaltis | reverse complement strand
GACAAGCCGCGACCAGAGCACGGCGGATCCCACACGCCCCGGAACTGGGCTTTTACCTGCAGGAGCGGTCCTCGTCGAAGAAATGGACCAAGAAATGACACGAAGAATCAAGCCGTGGATCCAGGCTGAGGAGGTGGTGGTGCGTACCCTGGAAGAGGTGGCGCCAGCGCCTGCCGTGGCGTGGCGCCGGCGGGCCGCTGGCCGCGTCGGAGAGCGCCCGCAGCCGACCGCCCGCAAGGGCGGGGGAAGAAGCCGCGGAGCGTATCCGGGAGTTGGAGGCCCGGGTGCGCGAGTTGGAGGCGAGCGAGCGCAAGCTGACCACCGAGCAGGACATCCTGCGCAAACCGGCTGGCAGGTCGCAATGCCCGAGGTCGGCGACGACGCCCGACGATCTCCGTACTAGGCACGGAGTGAAACACCCCGACTTCACGCTCACCAGTGGTCTGCCCGAACGCGCCGACGCGTTCCGCGCCCAAGCCATGCGTTGCCTCCGCGCCGTCCAGTAAGCCCGGTCTAGGCTCGGTCGTGTGAAGTACTTGCTGCTGATATGTGGTGACGGCGAGGCCTACGAGGCGATGCTGGCCGATCCGGAGTTCCTGCCCGACTGCAAGGCATGGGCCGCCGGCCTGGGCGACAGACTGGTCGAGAGCGGTGGCCTGGAACCGCCGGCGAACGCTACGACGGTACGGGTACGCGACGGCGAGGTGCTCTTCTCGGACGGCCCCTTCGTCGAGTCCAAAGAGATCATGGCCGGGTTCAGCCTGATCGAGTGCGCCACCCGCGAGGAGGCGCTCGAGGCCGCCAGGACGCATCCGGTGGCCCGCCACGGGACCGTTGAGCTGCGGGCCTTGCAACCTTGAACGTCCAGGCGGCGCTTGCGGACCTGTTCCGGGAGGAATGGGGCCAGATCGTCGCGACGCTCATCCGTCTGACCGGCGACTGGGACCTGGCCGAGGAGTGCGCGCAGGACGCCTTCGCGCAGGCGCTCCAGCGGTGGCCGGCGGACGGGCTCCCGCCGAAGCCCGGTGCCTGGCTCACCACCACCGCCCGCAACAAGGCGATCGACCGGCTCCGCAGGGCCGCAGTGGGAGCGGCCAAGCTCCGCGAGATGGCCACCCGGCCCGTTCCTGACACAGCCGGTCCAGAAGAGGAGTTCGGAGATGATCGGCTGCGGCTCATGTTCACGTGCTGCCACCCTGCCCTTCCGTTCGAGGCGCGGGTCGCGCTGACGCTGCGGACCCTGGCAGGGCTGACCACAGCCGAGATCGCCCGGGCCTTCCTGGTTTCCGAGGACACGATGTCCAAGCGGCTCACCCGGGCCAAAGTCAAGATCCGTAACGCACGGATCCCGTTCAGGGTGCCGCCTGCCGAGTTGCTGTCCGATCGGCTCAATGCCGTGCTGGGCGTTCTCTACCTGCTGTTCAACGAGGGGTACGCGGCCAGCAGCGGCGAGGAGCTGATCCGGCGGGGCCTTTCCGACGAGGCGATCCGGCTGACGCGGCTGCTCGTCCGGCTGATGCCCGGCCAGCCGGAGGCGACAGGCCTGCTGGCGCTGATGACGCTGCACGACGCCCGGCAGCCGGCCCGAATCGACGCGCGGGAGCTGGTGCCGCTCGAAGAGCAGGACCGTTCGCTGTGGCAGCGCGACCGGATCGGAGAGGGGGTGGTCCTGCTCGAAGGGGCGTTGCGGCAGGGCCGCGCGGGGCCGTACCAGATCCAGGCCGCTATCGCGGCCTGCCACGCGACCGCGCCCTCCTTCGAGGAGACTCCCTGGGTCGAGATCGCGGCACTCTACGGCCGCCTCGAAAGGCTCGTGCCGTCCGCGATCGTCCGGCTGAACAGGGGCGTCGCCGTAGGCATGGTCGACCCGGCGCGCGGGCTGGCCCTCATCGAGGCGCTATCGTCCGATCTGCGCGGCTATCACCTGCTGCCCGCCGCGCGGGCCGATCTCCTGCGCCGTCAGAGGCGATTTTCCGAGGCCGCCATCGCCTACCGGGAAGCTCTGGCCCTGGCTCCGACCGAGCCCGAGCGCCGCTACCTGGCCCAGCGCCTCGCCCAGATCTCTTCGGATGATCTGTCCGCTTGAGGGCCGGCCGTTCGTGGGTGAGACAGACAGGAGCATCTGGAAAGGCTGAAACCATGAACACGACACGTTCCGCCGACGGTACCGCGATCTTTTTCGACCGGCTGGGCTCGGGCAGCCCTATCGTCCTCGTGAGCGGCGCGTCCTGCGCTAGGGGCATCCACGTTCCGCTGGCCGAGCTGCTGACCGCCGGCCACGCGGTCTACAACTACGACCGGCGGGGGCGCGGCGACAGCGGCGACACCCGACCCTATGCGGTGGAACGCGAGATCGAGGATCTCGCGGCAGTGATCGAGGGGGCCGGCGGTTCCGCGGCCGTGTTCGGTAACTCGTCGGGCGCGGTGCTTGCGCTCCGCGCGGCGGCCGCCGGCCTGCCGATCACCGGGCTGGCGCTGTGGGAGCCGCCGTTCCAGCTCGACGCCGACGCGCCCGCACGGTCCCGGGCGTACGTGACCGAGCTGACGGCCTGCCTGAACGAGGGCCGTCGCGGGGACGCCATGGCACTGTTCCTGCGTTCCGTCGGCCTGCCACCGAACATGATCGATCAAATTCGCCAGGCGCCCATGTGGGCGTCCATGGAGACGATCGCCCCGACCCTCGCCTACGACGCCGCAATCATGGGCGACGGCCGCCCGCCGGCCGACCTGGCGAACGTCAAGACCCCCACCCTGGTCCTGACCGGCTCGGAAACCGGCCCGTGGGCTCCGGCCGCCGCACTGGCCCTGGTGGACGCCCTGCCGTCCGCTCAGCACACGATCCTCGAAGGGCAGGATCACAACGTCTCGTGGGACGTCCTCACCCCGCACCTCATGTCCTTTCTCGGTTAGGGCATGGGTGGATCTTGTCCGTGACGGCGGGCGGCCGAGAACGAGGTCGTGTGCTCGGGCCCAGCCTGGCCGTGGTGCTGCTGCTCGGCGGGTTCTTCGGGGCGATGGAGGTGGAGGTGTCCGCGCTGGCCGCCGCCCGCGACATTCCTCGCCACCGTACTGCTCAGGCGCCGGTCCGCTTGACCGGGCCGCTCAGGCGCCGCCCGGCTTGACCGGACGGTTCACGCTCGGGCGAGCTCGAGTGCCTCGGTGAAGCGGGCGTACCTGTCCAGCTCCGCCTCCACGGGATCCAGCACGTGCTCTCTGCTCACCTGGCCGATGGCCGTGCGCAGGGCCCTGGCCGTACGCCGGGCCCGCCGCCTGCCGCCCGCCCAGGCGGCCAGCCTCGACAGCATCGCGATCACCACGCCCGCGAGCGCGCCGCCCACCAGCAGCACCGTCGGCCACGGCACCGCGCCCACGGTCGGGAGCGGCGGCTGGGGCAGGCGCAGGTAGTCCATCCCGAACAGCACACCGAGCCACAGGGCGCCGGCCGCCATGCCTGCGAACACCAGCCACTGCAGCACGTTCACCACCCGCCACCACCTGGGACGTCTCGTAGCGCCGACGGACGTCCTGGCCACCGCACGGTCCACCGCGTCCGCCAGGTCCTCGGATCGTGAGCGCGCCGCCTGCCGCACCGCCGCGGCCCACGGCCCCGGCAGCCCGGCCGCGGCCCCCTCGCCGACGTCCCTGATCGCCGTCTCGACCTGAGCCCTTTGCACGGCCGTCGCGGCGGGCACGGAGGTACGCCCGACGATCTCCGTGCCGGGTCTTCCCGATGCCTTGGCCGGCGGGGCGATGGCGCCGATGCGGAGCCTGCGGAGCGGGTCCGGCCGGAACCTGCGGACCCAGCGCGTGACCGGCCATCCCGTGGCCACGACGGCCCGGTGCCGGTGCCCCTTGGCCACGGCCTCCACGACCAGCGACACCCCCGCCGCCTCGGCGAGCGCGGCCGTGAGCCGCCGGCCCAGCCCCGCCGTCCCCTTTTCACCGCCCGCCTCGGCACGCCCGTCCGCGGGCTGCTGAGAGGGCGTGGCGCCGGCGAGATGGCCGGCGGCGGTGGCGATGTCGGCGGTCAGGCGGGCGGACCAGGACCTGCGTTCCGCGACGCGGTCCCCGAGGAGCGAGCGGAGTTCGGGTATGCCCGTGCCGGTACGGGCCGAGACGGCGAGCACGGGTACGCCTGCCAGGCCATCGTCGTCCAGTAGCCGGCGCAGGTCGCGTACGCAGCGGTCGACGGCCTGCGGAGGCAGGCGGTCCACCTGGTTGAGCACCACCAGCATCACGTCGCGGTGCCCGGCCAGCGGGCGCAGGTAGCGGTCGTGGAGGGCGGCGTCGGCGTACTTCTGCGGATCCACCACCCACACCAGCAGATCGACCTGCTCGACCAGGCGGTCCACCTCCAGCCGGTGGGAGAGCCGGATGGAGTCGTGATCCGGGAGGTCCAGGAGGACGAGTCCGGACAAGTCCGGGGTTGTGGCGGTGGTGGAGTGGCGTTGCGGGATCTCCAGCCAGTCCAGCAACGGGCCCGAGCCCTCTCCGTCCCAGAGCGCGGCCTGGGCGGTCGAGGTCGTGGGCCTGGTGACGCCCACGGTCGCCAGCTCCTCACCGGCGAGGGCGTTGTAGAGGGACGACTTTCCGCTGCCCGTCGCACCGGCCAGCGCGGCCACGGTGTGGTCGATGGAGAGGCCGCGGCGTACCCCGGCGCGTTCGGCCACCGACCGCGCGCCGGACACCGCCTCCTCGGACAGCCGGCCCTCGCTCAGCGAGGCCGCCTCCCGCAGGGCGGCCAGCCGGGAGTCGAGGGACGGGCCCTCCTTGCGGCGCAGCAGCTTCACGACCCCTCCCGCCCGTCCGGCCCCTGATGCGGGGATTCGCCGCTCTCGGTTCTCTCGGGCGGCTCGGGCGGCTCGGGCGGCTCGGTATCGCCGGTGGACGCTGGGCGATCGGTGGCGGGCGAATGCGCCATGGGCCGCGTAGTCGCCTCGGCAGGATGATCGGCTGCCGAGACGGCCGGAAACTCCGCCGTCGCCGCCGCAGGAAGGTCCGCCCGATGTTCGCGTACCCGCTGGACGGCCGCGAGCAGCGCGTCCGCCGTGTCCCTCGGCGGCTCGATGGACTCCAGTTGCGCGGTGAACCGGGCGGACTCGGCCTCCAGCAGCTCGCGTACCCGCTCGCGCAGGTCCTCCCGCGCCCGCACCGTCAGCGTCCGCACCGCCTGGTCCCCGAACACGGCCTCCAGCAGCTTCTGCGTCAGCACGCTCGTCCCGCCCGCGATCCCCACCTCGATCCCGGTCAGCCCACCGGTGGAGGCGAACACGGCCAGCATGAGCAGCACCCCGGCCCCGTTCACCCCGAACGACGCCACCCTGGCGGTGGTCCGCTTCTCGGCCCCCTCGGCGCGGACCAGGTCCAGGACGTACTCCTGCCACCCCCGCACCGCCGCCTCGGCCTGCTTGCCGAGGTCGGATGAGGCGCGGCCGAGCCGGGCGGACTCGACGGCGCCGAGCCGTTCGAGCAGGCCGGGCCCGCCGGGCGCGGCCGACCAGCCCTCCAGCGCGCGCTCGGCGGAGCCGTCGGCGGCCCCCCTGATCAGGGTCTCGACGCCGCTCTCCAGGGCCTCCTTGAGCTGGACCTCCGGCACATGGCCCGTGAAGAAGCCGACGATCCGGTCGCGCAGCCACCCCACCCGGCTCTCCAGGGAGCGCATGAGGTCGCCGGTGCCGATGAAGTCCTGCCAGCGGGCCAGCACCTCGCCCCGCAGCAGCGACCCGTCACGCATGCCCTCGTCGAAGTCGGCCAGCCCGCCCGCGTACGCGCCCGACACGATGGAGCGCAGCCCGTCGAAGGCGGCCTGCTGGCGCGAGACGGCCGTGGCCAGCGCGGGCACCCGGGTGGCCAGGCTGTCGAGCGCTCCCGACAGCGTCTGGCGTACGACCCGGGATCTTTCCGTGGCGTCCTCGGCCAGCCCGGCCAGCCACGAGGCGATGGGCTGCACCGCCGCCACGGGCAGCCGGGCCTTCTCGGAAGGGAGGGCCGCCTCGGGGACGGTGAACAGCCGGGTTCCTTCGAGGCCGTTCTCGGTGAGGAGGCGGGCGAGGTCGCGGGAGACCGGGGCGACGGCTTCCGGCGGCGCGCGGTCGAGGACGACGGCCAGCGCCGTGCTGCGTTCGCGGGCCGAACGCAGGAAGCTCCACGGCACCTCGTCGGCGTACCGGGCGGCGGTCGTGACGAACAGCCACAGGTCGGCGGCGGCCAGCAGCTGGGCGGCGAGTTCCCGGTTCGAGGTCACCACCGAGTCGATGTCGGGCGCGTCGAGCAGGGCGAGGCCGGCGCCCAGGGACGGCGAGGTCACCACGCGAAGCGCCCCCGGGCCGTCACCGGTGGCGCGGGACAAGCCCGGCAGCACGTTCTGGCCCATGAACCAGGCGCGGTCGGCCGGGCTGACCACGAGTGTGGGCACCAGCGTGGTCGGACGGAGCACCCCCGGCTCGGCGACATCGGCCCCGACCAGCGAGTTGACCAGCGTGGACTTGCCCGCCCCGGTGGACCCGCCGACGACGGCGAGCAGCGGCGCGTCCAGGGCACGCAGCCTGGGCAACAGGTAGTCGTCGAGTTGCCCGGTCAGCTCGCGCAGCGCGCGCCGGTCCGCCGGCGCCTCGCCGATCGCCAGCGGGAACAGCTCGCGATCCAGCGGCCGGCGCAGTGCCTCCAACGCGCCAAGCAGGTCCATATGGCCCACGCTAAATGATTGATGCGGTCTTATGTGCTGGTCAGTGCGGATGTGATCGTAGGGATGAGAGATCGTTTCCTGTGGAGTCCGGCAGGCCCTGTGTTGCGCCGGATCGCCAGGTTCATGGCCAAGAGTAGCTGCGGGATCCCGGCCCGCAGCCGGGAGGGGGACGTGGGCCGTACCGCTCCTGATCGAGTTGCATCGCTGGAACTCGTCGGCATGGCCGGACAGTAGATATGTGTGGACATGTCATTACGGAGCCGGATACGTGACGGGGACAAAGCCGCGTTCGGCGCGCTCTTCGACGAGTGCTCGAAAGCCGTCTACAACCATGCCTTCCGGCTGACCGGCAACTGGTCCACGGCCGAGGACGTGATGGCGCTGACGTTCCTGGAGGCGTGGCGGCTGCGCGGGAGGATCGACGCCGAGGGCGGGTCGCTGCGGCCCTGGCTGCTCGGCATCGCGACCAATGTGGCCCGCAACGTACGCCGGGCCGCCCGCAGGCACGACGACGCCCTGGCCCGGCTGCCCAGGGGCGAGGAGGTGCCCGACTTCGCCGACGAAGTCGTGGGCCGCATCGACGACGCTGAGCGGCTGGCCGCGGTGCGCGCGGCGTACGGGGGGCTGCGCCGCCAGGAGCAGGACGTGTTCGCGCTGTGCGTGTGGGCCGGGCTCGACTACGCCCAGGCGGCTGAGGCGCTCGGCATCCCGGTGGGCACGGTGCGGTCCCGGCTGTCGCGGGCCCGCAGGAAACTCGCGGCGGCGGGGGAACTCCCCCCGGCGAACCGACAGGTAGTAGGTGACCGCGGCTCGGAGAAGGAGGACATCAGATGAACTGGACCGAACGTGATCTTCCTGAGGGCCGGCGCCGACTGCTCAAGGAGTTCGTGATGACGGAGATCGACAACAAGCCGCCGCGCAAGGGCCTCCCGCGCCTGGCCATCCTGGCCCCCGCCTTGGGGCTCGCGGCGGCCGTCGCGGTGACGGTGCCGCTGCTGTTCGGCGGGGGCCCCGCGTACGCGCTGGCCAAGGGTCCCGACGGCCTCATCCACATCACCATCAACCAGGCCAAGGACCCGAAGAAGCTGCAGGAGGACTTGCGGGCCATGGGGGCGAATGTGGTGGTGGACTACATCCCTAGGGGTAAGAAGTGCAGCCCGCAGCCCCGCAGCAGCCACTTCGCCGGCGATGAGGAGAAGCCGCTCTCGGTCTTCCCCCCGTCCGAGGAGTCAGAGCCGGGCTTCACGATCGACCCGAAGGTGATCGGCGCCGGGGAGGTCGGCGTCCTGGAGTTCAGCGTCGGGCAAATCGACGACGGGTCGACGGTGGCCGGCATCTGGGCCCGGGTCGGCAAGGAGCCGATCGCCCCCTGCGAGCTGGTGGACACCACGGACGCGCCGCTGTCCCACTGATCCGACGGCATAACCCTCCGAGCCGATGCCCGCCGCACTACTGTGTGTGCGGGCATCGTCGACGATCACTGACCTGGCGCGCCTCACCCCTCTCCCTCACGACCCTCAACGGCCATGCCCGGACCATGAACGCGTCCCGGCACACGCGCTCTCCGCGCGCCGGGCGCCTTCATATGGACCTCCATGGGGCACGCGCTCCCACGTCCGGCGCAGGGGCCGCCTCCAACCGCCTGCGCCGCGTCGGGAGAGCGTCAGCGCTCGGCCTCCTTCGGCTCCCGCTCCAGATCAGGGAACGGGGACGGCTCCTGGGCGGCCTGGGTGAGCTGGCGCGGCCCGTTCGGGCTCTCCGCCTCCTGCGCGTCCGCGACGGCCGCGGCCGCGGCCTCCGCCGCCTTGGCGGCTTCCTCCTCGGCCGCCGAGCCCTCGGGCACCTCTTCCTGCGTGGCCGCCGACCTCGGCAGGGCCTCGGTGAACGCCTTCGAGACGCCCTGCAGCGCCGAGGTGACCTCGCTCGGGATCACCCAGAACGTGTTGCCCGGGCCCTGCGCCAGCTGCGGCAGCATCTGCAGGTACTGGTACGCCAGCAGCTTCGGGTCCGGGTCGTTGCGGTGGACCGCCTGGAAGACCTGGTCGATGGCGCGCGACTGGCCCTCGGCCTCCAGGATGGCGGCCGTGCGGCCGCCCTCGGCGCGCAGGATGCGGCTCTGCTTGTCACCCTCCGCCGTGAGGATCTGCGACTGGCGCTGGCCCTCGGCGTTGAGGATCGCGGCCCGCTTGTCGCGCTCGGCCCGCATCTGCTTCTCCATCGCGTCCTTGATGGTCTTGGGCGGGTCGATGGCCTTGACCTCGACGCGGTTGACGCGCAGCCCCCACTTGCCGGTGGCCTCGTCGAGGACGCCACGCAGCTGGCTGTTGACGGTGTCGCGCGAGGTGAGGGTCTTCTCCAGGTCCATGGAGCCGACGACGTTGCGCAGCGTGGTGACGGTGAGCTGCTCGACGCCCTGGATGTAGTTGGCGATCTCGTACGCCGCCGCCCGCGGGTCGGTGACCTGGAAGTAGAGGACCGTGTCGATCTCGACGACCAGGTTGTCCTCGGTGATGACGGGCTGCGGGCGGAAGGAGACGACCTGCTCACGCAGGTCGATCATGGGATAGACGCGGTCGATGTACGGGATGACGAAGTTGAGTCCGGGCTTGAGCGTGCGGTGGTAGCGGCCGAGACGCTCGACGTTGCGCGCCCGGGCCTGGGGGACGATCCGCACCGCCTTGAGCACGGTGAACACGGCGAACAGTATGACGAACAATCCGACCAGCAAGAGCGGATCCATGACTCACTCCCGGGGATATACGAGGGCGGTCGCGCCCTCGATCTCGATGATGTCGACGGTCGCCCCCGCAGGGATCACCAGGGTCTCGTCGTAGGCGCGCGCCGACCACTCCTCGCCCCCGACGCGTACCCGGCCATCGCGTCCCGTTACCTCCGAGACCACGTAGGCGGGCTTGCCGACGATCGCCTCCACGCCGAAGCGTTGCAACTGCGGTTGCTTGATATGACGCATCGCCAGCGGTTTGACGACCAGCAGGCCGGCCGCGGAGGAGGCGGCGAAGAACAGCAACTGCAGGGGAACGGGCAATCCGATGGCCGCGGTGGCGGCGGTCAGGAGCGCGGCCACGCCGAGAAGCCCGAGCGCGGCCGTGAAGGTGAACAACTCCGCCACGCCGAGGATGACAGCGAGGATTACCCAGATGATCCATTCATCCATGTCCGGCCCTCCTCAAGGGACAACGGGCCTGAGTCCGTGGTTGGTTCCCCCCTCTCTACCGTAAACCCGGATTTACCGCTGCGGCACCCATCCACCTGCGGAATCGGTGTCGTGCGGCAGCGCGCTTCCTTGAGTCCATTTCTCCCACGACAGTTGCCAGAAACCCCATCCGTTGTCCCATTCGAGCTCCCGGTCGGTGCCGGTGATGGTGACGGGGTCGCCGCGCAGAGAGTTGGCGTAGAACCAGGCGGCCTGGTCGGGCCGGGAATTGATGCAGCCGTGACTGACGTTTTCTTTGCCCTGCGCCCAGACGTTGTCCTTGGCGTGCACGTATTCGCCGCTGTCGGAAATGCGCACGGCATGGCCGATCAGCATGTCGTAGTAGCCGGGGTCGCCTTTTTCCCGGCCGGGGGAGACCATGCGGACCGGGTCGCCCTTGTCCATGGTCAGGTGGATGCCGCTGGTCGTGGTGTATTCGCGGGTGGTGCCCCTGCCGGCGCTGATGGCCATCGACTGGACGATCTCGCCGTCGCGGTCGACGACCATCTGGTGCGTCCTGGTGTCGATCGTGCTGGTCTGCCCGCGGCCGACGGTGAAGGCGAAGGTCGAGTTGGTGGTGCCGTAGACGCCGGCGGCCGGGCGCACGCCGGCAAGGTGTGCGGTGACGGTGACCTGCTGCCTGGGCGTCCAGAAGCTGCGGGTGCGGTAGACCACCCGGGTGTCGCTCGTCCACCGCCACGCGCCCTCGGCCGGGTGCTCGGCCTTGACCTCGAGCGCGCGCTCGACGGCCGCCTTGTCCTCCACAGGGATGTCGAAGTCGATGATGATCGGCATGCCGGTGCCGACGGTCTCGCCGGGCAAAGGCGCGGTCGAGGCGACCTGGAAGGTCCGCTCGGCCGGGCGGGTGCGGAAACGGCCCATCGCCACCGTGGCGGGGCCGCCCGCGCCCGCGGCCGTGGCGGTCACCGTGTATTCGGCCGCGGGCTTGAGCGTCCAGTCGGAGCGCCAGATCGTACGGGAGTCGTCGAGCCTGCCGGGCACGGGCTCCCCACCCTCATGGGCCTGCACCTTGCTGAGCGTGCCGCCGCGCGCCGTGACCACCAGCCCGCGATCGGGGCGGGCCCGCTTGGTGTCGAAGGCCGGCGAGATCTGCACGACCGGCGGCGTGACAGGGCTGTCGGCGTTGATGGAGCCGCAGCTGCTGACCAGGAGAAAGGCGACACAGAACATCGCGGCACGCCGCATGTGACTCCTGCTTTCCGAGGGAAGGGCGCCTCCTAGGGTAGCGGGCGGTCAGCGACTGAGCACGCAGGGTCATCTACGCGACGGTTCCGGAAACCTCCCCCAATGTCAGGTCACCGGCGGTGGCCCGGATGGTCACGGTGTCGCCGTCCTGCAGGAAGGAGCGGGTCTCGCCGCCCGCCAGCTTGATGGGATCGGTCCCGTTCCAGGTCAGCTCGATGAGGGAGCCGCGCTCGCCACGCTCGGGCCCCGAGATCGTGCCGCTGGCGAACAGGTCGCCGGTACGCAGCGAGGCGCCGTTCACCGTCATGTGCGCCAGCATCTGGTCGGGCGTCCAGTACATGCTGGAGTACGGCGGGCGGGACACAACCTCCCCGTCGAGCAGGATCTCCAGGGAGATGTCCAGCCCCCAGTCGGCCTGCCGGCGCAGGTACGCGGCCGGCTCGGGATCCTGCGGGCGCCCGGGGATCCTGGGCAGCGCCTCCAGCGGCGTGACCCACGGCGAGATGGACGTCGTGAACGACTTGGCCAGGAACGGCCCGAGCGGCACGTACTCCCATGCCTGGATGTCCCGCGCGCTCCAGTCGTTGACCAGCGTCACTCCGAACACGTGGTCCTCGAACGCCCCGGCGGGCGTGCCGAGCTCGGTCGGCACGCCCACCACGAACCCCAGCTCGGCCTCGATGTCGAGCTTCTCGGACGGCCCGAACCTGCCCGCCCCGAGCTGCCCCTGCGGCCGCCTGACCGGGGTGCCGGACACGACGACCGTGCCCGCCCTGCCGTGGTATCCGACGGGCAGGTGCCGCCAGTTCGGCAGCAGCGGCTCCGAGTCGGGGCGGAACATCCTGCCGATGTTGCTGGCGTGGTCGAGCGAGCAGTAGAAGTCGACGTAGTCGGCCACCTCGAACGGCATGTGCAGCCGCACCTGCCGCAGCGGGATCAGGTGCCGTTCGGTCACCGACAGGTCGCCGGTCAGCTTGTTCTGGATCAGCGTCCGCGTGTCGTGCCAAGCCGCGCGGCCCCGGGCCATGAACGGGTTGAGCGACGGGGCGGCGAACACCTCGTCGTGCAGCGCGGCGGTCAGGTCGAGCACCTTGTCGCCGTACCGCACCCCCACTCTGGGCGATTCGCCCGGGGACGAGAAGACACCGTAGGGCAGGTTGTCCACTCCCCAGCTCACTGAGCCTCCCCGATCAGTCCGAGCGTGCGCAGGTCCTCGAGGGGCGTGCTGGTGCTGCACGAGCCGTAGCTCACCAGCAGCCGCCGCGCCTGCTTCGCGGTCTCCTCCGGTACGGCGCGCGCCAGCCGTACGAGGTGCCCCACGTCCGTGGCGCGCAGCACAGGCACCGGGTCGCGCCCCTCGACGGCCTCGCAGACCGCCAGCACCAGGTTCAGGAAGCCGTGCCGGTCGACGCCGAGCGAGGGGTCGAAGTGGCGTACGGCGTGGTGCAGCCCGGCTGTGGCCTTGAACGGCACGTCGCTCTCCACGCAGAACCTGATGAACACCCCGAGGTGCTCCACCGGCGGGAAGGCGTCGGCCGTCAGGCCGCCGCATCGCACCTTCAGCCCCACGCCGTCGGGCACGTCGATGGCCATCTTCCGTGGAGGGACGACCTCGGCGAAGAGCCGCACCTCGTCGGGCAGCCCCAGCTGGTCGGCCAGCGTCTCGACCGGCGTGCCGTCCGGCAGCGGCGTCTCGACCAGGTCCACCGGCAGGTCGTCGAAGGCGGGCAGCTCCGGCATGTCCATGATCAGCCCGATCCGCCGCGGCCGGTAGTCCATGCCGCGCAGCCGGTCGAGGCGGCTGGCCGGGCACAGGAAGCGGTGCGTGAGCACCGGGTTGCCACGCTCCAGGTCGCGCCGGTTGCGGGCGAGGGCCTCGTCCATGTGCAGGGACGTGGGCGGGAACAGGCCCGCGTCGTCCACCAGCGCCGTGTAGAGGCCGCTCATCGTGCCCAGGTCCATGCGTAGCCGGAATCCTCGCAGGACAGCGCGCCCTGGCCGAGGTCGAGCGGGCGGAACGTGTCGACCATGACGGCCGTCTCGCTCGTGGTCGTGACGCCTCGCGCGACCGCGTCGATCACCGCCTCGACCGCCCCGGGCTGGGGCCCGTGCGTGAACCCGGCCGGGTGCAGCGAGATCGAGCCGACGTCGATGCCGGACCCCTTGCGCGCGGCGTAGTCGCCGCCCACGTAGAACATGAACTCGTCGGAGTCCACGTTGTGGTGGTTGTACGGGATCGGGACGGCCTCGGGATGGTAGTCGAGCGGCCGCGGGCAGAACGAGCACACCACGAACCCGGGCCCCTCGAACGTCTGGTGCACCGGCGGCGGCGCGTGCGTCTTCTTCACGATCGGCTCGAAGTCGTTGATGTTGAACGCGTACGGATAGAGATAGCCGTCCCAGCCGACCACGTCGAAGGGATGGTGGCGGAAGACGAGCCTGGTCAGCCCGCCGCGCGTGCGCACCAGCACCGGCACCTCCGCGCCCTCGGCCGTGTGAGGCTCGGCCGGGGCGCGCAGGTCGCGCTCGCAGTAGGGCGCGTGCTCAAGGAACTGGCCGTACTGCGACAGGTACCGCTTGGGCGGCCTGATGTGCCCGGACGCCTCGATGGCCAGCACGTTGACCTGGCCGTCCGGCACCCACCGGTGGATCGTCCCGGTCGGGATGACGATGTAGTCGCCCTCTCCGGCCTCGATCACGCCGTACGTGGACTCGAAGCGCACGCTGCCGCGCTGGACGTAGACGCACTCGTCGCCCATGGAGTTGCGGTAGAGGTCGCTCGGCCGGTCGCTGGTGGCGTACGACAATCGGACGTCGCCGTTGCCGGCCAGCAGGATGCGCCCGGTGATCAGGTCACCGGCGCTGGACAGCTCCTGGGTGCGGAAGTGGCGTGGCGAGAGGGGCAGATTGGGCTCGAGACGCGTCTCCGTGACGGGCGTGACCGCCTCCGCCTTGACGATCGCGGTCGGCAGGTGACGGTGGTAGAGCAGCGAGGAGTCGGACGAGAAGCCTTCCTCGCCCATCAGCTCCTCGGCGTAGAGACCGCCGTCCGGCCGCCTGAACTGCACGTGCCGCTTTCGCGGCACCTCCCCAACGACGCGGTAGTACGGCATCCGCCCCTCCCAACAGTGTCCGCTTATCGGACGGAAGTGTCCTTTATATGTGACAACCGTCCGCCATCGGCCTGGAGATGTCAACCCAGCGCGGCCGACAGCTCGGCGGCCGCCGCCACCACCCGCCGCCCCGTGGACTCCTCCAGCGGCCCGAACGTCACCACCCCCACCGAGGCCTCCAGCCACGGCAGCCCCGTGACCGGCGCGGCGACGCCCCGTGCTCCCTCCTGCAACTGCCCCTCCGTACTGAAGTAGTCGTCGCGGCCCTGGCGCAGCGCCAGGATCGCCTGACCCGCCGCGCCTTTCGTCAGCGGATGCCGCGAGCCCTCCCGGTAGGCCACGTGCATGTCGGTCCACGACGGCTCGACCACCGCCACGGCCAGCCCGTCGTCGCCCTCGGCCACAGTCAGGTGCGCGGTCGCGCCCACCTCCTCGGCCAGCCGCCGCAGCGTCGGCACCGCCGCCGCCCGCAGCAGCGGCTGCACGGCCTGCGCCAGCACGAGCACCCCGAACCCGAGGTGCACCCGTCCCTCGGCGTCCCGGCGCACGAAACCCTCGTTCGTCAGCGTCGTCAGCAGCCGGTACACCACCGGACGGCTCAGCGACAGCTCGCCGCTCAGCTCGGTCGGCGTGCGGCCGCCCTTCCCATCGGCGAGCAGTCTGAGCAGGCGGAGCCCGCGCTCCAGGGTCTGAGCGGATTCAGCGGCCATGTGACCGATTATCTAGTGACGCCCGCGAGGGAGTGCCGTCGCCTGGAGGAGCGGCGGGAGCGAAGCGACCAGAGCGGGGGCCGCGAGGGAGTGCCGTCGCCTGGAGGAGCGGCGGGAGCGGAGCGACCAGAGCGGGGGAAGGCGGCGGCGTATGGCGACCGAGCCGCCTCACGGAGTGAGGCCATGAGCAGGCGGCGGCATATGGCGACCGAGCCGCCTCACGGAGTGAGGCAATGAACACGCGGTGAGGGGGGTACGTAGGGGAAGAGCAGAGCCAGGGGGTAATGATGCGGCAAAGGTGGGTCTTCCTGCTTGCCGGGTTGGCCGTTTGCGCGCTGTCCGCCGCGATCCCCTCCCTGACCACCCCCATGACCCTCATGTCCCGCCAGCTCCCGGTCGACCCCGTGGAGGATCGCCTGGTCGAGGACACCTTCTACGTCACGGAGGGCATCGAGGTCAGCCGGCGGCTGCTGCCCACCGAGAAGGGTGTCGCGTTCCGCTCCGCCTACCTCGCCGTCGGGGTCAAGGTCGATCAGAGCGGCCGGCTGTACGGGACGCCGCGGCGCTCCGGCACGTACGTCACTCCGGTCCAGCTCTGCGCCGGCCGGTCGTGCCGGGAAGAGGAGATCACCCTCGTGGTGCTCGGCAACGTGCCGTGGGAGCCGCGCGAGCTGACCTTCCCCGGCAAGGCCGGCACCCGGCTGGAGGGCGAGATCGGCATCAACGGCGGCCCGCCGGGCGTGGTCCCCACCTTCACCGTGACCGACGACGCCAAGCTGCCCGCGGGCGTGACCGTCGGCCCCGACGGCCACGTGGGCGGTGTTCCCAAGGCTCCCGGCATCTCCGAGGTCCCGGTGCGGATCTGCGTGGCGGGCAACTGCGCGGGCGTCGTGGTGCGGTTGATCGTCGTCTGACTGCCGGGTTCTGGTAGGGCGGACCCCACCTGAACTGGGGGGACGGCGGGCATGATGTGGGCGGGCCCGCGGCGGAGACTTCTGGTGTACGCCCGGTATCGGGCGTGACGTCGCAAACCTATGGAGGTCCCGCCATGAGCACCGCCACCGATCTACGCAGAACCGGCCCGTCGCCCGCCGAGCCGCCGCCCGTCGTGCACGCCGCCGCCATGCTCTGGCTGGCGGCGGTCGCGTTGGGCGCGTTCGAGGCCGCGCTGATGGTCACCCAGGTGCTGCTGGGAGGCACCTCCACGCTCGTGGAGGTGCTGCCGGGCGTCGGGTTCCGGCTGGCGGTCTTCGCGGGCGCGATCTTCCTCGCCTTCCGGCTCAGGCGCGGCCAGAACTGGGCGCGGTGGACGCTCGCCGGCACATTGGGCGTGCTCGGCACGCTCTCGCTCGTGGTGGAGCCCGTCCGGTGGCTGCTGGACGGAGGGTCGATCGCCGAGGCCGTGGCCGGTATGGACGCCGCGGGCTGGGCCTTCGCGGCCAGCCGGATCCTGCACGTGGCGGCCGTGCTCGGGGCGACGACGCTGATGTTCCAGCCCAGGGCCAACGCCTACTTCGCCTCGGCCTGAACCGGCTCCAGCCGAGGGGCGCGCAGGTTGCGCACCCCGGGGGAGAGCAGCGCGGCGAGAGTGCACAGCACGATGATGGCGGCGCAGCCGAGCAGCGCCTCCTCCGTCCCGAACACGCTCGCCGCCGGCCCCGCCAGCATCAGCCCGATCGGCCCGAACATCAGCGACCCGAGCATGTCGTACGAGCTGACCCGTGACAGCGACTCGGCCGGGACCTCCCGCTGCATCGTGGTCTGCCACAGCACGCCGAACACGTCGAAGCACACCCCGAGCACGAACGACCCGGCCACGATCCCCCAGAGCGGCGCCTCGAGCCCCAGCAGCAGGTACGGCAGCGCGGTCGGCAGGCACAGCACCACTCCCACCAGGATGGGCCGGCTGGGCCGCAGCCGGATCGAGACCAGCACCCCGGCGATCATGCCCACCGCCTCGCCCGCGAGGAACGCCGACCAGGCCGCCGGACCGCCCAGGCTCTCCTTCGCCATCAGCGGGCCGAGCACCCCGTGCCCGGCCTGGATGGCCATGACCAGCAGCGAGAACTGCGCGACCACCACCCAGATCCACTGCCGCGAGCGGAACTCCCGCCACCCGTCGCGCAGGTCGGTCAGCACCGAGTGCCGCTCGCCCCCGGACCGCTCGCCGGGCTCGATCCGCAGCAGCGCGATCAGCACGCCCGCCAGCGCGAACATCGCGCCGCTCGCCACCAGCGCCCAGCCGCCGCCGAAGAGCACCACCGTGCCGCCGCCCAGCACCGCCCCGGCCACGCGTGAGGCGTTCGCGCCCAGGCCGAGCAGCGCGTTGCCGGTCTGCAGCCGATCGCGTGGCACGACCTCGGGGATGATGCCGGTCAGCGCCGGGAACGTGATCGCCGTGGCGATCCCGGCCAGCGCCGCCGCCGCGACCAGCGCGGGCATCGGGGTCCAGCCGGTGAGCAGCATGGCCGCCAGCGCGAAGAACCCGGCCGCCATCATGAACTCGCCCGCCATCATCACCCGCTGGCGCGGCAGCCGGTCCGCGATCACGCCGCCGACCAGCATGAACACGACCATGGGCAGCGCCTCGGCGGTGAGCACCACGGACAGGGTGGTGGCGTCCGCGCCGGGCAGGCCGAGGATGCCGAACGCCAGGGCCACGGGTGCGAACGCGCTGCCGAGAACCGAGATCGTCCTGGCGGACAGCAACAGCGTGAACCGGCGATCCCGGAGCAGGCCGAGATCGCGTATATAGCTGTGCACCTGTGTGAACCCCCTACAAACGGCCAAACCCTGCCATTCTGCCGTTTCTTCCGGCCTGTGTCGCCCCAATATTTCTTGTCATCGGAGAACAAGACCGAACGAGGAATGTGCAGGCGTTTGGCAAGAATCCAGCCGCCCTTCTCCCGTAATTTGCTAGGTCCCTGAAGCCGGTGTTGGCCTCCTTGCCGAGATAAGAGGGGACGCGGGCATGCCTGACACGTTGATCGCCCAGGTCGCGCGGTGGGCCCGGGAGGTTCCTGACGCGCCCGCGTACACGTTCGCCGACTACCTGGGGGACGGCTCCCGCCGGACGTACACGTGGGGGCAGGGCGATCTCAAGGCCAGGGCGCTGGCCGTGCGGCTGCGCGAGCTCGCCCGGCCCGGCGACCGGGCGGCGGTGCTCGCGCCCTCGGGGCTGGACTACGTGGTCGCGGTGCTGGGCGCCATGTACGCCAGGCTCGTCGCGGTGCCGCTGTTCGCGCCCGGCCTGCCCGGGCACGCCGAGCGGCTGGTCAGGGTCTTCTCCGACGCCGACCCCGCCGTCGTGCTGACCACCACGGCCGCGCTGCCCGCCGTCACCGGCTTCCTCGCCGCCTCTCCCATGCCGGTCGTCACCGTGGACACCGTCTCGGACCTCCTCGCCGACGAATGGGAGCCCGAGCCGGTCCGGCCCGGCGATCTGGCCTACCTGCAGTACACCTCCGGCTCCACGCGCGCGCCCGCCGGCGTCGAGATCACGCACGGCAACCTCACAGCGAACGCCGCCCAGCTCTGGGAGGCGTTCCGCGCCCGGCCGAGGACGTCGGTCGCGGTGCTGTGGCTGCCGCTCTTCCACGACATGGGGCTGGTCGCCACGATCGCCATGCCGATCATGGGCGGCAACCAGGCCGTGTTCATGGACCCGGTGGCGTTCGTCATGAGCCCTGTGCGGTGGCTGCGGCTGATGTCGGAGTACGACGACGTGTTCACCGGCGGGCCGAACTTCGCCTACGAATACACCGCCGCCCGCGCGCGCCCCGAGGACAAGGCCGGCCTCGACCTGTCCGGGGTGCGGGTCATGCTGAACGGCGCCGAGCCGGTCAGGCCCGGCGCGATCGACGCCTTCGACGCCGCCTTCGCCGGGTGCGGACTGCGGCCCGAGGCGCAGACGCCCGCCTACGGGCTGGCCGAGGCCACGGTGTTCGTGTCCGCGATGGGGCGGGACGAGCCGCCCCTGATCACCGGTTTCTCCCGCGACGCGCTGCGCGAGGGCCGGGCCGTGCCGTGCGCGGAGGGGGAGCGCAGCACACTCGTCTCCTGCGGGCGGCCGTACGGGCAGCGGGTCAGGATCGTCGGCGACTGCGGCGAGGTGCCCGACGGGCGGGTGGGCGAGATCTGGGTGCGGGGGCCGAACGTGGCCCGCGCCTACTGGCGGGACCCCTCCCGCAGTGAAGAGGTGTTCGGCGCGGACGGGGACTGGCTGCGGACCGGCGACCTCGGCGTGCTGCACGACGGCCACCTGTACGTCACCGGGCGCATCAAGGACCTGGTCATCGTCGACGGGCGCAACCACTATCCGCAGGACATCGAGGTCACCGTGCAGGAGGCGCACGAAGCGGTGCGGCGGGACCGCGTGGCGGCGTTCGCGGTGCAGGGGGAGGAGACCGAGCGGCTCGTCGTGGTGGCCGAGCGGTCGCGCCGCGGGCTGGACGCCGACGCCCTGGAGGTGGCGCGGGCGGTACGGGCCGCCGTCCGGACGAAACACGACTTATCCGTATACGACTTCGTGCTGGCCGAGACCGGGGCCGTGCCGCGGACGTCGAGCGGGAAGATCGCCCGGCGGGCGTGCCTGCGGGCGTATCTGGAGGGCGCGCTTGTTTGAGTCCGCGGGCCGGCTGGTCTATCGCGGCAGGTGGACGCTGCTGGTGCTGAGCCTGGTGGCGGCCGTCCTCGTCGCGCCGCTCGGGCTCGAGCTGTTCGGGCGGATGGCCGACGGCGGCTTCGAGGACCCGCGCGCGGACTCCACGACCGCCGCGCGCTGGACCGACGAGTGGTACGGCCGGCACGCCGCCGACGTGGTCGTCCTCTACCGGCACCCGACGGTCAAGGCGCGGGACCCGCGGTACAAGAAGGCGGTGCACGACTCGCTGCGCGCGCTGCCGGGCGAGCACGTGCGAGGGCTGGCCACGTACTGGACGACCGGGTCGAAGCGGATGGTTTCGGAGGACGGGCGTTCGACGTACGCGCTGGTCACCCTCAAGGGCGACAAGCAGGCCGCCTACGCCGCGATCGCGGACCGGCTCAGACGCGTCCGCAACCTGCAGGTCGAGGTCGGCGGGTCGGTGCCGCTGCTGGCGGAGCTCAACGACCAGACCGCGGCCGACCTGGCCCGCGCCGAGGCCATCTCCATGCCCGTGCTGCTGGTGCTGCTCGTCATCGTGTTCGGGAGCCTGGTGGCCGCCGGGCTGCCGCTGCTCGTGGGGCTGTTCGCGGTGCTCGGTGCGCTGGTGCTGCTGCGGCTGCTCACCGAGGTCACCGAGGTCTCCGTCTTCTCGCTGAACGTCGTGACCATGCTCGGGCTCGGGCTGGCCGTCGACTATTCACTGTTCGTGCTCAAGGCGTTCAGGGAGGAGATCCGGGGCGGGGCGTCGAACGAGCAGGCCGTGGTGCGGACGATGGCCACGGCCGGGCGTACCGTGGCGTTCTCCGGGCTGACGGTGGCCACGGCGCTGCTCGGGCTGTTGCTGTTCCCGCAGATGTTCCTGCGCTCGATCGGGCTCGGGGCGGCGGCCGTGGTGCTGGTCGCGATGGGGGCCGCGCTGGTCGTGCTGCCCGCCGTGCTGGGGATACTCGGGCGGCGCGTGGACGCCTTGCGGATCACGCCCGACCTCGGATTCGGGCGGCGGGACGGCGGGATGTGGCACGCCGTCGCGTCGAGCGTGATGCGGCGGCCCGTGCTGTACCTGGTCGCCGTGACGGTGGTGCTGGTGTCGCTGGCGCTGCCGTTCATGCATGTGAAGTTCGGCAACGTGGACCACCGGGTGCTGCCCGCCGCCTCCGAGAGCCGCCGGGTGGCCGAGACCGTCGACGGGGACTTCGCCCGGAACTCCATGGCGGCGATCGACGTCCACGTCCTGGTCGAGCGCTCCTTCACCGAGCCGCCCGCCAGACCAGGGCCGCTCGGGCAGGGCCATTCGGAGATCAGCGCCGTCACGTCCGTGTCCCCTTCCGACGCGAAGCCCCTCGCGGACCGGCTGCGGCGGCTGCCGCACGTGACCGGCGTGGACGTGGCCGGGCTGTCGCAGGACAACGGGGCCGTGCGGCTCGCCGTCCGGTACGACGTGGACCCGATGTCGGACGAGGCCCAGGACCTGGTCACGTCGATCAGGGAGCTGGCGCCCGAGCCGAACCTGCGGCGGGTCGTGGTCGGCGGGCCGACCGCCGCGCAGATGGACCTGATGGACAGCCTCGCCGCCACGCTGCCGTGGATGGCGCTGGTGGTGTGCTCGGTGACAGGGGTGCTGCTCTTCGCCGCGTTCGGATCGCTGGTGCTGCCGGTCAAGGCGCTGCTGATGAACGTGCTGTCCATCGGGGCGTCGTTCGGGGTGATCGTGTGGGCGTTCCAGGACGGGCATTTGGCGTCCGCGCTGCGGTTCACCTCCACCGGGTCCATCGAGGCGACCGTGACCGTGCTGATCCTGGCCGTGGTGTTCGGGCTGTCCATGGACTACGAGCTGTTCCTGTTGTCGCGGGTGCGGGCGGAGTGGCTGCGTACCGGGGACAACGCGGCGGCCGTGGCGGCGGGGCTGCAGCAGACGGGCGGGGTGATCACCAGTGCGGCGCTGTTGCTGCTGGTGGTCATCGGGGCGTTCTCCACGGCCGGGATCACGATCGTGAAGCTGCTCGGGGTGGGGTTGTTCGTGGCGATCGTGGTGGACGCCACGCTCGTGCGGGCGCTGCTGGTGCCGGCGACCATGCGGTTGATGGGCGGGGCCAACTGGTGGCTGCCCGGGCCGTTGCGCGGCTTCCACCGGCGCGTCGAACTCCGCGAGGGTCCTGCCGGGACGGGTCCCGCCGTTCGTGAGCTGCCCGTCGCGAGTCGGCCCGCCGCTTCGGGGCCGCCTGTCGCGAGTCGGCCCGCCGCCTCCGGGCCGCCTGCCGCGAGTCGGCCCCCCGCCTCCGGGCCGCCTGCCGCGCTGCCCGCGGCGGCGTCCGGGACCCTGCCCGATTCGCGCGGCCTGCGCAGGGAGGAAGAGCCCGAGCTGGTGGTGACCGTCAACGGGCGGCCCGCAGTCTTCGGCGTGGACACCGATCCCGTGCCGTTGGCGGCCGAGCACGAACCGCCGGCGGCCGCGGCCGAGCCCGTCGGCGTCCAGCCCGAGCCGGCCAAGCCCAGGCCCTTCCGCAAGCGCCCCTACTCCACCAAGCCCACTGAACCCCCGGCCCCGAAGGGCGAGGAGGGGCCGCGGTGGGTCAAGGTCACGGAGGGGCGTACCCGGGTGGTGCGGGCCAGCGCCGACGGGCGCGGCTGGACGTGGGTGGAGGTGGACTCGTGAGCGAGCGAACCATCAGGCACAGCGGCAGCCCGGCCGTCACCAGACGTCCTGCCACGGCCGGGCTGCTGTTCCTGGTCGTCGGGCTGGCCGGCTTCATGACCACTCTGGACAACACGGTCGTCACCGTCGCGCTCCCGAGCATCCAGCGGGACCTGGGCGCCCGCCTGTCCGCCCTGGAGTGGGTGGCCACCGGATACCTGCTGACCTTCGCAGGCCTCATGCCGGCGGGCGGCCGCCTGGCCGACGTCTACGGGCCACGGAAGGTGCTGCTGGCCGGGTTAGGCGCGTTCACCGCGGCCTCGCTCGGCGCCGGGCTGGCGACCACGATCGAGCTGCTGGTCGCCGCCCGCCTCGCCCAGGGCGTCGGGGCGGCGATGGTCCTGCCCGCGACGCTGGCCGTGCTGGCCGGGCGGAAGGAGCGGCAGCGGTCCACGGGCGTGGCCGTGTGGATGGCGTCCGGGGCCGGGGCGCTGGCGCTCGGGCCGGTGGTGGGCGGGTACCTCAGCCAGCACGCCCACTGGAGCTGGGTGTTCCTGGTCAACGTGCCGATGGGCGCGGCGGTCATCGGGCTGGCCGCCGTGGCCGTCCCCGCGTCGGACGCGGTCCGGCGGGCTCTGGACGTGCACGGGGTGCTGGCGTCCGTGGCGTTCCTGGCGTCGGGGACGTTCGCGCTGATCCACGGCGGCGAGTACGGCTGGGACTCGCCGGTCGTCGTCGCCGCCCTGCTGGCCTGTGCGGGCAGTGGTGCGGCGTTCGTGGCGGCCGAGCGGCGGGCCGCCGATCCGATGGTGGATCTGCGGCTGTTCGCGGTCCGGACCTTCACGGGCGGCGTCGTGGCCCAGGTGCTCTGGGGGCTCGGCGTCAACGGGGTGTTCTTCTACACGGCGATCTTCCTGCAGGGCGTGCTCGGGTTCACGCCGACCGCCTCCGGGCTCGCGTTCGTGCCGCTGGCCCTGCTGGTGGTGCTGGTCACGCCGCTGGCGCCGGCGGTGGAGCGGCGGCTGGGCGCCGGGCGTACCGTGGCGCTCGGGCTCACGCTGGTGGCCGGCGGGATGGCGGTCGCGGCCACCCTGGAGGCGGGCGACGGGTGGGGGCGGCTGCTGCCCGCCGTCTGCGCGATCGGGGTGGGATCGGCGCTGACCATGCCGCTGGGGTCCGCGGTGCTGGGCGCCGTGCCGGAGTCCCGGGCGGGGGTGGCGGGCGGCGTCTTCTCGGTGAGCCGCGAGATCTCCGGACTTTTCGGGATCTCCGCCATCGGGGTGATCGTGCACGCCGCCGGGAGCTTCGCCACCGGCTACGCCGTCGGGCTGCTGGCAGCGGCCGCGCTGGTGCTGGCCGGGGCGCTGGTCAGCCTGGCGACGCTGCCATGAGGGCGGCGGTCCTGGCGCTCGGCTCCCGAGGGGACACCCAGCCGTGCGCCGCGCTGGCGCGAGAGCTGGCCGGACGGGGGCACGAGGTCACGCTGGTCGCGGCCGGGCGGTACGCCGGGCTGGCCGGGCCGGGGGTGTCGTTCGTTCCCTTGGGCGTGGATCCCGTGGCGATGCTGGAGAGCGAGGAAGGGCAGGACTGGCTCGGGAGCGGTCCGATGGGATTCGTACGGGGCCTCAGGACCGTCGTGGAGCCGCTGGCCGCGAAGCTGGTCGCCGAGGTGGACACCGCCTGCGCCGATGCGGACCTGGTCCTCGCCCCGGCGCTGGGCGCCTTCGGCAGGCATCTCCACGAGCGGTACGGGATGCCGTACCGGATCCTGCAGTTCCAGCCGAGCGAGCCGACGAGTGAGTTTCCCAACCCGCTCGTGCCGTTCGCCTCGCTGGGGAGGCTGGGCAATCGGGCCAGTTACGCGCTCGTCGAGCGGGCCGGGTGGACGGTGCTCGGGCGCATGGTGAACCGGCTGCGTGCCGGCGTGCTGGGGTTGGGGCCGATGCGGGGGAGCCCGTTCGCGGCCGATCGGCGGGACCGGGTACCGGTCCTGTGCGGGGTCAGCCCCTTGGTGGTGCCCCGGCCGCGGGACTGGCCGGATTACGTGCACCTCACCGGCTACTGGCGGCTCCCGGGGAGGGGCGGGCTCGATGAGCTCGAGGGCTTCCTGAGTGCCGGGCCGCCGCCCGTGTTCGTCGGGTTCGGGAGCATGGTGCCCGGCGAGCCAGGGCGGGTGGCCGAGGAGGTGGTCGCCGGGCTGCGGCTGGCCGGGGTGCGGGGTGTGGTGCAGGGGCTGCCCGTCGAGGCGTCCGGCGACGTCCTGCCCGTCGGGGAGGTGGCGCATGACCTGCTGTTCCCGCGGATGGCGACCGTCGTGCACCACGGCGGGGCCGGGACCACGGGGACGGGTCTGGTGGCGGGGGTGCCGGCCGTGGTGTGCCCGTTCTTCTCCGACCAGCCCTTCTGGGGGCGCCGGGTGGCCGCGCTCGGGGCCGGGCCGCCGCCGTTGCCGATCGGGCAGCTCAGCCGGGGCGCGTTGGCCGCGCGGCTGCTTGCCGTACCGAAATATCGCGAAAAGTCAGCTCAACTGGGACGGCTACTTCGCGTTGAGAACGGGGTGAAGATGGCTGTCGATCTCATTGAACGTTGCTGATCGTCAGGATATTGTGCATATGCCCACGATCACCCCTGGAAGTAAGGTGCCATGCGACAGCGGCTGCGGCAGCTCCTCGTCATCGGACTCGCGCTCTCATTACTCGGCATCGGCGTTCCAGCGTGGTCGCAGGACGACCCGCGGAGCTGTAACGACCTGCTCTCCAGCGACACCCCGGCGTACGTCGTCTGCACGTGGATGGCCACCCCCGAGGAGGCCGCGGGCATCGCCAAGTTCTGGCTCGACAACGACGGCCAGAACATGATCGACTCCGGCCCGATGAGCCCGATCCCGATCGACTGCACCCAGCCGGGCAACCAGTGCGCGACCGACAGCGAAGGCGACGGCGAGGCGCACGACGCGGGCGACCCGGATGTCGAAGGGGCCGAGGACGGCGGCACTCCCGAATGCCAGAACGGCGAGGAGTGCTTCACCGATCCTCACGGGATCTCCACCGCCGAGAAGGCCGCCGCCGAGCAGACGCCGGCCGGCCAGGCCGCGCAGGCCGCAGCCCAGACCACCATGCGCCTCTGGATCGAGACCGAGCTCGCCGACGACTACAAGGACGGCAAGCTCGCCGAGGCCGCCAAGAAGATCGCCGCGCTGGCCGCCGCGCAGCCCGGGGTCGTCGGCATCAGGTTCACCTCGCAGCTCGGCTACAACCAGACGTTCGCCACGGCGGACGAGCTCGACAAGTTCGTCACCGAGACCACGACCGCGCTGCGCGACCTGGTGCCGGGCGTGAAGCTGGCCGCGCACACGGTGGTGCCGCTGTTCGGCTGCGGCGCGAACGACGCCTGCAAGGCCGAGATGCCCAAGAAGTACCCGCTGCTCGACCCCGACCGCATCGGCGCCTGGCTCGCCAAGGGGTACATCGACCAGCTCGCGCTCGACAGCGGCCACCTGGCCACCGAGTACGCCACCTGGAAGATCGACGCCACCGAGGCCCAGCGCAACCAGTGGATCCAGGTACGCGCCCGCGCCTGGGACGCCTACGCCCAGATCGCCGCCGAGGACGCGGGCTTCGCCGCCGGCGGCGCCGCGCAGCTCACCGAGGAGCAGGCCGCCAAGGCCATCACCGACCGCATCGCCACCCCGCTCCAGGACGACGCCGCGGAGACGGTCACCCTGTGGAGCCGCTGGCAGAACGACCAGGGCCAGGTCAACCGGGTGTACGGCGAGAAGTGGGCGGCCAGCGTCACCTGGGACCAGCTCAAGAAGCTCGGCTCCGTACGCGCCCGCCTGGCCACCATCTACGACCCGGCCAACCCCGAGGTGGACGTGGCCACCGATCTGAAGAACCTCTCCGAGGTCTTCGGCCAGGTGTACCTGCACGCCGCATAGGGAGAACCTGTGGCGCAGGCCCGGGGCGCGGTCTCATGCGCCCTGGCCTGCGTCGGCTGACCGCGCGGGCCGCCCGCCGTCTAGCTTGTGCGCAGCCCCAGCGCCGCCACGATCATCGGGTACGACCTCTTGAACTCCCTGATCCAGTACGGCCAGGTATGCGTGCCGTTCCCGTACAGGTGGAGCGTGTGCTCGACGCCCAGTTGCTTGAGCCGTGCGCTCAGCGCCTTGCCGGTGTAGGCCGAGAGGGGCTCGCCCAGGTGCGCCGGATGCCAGGGGGAGCCCGGCGGGTCCAGCGGGCCCTGGAAACTGGTGGTACCGCTGGAGATGTAGACGCTCACGCCCTTGAGGTTCGGGGCGAGGACCATGGGGTCGTTGGCGGCCCATACCTTCTTGTCGCGCTTCGGGTGCCCCCACAGCGCGAGGGGGTCCTGTTTCTCGCTGGCCTGGGCGTTCATGATGAGCGCGGGGATGCCGGGGAGCCGGGTGGCCAGGATGCCGCTGTACGCCCCGGCGAAGCGGAACATGCCGGGGTAGCGGGCGGCGTACTTCATCGCGCCGTACGCGCCCATCGACAGGCCCGCCACCGCGCGGCGGGTCCCGGCCCGGTAGCCGATCTCCAGCAGCCGGCGTACCTCGTAGGTGTGGAACGTCGCCCACGCCGGGCTGCCGCCCCTGCCGCCGTTGTGCCAGTCCGTGTAGTTGCCCGCGCGGCCCGCCTCCGGCATGACGACGATGGCGTCCAGGTTCTCCGTGTACGCGGCCACGTCCGTCATACGGGTCCACGACGTGTAGTCGTCGGCCCCGCCGTGCAGCAGGTACAGCACCGGCCACGTCCGCTTCGCGCCCCTCGACCAGCCCTTGGGGAGCAGCAGCCGGACCGGCGTGAGCTGCCCGACGGCCGGCGAGGAGACGAGCAGGTCCAGCGTGCGGGCGTCGAGCCGGCGCTCGCTCACCACGCGGGCGGGTCCGGGCAGCGCCTTCTGCCCTGGCGCGTAGCCGGTGGTCTTCGGGCCGGTCGTCGGGCTGGTGGTCTTCGGCGGAGACTGCTGGTTCTTGTCCGTGAACGACCAGTCGGGGTCGGCACGGGCCGGGCTCGTGCAGAAGAGCAGCAGCAGCGTCGACGTCGCCAGTGCCGGCAGGGCACGCATGGGGGTCCCCTTCGCTGTGGGTGCAGGCGAGGCTAGGGGCGTACGGGGCCGGGCGGCTATGACGTGGCGCAACGAAATCGCGCTGCGTGTTGTGCCCTGCCGGATAAATCCGGTGCGGTTATCACCGGCGTGACAAAACGGAACCGAGGAATGTTCCGTCAGGGCCTGCCGCCCGCACTCGGCACGTCGGTATGTTGGCCGATCACCCCCCGGCCTCGGCAGCATGGGAGTGTTCCGTGGACGTACCCGTACCCGGTGAAGGCGAGATCCGGCGCTTCCTCACCGAGCGGCTCGGCGGGCAGGTGGACCCCGACCGGCCGCTGGAGGAGCACGGGCTGTCGTCGCGCGAGGCGGTGGCCGTGGCGGGGGAGCTGAGCGAGCTGCTGGGCCGCGAGCTGAGCCCGACGCTCGTGTGGGAGCACCCGACGATCAACCTGCTGGCCCGCGCGCTGTCCACGCCCCAGGAGGTACGCGCCACGCCCGGCGCCGCCGGCGAGCCGGTGGCCGTGGTCGGCATCGGCTGCCGGCTGCCCGGTGCGCACGGGCCCGAGGCCTACTGGGAGCTGCTGATCGAGGGGCGCGACGCGGTCGGCGAGGTGCCGGCGGGGCGGTGGGAGGCGTTCGACGACGGGTCGGCGCGCACCCGTGAGGTGCTGGCGGGCACGACCCGCCATGGCGGGTTCCTGGACGACGTGGCCGGGTTCGACGCGGAGTTCTTCGGCATCGCGCCGGGCGAGGCCGCGGCCATGGACCCGCAGCAGCGGCTGCTGCTGGAGACGGCCTGGGAGGCGCTCGAACACGCGGGGATCGCGCCGAGGTCGCTGGCCGGCACGCGTACCGGGGTGTTCGCGGGCCTCTCCGCCACCGAGTACGCCTACCTGACCGGCGCCGACCTCGCCGCCGTGGACGCCTGGACGGCCACGGGCGCCGCCCCCAGCATCGCCGCGAACCGCCTGTCGTACCTCCTCGACCTGCGCGGCCCCTCCATGGCCGTGGACACTGCCTGCTCCTCGTCCCTCGTCGCCACCCACCTGGCGGTCGCCGGGCTGCGCTCCGGCGAGTGCGACCTGGCGCTCGCCGCAGGAGTGAACCTGCTGCTCTCGCCCCTGGTCACGGTGGCCTTCGACCGCGGCGGCGGCACGGCGGCCGACGGCCGGTGCAAGGCGTTCGACGCCGCGGCGGACGGGATGGTGCGGGCCGAGGGGTGCGGGGTCGTGGTGCTCAAGCGGCTCGCGGAGGCGTTACGCGACGGGGATCGGGTGCTGGCGGTGATCCGGGAGAGCGCCGTCAACCAGGACGGCCGCTCCAACGGCCTCGTCGCCCCCAACCCGGAGGCCCAGGAGTCCCTGCTCCGGCAGGCGTACCGCCTGGACCGGGGCCCGGACTACATCGAGGCGCACGGCACCGGCACGTTCCTCGGCGACCCCATCGAGGCCCGCGCGATCGCCGCCGCCATCCCGTCGTCGCCGGTCCTGCTGGGCTCGGCCAAGACCAACCTCGGGCATCTGGAGGCGGCGGCGGGGGTGGCCGGGCTGATCAAGACCGTTCTCTCCCTGCATCACGGCGTGATCCCGCCGAGCCTGCACTTCCACCGCCCGAATCCGCACATTCCCTGGGACCGGTTGCGGGTGGTGACCGCGCCGACCCCCTGGCCGCGGGCCGATGCCCGGGCGGGGGTGTCCGCGTTCGGGTTCGGCGGCACGAACGCGCACGTCGTCCTGGACGCCTGGGCACCCTCTCCTGAGGTTCGCGCGGAGCGGGCCAAGCACGTCTTCCTCCTCACCGACAGCACGCCGGAACGGGTCGAGCGCCACGCCCGCGCGCTGGCCGCCTGGCGGCCGTCCGCCGATCTCGCGGACGTGGCGCACACGCTGGCCAGGCGGGCGCGACGTGGGCGGGTGGCCGCGGCGGTGGTGGCGGGGTCCGAGGAGGAGCTGGCCGACAAAATCCGAAATATCCGGCCTATTGAGGCTTCGGCGCCTGGCCCGGTATGGGTCTTCAGCGGCTACAGCCCGCGGCGGCTCTCCCTGGATCTCTACGACACCGAACCCGCCTACCGGCGGACGATCGACCTGCTGGCTCCCCTGCTGCGGGCCGAGGCGGGCATCGACGTCCACGACCGGGCGGCCGATGGCGTGGCGAGGGTCCAGCCGATCATCTTCGCCGCGCAGCTCGCCCTGGCGGAGACGTGGCGGGCCTACGGGTTCGAGCCCGCCGCCGTGATCGGGCACTCCATGGGCGAGGTCGCCGCGGCGGTGGTGGCCGGTGGGCTCGGGGTCGCGGACGGCGTACGGGTCATCTGCCGGCGGGCCCGTCTCCTGGGCGGTCTGGGCGGAGGCGGGGCGATGG
>NZ_VCJS01000158.1 GCF_005893125.1 Nonomuraea basaltis | reverse complement strand
GCGTTGCGGATCCTGCTCGGTACGGGCGGCCACGCCGTCCACCGGCCCTGGGTGCGCCAGGCGCGCCCGCTGCTGGCGCGCGAACGCGAGCTGCCGCTGCTGCGGGCGCTCATTTCCGGACGGCTGCGATCACCTCCGCCAGGCAGTCGCGTTCCTGACCTGGCTCTGGCTCGACATGCGGCATGGTGGCCGCGCCGAGCAGCAAGCCGCCTGGATGGTTCTGCTGATCAGGGGACCTTGAGCACGAGCTTGCCCGTGGTTGTGCCGGACTCGATGCGCCGGTGCGCCTCGGCCGCCTGATCCAGCGTCAGTTCCTCGACGCGCAGCAGCAAGTCGCCTGCCGCCACGGCGGCGACGGCACGGCGCAGTGCACGTCCCGCCTCTGCGGGGAAGGCGGCAGAAAAGGCGGCCAAGTTGAATCCCGACATGGTCTTGTTGGTGAACCACAGCTCGTTGGCCGGGATGCCGACGTCGTCGGCGCCGCTGGCGTTGCCCATGACGATCAGGCGGCCCATCGGGTTGAGGGCGTCGATTCCGGTACGGCGCGTCGTGCCGCCCACCATGTCAATCACGATGTCGAAGCCGGAGGGGTGTTCCTCGCGGAGCACCACTTCCTGGTAGCCGAAGCCCTTGGCGGTTTCGATCTTGGCGTGGCTGCCGACCGTGCCGACCACACGGCCCGCGCCGAGCAGCCTGGCTGCCTGACCGAGCTGGCTGCCCACCCCGCCGGCCGCCGCATGCACCAAAACGCTTTCGCCGGGCGCGATGCGGGCCACTTTGTCGAGCACGAGGAACGCGGTGGTGCTGTTGGACGGGATCGCCGCGGCGACGTCCAGGCCGAGGTCGAGCGCTCGTTCGCCGCTTCTGCCATCGGACTGATGTTCCGACCGTCACACCAGCAGGCCGACTGTGATCGTCTCCTCGCCATGATCCCCGGACAGGGTGATCGACAGTTCCCATACGCCGTCCATGGTGAACACGTCCTGTATGGCGACGAAGCGGCCGGGGTCGGCTCGCACGGTGCCGACCGGCGGCAGCGCGTGGCCCATGCTGGGCATGACCGCCGCCAGCGTGACCGTTTCGGCCTTGCCCGAGGTCACCCGTACCTCGACACGATCGGCCGGCAGCACGCTGACGGTGTAGTGCGTGCCCGCCACCGCCACGCTCTCGGGGCTGCCGCCGATCCAGCGCGAGGTGACGGCGAACAGCACACCCGCGATGAGCAGGCAGACGCCCGCGTACTTCATCGATCTACCTCCATGGTGAAGGGCCGGGTCAGGAGGCGGCCTCCAGCGGCGTACTGGACCCAGACCAGGTAGCGGCCCGGTTCGGGGAGCGTGAGCGTGAAGCGCAGTGCGGAAGGACCGGCCGCCGTCCCGTGGGCGTGCGCCAGGTGGGCGCCGTCCCGGCTCCGGACGACCAGATGGCCGGGCATACCCAGCCAGAGCTGGATCTGCCCCTCCGTGGCGACCTCGATGGTCACCGGGCTTCCGGCGACCGGCGCCGACGGGGTCAGGCTGGGCATGGCGACCTCCTGCACGGAGACGTCCGGCTGTGCCGTACCGGAGACTTCGAAGGCGCCAGTGAGGAGCTGCCCGCCGGATTGCTGCCGCTCGATCTCGGCGTAGGCGAGGTAGCGGCCCGGTCGCGGGAGGCTCAGCCGTACGGCCAGCACACCCGGCGCGGTCCGCAACGGGTGCACGTGCCGGAAGACCGCGCCATCCTGGCTGGTGACCACGAGATGCGCCGGCGCCTCGTGGTGGACGGCGAGATCGTCCACCGGCCGACCGGTCGCGCCGTCCGCGAGCCGCAGGGTCAAGGTGAACTCGGTGCCCGTGGCGGGCAGGGCGGGCAGCGTCGAGAAGCGGCCCTGCGCATACGGCCGGCCTGGCTCGGCGACGGGTGCGGCTCCCCCTGGCTGCGCGGGTGACAGGTACGGCCCAAGCAGCATCACGGTGACCGCGACCGCTGCGGCTGCGCTCGCGCCGCTCACGAGGAGCCGGGACATGCTTATGGCGAGCACGCCGCCCACCAGCAGCAGCCCGGCCACCAGGAAGGCGCCGTCCATCACCATCGTCCAGGGGGTGCTGCCGGGCACCAGCACCCGGAACGGGATCACCGAAACCTCGTCATCGGCACGCACGTACAGCTCGTGCGGGCCAGCGTGAGTGACCCGCAACGCGGCGGACTCCTTACCGGCGCGCACAGAATCCGCCGACCTGCCGCCGTCAGTCAGCGACCGTAACTCCAGCTGCAGGCTCACGGGATCCGCCGCTTCCGCGGCCACCCGCAGTGCCGACGGCACCTGCGAGACTCCCGAGATGACGAGCGTCACCTCGCCCGCTGCGAAGGTCTGCGTCACCCGCAGATCCGCTCCCGCTTGGACGACATGCGCCTGAGCCGGAGCGCTCAGCGACAGCACCAACAGCCATGCGACCGTCAGAAGCCGGATCGCGCCATTGATCGCCTTCATGAGCATGACACTAGGCAGAGGCTGCCGTGCCCCGCCTCCGTCAGGTGACTGATATGCCCCGCATACCTATCAGTCACCTGACAGAGGCGGCCGGCAGCGCACTCTCCCTAGCCTTCCGGCCATGACCAAACGACCCGAACCCTACTCGGCGACCGTCATGGCGATCCTGGCCGCCGCCTTCTGCAGCTGGGCACTGCTGACCCTCCCCATCCAAGGTGCCGTCGTCCTCGTGGTCGCCAGCGTGCTGGGCTGGAGCGGGTGGATCGCCTTCAGCTACACCCGCCCGGTGAAGTCCAGGAAAGTGATCGCCGTCTACCTGTGCGCGGTGGGTTTCCAGCTCATCCACATGGCCGAGGAGTACACCGGCGGCTTCCCCCACGAGATCGTCGAGCTGTTCGACTCGCCACGCGACTGGCCGGAGAACGAGTTCCTGCTCGTGTTCGTCTTCGGCTTCGGCGCGCTGTACTTCTTCGCCGGCGCGGGCGCGCTCTACCGGATCCGGGTGTCCAACTTCTTCCTGTGGTGGTACGCCCTGGGCGCCGGCCTGCTCAACGGCATCGCCCACTTCGTCTTCCCGATCCTCAAGGGCGGCTACTTCCCCGGCCTGTACACCGCCGGCGGCCACTTCATCATGAGCGGCCTGCTGATCTACTTCCTCATCAAGGAGAACCGCCAGCTCAAAGCCGCCGAACAGGCGCCTCAGCCGCTGCTGGCCAGGTAGCCCCCCAGTAGTCCCTCGACCGGCCAGTCCTGAACGGAGACCGCCGCCTTGACCCAGCTCGCCGGAGCGGACGCCCTCGCCGCGCTCGATCCCGTCTTCGCCCAGCTCGCCGTCGGCGCGGGCCATAACCTCTGGGGCCTGACCCACCTGACGATGCGCGAGAAGGCCTTCATCTGTCTGACCGCCGACCTATGTCATCCCCACCTCGACCTGCCCCTGGCGATGCACGTGCAGATGGCTCTGGCCAATGGCGTCGAGCCGGAGGCCGTCAGGGAGCTCTACCGGCACCTGGCGCCCTACGTGGGCTACCCGATCGTGGTCACCGCCTTCCAACGCTTGACCGAGCTCGGACTGCCCCAGGCCCAGGACGACAAGCCCGTCGAACCCACACCGCTGACCGGAGTGCTCGCGCGAACCGTACGCGCCCTGGAGGACGTGGACTCGGGCCTGGCCGCCTTCACCGAGGACCAGCTCGCCCAGCGCTGGGCCCGCCCGCACCTCAGCGTCCGCGAGCGCGCGCTCGCCTGCCTGGTCGTGGACGTCTTCTACCAGACGCTCGGTGAATCCCTGGGCCTGCACGCCGAGTTGGCCAGGTCGGCCGGGGCCACCGACGAGACCCTGCGCGACCTGCTCCGTGGTGTGGCCGAGTTCGGCATGCCGAGGGTCTGGGCCGCCGCGCAGGCGCTGCTCCCGCAGCCGACGGAGGTCGCATGAACGTGGTGGTAGCCGGAGGTGGTCCGGCCGGGATGATGCTCGGCCTGCTGCTGGCCCGCGCCGGGGTCGAGGTGACCGTGCTGGAGAAGCATGAGGACTTCCTGCGCGACTTCCGGGGCGACACCGTGCATCCCTCCACCCTGGAAGCGCTGGACGAGCTGGGCTTGGCGGAGCGCTTCCATCAACTCCGGCATCGCAAGGTCACCACACTCAACGTGCCGCTGGGCGGCGGGCTGGCGCCCATCGAGGCGTTCGCCGGGATGAAGGTGAAATTTCCGTACATCGCGTTCGTGCCGCAGTGGGACTTCCTCAACCTGCTCGCCGAGGAAGCCCAGCGATACCCGAATTTCACCCTCCACATGAGCACCCCGGTACGCGACGTCATCCGCCGAGTCGGCAAGGTCGTGGGGGTCCGTTGCGACGATGGCCGCGAGTTCCGCGCGGATCTGGTCGTCGGGGCCGACGGCCGGAATTCTGCGGTACGGCAAGCGGCCGGAATGCCGGTTCACGAGCTCGGCGCGCCCATCGACGTGATCTGGTTCCGCCTGACCAGACACGCCGGTGACCAGGAGAATCTGGTCTTCCAGCTCGCCCGCGGCCGGGGCATGGTCGCCATCGACCGTGGCGAGTTCTGGCAATGCGGCTACCTCATCGGCAAGGGTGGCTTCGACGACTGGAAGGCCAAGGGCATCGAGGCCTTCCGCCGGGACGTGGCGCAGGTGGCCCCGATGTTCGCCGACCGCACCGGCGAGCTGACCTCCTTCGAAGTGATGGGCTTCCTGGAGGTCCGGGTCAACCGGCTGAAGACCTGGCACCAGCCCGGGTTGCTGTGCATCGGCGACGCCGCGCACGCCATGTCACCGGTCGGCGGAGTGGGCATCAACCTGGCCGTCCAGGACGCCATCGCCGCCGCCAACATCCTGACTCGCCCGCTGCTGGACGGCACCCTCGACGACGGTGATCTGGCTGCGGTCGAGCATCGCCGTGAATGGCCCGCCGTGCTCACTCAGCGGGTGCAGGCGATCCTGCAGCGCCAGGCGTTCGACGACAAGCGCAAGGACGGCCAGCTGCCCGCCCTGGCCCGTTTCCTGATCCAGCGCACGGCCATCCCCCGTTACCTGGCCGGACGTTTCCTCGCCTTCGGCTTCCGCCCCGAGCACATCCAGGAGATCCCGAGATGAGCGTGG
The DNA here is from genome assembly GCF_005893125.1 of Nonomuraea basaltis. Taxonomy (GTDB): domain Bacteria; phylum Actinomycetota; class Actinomycetes; order Streptosporangiales; family Streptosporangiaceae; genus Nonomuraea; species Nonomuraea basaltis. Next base: position 24,560 of record NZ_VCJS01000158.1, on the reverse strand, counting down.
CGATCTCGGGCGGCGGCCCGGCCGGGCTGATGCTCGGCCTGCTGCTGGCCCGCAAGGGTGTCGAGGTGACCGTGCTGGAAAAGCATGAGGACTTCCTGCGCGACTTCCGCGGCGACACCATTCACCCGGCGACCATGGAGCTGCTCGACCAGCTCGGCCTGCACGACCGATTCCACAAGATCCCCTACGGGAAGTTCCAGAACGTCGGCTTCGGCAAAGACCTGCAGGTCGGCTCGTTGACCGAGCTGGGGCTGCGCTACCCGTTCGTCGCCATCGCGCCGCAGTGGGACTTCCTCAACCTCATCGCCGAAGAGGCCCAGCAGTACCCGAGCTTCACGCTGAACATGCGCTCCCAAGTGGTCGATCTGCTGCCGGAGGGCGGGGTACGCTACCGCGACCCCGACGGTGAGCACGAGCTGCGCGCCGACCTCACGGTGGCCTGCGACGGCCGCGACTCCCTGCTGCGGGCCAAGGCCGGACTGCCTGTGCGCACCATCGGCGCGCCCTTCGACGTGGCCTGGTTCCGTCTACCCAGGCGTGACCCGGACGTGGAGGAGTTTTACTACCGGGTCGCGCCCTACAAGTGGATCGTCGGATTCGACCGGCGCGCATACATCCAGCTCGCTTACGTCTTCGACAAGAACCGGCGCGAGAAGCTGATCGGCGACGGCATCGAGGCCTTCCGTGACGGCGTGGCGCGAGCCGTACCGGAGCTCGCCGATCGCGTGGCGCTCCTGCGTTCCTTCGAGGAGGACGTGAGCTTCCTCGACGTGCAGGTCAACAGGGCCATCAGGTGGTACGGCAAAGGCCTGCTGCTGATCGGCGACGCCGCTCATGCGATGTCCCCGATGGGCGGTGTGGGCGTCAACTACGCCGTGCAGGACGCGGTCGGAGCCGCCAACATCCTCTCCGACGCGCTCAAGAGCGGCGGGCCGGTGCCGGAGCACCTGCTGCGTGCCGTACAGAAAAGGCGCGAGCTGCCCGTCGCGGTAATGCAGCGGCTCCAGCTCCTGATGCAGCGGCGGCTGGTCGAGCCCGCGCTGCGAGGAGAGGTCGCGAACGTGCCCAGGATGGCCACGTTGATGCGGCGCGTCGGTCCGGCTCGCCGGGCCTTGATGCGGCTACTCGCCGTCGGACTCAGAAAGGAAAGCATCCGATGAACGTCGTCATCGTCGGCGGCGGTCCGGCCGGAATGATGTTGGGGCTCCTGCTGGCCAGAGGCGGCATCCAGGTGACTGTGCTGGAGAAGCACGGCGACTTCCTGCGCGACTTCCGCGGCGACACTGTGCACGCCTCGACGATCCGGCTGATGGACGAGCTCGGGCTGGGCACGAAGTTCCGCAAGCTGCCGCAGAGCCGCCTCGGCGAACTGGAGGCCCCGCTGCCGGACGGGAGCAGGATCACACTGAGCGACATCGCCGGGCTGCCAGAGCCGTACAACTACGTCGCCATGATGCCCCAGTGGGATCTGCTGAACTTCCTGGCCGAGGAAGCCGCACGCGAGCCGGCCTTCACCCTGCTGATGAACACGGCGGTGACAGGGCTGCTCAGGGAGGGCGGCAAGGTCGTCGGGGTGCGCTGCGGCGATCTGGAGCTCCGTGCCGACTTGACGGTGGCCTGCGACGGGCGGCACTCGACCATCCGCCACGAGCTGGGACTGGCGGCCCGCGAGTTCCCGGTGCCCTTCGACACCTGGTGGTTCCGGCTGCCCCGCCATCCGGAGGAACGCGACGAGATCGCGCGGCTCAACGGGCAGTTCAAGGGGGACCAGATCGCGCTCTGCTTCACTAGGGAGGACTACTACCAGATCGCCTACTTCACCAGGAAGGGCGCCGACCCGCAGCTTCGGGCCGAGGGAGTGGAACGCTTCCGCGAGCGGATCGCCGGGCTGCTGCCGCAGTTCGCCGACCGGGTGGACCACCTTCGGAGCATGGACGAGCTGCACCTGCTCGATGTGAAGCTCAACCGGCTGGAGCGCTGGTACGCCGAGGGTGTGCTGCTCATCGGCGACGCCGCGCACGCCATGTCACCAGCCGGCGGCATGGGTATCAACCTGGCCATCCAGGATGCGGTCGCCGCGGCGACGATCCTGATCGAGCCGTTGCGCGCTGGGAGCCTCTCCACCGCTGACCTGGCCAAGGTGCAAAAGCGTCGCTGGTGGCCGACCGTGCTCGTTCAGCGCTACCAGCAGGTGCTGCACCGCGCGATGTTCGTGCCCGCCTTCTCCGGCAAGGGCGCCAGGCCGCCGCGCCTGCTGGTCTTCCTGGCCAGGTACTTCCCACCGTTCAAGAAGATCCCCTCGAAGCTGCTCGCGTTCGGTCCCCGGCCCGAGCACGCCCCGGTGTACGCGCGGCGCCCGGAGCAGCGGCCATGACTGCGGTGGCCGCGCCCGAACGCCTGGATCCCGCCCTGCTCAAGCTCGCCGCGATCGTGGTGGTGGGCGCGCTGGCCTCGTTGCTGAACACCACGATCCTCAGCGTCGCCATCGACGGCCTCGGGCGGCACTTCGACGCTCCCCTGGCGACGGTGCAGTGGGTGGCGACGGCCTACCTGCTGGCCATGGCGATGGCGATCCCGCTCACCGGCTGGTCGGTGCAGCGGTTCGGCGCGAAGACGATGTGGATGTCGGCGCTGTCGGTCTTCCTCGCCGCGTCGGTGCTGTGCGGCCTGGCCTGGTCGATCGAGAGTCTGATCGCCTTCCGGGTGCTGCAGGGGCTGGCGGGCGGCATGATCCTGCCGCTGGCCCAGACGATCCTGGCTCAGGCCGCCGGGCCGTCGCGGTTCGGGCGGGTCATGGCGCTGGTGGCGATCCCGGGCCAGCTCGCACCGATCATCGGCCCGGTCCTGGGCGGCGTGCTCATCGACGGCGCGGGCTGGCGCTGGGTGTTCTTCGTCAACGTGCCGGTGGTCGGCCTGGCCTTGCTGCTCGCCTGGCGCGCGATGCCCTCCGGCCGGCCGCAGGGCCGTCCGCCGCTGGACGTCCTGGGCCTCGTCCTGCTGTCACCCGGCCTGGCCGCCCTGGTGTACGGCCTCGCGCAGATCGGCGGTGCCGGAGGCAAGGGCTTCGGCAGCACCGTGGCCGTCGTCATCCTGATGGCCGGGGTGGGACTGGTCGCGGCGTTCGCCCGGCACGCCCTGCGGACCAGGACCGCCCCCCTCCTCGATCTCCGGCTCTTCCGCCACCGCTCGTACACGCTCGTGACAACCCTGACGTTCCTGTCCGGAGCCTCGATCTTCGGGCCGATGTTCCTGCTGCCGCTGTACTACCAGCAGGTCCACGGCCTGACGACCGTCGAGACCGGGCTCATGCTCGCCCCTCAAGGGATCGGCACCGCCCTGTCGCTGCTGGTCGCCGGGCGGCTCAACGACCGCATCGGGGCGCGCCCCCTGGTCCTGGTCGGGCTGGCCGTCACCGTCGCGGCGACGATCCCGTTCACCCTGTCCGGCACCGGCGACCTCATCCAGATCATCACCCTGCTGATCCGCGGCATGGGACTGGGCATCGCGGGCGTGGCCATGATGGCCGGCGCCTACCAAGGACTGCGCCGCGACCAGATCCCCGGCGCGACCGGCCTGACCAATGTCGTCCAGCGCGTCGGCGGCTCGCTCGGCACCGCCGTCCTGGCCATCGTCCTCCAACGGGTCACCCAGGGCAACAGCACCCCCGCCGCACTGGAAGGCGCCTTCGGCGAAACCTTCTGGTGGACAGTCGGCTTCGCTCTCATCGCCCTCATCCCCGCATGGCTACTACCACGATCACGACCGGCCCCGACCGAGCCGGGTGCGCGTGATGGCCGCGGAACGACTCACTAACTGGATCGTCGAGTGCGACGGTGCCGCTGTGCGCCCAGGCGCTGTAAGCCGGATCACCCGCCGTGTCTGTCACGGTTCTCAGCGCCAGCCCGTCCAGACGCATGAACCCCTCCCCAACCGCACCAAAGGATCACCATGGTTCCCCTTGCCGACAACACACCTCCCAGCACCATCGAGCAGCCGGTGCGCCAGCGGCGCTGGCCCCGCTGGTTGGCGGCCGCGGTGGCGCTGCTGGTGGCCGCGATGCTGCTCGGCGCGTACGGCTGGCAGCCGGCCGAGGACGGCCGCGCCTTCCGCTCGCCGTACCTGGCCCAGGTCGGCTCCCGCTACGCCGACACCCCGACCGCCCGCTTCCACTACGTCCAGGCCGGAGCCGGCACGCCGGTGATCCTGCTCTCACCCGGCGGAACCTCGGTCATCGGCTGGAAGGATCAACTCGACGTGCTGGCCCGCGACCACACCGTGTACGTGGTCGACCTGCCCGGCCAGGGCTACACCCAGCTGAAGGACTCCGGCTTCGCCTTCGACCTGGATGCCATGGTCTCCGCCGTCGGCGCGTTCATGGACGGCCTCCGCGTGCGGCAGGCCGCCCTGGCGGGCAACTCCTGGAGCGGCGGCTGGGCCCTGGCCTTCGCCCAGCGCCACACACTTCGCGCTCAACGCGGAGGACGAGGTCATCTTGGGGCGGCACTTGTGCGCATCACCGGGAATGGCGACGATCGGCTGCGGGGTCTGAGCGGGAAGCGGCAGGCAACCAGCCGCCACCATGTCAGAGCCGCGGCGAGATCGGCCACCGTTTGGTAGTGGACACCGCTCATACCGAGCGACCTGGCCGCCTCCACATTCTCCAGCCGATCATCCACGAACAGGCACCGCTCCGGAACGGCACGACCTAGCCTGACAACCGTCGATCAGATTGCTCCCGCGCCGGCCGGAAAATGGCACCCGCACAAATGGCACCGGCCTAATCGGCCGATCACTGGGGGCCTCTTTTCGGGCTCGGCTGCATATTTCCCCGTGGTCGTGACCGTACTCTCCTTCACCGTCTCGTCCGGGACGCTCCTGTCGCCAGTGCCCCAGCGGAGCGGATCCCGCCCTGCCTGACACCCAAGGTCGGAAGTCGGATCATGAAGTCAGCTGAAAGCCTTGCTACCGACCGCGACCAGGTCTGGCGGGCGATCGACGTTCAGCGCACCAGCCTCACCGTCCTGCTCGACAACATCTCCGACGACGAGTGGCGCCAGCCCTCACTGTGCGCAGGCTGGACCGTCCGCGACGTCGCCGCACACCTGACCATGCAGCAGCTCAGGTTCGGCGACGTGCTCTCCATGATGGGCACGTGGCGCGGCAGCCTCGACCGCACAACGCAGCACGTCGCCCGCCTGCGCGCCGCCGAGCTGACCACCGACCAGATCATCGCCAAGATCGGCTCCCGCCGGCACAACTTCGGCGTCACCTACCTGGAGACGCTCTGCGACATCCTCGTGCACAGCCAGGACATCGCCATCCCCCTCGGCCGCCGGCTCGACATGGCACCCGACGCCGCGGCGATCTCCGCCAGCCGGGTGCTGTCCATGCGCTGGCCGCCGCCGCTGCCCTCCACGCGGAAGGTGGCCGCGTTCCGGCTCACCGCCACCGACACATCCTGGTCGGCGGGCGACGGCCCGGAGGTCCGGGGCCCGATGGCCGCGCTGCTCCTCGTGTGCTGCGGGCGCCTCGCCGCGCTGCCGCAGCTATCCGGCGACGGCGCCGCCGACCTCGCCGCCCGCCTCTCAGCACCCACCCCGACCAGGAGGACCTCATGACGTACGCGGTCACCATCGATGTACCGGCCCCGGCCGAACTGTACGACGCCTTCCACGCGGCGCTGATCGAGCACACCGGCGGTCACGTCGACGGGCTCCTCACCCACGTGGCCTGGCCCACCCCGACCGGCTTCCGGATCGTCGAGGTGTGGACCTCCAAGGAGGTGCGCGACCGGGCCAGTGATGAGGTCATCCCGCAGGTCTGGTCGGCCCTCGCGGCCTCGGCACCGGACCGGTTCGGACCGATGCCCAAAGAGCGGGTCCAGGAGTTCGACGTACTCGGCCTGGTCATCCCGCCCGCCGGCCTGGCCGTATAGGGCGCCCATCGCGCCACCTCAAGACACTGACAGACACCGACTCTTGCCGCATGGCGAACCGGAATGATCGTGTATGAGGTTGGCGGGAGGGACACACGGTGCTATCACCGGCTCCTCGGGACGAGATGCACCGGTGCGAGGCAACCGCCGATGAGGTTCCGACGCTGCCGAAGTCAGTACCGGCGACACTGCGCCTGCCGAAAACTACATCCATGCAGCTCAAGCTGCGTGTGAATACTCGTGGAGAACGCCGCCGAGCCGGTCTCTTCGGCGTATGTCCAAAGCGGCGATGCGCCCTGGGTCTTTGATCAGATGCCGATCTGGCCGCCGCCGCAGGACGCCTGCACGTCGCACCAACGCTCGCCGCCGCCGTCGCCCACGTGCGTGACCTGCTCCAGACCGCATCCATCGCCGACACCGACACTGGAGAATAAGGGAGTCCATCCATGAGTAAGTTCACCCACCGCCCGCTACTACCGGCTGTATCGGCCAGGCATCCCGGCCGAGGCCGTCCAGCTGCTGAGGGCCGAAGCAGGCCGCCTGGCACCGGCGCGCAGCCTGCTGGACCTCGGCGCCGGATTGGCCCAGACGCGACCAGCCAAGAATCCGCTAGCTCCTCGCGAGCACGTGGCGTCACTCCCGGTGGCCTGGTGCGAGTGCGCGAAGGGTCGGGTCAGTCGGCGCGTAGTTCCTTGATGACTGCGATAGCGTCGTCCGCCAGGTCGATGGGGCAGCCCCAGTAGTCGTAGATTCCTCCGCTGGCACGGTTGCTGCCGCAGATGACGAATACGCCGGTCCCCAGCTGAACTTTGAGACGGGTGGCCAGCCAGCCGACGAAGCCACTGTTGTCCAGGTCGGCGGGGAAGTGAAAGGAGAAGACTCCGAATTGTTCGACACCGTCGTGCTCCTGGGCGAACGGGACCAAGGCGCTCCAGCTCTCGTTGTCCCGCACCACCGCCAGTGTGTCACCGGTAAGGGCTGGTGGGCGGTCGGCCGGAGACTCCTCGAAACACCAGACGCCGTGGTGCACGACGAACCCGGCTGCCGCGATCACGCATCGTAGGCGTGCTTCCGTCTGCTCCGCAGTCTCCATACTGACGCTGACCATGGGTGGGTCTCCTCGATTCATGTGGCTGTGATCCACTCTGAGATCTTGGGCAGTCGCGCCCGGGCAGGGAAAGGCTTCCCCATCCTGGCGACGATCTTCACAACGCCGTCGCCGACTTGCTGATTCCGGCCGCGTTCACGGCCAGTTACGCGGCATGCTCATCTCGCGTGGTGGCCAACAATCATCGGGGTCGGGGAGCTTGTCACCTGAAGAGTGATACCCCCGGGCCTGCGGGCGCGTACCAGACCCGCAGGCCAGTGCGATGAGTTAGTCTTGGCGCCGGGCACGGCGGCGGCCGCGATCCTTGCTGTCGGCGCGTGCGGATCAGCCGGTGACGTCGGGGGTGGCCCAGGAGTCGCGGAAGGCGTAACGGGCCGGCGCGCTGGCGTAGCGGAGGAAGGCTGAGCCGGAGGTGGAGCTGACGGCGGTGGCCGTGTGGTAAAACCGGCACCCCTCGTAGATCATTTTGCCGTTCGTCAGGGTCGAGCCGGCGGCGTCCACCAGGTGGTAGCCGGCCAGTGTGCAGTCCTGGTAGCGGGCGATCGGCAGCCGGTTGGACGTGGCAGCGTACCGGTGCAGGTTGTAGCCGGCGGCTGAGGAGGTTTGCAGGGCGGCCACGTCGGAGCAGGAGGTGAAGGTGACCGAGCCGTTGTTCCAGTTACAGTCAATGATCTTGTGGTTGGCGCTCTTGGGCTCGAACCGGACTCCGCTGACGTTCAGCCGGGTCGCGGTGATATCCCCGTTGGCTATTGGCATGTAGAAGTACCGGGCGTTGCTGGAGCCGACCATCGACCAGGAGCCTCCGACCACGTTGATGGAGCCGCCGCGGTCGAAGCGGAAGAAGTCGCCGCCGGCGAGCGCGAAGTTGCACGACAGCATGAAGTAGTTGAGGAACTGGTTCTGCTGATTGCGGGTGGAGGGGCTGGAGATTCCGCAGTGCAGGAAGGCGTCGGTGTAGACGGAGGCGGTGTCGGTCGAGCACATGATGAAGTGGTGCTCGCTGTTGTTGTTGGCCTCGTGGTCACCGTCGACGCCGATGACCCGGTCCCAAGGGCCTTTCCATTCGATGTTCTGGTAGACGAAGTACTGGTTCTGGCCTTTGCCGTAATCGGGATACTGGGAACTGGCGTCGATGGTGTCGACCGACCAGTAGTAGGCGAAGCGGTTGTTGGCGTTGTTGGACTGGAAGGCCATGTCCTGGAAGTAGGCGTACCGCAGCCGGACGGCGGCCGTGATCAGGTTGTTCTCGCGTGGGTCGCTGTTGGCGGCGAAGGTGGTGGCGAAGTTTATGGTGGTCACCCGCGGGCCGGCGCCACGGAAACGCAGACCGAAGATCAGGTCGGCGTTGCCGCTGGTGGGCGACCACATCAGGGTGTCCTTCTTGGTCACCTTGTACGTGCCGGGCGGGAAGTAGATCTCCTTTTTCACCACGCCGTTGGTCCGCCCGGCAATCGCCGCGGTGACGGCGGCCTTGATGGCGTCGGAGTCGTCGGTGGTGCCGTCGCCCTTGGCGCCGTAGTCCTTGACGTCCACGATGAACACGGACGGATCGGTGTTGGCCGCGGCCGGTTGGGCGGCCCACAGCGACAGAGCACCCATGCCGGTGGTGGCGATGCCTCCCGCCAGCGCGCGACGGCTTAACCTGCTGCCCTGATCATTTTTCTCGTTCGCGGACATGCTGAGGGCGCTCCTTACGGGGGGTCGTGATCGAGAACAAAGCTAGACCTCGTCCATTGGACCGGCAACCCGAATTGGCATTTATTGCTCGACCGATTCCGCAGGTGCTGTCGCAGATCAGCCCTCGACCTTGTGCGGCCCGGGATTTTTCGTCGGTTCCGGGATTTGATTGCGGACGCGGTGTCCAATCGGTGCGTGCGGCTCCGACTTGTCCATGAACGGTCATCTGACGCATGACGCCCCACGTACGGAAAGAAGAAGACGCGCATGACGAGCGACGACGCGACGTACCGGATCGAAATTCCCGACGAAGCTAACGCAACGGCGTTGATGCCGTCTTGAAATCCTGATCAAGACACCCTAGGTCGGCGGGAGGCGGAGTGCTGGGGCGGCCTGGTGATCATCGCCGGTGACACGAAGGTCAGGAGGCTCGGGTGCGAGGAAACGCACTCGTGGGAGACGTTCGCGGTGGCCCCATCCCGAAGGACGCCGACGCCTACGTACAGCAGGACCTCGCCAAGCATCCGACGGTCAAGCGCGTCTGCAGCCGTACGGTCCTGATGGCCAGCAGGGTCGGCACCGCCAGGACCATCGCGGCGGCCAGGTGGACGGCCGACGTCATGCCACCGTCCCACGCCCGGTACGAGGATGGGGTGCGCTACTACCGCTGCATCGCCAGTCTGAACGGCCAAGAGCCCCGCAGATCCTTCTTCCACTGACGTGTGCGCTCGACCTCGATGACCTCATCCGCATCGCCCGAGCGAAACCCCATTAAACTAATGCGTCACGCTTTCGGTCGCCGCTAACTCAGCGCCGTCGACAGCCACTTGCCGCTCACCCGTACGTAGAGGCGTTTGTTGGTCGAGTCGACCGCAAGAGTCCCGTCGACCGGGGTGTGCGTGAACGAGGAGTCGCTGACCGCGCCCGCGACCATGCGCAGCGGCGGGTTCGCCTGGTTCTTGGTCGGGATGGTACCGCCGGACTGCACTCCAATGTTCGCGTGGCAGTTCTCCACCCGGAAATCGCCCGTGCTCGAGGCCTCGTAGTAAATATGACCGCCGGTCGGCCTCGTGGAATAGCGCCCCACGACGTTGCGCAGGACGGCGGTCGAGCCGGAGCCGGAGTACAGATCGACCCCTGAGTTGACCGTCGCCGCCGACGAGACGTTGGCGATCAACACGTTCTCCAGGGCGCCGGCACTTCCCGCCCAGGCGATGATGTTCTGCGCAGTGGAATACCCGGAGGCAAAACCACCCGCGTAAGCATAGATATTGGACGCATAGACGTGCCTACAGGACGCGTCGACCTTCAGATGAGGGCCGCCCTGCATCCTGGAGGTTTCGAATTTACAGTCCGTCAGATAGATTCCATTGGGATTATTGCTCTTCGCGGTGCCCTGGGTGATCCACAGGGCGCCGGTGCCGAATGCCTCCATGCGGCATCCGATGAAATGGATCTGGTTGACGTTGTCGGCACTGTATCCCCAGCCGCTCGTGGCCGAGGAGTTGCGAAGCCACACGTTGGGCTGGGTAGTGCTGTTCGCTGTGCCGGTGCTCGCTTCGATCACCAGGTTGTAGAACCGGGAGTCCCAGAACTCGACGGCGTCGATGCACAGGTCGTTGTTGCTCGACATGAAAACATCGCGAAAATAGGAATTGTCATTGTAGTAGAGCTCGAGCAGCAATCCGGTCTTGCCATTGCCGTTGAACCCGAGATTTTCAATCGAACAGTAGCGCCGATGCATCGCCCCGCTCGTGTCGGTAGGGGCTCCGGACATGCGCAACAGGATGCCGTTCGTCTTCTTGACCAGCGTGGAGGCCTTGCTGCTCGCGCCGACCAGTCGCACTCCGTTGCCGTTGACGGACAGGGCCGGGTCGCTGGCCGTCGGGGTGACCAGGTACTTTCCGGCGGGGAAGTACACCGTTCCGCCCCCAGCCGCCGCCGCGGCATTGATCGCAGCCTGGACCGCCGCGGTGTCGTCATCGGATCCGTTGCCGACCGCGCCGTAGCCCTTCACATTGAACCAGTCCAGCGAAACCGGTTCCGCCGCTGCTGATGGTGCCCCGGCGATCATGGCGGCACCCGCCAGACCTGCGGCAGCACCCCACAACGCCCGGCGCCGCACATTCGGGCTCTTCGGCCCCATCAGGCCACATTCCTCTCATAGCATTGAATTTAGGGATTAATTAGTTCTAGATCACTTTGTGAGTTTGCCCAAGCTTGGGGACTCTCCGTAGAGCGGAGGATTCCGTGCGTGCCGCACCGCCCAGCGGAATACACCCGCACAATGTGCAGGTCGCGTCCTCTACTCATCGCGGTCGGCGGTGGTACGGGCTTGGCACGCGGTTCACCGTTGCCGTCGCCGACACCGGCGAACTCGGCGGTCTTCTCCCGAACGTGTCCCCACCAGGAATCCGAAGCTCCGGCGAGACGAGTTCCGTAATCACGAAGAGGGATAGGCGGTGCTCAGCGGTGACGTCAGCTGGGGTCCTGCTGTGGCTAGGGCACCTTTGGCGCCCTAGCCGACCCACCGCGCGGTGTACATGATGCCGTATTTCTTGATATAGCCGTGGACTATGACCGTGCCGTTGTCGTAGTCCATCGCCGGCCCGGCGTAGGAGGAGTACCTTCCGGAATCGACGGCGTCCCAGCCCACCTTCCACTCCGCGTCGGTCGGGCTGGGGCTGCCGCAGCAGGTGTCCCGCTTGTTGTTCAGGCCGTCGTTCAGGCGGACGGACATCCACTGGGTGCCTTGGGAGTTGTAGGCCATCGTCCGGGCGCACATCATCCTGCTGCGCGCGTAGACCTCCAAGTAGCCGACCACCGCCGGGGTCTGGCCTCCCCTGACGGGCACCTTGGCGAGCCGCGTCCCTTTGCAGCCGGCCGTCGCCGCGGACGCGGGCGCCGTCATCGTGGCCATGCCGGCCATGGACATGGTCGTGACGGCGATGGCCGCCATCGTTCTACGCAGTCGCATCTGAGCTTGCTCCCCGATGTCGTGCTGATACGTGTCACAGGTCTTCGCACAGCGCGATCGCCGTCGGAGACAAGCAGCAACGCTAGAGCCCGCGGTCCTCGTTCCGTCCTCGTAGGATCCTCGCCGCTCGCCGTTCCGGATTTGGTGCGGCCAGGTCAGCCGAGCTCCCCCGTGGATCCGCCTCCGGCGAAACGACGCGTCAGCTCGCTGGGAGCGATGCCAGCTTGGCCCGGGCCAGACCGGCATCGGGGTGGTGGTCCAGCTCGTCGAGCACGGTCAGCGCCTGCCCCCACGCGAGGCGGGCCGCGCCGATCTCGCCGACGGTCTGGTGGGTGTCGCCGAGGTGGAGGAGCGTTTCGGCCGTATGGAAGCGGTGTCCGAGCTCGCGGGCCAATGCCAGGGATCGCTCGTAACAGGTGACGGCCTGCTCCCACTGACCGAGATGGTGGTGGGCGTAGCCCAGGCTGTCCAAGGTGGTCGCCAGCCCGTGGCGGTCTTCCGTTTCGTCGTACAGGGTGAGAGCCTGCCCGCAGTGAAGGAGGGCCTTCTCGTACTCGCCGAGCAGGGCGTGGAACCAGCCGATCGAGTTGAGGGCCCGGGCTTGTCCGGACCGGTTGCCGGTGGCCCGGTAGAGGTCGAGAGCCTGCCGGGCGTGACGGTGAGCGTCCTGGTGCCGGCCCCGCAGTTCGAACATGCTCGAAAGCTGGCCGTGGGTGTGGGCCTGACCGGTGCGGTCGCCGAGCCGGCCGTACAGGTCGAGGGCCCGCTGGTAGTGAGACTGGGCCTCGTCGTATTGCGCCAGCCGGGTGCAGGCCCAGCCGAGGCCGCGGCGGGCATGGGCCTGCCCGGCTTGGTCGCCTTCGCCGCTCGCGGCCCTCAGGGCGGTGGCGTGGACGGCGGCGTAGTCGCGCCAGTATCCCCGGCGGTCGAGGAAGTCGGTGAGAGTCCAGGCCAGCTGCCAGGTGTGGGTGCCGAACCCGGTTCCGGCCGCCTGCTCCGTGGCCGCGAGCAGAACCGCGTGCTCGGTGGCGAACCAGGCCAGCGCCTCGTGGTGATCCCCGAAAGTCTCACGAACCACGCCGGACGGGATCGGCGCCAGTGGGATGCGCTCCCGGTGCGGGTTGAGCAGCCGGTTGGCGGCCTCCGCGGCATGGAGATAGTGGCCGAGAAGGCGACGGAGCGCGGCACGGCGCTCGGTGGCCGGTTCGTGAGCGTGAACCAGCTCGCCCGCGTAGGCACGCATGAGGTCGTGGAAGGCGTACCGGCCGGGCACCTGCTCGGTGACGAGATGGGCGCGGGCCAACTCGGCCAGCAGTGAACGCGCCCGGAACATCGGGACGCCCGCCAGGCTCGCCGCCGCGGGCACCCCGAGATCCGGGCCACGATGCAGCCCGAGCAGCCGGAACAGCCGCGCCACGTCCTCGCCGAGTATCCGGTAGGACCAGGAGAACACCCCCCGGACCTGCGTGGCCGTGTCTCCGACGTCGAACGCGTCCAGATGGCCGGACGGCGCGCCCAGCTCGCCGGCGACGGACGCGAGGGAGAAGCCCGGCTGGACGGCGGCCCGGGCGGCCACGACGGTCAGCGCCAGGGGCAGCCGCGCGCACCGGGCGATGATCTCATCCACCGCCTTCGGCTCGGCGGCGACCCGATCCGCGCCCAGTCGGCGGGCCAGCAGCTCCCGGGCCTCGGCGGCGGGCAGCAGGTCCAGCGGCAGCGGCAGTGCGCCCTCGGCGGCGACCAGGCCGGACAGCTGGTTGCGGCTGGTCACCACCACCACACAGCCGGAGGAGCCGGGAAGCAGGGGACGGACCTGCTCGGCGTCGCGCGCGTTGTCCAGCACGATCAGCACCCGGCGCCCGGCCAGCAGGCTGCGGTACAGGCCTGCCTGTGCCTCGACGGTCGCCGGGACCCGCTCCGCCGCCACCCCGAGTGCGGACAGGAACCCCCGCACCGCCTCTGCCGGCGTCATCGCCGACCCGTCCGGATCGAAGCCCCGCAGGTTCACGTACAGCTGCCCGTCGGGAAAGAGGTCGCGGACCCGGTGCGCCCAGTGCACCGCCAGCGCGGTCTTGCCCACACCTGCGGTGCCCGACACGGCGGAGACGACCACCGCGGTCGGCTGCCGTCCTGCCCCGGCCAGCACGCCGTCCAGCCAGGCGAGCTCGGGCTGTCGCCCGGTGAATCCGTATGCGTCCAGCGGCAGCATCGCCGCGACGCGGTCGGTCACCGGCCCCCCGGGCGGGGTCGTGTCGCTGTGCGGCTCCCCGGAGCCGGGTCCCGAGCACAGGAGCGCGTCATGCTGCCGCCGCAGCTCCGGGCCGGGGTCGAGACCGAGCTCGTCGGCCAGCCTCGCCTGCAGGCCACGATAGATCTCCAGTGCGTCGGCCAACCGGCCCGCCTCGGCCGTCGCGCGCATCAGCAATCCCACCAGGGATTCCCGGAAGGGGTGCCGGTCCACCAGCGCCAGCAGCTCCGCGGTCACCTCCTGATGGCGGCCCAGCGACAGCTCCAGCGCCAGGCATTCTTCCCAGACGGCCATCTGGCGTTCTTGCAAAGCCCTGGCGGCGTTCTCGAAGCGCTGACCGCCGACGCCGGTCAGCGGCTCTCCCCGCCACAGCAGCAGCGCCCGCCGGAACGTGGCGGCGGCCGCGGCGGCATCGGCAGGGGCCGTTTCCCGCCCTTTCGAGACCAGGTCGTCGAACGTCCTGGAGTCCAGGCAGCCGGGGGCCGGTCGTAGCCGATAGCCCCCTCGCACGGTCATGATGAGGTCGTCGGCCGCTCCGACACCCACGAGCGTCCGCCGCAGCCGCGTCACCAGATCCTGAACCTGCCGCCGCGCCGTGGCCGGGGGATCCTCCCAGACGCTGTCCAGGAGCCGGTCGATTGTGACGGCCTGGCCGGCGTCCAGCAGCAGCGCCGCGAGCGCCCTTTCCTGACGGGGGCCGTGCAACCTGACCGGGCGGCCGTCCGCCCTCACCTCCAGCGGCCCCAGGACACCGAACCAGATCGCAGCCAACGGGTACCGTCCCAAAGATCGAATCCACGCTCGAAGATCCCGGATCTGCGATGGAGACTACCGTTTCGTCCAATACGGATGCACCTAAAGCCGTCAAAGTGGGCGCCGTATCGGCTTCCTTCTGCCCGCATTCGCCCTGGCGTCTACCTGCGCTGACCGGTCAGGTGGCTCCCGCTCGTCGCGAGGTGTGAGCCCACCAGTACGGGACAATTTGGGCGATCGGCCGGCAGGCGGCACCTTGCCCGGCCCGGCGGTCGACGTCGAGCCTACGCATCGACTGCGGGGCATTGACGTTCGAAATGGCGGCCTTGTTGCTCAACCGATGAGCAGGCCAGTGCGTGCAAGACGGAGGGCTAGGCGGCGGATCGGGGATTGATGAGGTCGAAGTGGCCAGCGGCCGGCGGTTCGATCACTTGCGCTCCGTGGGCGGCCGCATAGCGGCGGGCCATGTTCACCGGCAGCGCCTGGTCCTGGTCGCCGTGGATGAGGATGAACCGAACGTGTGGAGCGCCGAGCACGGCCGGGTCGGCGGCGGCGTCTCTCAGAGGGGCTGGGCGGCCAGCGGTGTGGAACTGACTCGGGCGCTCCGGCGGAGTAGGGGTGAAGGGCGCGATCGCGCCCACAGAAGGGTCTCCTCCATGAACGGACAGAACAGGTGGTGAGTACCGCGGCCGCCAACCTGTGGAACCGGGCTGCGCCGCTGGCGTCGGAACCCACGTCCCCTCCAACCCGGCCGGCCGAGCCATGCGATGCCGAGCTCATCCGCGCCTCGCTGGCGGTTCCCAACGAGTTCGCCGGCGTCTTCGACCGGCATGCGGACGAGATCCATGCGTACGTGGTGCGCCGGCTCGACCTGAACCAAGCCGATGATGTGACCGCCGAAACATTCCACGTGGCCTTCCGTAAGCGGCGCAGGTATGACCTGACCCGGCCGGACGCCCGCCCGTGGCTGTACGGCATCGCCGCGAATCTGATCGCCGGCTACCGGCGCGCCGAAGTGCGCAGGCTCAAGGCCATCGCTCGTGTGCACCACGATGTCGACGTGCACGAGGAGGAGCGCAGCGTCGAGCGGGCCAGCGCGGCCGCGATGCGACCGGCACTGGCCGGTGCGATCGCCCGGCTGACGGCCGCCGAGCGCGAGCTGCTCTTCCTCGTGGCCTGGGCCGACCTGACCTATGAGGAGGCCGCAGAGGCCTTGAAGATCCCCGTCGGTACGGTTCGCTCCCGGTTGCACCGGACCAGGGCGAAGCTCCGCCGCCGTCTCGACCTACCCCAGGAGCCAACGTCATGAACGACGAACTTGAAATGATCGCCCGAATCCGGCCCGAGGCCGCACCCTATTCCGAGCGGGCCAAGCTGGCGGCGCGGCGAAAGCTTCTCACCACCCAGCGCAAGCGCAGGCCGTACGGCATCACCATCGCAAGCGTCGTGGCGGCGGCAGCCGCGGCGAGCGTCGTCGCGGTCAACGTGTCGGCACCGGCCGGCCAGACGAGAGGCGGCATCGGCACGCCGGCTGTCGTCGCCCTTCCAAAAATCGCGAAGATGTCCGCGGTCGAGGTGCTCGGCAAGGCCGCTGGAGCGGCCACGGATCTGCGTCCTCGGGATGACCAGTTCGTCAAGGTCAGCTCGCAGACGATGTATGGCTCATTCGCCCTCTCCGCCACCAATGAGCAGACCGGCGAGAAGGTTCCGGAGAGTCGCTATCTCAACCGCACCAGGCGCACGATCTGGTTGTCGGCCGACGGCACCAGGGACGGCTCGCTGAGGATCGAGCACCTGGAGCCACTGCCATACCCGGGCTGGCCGATCCCCGAAGGGGCCCACAGGAACAAGGGCTCCCAATGGATGCGGCTACCAGCCTGCGGTGCCGTCCCGGCCACCGCGTACACCGAGCTGAAGAAGCTCCCGGCCGATGCCGAGGCCATGCGCCACCACCTCTATGCGAAGGACCACAACAAGAACTCCGCCGATGTGGAGGCGTGGACGGCCGTGGGCGACCTGCTCAGGGAGACCTACATGCCCGCCGCCCAGCGCGCCGCGCTCTACGAGGCTGCCGCGACGATCCCTGGCGTCACGGTGACCGAGAACGCCGAGGACGCGGCCGGGCGCAAGGGCATCGGCGTGGGCAGGGTGTCCAACGGCGTCCGGGAGGAGATCATCTTCGACCCGACCAGCTATGAGCTGCTCGGCGTTCGGGGCGTCGTCGTGGACGAGAAGGAGGCCAAGTCACCGGTGGGCAGCCTTGTCACGTCCACGGCACAGCTGACGGTGTCGGTCGTGGACGAAGCTCCCGAGGTGGCTGACGAGGCTGACGAGGCGGGCAAGGAGGACGTCTCGGACGCCGACTGCGGCTGATTCCACTCGGTTCCGCACCGAGTCGTTCCCCCGCGCCGGTCGTGCCGCTACGGCTCGTCTCCGTGGCGGCCCCTTGGTGGGGTTCTTCATTCAAGGAGAGAAATGCGTAGACGTATCCGCCTGACCGGCGGTGCTGCCACGACAATGGCGGCGCTGTTGGCGAGTGCGCTCGTGATGGTACCCAGCCATGCCGAACCCGCGACGGCGATGACACAGGGGGGACAACCAGAGGGCGGCGATTGGGTCACCCTCATCACTGGCGACCGGGTGCTGGTGCGGAGCGCCGGAGGGCGGACCGAGCTCACGGTGCGGCCGGCACCACGGTCACGGCCGGCTGGTTTCCAGGAACTCACCCGGCACGGCGACCGGTACCTGTTACCCGCGGACGCCGCCGAGCTGGTGCAGCAGGGAGCACTGGACTGGGAGCTGTTCAATGTCACGGGATTGGTGCGACAGGGTTATGACGACAAGCACACGGCGCGTCTTCCGCTGCTGGTGAAGTACACCGATGCCGCGGCTGTCACCCGTGCCGCCGCACTGCCCAACACCGTCACCCGGCGGAGTCTGGCAACAGTGGGCATGGCAGCAGTCGATGCGGAGAAGTCCCGCGCTTCCCGCTTATGGAGCCGGCTGGCGCCGAACGGCGGAGAATCGGCTCCGGCAGGTGACCCCGGGCTCAGCAGAGGCGTCAAGAAGGTATGGCTGAACGGTAAGGTTCGGGGACTCTGGACCAAAGCGTGGCGCAGATCGGCGCCCCCGCCGCCTGGGAGCAGGGCCTGACCGGCAAGGGCGTGACCGTGGCGGTGCTGGACACCGGTATCGCCACCGATCATCCGGACCTCTCCGGCAAGATCATCAAGTCACAGGACTTCTCTGGTAAGGGCAGCGTCGAGGACGGAAACGGGCACGGCACTCATGTCGCCTCCGTCGTGGCAGGTTCGGGTGCGGCCTCAGACGGCAGATACCGAGGTGTCGCCCCGGACGCATCGCTCGCGGTCGGCAAGGTCCTCGACGACACCGGCACCGGGACCTCCGATTCCATCATCGCCGGCATGCAATGGGCTGCGGCGGACGCCCGGGCCAAGGTGGTGAACATGAGCCTGGGGGGCTACCGCACCGATGGCACGGACCCGATGTCCGAAGCGGTGAACGCCCTGACCCGCGAGTACGGGACGCTGTTCGTCGCCGCCACGGGCAACGACGGAGCCGACGAGTGGGTCGCCGCCCCGGCGGCGGCCGACGAGGCGCTGGCTGTGGGCAGCGTGAGCAAGAGCGACGTGCTCAGCCCGTTCTCCAATCGTGGCCCCAGGGCTGGTGACGGCGCCGCCAAGCCAGACCTCGTCGCGCCCGGTGAGGGTATCGTGGCCGCCCGGCCCGCCGACACGCCGCCGCTCGGTACCCGGTCGGCGAGGCCTACCAGCAACTTGACGGCACCTCGATGGCGACGCCGCACGTCGCTGGTTCCGCGGCGTTGCTGGCGCAGCAGCACCCGGCCTGGAAGGCGGGCAGGCTCAAGGCCGCGTTGATGAGCACCGCTGCTAGGGTCACCGATTCGGAACCGTACTCCGTTGGCGCCGGGCGACTGGATGTCGCCCGGGCCACCAGCCAACCCGTCACCGCGACCGGCAGCGTCTCGATCTTTATGAAGTGGGCCGACCAGGACCGGCAGCACAACCAGGGGATCACCTGGCACAACACCGGCACCGCCGCTGTGACCCTCACGCTCGAGGCCGCGCTCGCCCGCCGCGACGGCGCGCCCGCCCCGGCCGGCCTGGTCACTCTGTCGGCAGACACCGTCACCGTTCCGGCGGGTGGCAACGCCACGGTGGAGCTCACGGTGAAGGCTCAGGACGGCGCCGCCGGCGAATACGGCGGGGTGCTCACCGCGCGCAGCGCTGACGACACGGTCCGGACCCATACTGTGCTGTCGGTGGTACAGGAAAAGGAGATGTACGACCTGACGGTCAACTTGCTCGATCGTGCCGGTGCCGTGCCGGTAGCGGCCGGCGATTCGAGCGTGGCCATCGACAATCTTGACAACAGCGACATCTTCCACTGGGGTGGGGCCGGGAAACTCCGACTGCCCGCCGGCAGGTACGCCGTGAAGGCCACGATCGCAACCCCGAGAGCCGGCCAGGAACCCAGCTACAGCTTCATCGCCAATCCGGAGCTGGTCACCCGGTGGATCACCCGCCGCCCCGACCGGCTCATCCCGGACGAGCAGGCCAGACTCACCGACCTACGAGCTCGCAGCCCCCGCCTGGACGCCGTCGTCAACGGTCTCACCCTGCCCCACAGCTCAGGCGCAGTCGAGGGCAACGTGACGAGAGTCAAGGCGCTCAAGAGGAGCCGATACGGCCGACGGCCTGGGAAGCACCCGAAACCCTTGGCCTCCTGGCCTGAGTGTCTGTAGTTCGAACCGTTCGATCCTCACCGGCTCGCCGACGGGTCCCGTGCCCGAGCTCACGAGCCTGCTCGCGCCCGGCGGCAGCAACCGCTGAGCCGCGTTCCTTGATCCTTCTCGGTGGCAACGGCGGAGGCGGAGAGGAGCGTCGCAGCGGCGAGGCTGCCCCAGAGGGCGGCCGAGCCATGGGAGGCGAGAGCGGTGATGACCGCCGGGGAGACGGCGAGGCCGAAGCCCGTGGAGAGCTGGAAGCGGGCGAGGGCGCGTCCTAGGAGATGGGCCGGGGCGAGGGCGGTGACGAGCGCGGTGGCGCTGCCGGCATAGATGATCTCGCCGATGGTGCAGACCAAGGACACCGCGGCGACGGCCGGGGCACCCCAGCCGTGTCCCAGTGAGGTGGCCGCGAGGAAGCCGAAGTAGGACGCGGCGAGTACCACGCCGGCGATTGCCAGCACAGACCGGCGGGGGAAGCGGGACATCAGGACGGTGACCGGAACCTGCAGGGTGACCACCAGCACCGTGTTGGCCACGAAGATGGCTGCCGACCACACCGGAGAGGCGTGCAACTGTGTCACCAGGATCAGGGGGAGCGCGATTTCGGGGACGTTGAGGCAGAAGGCGTAGATCACGTTGGCGGCCAGCAGCGCGCGCATCCGGGGTGCGGGCCCGCCGGCCCTGTCCGTGGCCGGAGTAGCGGCTGGATGCGTGTGCAGGTGGACCGACCATGCCAAGGCCGCCGCGGCGAGGTAGGCGAGCCCGGTGACGGCTGCCAGCGCCTGCAATGCGGTGGTGCCGCCCGCCAGGCATGCGGTGGCGAGGAGTGCACCGGCGCCCAGGCCGGCGTTGCGCAGGGCGCGGCCTCCCGCGAGGGCGGCGTCGCGTTCGCGGCCGTGGGCGACCGTGGCCACGAGGGCGGCGTGGGCGGCCGGCCATGCCTGGTTGCCGATGCCGAGGAAGAGCGCCGCCGTCGCGAACAGCCAGACGTGCCCCGCCGGGGCGGCCAGCAGCAGCGCCACGCCCAGCACCCGCACCAGCATCGACGCTGCCACGACCGTGCTGCGTGCGCCCCGGTCCAACCATCGGCCGACCGCGGGCATGCACACCAGACCCACGACGACGCCGACCGTCATGGCGATGCCGGTGGCCGACGCGGACAGCCTCAGCACCGTCACCCCGTAGAGCAACAGAAAGGGCCGCAGCAGGCCGGTGCCGAGCGCGTCCACGGCCAGGGCGACGGCATAGCGGGGGCCTCCGGAGGCACGGACGAGAGCGCGCGGCTGGATCTTGGTGGTGGTTGCCATGGCGTAAACGATGCGTTCGGCCGCCGGGCCGACTGTGTCGATTGACGGACACCGTCAATCGACACAGTCGTCGGCCATCCGACCAGCGATGATGAGGGGATGACGTTGAGGATCGACATCGGCGGCCTGCCGTCCGGGCGACTGCGGTTCACTGCCTCCCCGCTGGCCGAGCTGACCGCGATGCTGCACGTGCTGGCCGAACCCGGGCATCACCCGCAGCTCGCCGGCTGGGCCGGGGACGTCTGGGCTGGGCTGCGGCCGGAGCTGGCCGAGCGGCTCAGGGAGGCGGAGTTCCTCTGGCGTTCCTCACGAGCCGACTTTCTGGTCCCCGCTCGTCCTCGGCCGACCCTCGCCGAGGAACTGGACGATGTAGACCGGATCGACGATGAAACCTATGTGACCGCCGCGCTCATCACCACGTGCGGCAGCAACCGGGTCCATTTCGCCGCGCCGTCACCGCTCGCCGACGCGACGGCGCGCGAGCGGGCCCTGGCCCTGGCCCAGGCCCGCGGCGCGCTTCAGGAGGCCTTCGCGGAACGGCTGCTCGCGGACCCGGCCGGCGTGCGGGCGCGGGTGCGTCACACTCTCGAACAGTGCGCCGAGGCCTTCTTCGACGCCGCCTGGACGGGCGTCGCCGTGCAACTCGCCACCGACCTGCGCCTGAAGAACGACCTGCTGAAGCGCCAGGGCATCGGGGCGGCACTCGCGTCGGTCTCCGGTGCCGTCACCCTGGCGCCGGACGGCAACTGCATCATCGTGGACAAGCTGCAGGACAATGCGACCGCCGCCCACGGCACCGGGGTCACCTTCCTCCCCAGCGTCTTCGGCCGCCCGCACCTGGTGGCGGTCCACGCGCCCGGGTGGCAGCCGGTGGTGCAGTACCCCGTCGCCGAGCCGAGTCCATCGGAGCCGGTATCGCTGGAAACGGTAACGCTACGGCTGGAGGCACTCGCCCATCCGGTACGGCTGCGGCTGCTGCGCACCCTCGCCCGCGGCCCGCACACCACCGGTGAGCTGGCCCACGCCTGGGAACTTTCACCCCCGGAGATTTCCCGCCACCTCGCTGTCCTGCGCCGCGCGGGCCTGCTCACGGCCCGGCGGCACGGTCGTTACGTCCGTCACGCCCTCAATCTCCCCATTCTGACGGCGCTGGGCGCCGACCTGCTGACGGCCGTACTGCGCTGAGTAGCTTCGGTCTGCCAGAACGCGGGCGACCGCCGCCTTCGCAACATCGTCCGACTCGGCAGGCCGCCGAGCAGTACCGGCGCGACCGCCTACTGCCCTCGGGCAGCCGGTGCGCCCCTGGGTGCGTACCCAGACGCGGCGGGCGCGCTCGAGCTCCTCCAGACCTGACAGATCCCCGTAGGCGCACTCCTGCTCGGCGCGCGAGTGCGGGTCAGGCTGCATGCCCAGGCAAGGTCAGCTGGGCGCTCGCGCGCCAGGTCTCCTGCAGCAGCCACTAGGATCACCGCCTCGCCTTGGATCGGGACGACCTCGACCGCCGCCGCGGCAACCGACCGACGGCCTCCACCTTCGCCTGCCGACTCCCCACCTGCCTGTGACCAGGAAAAACTTCCCGGTCAGGGGATGCCGTGGTTTCTTCCCTTCTTCTGGGTCCCTCGCCGGGGGCACTTCTCTTCACCAGGCATTTTGCCATCTGACCTGCGGTTTCTTAGCCGCAGGTCTTTGGCTTTCCAGGTCCTTGTAGGCCCCCGAAGGCACCCGGATGCAACCGTAGGACCATGATCTGGGGACATGTGGGGAATGATCTTGAGAACGTCTCCGCAGGTCGCCCACCGTTTCACCGGCTACTGGGGAGCCGAGACGCTCCAGGCTATGGACCGGCACCATCCAGAAGGCCAGACGGTCACGGACGAGGTAATTACGCCAGCAGGGTGGTGCCAGGAGGTGCAGCAACGCCTGTGGCCGATCGCCTCGCGCAAGGTCCAGCAAATGGCACTCTTCTCGGGCGATTCAGACTGCATCCTGCGGCATGATCAATACGGTCTGGCGAGTCGCTCAGCTGGCAAATTTCAGATCGGGTGTCATGGAACAGGGGGAAGCGTTCCTGCTTGCCCGGTAAGCTCCACTGCCTGCGGCGGTTGCGTTATGGAGGCGGGTGTCGGTGGAGCCCCTGCGGGTAAGCGATCCACGTCAGGTGGGCAAGTACCGTCTCCTGGGCAGGCTCGGCGTGGGCGGCATGGGTGAGGTGTTCTTCGGTCTGACTCCGGGGAGACGTCCAGTCGCGGTCAAGCTCATCCATCAGGTTCACGCCGCGAACCTCGAGTTTCGACGTCGTTTCCGGTTGGAGATCGAGGCGGCCCGCAAGGTCAATGGCCTGCATACCGCTGGAGTGGTCGATGCCGACCCTGCGGCCGACCCGCCGTGGATGGTCACTGCCTTCATCGCCGGCCCCTCCCTGCAACGCGCTCTCGCCGAACATGGTCCGTTCCCGGACGTTACCCTGCGTGTGCTGGGCGCCGGGATCGCCGAGGCTCTGGAAGCCATCCACGAAGCCGGTCTCATCCACCGAGACCTCAAACCCTCGAATATCCTTCTCGCCGCCGATGGCCCACGCGTGATCGACTTTGGTATCGCCCGTGCCACAGACGCATCCCAGACAACGGCCATGGTCGGCACCCCGGGGTTCATGTCTCCCGAAATGCTCACGGGCGAACCGCTGACACCCGCTTCTGACATATTCGCCTTCGGCTTGGTCCTGGCCCACGCGGCAGGCGTGCACCCCTTCGGCGAGGGCCCTCAGCAAGCTCTGAGCTATCGAATCATCCACTTGGAGCCCCGCCTTGCCGGGTTGGAGCAAGGCCTAGGTGAACTCATCGCCCGGTGCCTGGCCAAGGACTCAACCCAGCGGCCCACGCCGACGCAGGTGCTTCAAGCGCTTGCTCCCCCCATGATGGGGAGTTCTTGGCTCCCAGCCCCGGTCCAAAACATGGTCGACCAGCAGACACGGCTTGAACCGTCCACCCCGCAGGATTCCGCCGAGGTACCGGGTCGGACCGCGCCCCACTCCTTACACCCCGCCGCGCAGCCAACACGAAGGACATGGCCTCCACGGTTCCTGTCCCTGCTCGCCGCGGCTGTCCTCGTCCCCAGCTTGGCCCTCCTCGTCCTCGGCTCCCAAGGTCAAAGCGGCGGCTGCAGTCTCTTCGCAGCCAGCGCAAACGCCGCCGTTCTGAGCCAGCACAGGATCACCGCCCTCGCTGAGGACTGCGACAAGACCATCCCAAGAGCGGCATTCCTTCTGGGCACGATTGGCACGGCCCTGAGCGCCACATTGGCCGTTCGAGCCCTGCGACGACACCGCGAGCGCTGAACCATCCTCGGATAACCTCAAGTTCTTCTGTAGGACTGCGCCTGCCGAAAACTACATCCATGCAGCTCAAGCTGCGTGTGAATACTCGTGGAGAACGCCGCCGAGCCGGTCTCTTCGGCGTATGTCCAAAGCGGCGATGCGCCCTGGATCTTTGATCAGATCCGGGACGACGCGTAGCGGGGCCGCTTGATCAAGGGCTTGGTGGACGCGGTGCTGGTTGTAGAACCGTTCGTACTCGCGAAGAGCGTGACGCAGATGGTGTTCGTTCCACAGCAGGCAGCGATCGAGGAGTTCGCGGCGGCAGGACTGCACCCACCGCTCCATGATCGAGTTCATACGTGGCATCCGAATCCCGGTGAGCACGGTCTGGATGCCGGCCTCGGCGAGGATTTCGTTTTATGAGGGCTGGGAACTTCCCATCCCGGTCTCGGATGAGATAGCGCGCCCGGC
>NZ_VCJS01000157.1 GCF_005893125.1 Nonomuraea basaltis | reverse complement strand
GGCCAGCAGCTCGCAGCCGCGGGCCCAGTGGTCGACCGCCTGGTTCAGCGGGATCCGGCTGTACGGCAGGCAGTAGGAGACCGGGCCGCCCTCGGTGGCGTCCAGGCCGACGTCCAGCAACGCCTCGAAGATCTTCCCGGGGTTGGCCGAACCGTGCCGCACCTGCACAGGAAAGGTGGCGTCCCGCACCCCGCGCAGCAGCTCTCGGTTGGCTGCGACGCCATGGCTGACCAGGGGGTACCCGTTGAGCGCGGCGCCGGAGGCCAGCGCCGCGGCCGCCGAGTCCAAGTCGCCCACCCGGGTGTAGCTGTCCACGGTGATCGTGCCGGCGGTGGCCGCGCGGGCGCGTTTCGTGGCGAGCAGCCCGGCGCGCATGGTCGCCACGTCGCCGAACCCCATCCGGGGTTGCACCACCAGCTCGCCGCTCGCGGCGGTGTCGGCCACGAAACCGCCGAATCCCGCGGCCACCGCGGACTCAGCCGAACTGGACCGGCGCCCGCGCCGCAGCGTCGTCCGCCGTCCAGGCCACCGTGGCGGCCAGTGTCCTGAACTCCTCGAGGTCTTCCGGACCGCGATCGAAGACCCGGTCACAGCCGGCCGCGGTGAGCTCGCCGGCGAGGCCGTCCTCCCGCCGCCCGGTCACCCCGAGGCGGCCGCCGATCACGATCGGGACGTCGGCCAGCTCCGGCCGGGCCCGCAGCTTGGGGACGACCCGCAGGCCCTCCCGGTACCCGTGCCCGTTGACGGTGCTGATCACCACGAGGACGGGGCGCTGGTCCACACACTCGGTGACCAGCAGCTCGTCCGGGACGCACGGGCCCAGGTTCACCACGTCCAGGCCCTCCTCCTCGCAGACCAGTTGCAGGAAGACCAGGTTCCAGGTGTGCGAGTCGGATGCCACTCCGCTCACCAGGGCGCGCGGGCGGCCCTTCCGCGGGCTCGGGTTCGGGTCGGGCAATATGCGGCTCACGTCAACTCCCTGTCGCGGCGTCGCTTGCGCGGGTCCCCGGATGGGTCCCGTGAACAGTGGCGAGGTAGGCCAGCAGCACTTCCCGGAACCGGTCGGGTTCCTCCAGGTGCGGGAGGTGGCTGGAGTTCTCGAGGATCTCCCAGTGGGAGTCCGGGATGAGGTCTCGGAACGGGCGGACGCTCTCCGGGGTCGCCTCATCGTGCCGCCCAGAGATGATCAGGGTCGGCACCCCGATGGACGGCAGCAGCTCCACGACCGACCAGTCGCGCAGCGTGCCGACGACGTGGAACTCGGTCGGCCCGTTCATCGTGTAGTAGACGGTCGGGTTGTTGTGCATCTCCATGAAGGACGCCCGGTACTCCCGCGGCCACGGGTTCACCAGGCACACGTACCGGTCGAAGAAGACGCGCATGGCGTCGAAGTAGGCGCGGCTGTCGGTGGTTCCTGTGGCCTCGTGCCGGGCCAGCGTCTCCTGCACCTCCCGCGGGAGCGTGGCGCGCAGCCGTACCATCTCCGCGCGCCAGGTGGGCATCGAGGCCGGCGAGTTCGCGATGATCAGCCCGCGCAGCCCGCGCGGGCGGGTCGCGGCGTGCGCGGCACCCAGCATGCCGCCCCAGGAGTGGCCGAAGATCAGGTAGCCGTCGGCCACCCCGAGCCGCCCGAGCAGGTTGTCCAGCTCGTCGAGGAACAGCCGCACGGTCCAGAAGTCCGCGCCCTTCTCCGGCAGGTGGGTGGAGCCGCCGTTGCCCAGCTGGTCGTAGTGGATCACCGGCTGGCCGGCGTCGCTCAGCTCGCACAGCGGCAGCAGGTAATCGTGCGTGCTCCCGGGCCCGCCGTGCAGCACCACCAGTGGCGGGCGCCCGCCGGACAGGTCACCGCTCACCCGATACCAGGTGCGGTACTCCCGGAACGGCACGGTGCCCTTCGCGGTCGGCCGTCGACTCATCTCAACCACCCGGTCACCGCAGGGCGCGCTCGGCCACGCCGAGGTCCCGTATCGCACCGGGGTCATCCCCTGACGTGCCCGCGCGATCCATCGCGACCAGGCGTTCCAGCCGGGGGACGAGCTCCGCCGGGGTGGGCTCCGTGAGCATCTCCCGGCGCAGCCGGTCGGCCGCGGCCCGCGGGCCGGGCTCGTGCACCAGCGCCGCCACCGAGTCCCGGAAGCCGCGGGCGTCGAGCTTCGGCGGCGGGATGTAGACGCCGGCACCGTAGTCGGCCAGCCGCCTGGCCTTCACCGGGCAGTCCCAGGTGTTCGCAACCATCAGCTGAGGCACCCCGTTGAGCAGCGCGGCGCTGAACGTGCCGGCCCCGCCGTGGTGCACCACCGCCGCGCAGGTCGGCATCAGCAGGTTCATCGGCACGAAGTCGACGATGCGCACGTTGCCCGGCACCTGTCCCAGGCGGGCGCGCTGCTCGGCGTCGAGCGTGGCCACCACCTCCACGTCCAGCTCGGCCGCCGCCCTCACCAGCTCGGCCGGGCCGATCGCCCAGTCGTGCAGGAAGTCGCCGCCGGTCCCGCCCAGGGTGAAGCAGACGCGGGGGCGGCGGGGAGGCTCGGCCAGCCAGGCCGGCATCACGGAGCGGCCGTTGTACGGCAGCGTCCGCATGCCTACCACCGGTGCCCCGACCGGCAGCCGCAGGCTCGGCGGCATCGTGGTGTCGATCGTGAGCCACCCTGTGGTCACCTCCTCGGTGAACGGGCGGGAGTACCGCGCCAGGGTCAGCGTCAGCCACTCGCCCACCGGGTCCTCCCAGTGCGCCCGCGGCTGCCGGGCACGCAGGTCCAGGAAGGTGCGGCGGGCGCTGCCCAGCACGTCGAGGCCCCACAGCGCCCGGGCGTGCGCCGCCCCGCATGCCTCCGCCGCGACCGCGCCGGCCAGCGTGAACGGCTCCCAGATCACCAGGTCCGGGCGCCATCGCCGGGCGAAGTCGACCAGCTCGTCCACCATCGCCGTGTTGTTGGTGGCGGCCAGCAGCAGCGGCGCGATCACCGTGTCGAAGTCCAGAGCCTGCTCCCAGGTGACCGGCTCGTCGCGGTCCTCGTGCACCTGGGGCGGGCCCATCGCCGCGGCCGGCCGCTCCCGCACCTCCTCCAGCGCCGGATCGGTGCCGACCGGGACCGCGGTCAGCCCCGAGGCGGTGATCGCGTCGGTCAGCGAGGGCTGGCTGGCCACCCGGACCTCGTGTCCGGCGGCGGCCAGCGCCCAGCCGAGCGGCACCAGGCAGTTGTAGTGCGAGGCGAGGGCGAACGAGGTCAGCAGGACACGCATCAGGTCTCTCCAAGCCCGAGCACGGGCAGCTCGACGGGGCCGCGCACCACGGGGGCGCGCCGCCGGTACACCGGCGCGCCGGACGGCCGCAGGTTCGGCCGCGCCTCGGCGAGAATCCGCAGCGCCACCTCGGCCTGCGCACGCACCAGCGGGGCGACCGGGAGGTGGTGGAGCCCGCCGGCGAAGGTGAGCGGCTCCGACTCGGCCTGCCGATCGAGGCGGAAGCGGTCCGGCTCCGGGTGCCGGGCCCCGTCCCGGCCCGCGGCCGCGCTGATCATCACCAGGTGGCTGCCCGCTGCCAGATCTGTCCCGGCCAGTTCGACCGGGGCCGCGGCCACCCGGATCTCCACCTGCACCGGCGGGTCGTACCGTAGCGTCTCCGCCACGGCCGCCGACGCCAGGTCCGGATCCCGGCACAGTGCCGCCCACCGCCCGGGCTCGGCCAGCAGCGCGTGGACCGCGTTGCCCACCAGGTGCGCTGTGGCCGGGACGGCGGCGGCGGACAGCAGCACCCGCACGGCCCGGTCGGGCCTTTCCGTCCCGTCCGGGGTCCCGGGCGCCCCGCCGAACAGCCCGTCGAGCCCGGCCACGGCGTCCTCTATCTGGCGGACCAGGGCCAGCGGCTGGGCGGCGAGCAGGGAGTCCGGCAGCGCCTCGGCGCCCGCGCAGCACTCCGCGTACCGTGGCAGCGCGGCGGCGGGAACCCCGAGCAACGCGCCGGTGGCGGCGGTCGCCACCGGCCAGGCGTAGTCGGCCATGAGATCGCCGCCGGCGACCCGGTCGAGGCGGGCCAGGCACTCCCGCTCGACGGTCTTGCGATGGGCGGCCAGCGCCTCCGGGTCGACCAGAGGCCGCCAGTGGGCGTGCAGCCGCATGTGCTCGTCGGCCTCGGCGCCCAGCGTGCCGTACCCGTAGAAGGGCAGCGGCTGCTCGGCGACCGGCGAGCCGTCCGGGCCCGACATCCGCCACCGCGGGTCTGCCAGAACCTCGGCGATCACCTCCGGGGCCGCGGTCACCCAGCTTCCGGTCGTGCTGTGGTAGATCGGGCCGCGCTCACGGATCGCGGCGTAGAGGGGGTAGGGATCGTCGGCGCCGCGCAAGACCAGGGCGTAAGGGTCGCCCAGGCTGCCCAGCACCCGCTGCGTGGCGCGGGCGTTGAGCAGGCGCAGTCCCAACTCGTAATCGGCTACCGGGTTGGCGCCTTCGGGCATGGTGCCTCCACCTAGCCGGCGATCGGATCGACGATCGCCACGGTAGAGGCGGACGTTCCCCCTAGATCAACCCCTAATGGACCTCGCCCCGGCCCGATGAACCACGTATGGGGGCCGGGGCAGCCGACAGGGGAGCCCGCGCACCTGCACCTGAGTGCACCTCAGTCCACCCCAGGCACCTCAGGCACCTCGGTCTCCGCGTGCTTGACGCCGGCGCGGCGCAGCGCGAACAGCGCGATGGCGGCCAGCGCCATCATGAGCGCCGCGGTCACGTAGAGCGGCACCTGCATGCCGAGGGTGAACGCGGCCCGAGCCGCTGCGGCGAGCTGGGCGCCCAGCTCGCCGGGCAGGTCGGCGGCGATCGCGAGCGCCGCCGAAAGGGTCTCGGACGCCGCCGCGGTCTCCGCTTCCGGCACCCCCTGCGGCATCGTGTCCAGCAACGTCCGGCTGTAGACGACGGTACTGATCAGACCCATGAGCGCGATGCCCATCGCGGTCCCCAGCTCCAGGCTGGTCTCCGACAGCGCGGAGGCCCGCGCGGACCGTTCCGGCGGCACGCTGCCGAGCACGATGTCCACCGCCACCGTGGCCACGATCCCGGTGCCCGCGCCCACCAGGATCATCCCCGGCACCAACACCGCCAGCCCGGAGTCCACCCGGACCTGCGACATGATCAGCAGGCCGACGGCCATGAGAAGGGGGCCGGCGGCGAAGATCGGACCGGGCCGGACCCGCTGCGCGAGGTAGCCGGCGACCACCGCGGCGACGATCACCCCGGCCCCGGCAGGCATCTGCCACAGCGCCGCAGGCAGCGGGCTCAGCATCAGCACCTGCTGCAGGTACGGCGAGGCGAGATAGGTGCCGCCGGTGAGAGCGAACATGACCAGCGCGTAGCCGCCCACCGCGGTCGCGAAGACCGGCCGCCGGAAGAGGCCGAT
This sequence comes from Nonomuraea basaltis, assembly GCF_005893125.1. Classification (GTDB taxonomy): domain Bacteria; phylum Actinomycetota; class Actinomycetes; order Streptosporangiales; family Streptosporangiaceae; genus Nonomuraea; species Nonomuraea basaltis. Next base: position 24,620 of record NZ_VCJS01000157.1, on the reverse strand, counting down.
ATCGATCAGCGGGTCGGCCAGCCGGCGCTGCTGGCGCACGAACGCCAGGCCGAAGCCGACGCCCACGATGAGTGCGACGACCGACCAGATCGACGGCTCCTCCAGGGCCAGCTGCTTCAGTCCGTAGATCAGAGGCAGCACCGCGGCCAGCGACAGCAGCGCACCGAGCAGGTCGAAGCGGCCCTTCCGGGGGTCCAGGGACTCCGGCAGCAACATCAGCCCGGCGACCAGCAGCAGCAGCATGAACGGCACGTTGATCAGGAAGACGGAGCCCCAAGAGAAGTACTCCAGCAGGAAACCGCCCAGCGGCGGCCCCAGCACCACGCCTCCCGACGAGCCGGCGGTCCAGACGCCCACCGCCATCTTGCGTTGCCCAGGATCCTGGAACAGCGTTCGAATGAGCGCCAGCGTGGACGGCATCAACGTGGCGGCGCCGATGCCCAGCAGCACCCGCGCGGCGATCAGCAGCTCGGGCGAGGTGGCGTACGCCGCGGCGGCCGAGCCGACTCCGAAGACCACCGCGCCGCCCAGCAGTACCCGCCGCCGGCCGATCCGGTCGCCCAATGCGCCCATCGGTATCAGCAGCCCGGCCAGCACAAACGTGTAGATATCCATGATCCACAGCAGTTCGGCGCCGCTGGGCCGGAGCCCCTCGGTGATCCAGGGGACTGCGAGAAACAGGATGGTGATCGAGTTGGACAGCAAGATCACAGGAAGCGTGAGTACGGCGAGGCCGAGCCACTCGCGAGGTCCCGCGGCGGGGGGATTCATCTGCGCCATGCCGGGGATTATACATATACAAGCGTCTAGGACGGACGTATGGATGATGTTAGGATTGTCGTCATGGGAAATCGAGAGCAGCTCCTTGAGGGCGCGAAGCGTTGCATCGTGGAGCGCGGTTACGCGCACACCACCGCCCGGCACATCAGCGCCGCCTCAGGGGCCAACCTCGCCTCCATCGGCTATCACTTCGGCTCCAAGGAGGCGCTGCTCCGCGAGGCCCTCATCGAGATGACCCAGGACTGGACCGACCTGTGGCAGGTCACCGTGTACGCCGACGCGACCGACCCATTGGAGGGCTTCGAGAAGACCTGGATGCAGATCGTCGACAGCTTCAAGGAGAACCGTCCGCTGCTGGCCGCCAGCTTCGAGGCGCTCACCTGCGCCGAGCATGCGCCGGACCTGCGGGAGAGGCTCGGCCTCGCGCTCGCGTCGGCCGCCGCCCCGGAGGGGCTGGCCAAGCTGCTCAGCCCGGACGGGTCGCTCGACGAGGAGTCCGCACGCGCGGTGGGCCGGCTCTACCTCACCCTGCTCCAAGGGCTGATGGCGCAATGGCTGATCAGCCCCGAACTGGTGTCGGTGACCGACCTGACCGATGGGCTGCGCGTGCTCCTCCGCCAGCCCCCGATCCATCCGCGCCCGGTACGCGAGGCACTCGGCACCGCATCTTCGGCGAACAACAGTTGAGCTGATTCGGGGGACTCCTGTGTTCCAAAAGCCGCTATCGTCCATCACCGCGCCGTCCACCCTCGTCGACAACTCGGATATCCCGGACCACTGGACCGGCCGCGACCTGCTGACCTCGGTCATCCTCTGGTACGGGCTGGATCCGGTGCTGGCCGCGCAGCGCGCGGAAGAGCTGCTCGGCCCCTGGGATCTGGCCGAGGCGGAGATCACTCCGGTGCGTGAGTACTCCCCGGGCATGATCAAAAAGATCAGCCTGCTGGTCACCCTTCTGCCGGAACCGCAGCCACTGGCGTTCGACACGCTGCTGAGCGACGCCGACCACTCCTCGAGGTCCTGGATGAGCGCGTGATCAGCGCTCCGTTCCCCGAGCCGTCCGCCTCGGCTGACACGCGCCGCGATGCGTCATACGGGATACGTCTGTTTCGACGAATCCCGTACGCCCAGGGACAGCTCGGTCGGCAGGTCGGCGCGCCGCTTCACGTTGAGCTTCCGATACACCCGGGTGAGGTGCTGCTCCACCGTGCTGACCGTGATGAACAGGCGCTCGCTGATCTCCCTGTTGGTGTAGCCGAACGCGGCCAGCGCGGCGACGCGCCGCTCGGCGTCGCTGAGCGCCGCCGCCTCACCCAGGTCTCCGCCGCTGTCCTCCTCGCGCGGCTGCACCCGCGCGGACAGCGGGCCGGCCTCGCACGCCTTGGCGATCTGCTTGGCCCGCCGGACCATCAACCGCGCACGGGTGATGTCGCCGAGCTCCTGGTAGGCGTCGCTGAGATCCGCGTACGCCCAGCCGAGCTCCAGCAGGTCGCCGGACCGTTGCAGCAGTGACATCGCCTCCTGCAGCCTCGCCGGCCGCTGCCGCAGCTCGGTGACCGACGCCAGCAGCCGCAACGCCCGGCCGTGCACCCGCGGGTGGGTGCCGCCGGGTATGGACAACTGCTCCGTGATCTTCTGCCGCGCCTCCTCGACCGCGCCTATCTGCAGATACGTCCGGGCGATCGCGCAACGCCAGTCCACGAGCGCGGGAATGTCGAGGTCCCACTCGCGCAGTAGCTCACCGCACTCGTGAAAGTCGCCCAACGCCGCCCGCGTGCGGTTCGTGGCGAGGTAGTAGTCCCCTCTGGCCTGCAGGAAGAGCGGCCACAGCGTGGTTCGCGGCATGTCGTCGGGAACCCCCCGCTTGATGATCTCCGCCGCCTCGTCCAGGTCTCCCATGGCGACGGTGGCCCGCAGCAGCACCGTCAGCGGCAACCCGAGGATCACCCCCCAGCCCGTCCGCGACATCCCGCTCAGAGCCTGCCGCGCGTACCGCCGGGCCTCGCCCAGCTCACCGTGCTGCACGGCCAGCCACGACCGGATCCCGGCGAGGGCGGCCGTCCACCGTGAAAACCCGCGCGCCGCCCCCTCGGTGCCGAGTGACTCGCACCACCGCACCGCCTCCTGGTAACGGCCCGTATGGGCCAGGGTGAGCAGCGCGCCGAAGACCGCCTCCAGCTCCGCCTCGGCCAGGTTGCAGCTTTCCAGCAACTCCTGGGCAGCGCCGACAATGTCCTCCTCGGCCTTGCCCAGCAGCAGGTTGCTCAGCGAGAATTCCCGGCCGGCCGTGCCGTCCTCACCCGTCGGCCCGTCCGCCTCGCCCCCGACGAACATGGTGGGAAAGATCAACCGCACCCACTCCCGGGTGAAACAGAGCCGGGAATGCCCCCGGGACGGGGTGCCGCACGAGGGCGCCGTCCAGTCGTAGACCCCGGCCGCACGGCAGGTCCGGCCGTGCCACAGCAGATACCTGCTGAGGGCGCGGGCGTCCGCGGCGGCAAGCTGACCGCGCCCGAACGCGTCCTCCAGCGGGGCCAGGAAGCGCAGCGCCGCGGCGGGCCGATGGCACCAGTTCACCCGGGCCAGCTCGGTCAGCATCGCCGCCCTCGTCGCTTCGTCGTCGCAGATGAGCCGGGCCAGCTCCAGACAACTGATCGCTCGGTCCTGGTCGTCATGCACGAGCGCCGCCTGGGCGGCCTCGCGCAGCACCGCCACCATCCACGGCTCCGCTTCGGCCGGAGTGGCCGGACTGGAGGTCAGCAGGTGGTCGGCGATGTCCCCGGGCTCGGCGCCGAGCTGATACATGATCCGAGCCGCCCGCATGTACATGACGGACTGCCGGTCCGGGCTCAGATCCCGGAGGACGGCCTTACGCATCGTCGGATGCCGGAACTGGCATCCCTGCAGCAACCCCGCCCCGTCCAGGGCCTCCAGCGCGGGGAGCACATGGGCGGGCTTCACGCCGAGCAGTTGCGCCACCGAGCCGGTACTGGCCGAGCGCCCGAGCAGGGCGACGCCGCGGGCCGCGTCCAGGATCCGCGGATCCCATCGGTGCAGGCAGGACAGGACTGCTTGGTGGAGATGGCGGCCGACGCCCGGCTGGCAGCCCTCCGGCGACCAGCCACCCTGCGCCATGTCCCAGTAGTCCTGCACCATGGCGTGCAGGAGGAGGGGGTTCCCGCCGCTCAGCCGGTGGTACTCCGGGGCCAGCCGGACGGCGGGCTCGGTGCCCACCGTTTCCCGGAGAAATTCCTCCACCCCCGTCGGCGACAACCCGGCGACCCGCGCTTGAACGCAATTGGGTTGCCCGGTGAGCTCGGCGCTGAACAGGGGGTTCACCGAACGGCGCTGCGACAACGAGGTCACGGCCAGCAGCAGCGGAGCGTTCGCCATGCGCCGCTGGATGTAGAGCAGGGCCTGCAGGCTCGGGCCGTCCGCGTTGTGCGCGTCGTCGACGGACAGCAGGATCGGCTGTCGTTTGGTGAGCACCAAGAGGACCTCGCACAGCCGCGCCGCGACATGCGTGAGGTTCTGCCCGAGCACCACCGGGTCGGGCACCCCGGAGATCCCGTTGATCGGTTCCGGAACGAGCGTCTGCTCCACCTCGTCAGCGAACTCCGGAGGCAGCTCGGCAGAACGAAACAACTGTCCGAGAGTCCCCAAGGGAAACATTCGTTCCGCACGCGACCCGGCGCTTTTCATCAGAAGGAACCCGGCCGCGCCAGCCTCGTTGGCGCAGGCCTGCAGTAACGCACTCTTACCCGTGGCGCCGGAACCGGTCATCAACATGACTCCGCCGGTCCCGCCCAATGCCTTCTCTATAAGGCTACGGAAGTTTGCCAGTGCCTCTGCACGTTCGATGAGCTGCATGGCCTATGCCTCCAGCCGACCACCCTAGTCGTCGTTCTCGATCAGTTACTTTCTCTTTCCAGCGGATTTCAGCGATCCCCTCGGCGTCCTTCGTCCGAGAGAAGGGTTTGCAGGGCAGGGTGACACGCAGGGGACACGAAAGTATTCGGCCGCCCAAATTCTGACGTCGGGATGCTTGTGCGCGGCATGGCCGTCGCGGACGATGCATGGCGGGCCGGGGCGGGCCTCCCGCCGTTCCGGCGGCGACTCCATCGTGGCCGCCGCGAGCTTCATCTCGGCTACGAGGCATGCCGCCGACGCCACGGTCCCCTCGTCGGCGCGCCGCCCCCACCCGGTTCCGTCACGACGGTGTGGGGCAAGCCTCGATCCCCGCCAACACAATCCACCCCCGCCTCGCCGAGCGCGCGACACATTGCGCGCCCAGGCCATACGCCCCGATTCCTTGCCGTCTCTCTCCCGCACGTGCGTGCCCCCGCAATCCTCATCCTCCAGCATGTCATGCTGAAGGAAAGGCATAGAGTGCGATATTTGCCGGAGTATCAGAGATCCACTCGTCAACCAGCCTGTCAGGGTGGAGTCCGAAGGGGAGGACGATCCTCGGGGGCGACGGGGGACTCGTGACTATACGTATTGATGACATCGCCAATTGTCGGTGAACCGGACAACATGACGGCAGTATATGTTGATAGATCACCTCTCGACCCCTAACGGCCCCCCTATTTCCCTCTTGGATGAGTCAGATGGGACAACCGGTGGTTATGGTGTGAGTGACATGAATCTGCTCGCGATCAGCGACCTGCACACAGCGTTCACGGAGAATCGGGAACACCTCGGCGACCTGCGTCCCAGCCCCGAATGAACCGCGAGCTCCTTGAGGTCCTGCCCGACGCTGAAGGCGCGATCCCCCGTCCCTGTGAGCACAGCGACCGACAGGTCGTCGTCGGCCTCGAAGTCGTCCCATACCCGGGCCAGCTCCTCGTGCGTGGCCAGATCCATGGCGTTGAGGACCTCGGGACGGTCGAAGGTCACGTAGGCCACGCGCCCGCGCTTCTCATACCGGACTCGCAACGTCGGCTCCCCCGGGAATGGTGCAAACGGCGAAGCCCGTCCCGACCGAAGCCCCGACCTCGACGGCGAGGTCGCGAACCGTGCCGGTCCTGTGCGCGGTGAGCGGCTGCTCCATCTTCATCGCCTCCAGGACGACCACGAGGTCACCCTCCTGGACAAACTGGCCCTCCTCCACAGCGACCTTCACGACCGTGCCCTGCATCGGCGCGACGAGCGTCTCGCCGGACTCTGCGGTCGCGGCCTTCCTGAGGTCCCGCCGTCTGGGCCGTACGGTGGCTGGTCGCGCAGTTCGCGCCGGACGGAGACCGAGGTCGGCCGGCACAGAGACCTCCAGGCGACGCCCGCCCACCTCCACCACGACGGTCCCCCGTTCGCCCTGGCCGGCGGAACCCGCCTCCGGGCCGGCGAACGGCGGGATGGTATTGACGAACTCGGTCTCGATCCACCGGGTGTGGACGGAGAAGGGTTCCACCGAGCCCTTCAGCTCCGGGGCGAAGGACGGATCCGCCACCACGGCCCGATGGAAGGGAAGCGTGGTGGCCATCCCCTCGACCCGGAACTCAGCCAGCGCCCGGGCCGCGCGCCGCAGCGCCTGCTCGCGGGTGGCGCCGGTGATGATCAGCTTGGCCAGGAGCGGGTCCCAGGCCGGTCCGATCACGCTGCCGCTCTCCACCCCGGAGTCCAGCCGTACTCCCGGGCCCGACGGCGGGACAAAGGCTGTCACTACCCCGGGAGCCGGAAGGAAGCTCCGACCGGGGTCCCCTCCGTTGATGCGGAACTCCAGAGAGTGCCCGCGCGCCTCGGGATCGTCGTAGCCGAGGGCCTCGCCATCGGCGATGCGCAGCTGCTCGAGCACGAGGTCGATGCCGGTCACCTCCTCGGTGACCGGGTGTTCCACCTGGAGCCGGGTGTTGACCTCCAGGAACGATGTCGTCCCGTCCGCGCTGACAAGGAACTCCACGGTGCCCGCGCCGACGTACCCGGCTTCCCGGAGGATGGCCTTCGAGGCGTCGTACAGTTGCCGGATCTGCTCCGTTCTCAGAAAAGGAGCCGGAGCCTCCTCGACGAGCTTCTGGTGACGCCGTTGGAGGGAGCAGTCGCGCGTGGAGACCACAACGACGTTGCCGTGAACGTCGGCCAGGCACTGCGTCTCCACGTGCCGCGCCCTGTCGAGGTAGCGCTCCACGAAGCATTCACCCCGCCCGAAGGCGGCAACGGCCTCCCGCATGGCGGACTCGAAGAGTGCAGGCACCTCCTCCATGGTCCGCGCCACCTTCAGACCGCGCCCACCGCCGCCGAACGCGGCCTTGATGGCGATGGGCAGCCCGTGCCGCTCGGCGAACACCATCACCTCCGCGGCGTCGGCCACCGGACCGGGGGTGCCGTCGACCAGCGGGGCCCCGGCCCGCTCGGCGATCCGGCGGGCCGCGACCTTGTCGCCCAGGTCGCGGATCGCCTGCGGTGGCGGCCCGATCCAGACCAGCCCGGAGTCCAGTACCGCCTGGGCGAAGTCTCCGTTCTCGGAGAGGAATCCGTAACCCGGGTGGACCGCGTCGGCACCAGAGTCGGCAGCGGCCCGGAGCACCTTGGCGGTGTCCAGGTAGCTGGCCGCCGGAGTGTCGCCTCCCAGTGCGAACGCCTCGTCGGCCGCTCGGACGTGAACGGCGTCGCGATCTGGTTCGGCGTACACAGCGACGCTTCTGATCCCGGCGTCGTGGCAGGCTCGGATCACCCGGACGGCGATCTCGCCGCGGTTGGCGACGAGAACCTTGTGCAGCGCCACCGCAGCCTCCTTTCTGTCATGCTCTGTGCGATGTGGCGGCCATGCTCAAAAGAGCGGTCGCCACGCGGGATGGGACCGGGCCGCCCATGAGCGGGTGGGGACCGAGAGGAGCGGCGCGGCCCATCGGCTGGACACGGTGACAGGCCGGTCGCCGGCCTCGGGGACGCCGGCGGCCAGCGCCGTGGCGAGCACGACGGTGAGCGCGGCCAATTCGTAGGGGTCCGGATTCCCCCGGACGACCTGGATCGTCGGGGGCTCGGCGGGTGATTGGTTCACTGCGGCTGGTTCCCGTGCTTGCGGCTGGGCAGGGAAGCGTTCTTGGCACTGAGCATGGACAGGGCCCCGACGAGCCGGGCCCGGGTCTCGCCGGGCTCGATGACGTCGTCCACGAGACCCCGTTCGGCGGCGTAGTAGGGGTGCATGAGCTGCTCCCGGTACTCGGCGACCCGGTGCCGACGCATCCGCTCCGGGTCCTCCGCGGCCGCGATCTCCCGCCGGAAGATGACGTTGGCGGCGCCCTCCGCGCCCATCACCGCGATCTCGTTGGTCGGCCAGGCGAAGGACAGGTCCGCCCCGACCGACCGGGAGTCCATGACGATGTACGCGCCGCCGTACGCCTTGCGCAGGATCACCTGGATCCGGGGCACGGTCGCGTTGCAGTAGGCGTACAGCAGCTTCGCGCCGTGCCGGATGATCCCGCCGTGTTCCTGGTCGACCCCGGGCAGGAACCCTGGCACGTCGACGAGCGTCACCAGCGGGATGTTGAACGCGTCGCACATCGCGACGAATCGCGCGCCCTTCTCGCTGGCCTCGATATCGAGGACTCCGGCGAGCCTGGCCGGCTGGTTGGCGACGATCCCGGTCACCTGGCCGCCGAGCCGGGCCAGGCCGCAGATGAGGTTCTCTGCCCACCGCTCGTGCACCTCGGTGAAGTCGCCGTCGTCCACGATCTCCTCGATCACGTGGCGCATGTCGTAGGAGCGGCGGGGGTCAGCGGGGACGAGGTCGAGGAGCCGGTCGGTGGGGCGGTCCGCCGGATCGCCGGGCGGCAGCGCAGGGGGCTGCTCGCGGTTGTTCGACGGCAGCAGCGAGAGGAGGTAGCGGACCTCCTCCAGGCACTCGGCCTCGTCGTCGTGGACGAAGGCCGCGACGCCCGAGGTTGTGGCGTGCACGTCGGCGCCGCCGAGGTCGTCGTAGCTGATGGTCTCGCCGGTGACGGACTGGATCACGTCGGGCCCGGTGATGAACATCTGCGAGGTGTTGCGGACCATGAAGACGAAGTCGGTCAGCGCGGGGGAATAGGCGGCGCCGCCGGCGCAGGGGCCGAGCATGACGCTGATCTGCGGGATGACCCCGGAGTTGCGGACGTTGCGCTGGAAGATCCCGCCATACCCGGCGAGCGCGGAGACGCCCTCCTGGATGCGGGCCCCCGCACCGTCACACAGCCCGACGATCGGGGCGCCCGCGGCCTCTGCCAGATCCATCAGCTTGTGGATCTTCGCCGCGTGCGCCTCGCCCAGCGCACCGCCGAAGATCCTGAAGTCGTGCGCGTAGACGAAAACCGTGCGCCCGTGCACCGGCCCCCATCCTGTCACGACCCCGTCGGTATAGGGACGGCGGTCCTCGAGGCCGAAGCCGCTGGCCCGGTGCCGTCGCAGCCCGTCGATCTCGGTGAACTCGCCTTCGTCGAAGAGCAGAGCGATGCGCTCGCGGACGGTCAGCTTGCCCCGCGCGCGCTGCTGTTCGGTAGCCCGGTCGCTCGGGCCGCGCCGGGCCTGCTCACGCCGTTCCCGGAGGGCGCGGACGGCGGCTCGCGCGTCCGGTTCCGGCTCGCTCTCGGCCACGTCCCACTCTTCGGGCGCATCCAGCTCGGGAGTGAACGAAGCGTTTATCTGGACAGCTGTCATCTCATCACCTTCGAAAGGTCCCGGAGTAACTCAGAACGCCGGAGATACCGCCGTGTTTAGGGTCGTGATCCAACGCCATTCGGTGAACTCGTCCCAGTGGTGGAGTGCGCCGTGCCTGCTGCCGTTGCCGGACCCGCTCCCACTTGTTGACCAAAGTGACACTCACTTCCTTGGTCCATCCCGTGACCGCCTGCGCGTCCGGGTCGGGGCCGATCAGTTCGAGCACGACCGGGCGCGGGGCGGCGGAGTCCTCGGCCCGGTCGCAGAGCTCGGAAATCTCGGAGATGATGTCGGCGGACGACCAGTACGGAACGTCCAGCTGAAGGCGTAGGTCGATGACGTCCACAACTGCGCCGGAGGAATAGACGGACGACATATTGTTTGCGCCGCTCGACAGATTTCCGAAATCCCGGAGAACATCGGTGGTGTGCCGTAGGTCGTGCGCGGTCAGAACCACGTTGACGCGGACCGAGTCCACCACCTTCTTGCCGCCGGAATGCACGATCCAATGCGCCATCTCGGAACAGCGAAGGCCATTTCCTGCGAGCAGTCGGCTTATCGCGCCCTCGGCGTGCGCGCCGATGATATAGGGGACCTCGCGCTCCAGGAAGAAGCTGAACTTGACCGCCCCGTCGCCCCACTCGAAGCGCATTGCGTCGATTGCCTCGGGAATTATGCAACTGGCGAAGTCCAGCAGTTCAGGGAGATCCGCGCGAGAGCCGCCCGGCACCTCCCCCGCACGGACCGCCAGCGCCGCCGCCCCGTCTCCGAACAGGCTGTTGACCACGGATGTGCGCATCGTGCCATCGAACACATAGGCCGCCGAGCACGCTTCGGTACAGACCAACACGGCCAGTTCGCCGGGGTGCGCGGCCGCCCATCCGGCGACCGCGGTGAGCCCGTTGAGCCCGGCGTAGCATCCCATTCCGACTACGTCGAGCCTCGCGCAACTCGGGTCGAGGCCCAGCTCACGGATCATAAGCGCCGTGAAGCCGGGCGTCAGAAAGCCGGTGGAGGAGACACACACCAGGTACCGGATGTCGGTGACCTCGGCCCCGGCCTCCTTCAGGCACTCGTTGAGGGCGCGGTTTCCCATGTCCGGCGCCTGCACGCGGTGCTTGGCCGGCAGCTGCCCCTGGCTCTCCGGCTGCCCGATTCCCTCCGGCGGCAACGTCGGATAACGCCTGGCGCTGTTCAAAAAGACCGAACGAACCTTCGGATCCGTCACCCGGAATTTGTCGAGCAATTCCTCCTGCGTGTAGGAGGCGTCAGGAACCGCCGTGCCGATGCCGAGGATTCTCGGCTTTAAACCGGCGAGCCCAAAATTGCACTTCGGTGCCTCTGCAGGATCGTTGGATGTTGTGTCGACCGCGCTGTCCACGATCGGCGTGAGACTCGCCATCTAACTTCTCCGATTCCGAAGGGACATGTGCTCTCGGGGTGTGAATGCGGGCCGTCCCCGGCGTACGATGACCACCCTAGTCCCAATGGGCACCATAACTCCCCCTAGCCAGATATGGGTATCCGGGATTCGGTGGGCGGCGACGGCCGCGATATAGGGGTGCTTAGGGGTTTGGTCCCGGGTATTGCGAAGCGGCATCTGTCGGGGGTTTATGTGCCAGCCGGTTCTGCCGCAAACTCCGACAAATCACTGCCGTGAGTATCACAGCCGGGGGCCGACCATGGTGCGTAGCGAACTGGTACGCCCCGCTACCGGAACTGCCGCGCGCCAAGTCGCCCGAGAGGGCGACCGGTCCGCCGACCGGGATCACCAGCGGATCGTCACCGACGCCGAGCTCGACTTCCGGACCGCCCGGCGCGCTCGGTCACTGCGCGGATCGGTGTGCCGGGCGGCGGGCAGTAGCGCCTCGAACCCGCCGGCCCGCCAGTCGCGGATCCACCGGTCCACGCTTTCGCGTGAGACCCGGGCTGATAGCGGAAAGTGCGATGTGGCGGGCCTGCTCGACCCGCTGCCGCGCCTAGGCGTCTACGTCAGGTGATGCCGCCGCGGACCAGCGCACCCCATCGCCCGATGCACCGCAGCCAGCATCGCCGCCGCGTTCACCATTCCCGCGGCGACGACGCCACCGATCACCTCCACACCGTCGGCCCGCCGCGCCAGCAGATCCCCCGAACATCGGCAATTTCGCCGTTCAGGCCCTTCGTGCTCAGGCTCAGCGTCGTCCTACAGGCCGGTCCGGTTCCGGTCAATCCGGTTGATGCGCGGAGATGGCGTTGAGCAGGGGGTTCATGGCCTGGCCAGTGCCGCTAGGCCCCACGGGTCCGGTCGGCGGTCAGGTGATCACGGGTCAGGTGGACGCCGACCATGCCCTGCGCTGGTCGGTCTGCCGCCGCTGACACCAATATCGCGCCCAGGCCTCGACCGCCGCTCGAATCAGGAGACAGCGGCAGCGATCACCTGCAGGCCGCCGCCTCCCAGAGCCCCTTCCTCCATTGTTCTCACCGAGCCCACGATCACGGGCAGATAGGCGCCCACCGGATGCACATAGAGCTTAATCAATCCTTGTAGCGCGGAATTATACGCTCTCCACAGAACACCCCCATCTCTTCGAAAAGGCAGCAGGGGATGCGAACAGGAGGGTCCCCAGAAATAGGGGTCGGTATCGGGGTAACCGCTCCCGTCAAGGGGTCGCCGGATTACCCTCTCAGGGGTTCTGTGCGTGCGTCATGTCCAGTACGGTCCCCTATGTAAGATCTTCGAGATTGGGGTTAGAATTGACGGTCTCGACAGGCTCCTTCGATCAATGGTTCACATCGTTCCACCACGACGGCGCCGACGTCCGCCTCATATGTCTTCCGCACGCCGGTGGGTCGGCGAGTGGGTTCTTCCGGCTGTCCGCCGCATTGCCGCCCTGGGTCGAGGTGTGGGCCGCACAGTGTCCAGGACGCCAGGAGCGGCGGCGGGAACCCGCTTTCACCGACGTTCGCGCGCTTGCGGAGGTCCTGGCCGAGGTGCTGGCCGACCGGCAGGACCGGCCGTACGTCCTGCTTGGCCACAGCATGGGAGCCCTGGTCGCGTTTGAACTGGCCCTTTCCATGTGGCGGCGCGGCGCCCGGAGCCCCGAGATGCTGGTCGCCTCTGGCCGCAGGGCGCCCTCCACGACCCGGGTCGAGACCGTCCATCGGCTGGATGACGCCGGTGTGGCGAACGAGTTGCGGCTACTCAACGGAACCGATCCGACCTGGCTCCAGGACCCGGAACTGGTCGAAATGATTATGTCTTTCCTGCGCGCGGACTATCAGGCCGTGGAGACCTATCAGGCAGCACCGAAATCGGTCGTCGCCTGCCCGATCACAGCGCTGGTGGGTGACCATGACCCGCGCACCACCATCGACGAGGCGCGTGCCTGGCAGGCGCACACGATGGCCGAATTCGACCTCCGCATATTCGTCGGCGGCCACTTCTTCCTCGAGGACCGCCTGCCCGAGGTCGTGAATGTCCTCACCGATATCCTGCTCCCCTATTCCGCAGCGGCTCAAGACAGCCAGGCGTGAGTCGACGAGCACATGTGAACCGACGGGAAGGATCCTGCGGCACAATGGCGGTGGAACGAGGACGACCCTCGAAAACCGCCGGGATGAGCGCCGCCGACCGCCGGCCCACGCGGGGCTAAGCTCGTGATCATGGTGGCGTGAGTACTGCCGCCTCGCGCGAACTCGGCCCGGAGCAGACCATGCACCGGCCAGCCATCAGGCTGACAATCGGCCAGCGGGCCATGCTCGCGGCGGTCGGCCCGTTAATAGACGCGCGGCGGGGTGATCTCCAGCACCCGGCAGGCATCCAGCAAGCTCCAGCTCTCCCGCTGGGCGCGCTCGACCAGGTCCAGCAGGCCGTCCTTGACAGCCGCCTCGACCCGGGCCGGGACGGGCCGCTCAGCCCCAGCCCTCTTTCCCACGACCAGCGTCAGCTTCACCGCCATCTTCAACGAGCCGGACAGGAACACCGCCTGATGGCCAGAGCACACGGTCGCCTCCTCGCGGCCAGCGACCTCCACGCCGGCATGGCCGACAACCGGCGCATCGTCGAATCCCTGCGGCCAGAGGCCGCGGCGGACTGGCTCATCGTCGCGGGCGATGTGGCCGAGCGGAGCGACGACGTGGCGTGGGCGCTCCGGCTGCTCGCGGAACGGTTCGAGCGGGTGATCTGGACACCTGGCAATCACGAGCTCTGGACTCCACGCGAGGACCCGGTCCAACTGCGCGGCGAGGCCCGCTACCGCTTCCTGGTGGAGCTTTGCCGGGACCTGGGGGTCGTCACACCGGAGGACCCGTTCCCGACGTGGCAGGGGCCCGGAGGGCCTGTCGCGGTCGCGCCCATCTTCACGCTGTATGACTACACGTTCCGGCGGCCGCGGTCGATGAGCAAGAAGCAGTCGTTGGAACTGGCCTATGAGGCCGGGGTCGTCTGCACGGACGAATTCCTGCTGCACCCCGACCCCTATCCGTCGATCGAGGAATGGTGCTCCGCGAGGGTCGCTGAGACCGAGCGGCGGCTCGCCGAGCACGACCCGGCGGTATCCCTGGTGGTCGCCGGGCACTGGCCCCTGCTGCCCGACCCCACGAAAGCCCTGTGGCGGCCGCAGTTTGCCCAGTGGTGCGGCACCGAGCTGACCGCCCGCTGGCATGTCCGCTTCCGACCGGAGGCCGTCGTCTATGGCCACCTCCACATTCCTCGGACGACCTGGCACGACGGCGTGCGGTTCGAAGAGGTCTCGATCGGCTACCCGCGTGAATGGCGGCGACGCGGACATCCCTTCGGCCTGCTGCGGCAGATCCTGCCATCCGCCGGAGCGGGGGCCGCATGATCGAGGGCATCCTGCCGGACCTGGTGTCTTGCGTGAGCACGCGGAGCGACGAAGTCCCCCCGGATGTGCTGTTCCCGGAAGAGGCGGAGATCGTGCGGGACGCGGTGCCGAAGCGGCGCCGGGAATTCTCCGCCGTACGCCGGTGCGCCCGCCAGGCCATGGCGCGCCTGGGCCTGCCACCCGTCGCCATGCTCCCCGGGCCGCGCGGCGAGCCGCTGTGGCCGGGCGGGATCGTCGGAAGCATGACCCACTGCGCGGGCTACTACGCCGCGGCCGTCGCCCGGACCCGGGACTTTCGCACGTTGGGGATCGACGCGGAACCGCACGCCCCGCTGCCCGGCGGAGTTCTTGAAGCGATCGTGCTGCCCGCCGAGGAGCGGCGTCTCGCTGGCCTCGGAACGCGGGACGGCATTCACTGGGACCGCCTGCTGTTCAGCGCGAAGGAAAGCATATTCAAGGCGTGGTATCCGGTGAGCCACGTCAAACTGGACTTCAGCGACGCTGATATCACCTTTCACCGGGACTCAACCTTCACGGTACGGTTGCTCCGGCAGGTCCCCACCGCACCCGCGGAGTTCGAAGGCCGGTGGTCGGTGCGGAACGGTTTCGTTCTCACCGCCATCGCCATCTCGAATTCTCAATAGAAGTCAAAGCCCTCAGAATCCCTGTCATAGTCACTCGACTTCGGCCATCTCTACGATCTTGAAAGTGGGCGGCTCGCTCTCATCGACGACGGCTCGACGGGCGGGCTGAGTCGGAGGTCAAGGGCGGGCCCGTGCCGTGCCAATACTCGTGTACGGGCTCTCACCTGGGATGCCAGAGATCGCTAAGCCGCTCGCCGATACTGATTGATCAATCCCGAGACAGCCTTGGTCCGTTGAACCGGCACCCTCGTATCGATCACCCGGCCGGGCTCATAAACGCGCCCACCTGGGCCTCCTCCGGGCCCCCTTCCCCATCCGTTCTCGCCGTATTCCGCCAGCGCGGCACCCATGAGCTCTGCATGACCACGTTTGGAGGCGACAACCGTGCCGGGTGGGGAGCGGCGATTACGGCCGTGCTCCGGACGTGATCTGCTTGCGGCAAGATCACGGCTTGTGAAGAAGACAACGATCACGGCCCTGGTGGCCTCCGGCTGCCTGCTGGCGGCGGCCGCGCCCGCCCAGGCCGCTCCCCAGGATCCCGTACGCGCCCTCAAGAGCAAGCTCACTTCCGGGCACGGCGTGCGGTTCACCGAGACGACAACGCTCTTGGGTGACGACACGGTCAAGATCCAGAGCCGCAAGGGGACGTTCCAGTTCAACGCCAAGGGCGTGGCGGCCTCAGACATCACCGCCACCTCCGTGGGCCGCCCCCGCGAGCGCACGATCAGCGTCGGCAAGGTCAGCTACACCTCGGGCGGCCTATGGGAAGACCGCTTGCCGGAGGGCAAGTCCTGGCTCAAGGGCAACGGCCTGCTCGGCGGCGGCAGTGGCTTCTATGGGCAGGTCATCAACCCCGTCGAGCCGAAGACACTGGCGGCGCTGGTCAAGAAGGGCAAGCTGAGCGGGAGCACGCTCGCGGGGAAGATCACCTTCAAGGAGCTGGAGAAGGTGTCGCGCTGGTTCGGGGCGTCGATCCCGCTGCGCATGCACAACGACACGAAGGTCTCCTACACGCTCACGCTGACCTCTGCCGGGCTGGTGAGCAGGGTGAAGTCGTCGTACGCGGCCACGGGCGTGTTCGACAACAACGAGTTCGAAGGCAAGACGATCACGATCGACAGCCGCTTCACCGGGTGGGGCGCCAAAGTGTCCATCAAGGCGCCGGACCCCGAGACGGTGACCACCGACATGGGCGACTGACCGCCCCCACTCCCCCGCCGGGCACTTCCTCTCTAGGCGCGCGAGGCGACATGCGGTTCGAGACGACATACGGCTCAAGGCCTTTGACGCTGGAGCTGGAGGAGGGCTACCGCGTGGTGCGCAGCTGCACGGTGTCCAGCAGCGGGCTGGTCGGCGGGTCAGCGCTTCCGGGCCGCATCCACTCGACCACCACGTACTTCACCAGCCCGCTCAGCGGCTACAAGTGGGGTGCACACGGTGGGCGCAGGCGCACCTGCCACTGGCCGGCGTGGTGACGCGGCTGCACCGGGCCGGACCGCTGGATCTGCTCGACCTGGGCGGCGGGGCGGCGATCCGGCACGTCTTCGGCTGCTCGTACCGGCTGCTCGACGCCGAGGCGCAGCGCCTGTTCCGGTTGCTGAGCCTGAACCCGGCGCCGCACTCCACACTGGCCTGCGTGGCGGCGCTGTCGGACGTCGACGAGATCGGCGCGGCCCGGCTCCTGCACCGGCTCGCCTCGGCGCACCTGCTGAGATGCGATGCCTTGGGGCGCTACGGGTTTCACGACCTTCTGCGTGCGTACGCCGCTGAGATGAGCCTTGCCATGGACGGCGAGGCCGAGCGGCAGGCGGCCGTGGACAGGCTGCTGGAGCATTACTGCGGGACCGCCGTCGAGGCGAGCGACACGCTCTACCCCGGGTGGAGCGGGAGCTGGCGGCACGCCGGGCTCGCCCTCAAGCCCAGCGGCGTCACCCTCTCGCCGGGCGCGGCACTGTCGTGGTTGGACAGCGAGCTGGCGTCGTTCGGCACGATCTGCCAGTTCGCGGTCAGGCAGGGACGGCCGGAGCGGGCGGTCACCCTTGCCGCCGCGTTACACCGCTACCTGGAGGCGGGGCACGGCACCGAGGCCCTGTCGATCTACGAGTGCGCCGTCGACGCCGCGCGGGGGATGGGAGACTCGGAGGGCGAGGCGCATCTGCGGACCAACGCCGGGGTCATCCTGCGGCTGCTCGGCCGGTACGCTTCGGCCGTCGAGGAACTGAGCGAGGCGCTGGAGCTGTGCCGGCGCATCGGCAACCGCCACGGCCAGGCCCGCTCGCTGTCCAATCTGGGCATCATCGAGGAACGCCTCGGCGAGTTCGCCTCCTCGGCCGCCCGGCACAGCGAGGCCATCGCGCTCTACCGCGAGATCGACGACCCCTTCGGCCAGGCGGCGGCGCTGACCAACCTGGGCAACCTCGAGGAGTCGATCGGCGAGCACACCGAGGCGGCGCAGCACTTCCTGGCCGCGCACGACATCTTCGCCGCGCTCGGCGAGCGTGCCGGGCAGGCCATCGCCCTGTCCAACCTCGGCCAGATCTACAGCTCGCTGGGCGAGGACACGCTCGCCGTCGCGAAACTGCGCGAGGCGCTGAGCCTGTTCCGCGAGATCGAGCACCGTGACGGGGAAGCGACAGCGCTGAGCAACCTCGGCACCGCCCTGTGCCGTCAGGCGAAATTCGACGAGTCCCTGTGGCACCTGGAGCAGGCGCTCGAGATCTTCCAGTCGACCAAGCACAGGTACGGTGAGGCGAGTGTCCTCAACGCGATCGGTGAGGCGTTGCGCACCATGGGCCGTGACGGCGAGGCGGCGCAGCGGCACCGGCTGGCGCTGGCGATCGCCGCCGAGACCGGCGACGAGGACGAGCGCGGCCGTGCCGCCGCCGCGCTTGAAAGCCTCGGCTGAGGACCGCGAGCCCGCGAGGCGTGAGAGGGCGGTTGCGGCGTGGCGGGACGAGCGACTCGTTAGGCTTTCGGGGCGAAGGTTGCCGGGCTGCTGATCTCGTCGGCTCCGATCTGGGCGGCTTCCTGGATGTAAGCAACAGTTCTTGAGTTGAGGGCGCTGGATTCTCCTCACCCTGCACGCTCACTGCCTGCGAACTGCGTCTTCTCCCGTTGCCAGATCGATCACCACACACTGAAGTAGCTTCACTCACCGTGAAGCTTCCGTCACGGGAGTGACGAGACGACGGCGTTGGTGAAGTCGGGAGGTGTGAGTTGGCGCTGGGAGTCGTACGGGATCTGCGCGAGCACCGAGCCCCTCCCGGCGAAGAAGATCTTGCCGCCTTCGAGACCGACGTCCTGGCAGGGTTCGTGCTGGCTCGCGCGTCGGCAGGGCTGACCGACAGCACCATCCGCAACGACGCCAATCATCTGGAGCTGATCCGGGACTGGTTCGGCCGGCCCCTGTGGGAGATGCAGCCCGAAGACGGCGATGTCTACTTCGGCAAGGTGTTGCGAGAAGCCAAGCCCGTCGCCTCGACCACAGCACGAACGATCAAACTGAGCGCGGCGATCCGGGCCGGATCAGCTTTCTCCCCCGCCGCGTGGACCCGATCCACCGTCTGCACCAGACACCCGCCCGCGCCGCCTCCCGCAGCGCTCGCGCCGACTCCACTGCCGTGGCGAGAATCTGCTCCACCCTTGCCCCGCGATAAAACGGCGTGCCTGGCAAGCTGCATATGCACCATGCCTAACACCAGCCGCCCCGAGAGCCATGGCGCGTGTTCTCCCATGCCGCCTCCCTAGCAGGGGCAAACGAGCACCGCACGATGGATCAGGCGGCAACCGAGGCAAGACCTCGTGGTGGCAGCGCTACGGCCGCCAGTACCAGGGCATCCGCTGGTGGTGCGCCTGACCATGGCATAAGGGGCGCCTGCGACCACGGCCGGCGCCCAGCCGTGGAGTCTCAGTGATGGCTCGGCCATCCGCCGCCTATGTTCCGGTAGACCCTGATCGAGCAGAATGGCGGACCTGATGGTTCCTCTCACCTCTTCAGACCCGCCCGCCTGGGACGGTACTGGCTCGCGCTGCAGCTCCTGCGCGCACGCGAATGCCGAAGCCCGGCGGGGTGGTCGCCGGGCCGATCTTCTTCCAGCGGCTCACCACGAAGCGGGTCACTTGGCCGCGAAGACCTGGGTCCAGTAGATCGCGCCATCGGAGTCGTCGACCGCGCCGACCCCGATGAAGGTGAACTTGCAGTTCATGATGGTGGCCTTGGTCCCGGAGTTGCCCATCCAGGACTGCACGACCGCGGCCGGGGTGCGCTGGCCCTTGGCGATGTTCTCCGCCAGGCTGGTGCCGCCGGTAAAGCCGGCCTCCTTGATGCGGTCCGTGAAGGATCGGCCGTCGCGGGAGGTGCTCGAGAAGTAGTTGTACTCCGCCATGTCGGCCGAGTGCCCGCGGGCAGCCCGGTGGAGTTGCGGATGGTGCTTGAGCGCCCGGCATCCCTTCTTCGCCCGCCGGGCATTGACCAGCCGCACGACCATGTTCTCCCGCGCCGTTCCCACTCTGGCGGCGCCGGATACGGACGCCGTGGTGGCCGACCCGAACAGGCTGAGCGAGCCGGACCGGCCGACGCCGGAAGCCGGGGACGCCGTGACAGCCTGCGCCGTGCTCACGGGCGCGGCGATCGTGGCCAGGGCAGCGGCTGCGGCGAGTAACCCAAGGGGTCGGCGCATAGGAAAGTCCTCCAGTTGCGGTAGATGCTGGACGGCTCCGCATTCTGGCGCGACCCATATCGATTTGTCATCTTATGTCTCGGCGGTCTACGGTGCCGCCAAGGCGGGCCTGCTGTCCTTTTCCCGCGGGCTGACCTATGAGCTGAAGGACCGGGGCATCCGGGTCAACGGGCTGAGCCCGGGGCCGACCGAGAGTGCCCCATCGAGACGTCGGCCAGCACCTCCACCACCGCCTCGGGTTCAACGGGGATGTAGGTGATGGGCTCACGCCGGCCGTAAGGGCTGCTCGCCCAGCCGGACGGCAATTGAGGAGGCCAGGGGTGACCCCGACCAAAGACGCGATCAGGAAGAGGTACCACAAATCCCGCCAGAGCTACATGACCGATGCTCTAGACGGCAATCGCGCACTATGCGAATATGTGTTCGATTAACGAAGATCGTCAGCGGGAGCGGGTCCCGTAGTCACGCCGGGGTGCTCGACTCTCCCCTTCTCCTCCAGAACGGAGTGCCTGTGCGCCCATCAACCTCTGCCCGTGCTCCTCTGCCCCGCCGATTAGTCGCCTGGGCCGGGACCCTGCTCCTGACGGCGGCCCTGCTCGTCACTCAGGCGCCCACCGCCGCGGCCGCCGCGACCGTCACCGACCTCGGCGTCGCCGGGAAGGGCGGAGACGTGGTGGCGCGCAGCAGCAAGGTCTTCGTCGCCGCCGGCGACCAGATCGTGGTCGCGTCCATCGACGGCAAGGTCATCAACACGATCCCCGGCCTGTCCGGTGCTGTCGCCCTGGCCTCGCCGGAGACCGGCAGGAAGGTGTACGCGGCGCTGCGCGATTCGCATGAAGTGATCGAGATCGACACCACCACGCTCGCCATCACCAAGCGCATCGACCTCACCGCGTACCCGTGCCCATCGAGCCTGGCGCAGTCGTACGACCGGCTGTGGATCGGATTCGGTTGCGGCGAAGCGGGAGAGGGAGGCGTTCTCGGCCTCATTCCGGCGGCGGCGACACCCACCCCCGTCCGGGTCGGACCGGCCACGACCCAGGCTCCGCTCGTCGCCGTCGCCGGGAACACGCTGGTGGCCGGGGAGCCGGGAGTCAGCCCCGCCACGGTCAAGGTGTACGACATCAGCACCACGCCTGCCACTTCGCGCGGCGAGATCCGCGGAGACGCGAACGGGCTGCCGGCCCTGCGGGATCTCGCACTCGCCGAGTACGGGGCGGCGGCGCTGTCGGCGTTGGACGATACCCGCCAGTTCGACGCCTGGGACACGACAGCCCTGACTCAGGGCCGCGCCTACGGCAGCAGCGGATTCGGCGAGCACGGCCTCCCCACCGCTGTCGCGGCCAGCCCGAACGGCGCCTACGTCGTGGGCGGCTGGAACTCCTCCGCGGGCGACGCGGCGGAGCTCGTGGTGTACGACGCGACCACCGCGGAGGTCATCTACACAGCCGCCCACCAGGGGAAGGCGGTGGTGGCGGGCAGCATCGAGTTCTACGGCACACTCACCTTCGCGGTTTTGAAAGAGCCCGGCACCGGGCGGATGCACCTCTGGCGGCTGCCGCCCTCGCCCTACCACTCCTCCACGCTGACCTTGACGGCTCCCTCCAAGGTGACCGCGCTCAAGCAGTCGACCCTCAGCGGACGACTCACGCTGAGCAGCGGACTGCCACCCGGCGTACAGACGCTCGAACTGTACCGCTGGCTCCCCGACGGCACCTCCAGGCCGTTCCAGGAGATCACCACGGCGGCGGACGGGACCTACCAATTCACCGACGCCCCGCCGTCCATCGGGGCGTTCAAGTATCAGGTGTACTGGCCGGGCAACTCATGGTTCCGGGGTAGCGGCTCCTCGGTGACCGTCACGGTCGCCTTGTACGAGCCGACGCTCACCGTAACCGGACCGGCGACGGGCAACGTCGGCGAGCGACTCGAATTCAGCGGCACCTTCGGCGCCGACGGCATCACCTTCCCGCGGACGATCATCACCGTCTCGCGCAAGGTCGTCAGCCCGGATGGCACCGTCACCTCGAAGGGCCTGGTGAAGTTGATCCCCGCCGCCGACGGGTCGTTCGGCTTCTCCGATACGCCGACCACAGCCGGCGAACACACGTACACCGTCAACTTGCTCGGCAACTCGACCATCGAGTCAGCGAGCACCACCCACGTGGTCACCGTCCTCCAGCCGCCCGCGTAGCATCCCGACGCCCGGGTGACGGCGACCCGACTCGCCGTCACCCATGCTTTCCCACGCCAAGGGACTACAGATCGCCAAGGCAGCCATGGGGGTCCGCCTGAGCGCTGGCGGAACGACACCGTCCATCGACGAGATCACAGCGGCCGCCGACGTGTCCCGCCGCACGGTGTACATGTACTTTCCGAGCCTGGACCATCTGCTGATTGACGCGACCGCCGGAGCGATCAACGAGCCTCCAGTCGAGGAGGCGCTGGCCGATCCCGCACTCGCCGGCGACGCCGCAGCCCGAGTGGAAGCCCTCACCCGAACCCTCCTCGCCTACTCACCACAGTCGCTCCCCTGGGCCGCCGCCTCATCCGGCTGACCATCGACCCGCCGCCCGATGCCGCCCCAGACGCGGCCACCCCCACCGCACCCGTCGCAGGATCGAATGGCTGGAGCAAGCCTGCCAACCACCTGACCTACCTGGCCCGCGCCTTCCCCCCCGGCCGTCACCCGCGACATCACCTGGTGGCACATCGCCTGCACCACACCCCACATCCAGTCAACAGTCGGGCTCGCGACCGGGCTCGTGTTCGGGCCCGGGATCGGGCTCACGATCGGGCTCTCGACCGGGCGCTGGGAAGCGCTTGTGGAGGGGCTCACGTTCGGGCTCGTGTTCGGGCTCGGGGCCGGGGTAGTGATGGGCAATCATCATGCGTGGCTGGTCTGCACCATCGCAGTGGCCCGGCTGGCCCTCGAACACCGACTTCCCTGGCACCTCATGGATTTCCTTGATGACGTCCACCGCCTGGGGCTACTGCGCGCTGTCGGCCCCGTCTACCAGTTCCGCCACGCGGCCCTGCATGACCACCTCGCCGCCGCTGACAGCTCTGGTGGAGCCTCGTAACTACCGACGCTGAGCGGGGGCTGGTGGCGGCGGGGCCGCATCATGAGGTGTATCTGACGGGACTGGATGATCCGGCTCCGCGTACGGTGCCGCGGCAGCCGGTGCGGGCGGTGTAGCGGGGCGGTTTTGAGGGGTGTGTAGGGGGTTTTCCGGTGGACGGGTGCGCCCTTTACTGATCTTCATCGAGAACCCTGCCGCCTCCTCACCTACTCACGGAGCACTTCATGTCCGGACCCCTGACCGGCAAGGTCGCGCTGATCACCGGCGGATCGCGCGGCATCGGCGCGGCCACCGCCCGAGCCCTCGCCGACGCCGGCGCCGATGTCGCGATCAGCTACGCCAGCGCGGCCGACCGTGCCCGTCAGGTCACCGACGGGCTGCGGGCCGCGGGGGTGCGCGCCGGCGCCTACCGCGCCGATCAGGAGCATCCCGCGCAGGTGGCCAGCCTGGTCGGCGACGTGGTGTCCGATTTCGGGCAGCTCGACATCCTGGTGAACAACGCGGCGGCTCCCGCGATGGGCCTGATCGATGATCCGGCCACCGATCACCAGGCTCTTGACCGGCAGTTCGTCATCAACGCCGGCGGGGTGCTGGCCACGATCCGGGCCGCCGCCGCCGTGCTTCGGCAGGGCGGCCGGATCGTGACGGTCGGCTCGGTCGTGGCCAGCCGCGCCGGCTATCCGGGGGTTGCGGACTACGCCGCCGCCAAGGCCGCGATCACGGCCTACAGCAAGGCGGCCGCCCGTGATCTGGCGCCGCGGGGGATCACGGTCAACGTCGTGCAGCCCGGTTCCATCGAGACCGACACGAATCCGGCTGACGGCCCGTACTCCGACATGCAGCGCGGCCTGAACGCCATGGGGCGTTTCGGCCGTCCCGAGGAGGTCGCCGCGGGCATCGCGTTTCTCGCCGGTCCCGGCGCGTCCTTCATCACAGGCGCGGTCCTGGACATCGATGGCGGCTACCTCGCCTGATCGTGCCTGCTTGACGTGCCGGGCCAGCTGCCGGGCCTGCACCTTGCCCATGGCGGCCGGGGCCGGGACCTGCCTGCCGGTGAGCCGGCGCAGTTCGGCTTCGGCGTCCTCGCCGTCCAGCCGCAGGCCGATCGCGGCGGCTACTCGGCTGCACGAAGGTACGCACAGCCCGATAACTCCGAAGGTCTCGGCCATCTCTCGCCGAACCTGACAACCATTGGCGACCCGACTGCCACGCCTCAGATCAGGGGTAGAGCGTGTAGGTCTTGGTGTTGTTGCACACGATCGTGCCCGGGAGGCAGCGCTTGGCCCTGATCGTAATCCGGTCGAGGTTGGTGCGGGTGGTGGACCATTTGAAGCTCTTGTGGCCCTTGTTCCGGCCGGCCTCCTTGTACCCGCCGTAAATTTCGTTGCCGTTGCTCTTCTTGAAGGAGACCTCGACCACGGTCGTCCAGGCGTCGCTCTTGGTGTCCGTCACGCTGCCGCGCGCCTCGCCGTAGCCGTTGCTGCAGAGCTTCAGGACGTAGCTGACGAAGCCGTCCTTCGTGTTCAGCTTGCTCCACTTGTCCTTGCAGCCGGCCGAAGAGACGCTCGAGGAGGCGGTGGTGGAGGCCGTGGCGGTCGTGGCCGGCGTCAGTACGGCGAAGGCCGCAGAGACCCCGACAACAGTGGCGAGCATCTTCGAGGGGGAGAGCTTCCGCATGAGATTCGATCCTTGTCAGTTAACGAGAACTTCGCGGTGCTCCGCCTGTGATCAGAGCACCGCGAAGAATGCTAAACACCGGCGGTATAGCAGTGGTATGTCCACAGCATGTCGTGGGTCGAACCCCCTGCCCTGGTGGAGCGGCCAGATATCTCTGAAGGCTCGCGGCCACTTACCGGGGTCTGGTGCATTTGCTGGGGAGCGGTCACGGTCGGTGATCTCGACTCAGTTCAGCAGTGCCATCTTTCTGAGGAGGTCGTAGTTGGCGCGGCCGAACATGAGCCGTTTCAAGAATTTGATCTT
>NZ_VCJS01000156.1 GCF_005893125.1 Nonomuraea basaltis | reverse complement strand
TGCCGTGGGAGGGTCACAACTACGAAGACGCGATCATCCTGTCGCAGCGGCTGGTGCAGGACGACGTGCTTTCCTCGATCCACATCGAGGAGCACGAGGTCGACGCCCGTGACACCAAGCTGGGTCCTGAGGAGATCACCAGGGACATCCCCAACGTCTCCGAGGAGGTGCTGGCCGATCTCGACGAGCGGGGCATCATCCGCATCGGCGCCGAGGTCGTGCCCGGTGACATCCTGGTCGGCAAGGTCACTCCCAAGGGTGAGACCGAGCTGACGCCGGAGGAGCGGCTGCTGCGTGCGATCTTCGGTGAGAAGGCGCGTGAAGTGCGTGACACCTCGCTGAAGGTGCCGCACGGCGAGCAGGGCAAGGTCATCGGGGTGCGGGTGTTCTCTCGCGAGGAGGGCGACGAGCTCCCTCCGGGCGTGAACGAGCTGGTCCGCGTCTACGTGGCCCAGAAGCGTAAGATCACCGACGGTGACAAGCTGGCCGGCCGCCACGGCAACAAGGGCGTCATCTCCAAGATCCTGCCGGTCGAGGACATGCCGTTCCTGGAGGACGGCACCCCGGTCGACATCATCCTCAACCCGCTGGGCGTGCCCGGCCGGATGAACGTCGGTCAGGTGCTGGAGACCCACCTCGGGTGGATCGCCGCCAGAGGGTGGGACATCTCGGGCATCCAGGAGGCGTGGGCCGAGCGGTTGCGTGAGAAGGGCTTCGAGAAGGTCGCCCCGCGCACCAACATGGCCACCCCGGTCTTCGACGGCGCCCACGAGGAGGAGATCGTCGGCCTGCTCGGCAGCACCGTCGCCAACCGTGACGGCGACCGGATGGTGCAGCAGAGCGGCAAGGCCCAGCTGTTCGACGGTCGCTCCGGCGAGCCGTTCCCGTATCCGATCTCGGTCGGCTACATCTACATCCTCAAGCTGCTCCACCTGGTCGATGACAAGATTCACGCTCGGTCGACCGGCCCGTACTCCATGATCACCCAGCAGCCGCTCGGCGGTAAGGCCCAGTTCGGTGGCCAGCGCTTCGGTGAGATGGAGGTGTGGGCGCTGGAGGCGTACGGTGCCGCCTACGCCCTGCAGGAGCTGCTGACCATCAAGTCCGACGATGTTCTGGGCCGGGTGAAGGTCTACGAGGCCATCGTCAAGGGCGAGAACATTCCCGAGCCGGGCATTCCCGAGTCCTTCAAGGTGCTCATCAAGGAAATGCAGTCGCTGTGCCTGAACGTCGAGGTGCTCTCCAGCGACGGCATGTCCATCGAGATGCGTGACACCGACGAGGACGTCTTCCGCGCCGCGGAAGAGCTCGGTATCGATCTGTCCCGGCGTGAGCCGAGCAGCGTGGAAGAAGTCTGAGGGGGAGATCGCACAAATGCTAGACGTCAACTTCTTCGACGAGCTCAGGATCGGTCTTGCGACCGCCGACGACATCCGTCAGTGGTCGCATGGCGAGGTCAAGAAGCCGGAGACCATCAACTACCGGACTCTCAAGCCGGAAAAGGACGGGCTCTTCTGCGAGAAGATCTTCGGTCCGACCCGCGACTGGGAGTGCTACTGCGGCAAGTACAAGCGCGTCCGGTTCAAGGGCATCATCTGTGAGCGCTGCGGCGTCGAGGTGACTCGCGCCAAGGTGCGTCGTGAGCGGATGGGCCACATCGAGCTGGCCGCGCCGGTCACGCACATCTGGTACTTCAAGGGCGTCCCGTCGCGCCTTGGCTACCTGCTCGACCTGGCCCCGAAGGACCTGGAGAAGGTCATCTACTTCGCGGCTTACATGATCACGCATGTCGACACCGAGATGCGTGAGCGTGACCTGCCCTCGCTGGAGGCGAAGATCTCCGTCGAGCGGCAGCACATCGAGCAGCGCCGCGACGCCGACGTCGAGGCCCGGCAGAAGAAGCTCGAGGCCGACCTGGCCGAGCTCGAGGCCGCCGGTGCCAAGGGCGACCAGCGCCGCAAGGTCCGCGAGGGCGCCGAGCGCGAGATGCGTCAGCTGCGCGACCGGGCCCAGCGTGAGCTGGACCGGCTCGACGAGGTCTGGAGCCGCTTCAAGAACCTCAAGGTCCAGGACCTCGAGGGCGACGAGCTGCTCTACCGCGAGATGCGTGACCGCTTCGGCCGCTACTTCAAGGGCGGCATGGGCGCGCAGGCGATCCAGGACCGCCTGATCAGCTTCGACCTCGCCGTCGAGTCGGAGAACCTGCGCGAGACCATCCGCAGCGGCAAGGGCCAGAAGAAGGCCCGCGCGCTCAAGCGGCTCAAGGTCGTGTCGGCGTTCCTCAACACGACCAACTCGCCGCGTGGCATGGTGCTCGACTGCATCCCGGTCATCCCGCCGGACCTGCGCCCGATGGTGCAGCTCGACGGTGGCCGGTTCGCGACCTCCGACCTCAACGACCTCTACCGCCGGGTCATCAACCGGAACAACCGCCTCAAGCGGCTGCTCGACCTGGGCGCGCCCGAGATCATCGTGAACAACGAGAAGCGGATGCTTCAGGAGGCCGTGGACGCGCTGTTCGACAACGGCCGCCGCGGTCGCCCGGTCACCGGTCCCGGCAACCGTCCGCTGAAGTCCCTCAGCGACATGCTGAAGGGCAAGCAGGGCCGGTTCCGGCAGAACCTGCTGGGCAAGCGAGTCGACTACTCCGGCCGTTCGGTCATCGTCGTCGGCCCGCAGCTCAAGCTGCACCAGTGCGGCCTGCCCAAGCAGATGGCGCTGGAGCTGTTCAAGCCGTTCGTGATGAAGCGGTTGGTTGACCTCAACCACGCCCAGAACATCAAGTCGGCCAAGCGGATGGTCGAGCGTGCCCGCCCCGTGGTGTGGGACGTGCTCGAAGAGGTCATCACCGAGCACCCGGTGCTGCTCAACCGCGCCCCGACGCTCCACCGTCTGGGCATCCAGGCGTTCGAGCCGCAGCTGGTCGAGGGCAAGGCCATCCAGATCCACCCGCTCGTCTGCACCGCGTTCAACGCGGACTTCGACGGCGACCAGATGGCCGTGCACCTGCCGCTGTCGGCTGAGGCCCAGGCCGAGGCACGCATCCTGATGCTCTCGACCAACAACATCCTCAAGCCGGCCGACGGCAAGCCCGTGACGATGCCCACCCAGGACATGGTCATCGGCCTCTACTGGCTGACCACCCACAAGGACGGCGCGATCGGCGAGGGCCGCGTGTTCGGCTCGATCGCCGAGTCGCAGATGGCCTTCGACCGTGGCGAGCTGGAGATCCAGGCGAAGATCCAGATCCGGCTGAAGGACGTCCTGCCGCCGCGCGACTGGGTTGCTCCCGAGGGCTGGGAGCAGGGCGACCCGATCCGCCTGGAGACGACGTTCGGCCGGTGCCTGTTCAACCAGACGCTGCCCGACAGCTACCCGTTCGTCGACTTCCAGGTCGGCAAGAAGCAGCTGTCCACGATCGTGAACGAGCTGGCGGAGACCTACCCCAAGATCGAGGTCGCCAACTCGCTCGACGCGCTCAAGGACGCGGGCTTCCGCTGGGCGACGCGCTCCGGTGTCACGATCTCGATCGAGGACGTCGTCGCGCCGCCGAACAAGATGGAGATCATGGAGAACTACGAGCGCCGGGCCGACAAGGTCCAGCGCGAGTACGAGCGTGGTCTGATCACCGACGAGGAGCGCCGTCAGGAGCTCATCGAGATCTGGACGCACGCGACGGCCGACGTCGAGACCGACATGGTCAACGCCTTCCCGGCGACCAACCCGGTCTGGATGATGGTCAACTCCGGCGCCCGTGGTAACAAGATGCAGGTCCGGCAGATCGCCGGCATCCGCGGCCTGGTGTCCAACACCAAGGGTGAGACGATCCCGCGGCCGATCAAGGCCTCGTTCCGCGAGGGCCTGTCGGTGCTGGAGTACTTCATCTCCACCCACGGTCAGCGGAAGGGTCTTGCCGACACCGCTCTGCGTACCGCCGACTCGGGTTACCTGACCCGTCGTCTGGTGGACGTGGCGCAGGACGTCATCGTGCGTGAGATCGACTGCGCCACCGACCGCGGGGTCCCGCTGCACGTGGCCGATCGGGACGCGTCGGGCAACCTGGTCAAGGCGGAGAACGCCGAGTCCAACGTGCACGGTCGCATCCTCGCCGAGGACGTCGAGGTGGACGGCAAGGTCATCGTCCCTGCGGGTGTCGACATCAACGACATCCACGTGACGAAGCTGGTCGAGGCCGGGGTCGAGACCGTACGCACGCGCAGCGCGCTCGTCTGCGAGGCCAAGATCGGTGTCTGCGCGACCTGCTACGGCCGTTCGCTGGCCACCGGCAAGCTCGTGGACGTCGGCGAGGCGGTCGGCATCATCGCCGCCCAGTCGATCGGTGAGCCCGGCACGCAGCTGACGATGCGGACGTTCCACACCGGTGGTGTGGCCGGCGCCGACATCACCCACGGTCTGCCCCGTGTCACGGAGCTGTTCGAGGCGCGCATCCCCAAGGGTGTCGCCCCGATCTCCGAGGCCGAGGGCCGGGCTCGCATCGACGAGACCGACAAGACCAGGAAGATCGTCATCACTCCGGACGACGGCTCGGAGGAGATCGCCTACCCGGTCTCGATGCGCTCGCGCCTGCTCGTGCAGGACGGTCAGCGGGTCACGGTCGGTCAGCAGTTGGTCGCCGGTGCGGTCAACCCCAACGAGGTGCTGCGCATCCTCGGCCCGCGGGCCGTGCAGCTGCACCTGGTGGCGGAGGTCCAGCAGGTCTACCGCTCGCAGGGTGTGTCGATCCACGACAAGCACATCGAGATCATCGTTCGGCAGATGCTCAAGCGCGTCAACGTGCTGGAGTCCGGTGACACCGACCTGCTGCCCGGTGAGCTCGTGGAGCGGCCGCGCTTCGAGCTGATGAACCGCGAGACCGTGGCGGAGGGCGGCTCTCCGGCCGCCGGTCGTCCGGTGCTCATGGGCATCACGAAGGCGTCGCTCGCGACCGAGTCGTGGCTGTCGGCGGCCTCCTTCCAGGAGACGACCAGGGTCCTGACGGACGCGGCGATCCACGCCAAGTCCGACTCGCTCCTGGGCCTGAAGGAGAACGTCATCATCGGTAAGCTCATCCCGGCCGGCACGGGCATGCCCCAATACCGGAACATCCGGGTGGAGCCGACCGAGGAGGCCAAGGCCGCCATGTACACCGTGGGTGGATACGACGGTTCTGCCGCCGACTACACCTTCGGCACCGGCAGCGGCGAGGCGGTTCCTCTCGAGGAATACGACTTCGGCCAGTACAACCGGTAATTTCCTAGTCATCGCTAGGTGACGCGCCCGGGTCTCTTGCTCAAGAGGCCCGGGCGCGCGGCGTTCAACCCTCTCTTTCGTTACGCGGTGCCATGGCCGGCCCACCCGCCGCACGGGGCTGAGGGCCCTCCAGGGAGACGGTTTCTGAGCCCTTCAGTGGCGGGCCGCCGTTACGACGCACAGTGGGCCGAGTGACGTGGGTTCCGGCCAGATGTCATAGATCTGGCCGCAGGGCGCGCTGAAACTGTCCTGAGCGGAAGCTTGGGCGCTCTGCGTGGCCCGGCGACACGGCTGAGAGGGCGTGCCCGGACAGGCGCGTAGAGGGCGTTGGACGGCGTATCGGCTTGGTGGAGTTGATCGGGTTTCCGGGTCGTGATGTGGATCCTCGTGCGGAATGGCGGGGTGGGCCGATACCATGGGCTACGGAGCTGTAGATGGGCTGGATGAAATAGGCCCCGGGCGTCCCGGAGTGGCAAGGCTTGTCCGCTTTGTCGCGCCGTTTTGACGTGTCGCATGGGCCTGGGTAGTCTTGAGCATCGTGCCCGTCTCTATGCGGGCTCTCGACCGTGCGCTCATTACGAGCGCGGGACGGCTTCCTGGCTCGTAAACCTCGCGGGACGTCTGCGTGAACAGCGCGACACGCCCGAGCGCGGGGGCACCGAGACGGGGAAGAACCAGCAGGTCATGACACCGGCAGCACCTGCGAAATGCACCACAATTGACGTAGTACCGGCCAAGGCACGAAACGGAGTGGCAGTGCCCACTATTCAGCAGTTGGTCCGCAAGGGCCGGCAGGACAAGGTCTCCAAGACCAAGACTCCTGCCCTCAAGGGGAGTCCGCAGCGCCGCGGCGTGTGCCAGCGCGTCTACACCACGACTCCGAAGAAGCCCAACTCGGCACTGCGCAAGGTGGCCCGCGTTCGGCTCACGAACGGCATCGAGGTCACGGCTTACATCCCCGGCGTGGGCCACAACCTGCAGGAGCACTCCATCGTGCTCGTGCGTGGCGGTCGTGTGAAGGACCTGCCTGGTGTTCGCTACAAGATCATCCGCGGTTCGCTGGACACCCAGGGTGTTCGTAACCGCAAGCAGGCCCGTAGCCGCTACGGCGCGAAGAAGGAGAAGAGCTAACTATGCCTCGTAAGGGTTCTCCTGGCCGTCGTCAGCTCATGTCTGACCCGGTTTACAGCTCGCCGCTGGTCACCGCTCTGATCAACAAGGTGCTCCTGGACGGCAAGCGCTCCATCGCGCAGTCGATCGTTTACGGCGCCCTCGAGGGCTGCAGGGACAAGACGGGCAACGACCCGGTCGTCACCCTGAAGCGCGCGCTTGACAACGTCAAGCCGACTCTCGAGGTCCGCAGCCGTCGGGTCGGTGGCGCGACCTACCAGGTCCCGGTCGAGGTGCGCGCGGCGCGCAGCACCACCCTGGCCCTGCGCTGGCTGGTGCAGTACTCCCGCGCCCGCCGCGAGAAGACCATGACCGAGCGCCTCATGAACGAGCTCCTCGACGCCAGCAACGGCCTCGGGGCGAGCGTCAAGAAGCGTGAGGACACACACAAGATGGCCGAGTCCAACAAGGCCTTCGCCCACTACCGCTGGTAACCCGGCGGGTTCGACGAGACGACGAGGACGCGAGTTAAAGTGGCCGCTACGACCGCTCTTGACCTGGCCAAGGTCCGCAACATCGGGATCATGGCCCATATCGACGCGGGCAAGACCACCACGACCGAGCGCATCCTGTTCTACACCGGCATCAACTACAAGATCGGTGAAGTCCACGAGGGCGCTGCCACGATGGACTGGATGGAGCAGGAGCAGGAGCGCGGCATCACGATCACGTCTGCCGCGACGACCTGTGAGTGGATCGGTCACACCATCAACATCATCGACACCCCGGGTCACGTCGACTTCACCATCGAGGTGGAGCGTTCGCTCCGCGTCCTCGACGGTGCCGTCGCCGTGTTCGACGGCGTCGCCGGTGTCGAGCCGCAGTCGGAGACGGTGTGGCGCCAGGCTGACCGCTACGAGGTCCCCCGGATCTGCTTCGTCAACAAGATGGACCGGGTCGGCGCGGAGTTCCACCGCTGCGTCGAGATGATGGTCAGCCGCCTGGCTGCGACCCCGGCCGTGATCCAGCTTCCGTGGGGCGTTGAGTCCGACTTCAAGGGCGTCATCGACCTCATCAAGATGCAGGGCCTCATCTGGAGCGCCGAGGCGGCCAAGGGCGAGATGTACGACACCGTCGACATCCCGGCCGACCACGTCGACGCCGCTCGTGAGTGGCGTGACCGCCTGATCGAGACCGTGGCCGAGAACGACGACGAGCTGATGGAGCTCTACCTCGAGGGCACTGAGCCCACCGAGGAGCAGCTGGTCGCGGCCATCCGCCGCGCCACGCTGGCCAGCACCATCAACCCGGTGCTCTGCGGCACCGCGTTCAAGAACAAGGGCGTGCAGCCCCTGCTCGACGCGATCGTCGCCTACCTCCCCGCGCCGACGGACATCGCGGCCTTCAAGGGCCACGCGGTCGGCAACGAGGACAAGGTGATCGAGCGTCACGCGGACCCGACCGAGCCGTTCTCTGCTCTGGCCTTCAAGATTGCCAGCGACCCGCACCTGGGCAAGCTCACCTACATCCGCATCTACTCGGGCACGCTCGAGACCGGTTCACAGGTCGTCAACTCTGTGAAGGGGAAGAAGGAGCGGATCGGCAAGATCTACCAGATGCACGCCAACAAGCGCGAAGAGCGCCCCACGGCGATCGCTGGTCAGATCGTGGCGGTCATGGGCCTCAAGGACACCACCACCGGTGACACCTTGTCCGACCCGCAGCACCAGGTTGTGCTCGAGTCGATGACGTTCCCGGCTCCGGTCATCAACGTCGCCATCGAGCCCAAGACCAAGGGCGACCAGGAGAAGCTGTCGATCGCGATCCAGCGCCTGGCCGAGGAGGACCCGTCCTTCCAGGTCCGTCGTGACGAGGAGACCGGTCAGACGGTCATCTGGGGCATGGGCGAGCTTCACCTTGAGATCCTCGTCGACCGCATGCGTCGCGAGTTCAAGGTCGAGGCGAACGTCGGCCGGCCCCAGGTCGCCTACCGCGAGACCATCCGCCGCAAGGTGGAGAAGGTCGACTACACCCACAAGAAGCAGACCGGTGGTTCCGGTCAGTTCGCGCGGGTGATCATCAACCTCGAGCCGCTGGGCGAAGGCAACGACGGCTACGAGTTCGAGAACAAGGTCACCGGCGGCCGGGTCCCGAGGGAATACATCCCCTCGGTCGACGCGGGCGCTCAGGAGGCAGCAGAGTTCGGCGTGCTGGCCGGTTATCCGATGGTGGGCGTGAAGGTTACGCTGACCGACGGCGCCGCGCACGACGTCGACTCCTCGGAAATGGCCTTCAAGATCGCTGGCTCGATGGCCTTCAAGGAGGCCGCGCGCAAGGCGGACGCCGTGCTCCTCGAGCCGACGATGGCCGTTGAGGTCACCACGCCCGAGGACTACATGGGTGATGTCATCGGCGACCTCAACGGCCGCCGGGGGCAGATCCAGTCGATGGACGAGCGCGCAGGCGCCCGTGTCATCACGGCGCTCGTGCCGCTCAATGAGATGTTCGGCTACGTGGGCGACCTGCGTAGCAAGACGCAGGGGCGGGCGAGCTACAGCATGCAGTTCGACTCCTACTCGGAGGTGCCCCCGGGCATCGCCAAGGAGATCGTCGCGAAGGCCCGGGGCGAATAGTTCCTGGACCGGTCGCAAGACCGATCCAGGACTTCTGTCCTGGTCCCTGGTGGGGCGGTGCGAGCCGCCCCGCCGCCAAGGGGTTCGGGAGTTCCCGGGCCCGAGTGTGTAGACGAAAGTCAGTCAGATTCTCAAGGAGAGAACCAGTGGGCAAGGCCAAGTTCGAGCGGACTAAGCCGCACATGAACATCGGCACCATTGGACACATCGACCACGGCAAGACCACGCTGACCGCGGCGATCACCAAGGTGCTTCACGACCGTTTCCCCGAGCTCAACAAGGCGACCCCGTTCGACAAGATCGACAAGGCGCCGGAGGAGAAGGCTCGCGGAATCACGATCTCGATCGCGCACGTCGAGTACCAGACGGAGAAGCGTCACTACGCTCACGTTGACTGCCCTGGTCACGCCGACTACGTGAAGAACATGATCACCGGTGCCGCTCAGATGGACGGCGCCATCCTCGTGGTCGCCGCCACCGACGGCCCGATGCCGCAGACGAAGGAGCACGTCCTCCTGGCCCGCCAGGTCGGCGTTCCCTACATCGTCGTGGCGCTCAACAAGGCCGACATGGTCGACGACGAGGAGATCCTCGAGCTCGTCGAGCTGGAGGTCCGTGAGCTCCTGTCCGCTCAGGAGTTCCCCGGCGACGACCTGCCCGTCATCCGCGTCTCCGCGCTCAAGGCTCTTGAGGGCGACGAGAAGTGGGCCGACAGCATCGTCGAGCTGATGAACGCCGTGGACGAGAACGTTCCCGAGCCCCCGCGTGAGACGGAGAAGCCGTTCCTCATGCCGGTCGAGGACGTCTTCTCGATCACCGGTCGTGGCACGGTCGTCACCGGCCGTATCGAGCGCGGTATCGTGAAGGTCAACGAGCAGGTTGACATCATCGGTATCAAGGAAGAGAAGACGACCACCACCGTCACCAGCATCGAGATGTTCAACAAGATGCTCGACGAGGGTCAGGCCGGTGACAACGCCGCTCTGCTGCTCCGCGGCATCAAGCGCGAGCAGGTCGAGCGCGGCCAGTGCATCATCAAGCCGGGCACGACCACGCCGCACACCGAGTTCACCGGCCAGGTCTACATCCTGTCCAAGGACGAGGGCGGCCGCCACACGCCGTTCTTCAACAACTACCGCCCGCAGTTCTACTTCCGTACGACTGACGTGACCGGTGTCGTGCACCTCCCTGAGGGCACCGAGATGGTCATGCCGGGCGACAACACCGAAATGCGCGTTGAGCTGATCCAGCCCATCGCCATGGAGGACGGCCTCAAGTTCGCGATCCGTGAGGGTGGCCGCACCGTCGGCGCCGGCCGGGTCGTGAAGATCATCAAGTAGCTAGACCGTCGGGGTGGCGGTCGGCCCCGAACCTTCGGGTCCGACCGCTGAACCGCGTCAACGGCTCCACGCATGGCGCCGTGATCCAGCAGTCGCTTCGGCCGGCATGTGACCGAAGTAACTGCCGGATCACGGAAGAAAAGGCAGATCGACTACGTCTGCCTCGTGGGGTCGCGCAGGCTTCGACCTGCAGCACAAAGCGGCAACAGGCCGCACGATACTTTTTCAGACGACAGCGAAGGACACCGAGGCCATTATGGCGGGACAGAAGATCCGCATCCGGCTTAAGGCCTATGACCACGAGGTCATCGATAGCTCGGCCAAGAAGATCGTCGAGACGGTGACGCGGACTGGCGCGAAGGTCGCGGGCCCGGTGCCGCTGCCGACCGAGAAGAACGTGTACTGCGTCATCCGCTCGCCGCACAAGTACAAGGACAGCCGCGAGCACTTCGAGATGCGCACGCACAAGCGGCTGATTGACATCATCGACCCGACCCCCAAGACGGTTGACTCGCTCATGCGGCTCGACCTCCCCGCGGGTGTCGACATTTCGATCAAGCTCTGAGGGAACGCACTGACATGGCTAAGACGATCAAGGGCGTCCTGGGCAAGAAGCTCGGCATGACCCAGGTCTTCGACGCGGACAACCGGATGGTTCCGGTGACCGTGGTGGAGGCCGGTCCGTGCGTGGTGACCCGCGTCCGCACTCCCGAGAAGGACGGCTACGCCGCCGTCCAGCTCGGCTTCGGGCAGGTCGACCCCAGGAAGGTCAACAAGCCGCTCGGCGACTACCTGCGTAAGCACGACATCACCCCGCGCCGTTACTTCGCGGAGATCCGCACCGACGACGCGAACGACTACACCCTGGGCCAGGAGCTGCTGGCCGACACCTTCGAGCCGGGCCAGTTCGTCGACGTGACGGGCAAGAGCAAGGGCAAGGGCTTCGCCGGTGTCATGAAGCGGCACGGATTCAAGGGTCTGGGCGCGTCGCACGGTACGCAGCGCAAGCACCGCTCGCCGGGTTCCATCGGTGGCTGCGCCACCCCGGGCCGCGTTTTCAAGGGTCTGCGTATGGCTGGCCGGATGGGTAACGTCCGCACCACCGTGCAGAGCCTCAAAGTTCACTCCGTGGACGCCGAGAACGGTCTCATCCTGATCAAGGGTGCGATCCCCGGCGCCAACGGAAGCCTGGTCCTCGTCCGTACCGCTGCCAAGAAGGGGGCTGCCAAGTGAGCACCACTATTGACGTCCTCGACGCCAGCGGCGCGAAGGCCGGCACCGTTGACCTGCCCGAGGACATCTTCGGCGCCAAGGTCAACATTCCGCTGATCCACCAGGTGGTCGTGGCCCAGCTCGCCGCTCGCCGGCAGGGCACCCACAAGGCCAAGACCCGTGGTGAGGTTCGCGGCGGCGGCAAGAAGCCGTACCGCCAGAAGGGCACCGGCCGCGCCCGTCAGGGCTCGACCCGCGCGCCGCAGTTCGCCGGCGGTGGCGTGGTTCACGGCCCCGTGCCGCGTGACTACGCGCAGCGCACGCCCAAGAAGATGAAGGTCGCCGCCCTGCGTGGCGCCCTGTCCGACCGGGCCGGCGGCGGCCGCGTCCACGTGGTCAGCTCGCTGGTCGCGGGGGAGACCCCCAAGACCAAGGCTGCCCTGGAGGCACTGCGCAAGATCACCCAGGCTCCGCGCGTGCTCCTCGTGGTCGACGAGGCCGACGAGCTGACGTGGATGAGCCTGCGTAACGCTCCCGAGGTCCACCTGCTGGACTCCGGGCAGCTCAACACCTACGACGTGCTCGTGCACGACGACGTGGTCTTCACGCAGGAGGCTTACGACCAGGTCGTCGCTCGTCTGAGCCAGGGCGGGAAGGAAGACGCCTGATGGAGAAGATCGCCGACCCGCGCGACATCATCATCAAGCCGGTCGTCTCTGAGAAGAGCTATGGCCTGATCGATGACAACAACAAGTACACGTTCCTGGTGAAGAAGACCGCGAACAAGACCCAGGTCAAGATCGCTGTTGAGCAGATCTTCGGGGTCAAGGTCACCAGCGTGAACACCATCAACCGGCAGGGCAAGCGCAAGCGGACCCGTACCGGTTTCGGCAAGCGTCCCGACACCAAGCGCGCAATCGTGAGCCTGGTCGAGGGCGATCGGATCGACATCTTCGGTCAGATCGGCTAGCAGCCATAGAAGTGAGCGGGCCGAATGCGGTCCGCGGGGCTGAGACCGCCGCACTCCGGTGCGGCGGGCTCACCCATGTAACCGACGAAGGATGAACGAAAAAGATGGGCATCCGTAAGTACAAGCCGACGACTCCGGGTCGCCGCGGGTCGAGTGTCTCGGACTTCTCCGAGATCACCCGCAGCACCCCTGAGAAGTCGCTGCTTGCGCCCCTTCACAGCAAGGGCGGCCGCAACGTACACGGCCGGGTCACCGCTCGCCACCAAGGCGGCGGTCACAAGCGCGCCTACCGGATCATTGACTTCCGTAGGCATGACAAGGACGGCATTCCGGCGAAGGTCGCTCACATCGAGTACGACCCCAACCGCACCGCCAACATCGCTCTGCTCCACTACGCCGACGGCGAGAAGCGCTACATCATCGCGCCGACGGGCCTCAAGCAGGGCGACCGAATCGAGAACGGCCCCGCTGCCGACATCAAGCCGGGCAACTGCCTGCCGCTGCGCAACATCCCGACCGGTACCTTCATCCACGCGGTGGAGCTCCGTCCGGGCGGCGGCGCCAAGCTCGGCCGTTCCGCGGGCGCCCAGATCCAGCTGCTCGCCAAGGAAGGCACCTACGCCACGCTGCGTATGCCGTCCGGTGAAATGCGCATGGTCGACGTGCGCTGCCGGGCGTCGGTGGGTCAGGTCGGCAACGCCGAGCAGGCCAACATCAACTGGGGCAAGGCCGGCCGTATGCGGTGGAAGGGCAAGCGCCCGACCGTTCGCGGTGTCGCGATGAACCCCGTCGACCACCCACACGGTGGTGGTGAGGGCAAGACCTCCGGCGGTCGCCACCCGGTGAACCCGAAGGGTAAGCCTGAGGGCCGCACCCGCCAGGCCAACAAGTCCAGCGACCGGCTGATCATCCGTCGTCGGAGCAAGAGGAAGAAGCGGTAGGAGCAGCCGAAATGCCACGTAGCCTAAAGAAGGGTCCCTTCGTGGACGACCACCTCGCCAAGAAGGTGGACGCCCAGAACGAGAAGGGCACCAAAACCGTCATCAAGACGTGGTCGCGGCGCTCCATGATCGTTCCCGACATGCTCGGGCACACGATCGCCGTGCACGACGGCCGCAAGCACGTCCCGGTGTTCGTCACCGAGTCGATGATCGGCCACAAGCTCGGAGAGTTCGCCCCCACGCGGACGTTCCGCAGCCACGTCAAGGACGACCGGCGCAGCCGGCGATAGACGCCTTCAGAAGTATTAGAGGAGTAAGCGATGGAAGCCAGGGCTCAGGCGCGGTTCGTCCGTGTCACGCCCCTCAAGGCCCGCCGCGTGGTGGACCTTATTCGCGGGCTGCCCGCTTCGGAGGCGCAGGCCGTGCTGCAGTTCGCTCCCCAGTCGGCGAGCGAGCCGATCTACAAGGTGCTCAGCAGCGCCATGGCGAACGCTGAGCACAATTTCGATCTCGACCCGAGCACGCTCGTCGTGAGCCGCGCGTGGGTCGACGAGGGCCCGACGCTGAAGCGGTTCCGTCCGCGTGCACAGGGTCGTGCCTATCGGATCAACAAGCGGACGAGCCACATCACTGTGATCGTGGAGTCCCGCGAGCCGAAGGGAAGGACCCGATAGTGGGCCAGAAGGTTAACCCGCACGGGTTCCGCCTCGGCATCACGACCGACTTCAAGAGCCGGTGGTACGCCGACAAGCTGTACAAGGCATACGTCGCCGAGGACGTGGCGATCCGCCGCATGCTGCAGAAGGGCATGGAGCGGGCCGGCATCTCCAAGGTCGAGATCGAGCGCACGACGGACCGCGTTCAGGTGGACATCCACACCGCGCGTCCCGGCATCGTGATCGGCCGGCGCGGCGCCGAGGCGGACCGTATCCGTGGCGACCTGGAGAAGCTGACCAAGAAGCAGGTCCAGCTGAACATCCTCGAGGTCAAGAACCCGGAGATCGACGCGCAGCTCGTCGCGCAGGGCGTGGCCGAGCAGCTGTCCAGCCGTGTCTCGTTCCGCCGCGCCATGCGCAAGGCGATGCAGTCGGCCATGAAGTCCGGCGCCAAGGGCATCCGTGTCCAGTGCTCCGGTCGTCTGGGCGGCGCCGAGATGTCGAGGTCGGAGTTCTACCGCGAGGGCCGCGTGCCGCTGCACACCCTCCGCGCGGACATCGACTACGGCCTCTACGAGGCCCGTACGACCTTCGGCCGCATCGGCGTGAAGGTCTGGATCTACAAGGGCGAGGCTCCGACCAGCCGCGCCGAGCGCGAGGCGGCAGCCGCCGGTGCTCGTGCCGGCCAGCGTCGTGACCGCGACGACCGCCGTGGCGGCGGTGGCGGTGGCGGCGGCGGCGAGCGTCCCCGTCGTGGTGGCGGTGACCGTCCCCGTCGTGGTGGCGGTGGCGGCGGCCGCGGCGACCGCGCCCCCCGCACCGAGGCGGCCCCGCAGGCTGCCCCCGAGACCGGCCCGGCTGCGCAGCCGGGTGCTGAAGGGAGCTGACCATGCTGATCCCGCGCAGGGTCAAGCACCGCAAGCAGCACCGGCCCGACCGCAGCGGAGCCGCCAAGGGCGGCACCAGGGTCGTGTTCGGCGAGTTCGGCATCCAGGCGATGGAGCACTCCTATGTGACCAACCGCCAGATCGAGTCGGCTCGTATTGCGATGACCCGTCACATCAAGCGTGGCGGAAAGGTGTGGATCAACATCTACCCCGACCGTCCCCTCACCAAGAAGCCTGCCGAGACCCGCATGGGTTCCGGTAAGGGTTCGCCGGAGTGGTGGATCGCCAACGTCAAGCCCGGACGCGTGATGTTCGAGCTGTCGGGTGTCTCCGAGCCGATCGCGCGCGAGGCGCTCACCAGGGCGATCCACAAGCTTCCAATGAAGTGCAAGATCGTTAAGCGTGAAGTGGGTGAGGCGTGATGGCTAAGGGCCTGACCGCCGGCGAGCTGCGAGTGGAGGACCAGGACACCCTGGCCCAGAAGCTCAAGGAGGCGAAGGAGGAGCTTTTCAACCTCCGCTTCCAGGCGGCGACCGGTCAGTTGGAGAGCCACGGGCGGCTGCGGGCCGTCCGCCGCGAGATCGCCCGTATCTACACCGTGATGCGCGAGCGCGAGCTCGGCATCGTCACGGTCGAGAAGGAGTCGAGCGATGGCTGAGACCGAGACCAGCAGCACCACTGAGGAGACCGAGGCCGGGCGGAACTTCCGCAAGGTCCGCGAGGGCCTCGTCGTCAGCGACAAGATGGACAAGACCGTCGTCGTCGCCGTCGAGGACCGCGTCAAGCACCGTCTGTACGGCAAGGTCATCCGCCGTACGACCAAGTACAAGGCACACGACGAGGCCAACGCCTGCGGCGTCGGCGACCGCGTGCTGCTCATGGAGACCCGCCCCCTCTCCGCCACCAAGCGGTGGAGGGTCGTGGAGATCCTCGAGAAGGCCAAGTAGGAGAGGAAGCCGAACCGGACGCTGAGGGATGCGAAAGCAGACCTCAGGGTGCAAGGTGAGGCGGACTCGACCATCCAACTCGTCCTCTCGGATATACCGCGCCTCGTGGGGGCTCTCAGAGCCCCCATGACGGTGTCCAAGGACGCGAGGTCCCCTAGGGCCTCGCGTCGCCTGCGGTGCGGTCCCAGGCCCTCCTGGAGGGTTCCACGGGGCTGTGGCCGGAGGACCAAGACAATGACAGGTTCCGCCAGGCTCAACGCGGAAGCTCTGCTTCCGCGGATCTCGGGAAAGACGTGCAAAGCACGGAGCTTTTCAGGGGGTTCGCGGGGGGAGCCCCCGCGGGAGAACCGGCGCGACTAACAGGAGTTCAACGTGATCCAGCAGGAGTCGCGGCTCAAGGTCGCCGACAACACGGGGGCGAAGGAAATCCTTTGCATCCGTGTTCTCGGCGGCTCGGGCCGACGCTACGCCGGTATCGGCGACATCATCGTCGCCACTGTCAAGGACGCGCTGCCCGGCAGCACGGGCGTCAAGAAGGGCGATGTGGTCAAGGCCGTCATCGTCCGCACGGTCAAGGAGCGCCGCCGGCCCGACGGCTCCTACATCCGCTTCGACGAGAACGCCGCCGTCATCATCAAGGACAGCGGTGACCCTCGTGGCACTCGTATCTTCGGCCCGGTCGGCCGCGAGCTGCGCGACAAGAAGTTCATGCGCATCATCTCGCTCGCCCCGGAGGTGTTGTAATGCCGAAGCTGCATGTGAAGAAGGGTGACCTGGTTCAGGTCATCGCCGGCAAGGACAAGGGTGCCAAGGGTCGTGTGATCGCCACTCACCCGCGCGAGGACCGCGTGGTGGTCGAGGGCGTCAACATGATCAAGAAGCACGAGAAGGAGACCCACCAGGGTCCGCGCGGCGCCAAGACCGGCGGCGTGCAGACCATGGAGGCTCCCATCCACGTGTCGAACGTGAAGAAGCTCAAGGACGAGAAGCCCGCCGACAAGAAGGCCGAGAAGGCCGAGGAGACGGGTGAGGACAGCTGATGACTGCCACGACCACTGAGACCGAGCGCCCGACGCCGCGACTCAAGACGAAGTACCGCGAGGAGATCGCGGCCCAGCTTCGCGAGCAGTTCGGCATCGAGAACGTCATGCAGATCCCTGGCTTGACCAAGATCAAGGTCAACATGGGTGTCGGCGAGGCGGCTCGTGACTCCAAGCTCATCGAGGGTGCCGTCCGCGACCTCACCGCGATCACCGGCCAGAAGCCGGCCGTCGTCCGGGCGCGCAAGTCCATCGCCCAGTTCAAGCTGCGCGAGGGCATGCCGATCGGCGCGCACGTCACGCTGCGCGGCGACCGTATGTGGGAGTTCCTCGACCGGCTGCTGGCGCTCGCGCTGCCCCGCATCAGGGACTTCCGCGGCCTGTCGCCCAAGCAGTTCGACGGCAACGGCAACTACACCTTCGGTCTGACCGAGCAGGTCATGTTCCACGAGGTCGACCAGGACAAGGTCGACCGGCCGCGGGGCATGGACATCACGATCGTGACCACCGCGAAGAACGACGACCAGGGCCGGGCGCTGCTGAAGCTCCTCGGCTTCCCGTTCAAGGAGGCCTGATCCAATGGCGAAGAAGTCGCTGATCGCCAAGGCGGGGCGCAAGCAGAAGTTCGAGGTCCGGGCGTACACCCGGTGCACGCGCTGTGGCCGGCCCCGCGCCGTCTACCGTAAGTTCGGGCTCTGCCGCGTGTGCTTCCGCGAGATGGCGCACCGGGGCGAGCTGCCCGGCATCACCAAGTCGAGCTGGTAGATACCCTGAGGGCGACCTCGTGTCGCCCCTGGGTGATCGCCTGC
The DNA here is from genome assembly GCF_005893125.1 of Nonomuraea basaltis. GTDB lineage: Bacteria > Actinomycetota > Actinomycetes > Streptosporangiales > Streptosporangiaceae > Nonomuraea > Nonomuraea basaltis. Next base: position 12,533 of record NZ_VCJS01000156.1, on the reverse strand, counting down.
CATACATATCAAGTTGAAAACAGGACGCACCGCGTCCGTGACCGCGCCGAAGGTCCACCGGCAGAGCACTGCTTGGCCGACTGGAAACCGCGGCGAGGAAGGCCACTGGCCATGACGATGACCGACCCGATCGCAGACATGCTGACACGTCTGCGAAACGCGAACTCGGCGTACCACGAGAGTGTGTCGATGCCGTATTCGAAGATCAAGGCGCACATCGCCGAGATCCTCCAGCAGGAGGGCTACATCCAGGCTTGGGCCGTCGAGGACGCCAAGGTTGGTAAGAACCTCGTGGTGGAGCTCAAGTTCGGGCCCACCCGTGAGCGGTCGCTCGCGGGCCTGCGCCGGGTTTCCAAGCCCGGTCTGCGGGTTTATGCAAAGAAGGACAACCTGCCTCGAGTCCTGGGCGGACTGGGCGTCGCGATCATCTCGACGTCCCACGGCCTCATGACCGACAAGCAGGCCGGCAAGCGTGGCGTGGGCGGGGAAGTCCTCGCCTACGTCTGGTAGAGGGGAGGTACACAGCATGTCGAGAATCGGACGGCTGCCCATCCCTGTGCCAAGTGGCGTAGACATCACGATCACCGGCCAGGATGTCCAGGTCAAGGGCCCGAAGGGCACGCTTTCTCACAAGGTCGCCGAGCCCATCAAGGTGGTTCGGGACGACGACGGCGCCATCGCCGTCAGCCGGCCCAACGACGAGAACAAGGTCCGTGCGCTGCACGGCCTGTCCAGGACGCTGATCGCCAACATGGTGCAGGGCGTCACCCAGGGCTACTCCAAGTCCCTGGAGATCGTCGGCGTCGGTTACCGCGTTCAGGCCAAGGGCCCGGCGCAGCTGGAGTTCTCTCTGGGCTTCAGTCACCCGGTCATCGTCGACGCCCCCGAGGGCGTCACCTTCCGCGTCGAGAAGCCGACCGTGTTCCACGTGGACGGCATCGACAAGCAGAAGGTCGGCGAGGTCGCGGCCAACATCCGCAAGTTGCGCAAGCCTGACCCGTATAAGGGCAAGGGCGTGCGTTACCAGGGCGAACAGATCCGCCGCAAGGTCGGAAAGGCTGGTAAGTAGGCATGGCTCCGAAGACTGCGTTCAGCAAGCACACGGCTGCCCGCACCGTCTCGCGGGCCCGCCGTCACCGCCGCGTCCGCAAGAACGTCGTCGGTACGGCCGAGCGTCCGCGCCTGGTCGTCAACCGTTCTACCCGTCACATGTTCGTCCAGATCGTGGACGACACCGTCGGCCACACGCTGGTGAGCGCGTCCACCATGGACTCCTCGCTGCGCACGCTGGAGGCGGACAAGACGGGGAAGGCCAAGAAGGTCGGCGAGCTCCTCGCTCAGCGGGCCAAGGAAGCCGGGATCACCAAGGTCGTCTTCGACCGCGGTGGCAACCGGTATGCAGGTCGGATCGCGGCGCTGGCTGACAGCGCCCGCGAGGGCGGGCTCGAGTTCTGATGAGGGCCCGGGGATCGCAACTAATGGCAACTGAGATGAGGAACCACTGATGGCTGCAGCTCCGCGTCGCGGTGGCGGCACCGGTGGCGAGCGGCGAGACCGTCGTGACGATCGCCGCGGTGGCGCCGCCGACAAGGGCGTCTCGTACATCGAGCGTGTAGTGAAGATCAACCGAGTGGCCAAGGTCGTGAAGGGTGGTCGTCGCTTCAGCTTCACCGCTCTCGTCGTCGTCGGCGACGGCAACGGCCTGGTCGGCGTCGGCTATGGCAAGGCCAAGGAAGTCCCCGCGGCCATCGCCAAGGGCGTCGAAGAGGCGAAGAAGCACTTCTTCAAGGTGCCTCGGATCCAGGGCACCATCCCGCACACCGTGCAGGGCGAAGAGGCGGCCGGCGTCGTCTTCCTGCGTCCGGCCTCGGCCGGTACCGGCGTCATCGCCGGTGGCCCGGTGCGTGCGGTGCTGGAGTGCGCGGGCATCCACGACGTGCTGTCCAAGTCGCTCGGCTCGGACAACCCGATCAACATCGTGCACGCCACCGTGGCGGCTCTGAAGGGCCTCTCGCGCCCCGAGGAGATCGCCGCCCGCCGTGGTCTGCCGATCGAGGACGTGGCTCCGGCCCGGATGCTCAAGGCTCAGCGCGAGGGCATCGCGGAGGCCGCGGCCGCGAAGGCGGTGAGCTAGTCATGGCACGCCTGAAGATCACTCAGGTTCGCTCGAAGATCGGTGGCAAGCAGAACCAGCGTGATTCGCTGCGCTCGCTTGGCCTGAAGCGAATCGGCGATGTCGTCGTCAAGGAGGACCGGCCCGAGATTCGCGGGATGGTCTCCGTGGTGACGCACCTCGTCGAGGTGGAAGAGGTCGACTAGTCATGACTGACAAGGCTCCGCTCAAGATTCACGACCTGCGTCCCGCCCCGGGCTCCAACAAGTCCAAGGTCCGCAAGGGCCGTGGCGAGGCGTCCAAGGGCAAGACCGCGGGTCGCGGCACCAAGGGCAGCCACGCCCGTACGACGGTCCCCCTCGGTTTCGAGGGTGGCCAGGTGCCGCTGCAGAGGCGTCTGCCGAAGCTCAAGGGCTTCTCCAACGCCCTGTTCAAGACGACCTACCAGGTCGTCAACCTCGACAGGCTCGGCGAGCTGTTCCCCGAAGGTGGCGAGGTCACCGTCGAGGCGCTGGTCGCCAAGGGTGCTGTCCGCAAGAACCAGCTCGTGAAGGTGCTCGGCACCGGCGAGATCTCGGTCTCGGTGAACGTGCGGGCTCACGCCTTCTCGTCCGCCGCGAAGGAGAAGATCGCCGCCGCCGGTGGCTCCGTTACCGAGCTGTAAGAGCTATTACGAGGCGTGGGGGCTTTGACAAATGCCCCCACGCCCGTAGTGCGTTAGAGTTCGCGAGACGGCAGGCTTCTGTCCGGCTCGTTAGACCTAAGACTTGAGATGGCAGATCCCCGCACCATCGCATACTCACACCGCCGTAAAGGCGCGCAGGAGGGACCGTGCTGACCGCGTTTACCCGGGCGTTCCGGACACCGGACCTGCGCAAAAAGTTGCTCTTCACCCTGGGCATCATCGCGCTATTCCGTCTCGGCTCGGTTCTTCCGACTCCGGGAGTTCACGTCCAGAACCTCGCGGCCTGTTTCGATCAGGCCCGTAACGGAGCCGCCGGCAACATCTACGGGATGGTGCAGCTTTTCAGCGGTGGTGCGCTCCTGAAGCTTTCGGTGTTCGCGCTGGGCATCATGCCGTACATCACCGCGAGCATCATTCTGCAACTGCTCGTCGTCGTGATTCCACGTCTTGAGGCTCTCAAGAAGGAAGGCCAGGCCGGCCAGACGAAGATCACGCAGTACACGCGTTATCTGACCATCGGCCTCGCGGTCCTGCAGTCGACCGCGTTCATCGCGCTGGCCCGCACCGGCCAGCTCTTCCCGAACTGCCAGCAGGACGTGCTGCTCGACCCCGACAACATCTTCGGCATCGTCACGATGGTGGTCATCATGACGGCCGGCACCTCGGTGATCATGTGGCTGGGTGAGCTCATCACCGACCGCGGCGTCGGCAACGGCATGTCCATCCTGATCTTCACCCAGATCGTGGCGGTCTTCCCGTCCGAGCTGGCCAACATCTTCCAGGCCAACAAGTTCACCTTCGCGGTCGTCCTGGTCGTCGGCGTCTTCATGATCGCCGCGGTGGTCTTCGTCGAGCAGGGGCAGCGGCGCATCCCGGTGCAGTACGCCAAGCGGATGGTCGGGCGCCGGATGTACGGCGGCACGTCCACCTACATCCCGCTGAAGGTCAACCAGGCCGGCATCATCCCGGTCATCTTCGCGTCTTCGCTGCTCTACCTGCCGCAGCTGATCACCTCGCTCTTCCAGACCAGCGACAACGTGGTGGTCCGGTGGATCGCACAGAACCTGGCCACGGGCGACACCCCGATCTACATGGCCACGTTCTTCCTGCTGATCGTCTTCTTCACGTACTTCTACGTGTCCATCACGTTCAACCCCGCTGAAGTCGCCGACAACATGAAGAAGTACGGTGGTTTCATTCCGGGCATCCGTCCCGGCCGTCCGACGGCTGAATACCTGAACTTCGTGCTCACCCGTCTGACCGCGCCCGGCGCGCTCTATCTGGGTCTGATCTCCATGGTCCCGATCGTCGCGCTGGCGGTGGCCGGTGCGAGCCAGAACTTCCCGTTCGGAGGGACGAGCATTCTGATCATGGTAGGCGTCGGCCTGGACACGGTGAAGCAGATCGAGAGCCAGCTGCAGCAGCGTAATTACGAAGGCTTCCTGCGGTAGTGCGTCTCGTTCTGGTCGGGCCCCCCGGAGCGGGTAAGGGGACACAGGCCCAGTTCATCGCATCGAACCTGTCCATCCCGAAGATCTCGACAGGTGACATCTTCCGTGCCAACGTGTCGGGCGGCACGGACCTTGGCAAGCTGGCCAAGACGTTCATGGACCGTGGCGACCTGGTGCCCGACGAGGTCACCATCGCCATGGTCCGCGACCGCCTCTCGGAGGACGACGCGCAGGACGGCTTCCTGCTCGACGGCTTTCCGAGGAACGTCGCGCAGGCCGAGATCCTGCGCGACATGCTCAAGGACTGGGGCCAGGCGCTGGACCTCGTCCTGGAGCTCGTCGTCGACGACGACGAGGTGGTCAGGCGGCTGGCCGGCCGGCGCACCTGCAGTCAGTGCGGCCGCATCTGGCACGTTGAGTTCGACGACAAGAAGGACGACAGGTGCGACGCGTGCGGGGGCGCGCTGTTCCAGCGTGACGACGACAAGGAAGAGACCGTCAGGCACCGCCTGGAGGTCTACCAGGAGCAGACGGCACCGCTGGTCTCCTACTACGCCGACGAGGGCATCCTCGTGGGGGTCGACGCGACCGGTCCGGTCGAGGAGGTCACCCAGCGGGCCATGGAGGCGATCCGCCCGTTCATGGGCTAGCTGCGGCAGCACAGATTGCGGAGGTGGCACGGGTTTCCGTGCCACCTCGCGGCTATTGTGGGGGATTGGGCCCCCAGGTGGCCCGTTGAGACCCATGGGGGGCAATGCATGTTCAAGAGAAACCGCCACGGAATACAGATCAAGTCGACGGAGCAGCTTGAGAAGATGCGGGCGGCGGGGCTGGTGGTCGGGCGCACGCTCGACCTGCTGAAGCGCTCGGTCGAGCCCGGCATGACGCCGCTCGACCTCGACGCCATCGCCGAGAAGGCGATCAGGGGGGAGGGCGCGATCCCGTCGTTCAAGGGCTACCAGGGCTTTCCCGCGACGATCTGCGCGTCGGTGAACGACGAGGTGGTGCACGGCATCCCGACCGACGCGCGCAAGCTGCGCGAGGGCGACATCGTCTCGATCGACTGTGGCGCCATCCTCGACGGCTGGCACGGCGACTCGGCCGTCACGGTCGCGATCGGCGAGGTGGACACCAAGCTGACCGACCTGATGCGCATCACGGAGGAGGCCATGTGGCGCGGCATCGCCGCGCTGAAGCCCGGCCGCAACCTTTCCGACATCGGCTACGAGATCGAGCGGTACGTCAAGTCGCAGGGCCGCTTCGGCATTCCCCCCGAGTACGGTGGCCACGGCATCGGCACTGAGATGCACATGGACCCGTGGATCGCCAACCACGGCAAGCCCGGCCGCGGCCCGATGCTGGAGGAGGGCATGTGCCTGGCCATCGAGCCCATGGTCAACCTGGGCACGGAGCGCACGCGGGTGCTGGCCGACGACTGGACCGTGGTCACGATCGACGGCAAGCCCTCCGCACACTTCGAACACAGCGTCGCCGTGACACATAATGGTCCTTGGGTGCTGACCGCCCTAGACGGGGGCAAAGAGCGCCTAGCTCAACTGCAGACCTAACCGGGAGTGGGTGGGATGGCGAACAGTCCCGACATGCGAGCATCCGACTCCGACCGCGACCGGGTGGCCGCCGTCCTGCGCGAGCACACCGCTCAGGGCCGCATCACGATGGACGAGTTCAACGAGCGGCTCGAACAGCTCTACAAGAGCAAGACCTACGGCGACCTGGCGAAGTTAACGGCCGACCTGCCCGACGTGGACCTGCGCCACCGTCCCGCCAAGGTGGCGCCGACTCCCGCCCGCCAGAGCGGCATGCATCCGGGCATGAGGGCGGCCTGGGGCGCTTGGGCCATGGCCAGCGGCATCAACTGGGTGATCTGGCTGATCGTGAGCCTCTCGTCGGGCGACCTGGTCTATCCCTGGCCGCTGTGGGTGATGGGCCCGTGGGGCGTGATCCTGCTGATGAGCACCATTTTCGGCGGAAACCAGCCGAAGAGCCCGTAGGAGAGTGCACTAGTGCACTGTGTGCATTCGTGCGCAGAACGGATAGGGCCGGATTCCTAACGTGAGCTGTGTCGAGAAACACGACTCACGGAGGAACCGAAATGCGCAAGGTCCTAGCAGCCACCGCTCTCGCCGGCTCCATCGCCCTGACCGGCCTCGCCGTCGCCCCCGCCGCCCAGGCGGCCACCGCCACCCAGACCGCCGCCTCCACGGCGACCACGATGGGCAACTGGGGCAAGTACTACTCCAGCAACAAGAAGGCCTACACCTACGGCAAGACCTGGAAGAAGAACGGCAAGGTCTACACCCACTGGTACGGCAAGGAGTTCACGCCGAAGAACGGCTACGTCTGGTTCCGCTACGAGTACAGCAACGGCGGCACCGGCAAGCACTTCTACAGCTGGAACAACTCCGAGAACCACACCTGGAGCAAGAAGGGCATCAAGAAGCTGTACACGTACACCTGCTGGGGCGGCAAGTTCAAGTACTGCGGTTCGGTGCACCGCATCTACTAGGAGCCCCACTCCCCAGGAAGGCCCGCCGGGATCTCTCCCCCGGCGGGCCTTCCGCTGTGCGGGCCTCTGGACGAGTGGGTGTAGGGTAGACTTTTACGTGGTTGTGTCAGGACACCTGGCACGCGTTTCGCGTTTTTGGCTCAGGTGTCGTACACTCCTTAGTCGGCTCACTATGACTTGTCACGCGTCGGCGATCTTTGCCGATCGTCGCTCTCTTCGAAGCGTGATGGTCGCGGCTGCGTAGTGAACCGGAGCCTCAGACGACCGATCAGTGAAACGCGAGGAATTTTGGCCAAGAAAGACGGCGCCATCGAGATCGAGGGCACTGTGGTCGAATCGCTCCCGAACGCCATGTTCCGGGTGCAGCTCGACAACGGCCATAAGGTCCTGGCCCATATCAGCGGACGGATGCGGATGCACTACATCCGGATCCTTCCTGACGACCGGGTAGTCGTTGAACTGAGCCCCTACGACCTGAGTCGTGGGCGGATCGTCTACCGATACAAGTAAGACGTCTGAGGAACACAAAGGACAATGAAGGTAAAGCCGAGCGTCAAGAAGATCTGCGACAAGTGCAAGGTGATCCGCCGGCACGGTCGCGTCATGGTGATCTGCGACAACCTGCGCCACAAGCAGCGCCAGGGCTAGTCGCCGCAAGGCTTCTCCGAGTCCGCCCCGCGAGGGAGCGGGCTCGACGCATGAGGAGCCTGCAGTCAGTAATCGCGTGTCACACCTGAGCAGGCGGGCTTCTTCGGAAGGCTCGAACCACTCGGGAGACCCCCGGTCGGAGGCCGGGGCCCTCACCCCGGGCATTGGGGAGGGGTAGTGAGGCGCAAGACCTCCGCCACAAAGAAGGAGAATGCCCGACCATGGCTCGCCTGGTTGGCGTCGACCTCCCCCGCGACAAGCGGCTGGAGATCGCTCTCACCTACATTTACGGAATCGGCCGCACCCGCGCCCAGGAGATCCTCGAGGCCACCGGTGTCAGCGGCGACCTCCGGGTCCACCAGCTCTCCGACACCGAGCTCGTCCCGATGCGTGACTACATCGAGGCGAACTACAAGATCGAGGGTGACCTGCGCCGCGAGGTCCAGGCCGACATCCGCCGCAAGATCGAAATCGGTTGCTACCAGGGCATCCGGCACCGCAAGGGCCTGCCGGTCCACGGTCAGCGCACGCAGACGAACGCGCGCACCCGCAAGGGCAAGAAGAAGACCGTCGCCGGTAAGAAGAAGCCCGGTAAGAAGTAGTCCACAGCCGCGGACCGAAGACCTCAGGAGTAATGGCAAACAATGCCTCCTAAGAGCCGTCAGGGTGCACCGAAGAAGGTGCGCCGCAAGGAGAAGAAGAACGTCGCTCATGGGCACGCCCACATCAAGAGCACGTTCAACAACACGATCGTCTCGATCACGGACCCGACCGGGAACGTGATCTCCTGGGCCAGCGCCGGCCACGTGGGTTTCAAGGGCTCCCGTAAGTCCACCCCGTTCGCCGCTCAGATGGCCGCGGAGAACGCCGCTCGTCGCGCCATGGAGCACGGCATGCGCAAGGTCGACGTCTTCGTCAAGGGTCCCGGCTCCGGCCGTGAGACCGCGATCCGCTCGCTGCAGGCCACTGGCCTCGAAGTGGGCTCGATCCAGGACGTCACCCCGGTTCCGCACAACGGCTGCCGCCCGCCCAAGCGCCGCCGCGTCTGATTTAGCCCAGGAGATAGAGAGAAATGGCTCGTTACACGGGCGCGGACTGCAAGCTTTGCCGTCGGGAGAAGACCAAGCTCTTCCTCAAGGGCAGCAAGTGTGAGTCCGCCAAGTGCCCCATCGAGATCCGTCCTTACCCGCCGGGTGAGCACGGCCGCGGACGTCCCAAGGAGTCCGAGTACCAGCTTCAGCTTCGCGAGAAGCAGAAGACCCGCCGCATCTACGGCGTCCTCGAGAAGCAGTTCCACAACTACTACGAGGAAGCCGCCCGCAAGAGCGGCAAGTCGGGTGAGGTGCTGCTCCAGATCCTGGAGAGCCGCCTCGATAACGTCGTCTACCGCGCCGGGCTCGCCCAGTCGCGTGACGCCGCCCGCCAGCAGGTGCGCCACGGCCACTTCCTGGTGAACGGCAAGAAGGTCGACATCCCGTCCTACCGCGTGCGCGAGCACGACATCATCGAGGTCCGCGAGACCAAGCGCAACCTGCTGCCGTACGAGGTGGCCCGCGCCACCGCCGGCGAGCGCACCGTTCCCGCGTGGCTCGGCGTCGTGCCCGAGAAGCTCCGCATCCTGGTTCACCAGCTGCCGGTTCGCCAGCAGATCGACACCCAGGTCCAGGAGCAGCTCATCGTCGAGTACTACTCGAAGTAAGTAGTCACTCGCTGGTCCGGGTGCGGCATGCCGTACCCGGACTAGGCTGTTTATCGGAGTGGCGTCATATAGCGGGCGCCACACGAAAAGGGGAGAACCCACTCATGCTGATCGCTCAGCGTCCGACTCTTCTCGAAGAGTCGATCGACGACACCCGGTCCCGATTCGTCATCGAGCCGCTGGAGCCGGGCTTCGGCTACACCATCGGCAACTCGCTGCGCCGCACGCTGCTGTCGTCCATTCCGGGCGCGGCCGTGACGAGCATCCGCATCGAGGGCGTGCTGCACGAGTTCTCGACCGTTCCCGGGGTCAAGGAAGACGTCACCGACATCATCCTCAACCTCAAGGAGCTCGTCGTCTCGTCCGAGCACGACGAGCCGGTCGTGATGTACCTGCGCAAGCAGGGCCCGGGTGAGGTCACCGCCGCCGACATCGCGCCCCCGGCCGGTGTCGAGGTGCACAACCCCGAGCTTCGCATCGCCACGCTCAACGGCAAGGCGAAACTGGAGATGGAGCTGACCGTCGAGCGCGGTCGCGGCTACGTCTCCGCCGCCCAGAACAAGCAGCCGGGCCAGGAGATCGGGCGCATTCCGATCGACTCGATCTACTCCCCGGTGCTCAAGGTCACGTACAAGGTCGAGGCGACCCGAGTCGAGCAGCGTACCGACTTCGACCGCCTCATCCTCGACGTCGAGACCAAGCCCGCGATGAAGCCCCGCGACGCGGTGGCCTCCGCCGGCAAGACCCTGGTCGAGCTGTTCGGCCTGGCCCGCGAGCTCAACGTCGAGGCCGAGGGCATCGACATCGGCCCGTCGCCGACCGACGCCGCTCTGGCCGCCGATCTGGCGCTGCCGATCGAGGAGCTGAACCTGACCGTTCGCTCCTACAACTGCCTCAAGCGCGAGGGCATCCACACCGTGGGTGAGCTCGTCGCCCGCAGCGAGCAGGACCTGCTCGATATAAGGAACTTCGGCGCCAAGTCGATCGAAGAGGTCAAGCAGAAGCTGCACGAGATGACGCTGGCGCTCAAGGACTCCCCGCCCGGGTTCGACCCGAGCGCGGTGGCCGGCGGCGGCTACGACGACGACGACAGCGCGTACGTCGAGACCGAGCAGTACTGACCACGCGGGGGCTCTGCCCCCGCGACCCCCCGAAAGGGCGAGGTCCCTTCGGGGCGTTTGAGATCGCGGGAATCGCTAGCGATTCCCGCCCCGAAAGGGCCAGGTCCCTTCGGGGCGTTTGAGAACGCGGGGATCGCAAGCGATTCCCGCGGCCCGACTCCGGTACCTGATACGGCCGGGGCGGGTTAATCCACAAGGAGAGATGAAATGCCCAAGCCCACCAAGGGTGCACGTCTTGGCGGCAGCCCGGCGCACGAGCGGCTGATCCTGGCCAACCTGGCCACCGATCTGTTCCGCTACGGCAAGATCCGCACGACGGTCACGAAGGCCAAGCGCCTGCGTCCGGTGGCGGAGCGCCTGATCACCAAGGCGAAGAAGGGCGACATCCACAACCGTCGCCAGGTCCTGACCGTCGTCAAGGACAAGGGCGTCGTGCACCACCTCTTCACCGAGATCGCGACGACGTTCGCCGAGCGTCCCGGTGGCTACACCCGCATCACCAAGGTCGGACCGCGCAAGGGCGACAACGCCCCGATGGCGGTCATCGAGCTGGTGACCGAGCCGCTGAACGCCGTCACCACCCGCCGCACCGAGGCACCGGCCGCCGCCGCGGCGCCCGCGCCCGCCGCGGAGGAGACCGAGGCCCCCAAGGCTGAGGAGACCGAGGAGGCCACGGCGGAGACCGCCGAGGCTCCCGAGGCCGCCGCCGAGGAGACCCCGGCCGCTGAGGCGAAGAAGGACGAGGCCTGATCTTTCAGGCGGCTGAATCGGGCCCGGACCCCCTCACGGGGATCCGGGCCCTTTTCGATACAGGAGATCATCGATAGGAGGATCAGCGTGGTACGGCTCCGCCTCGACCTCGCGTACGACGGGACCGACTTCTCCGGATGGGCCAGGCAGCCCGGGCGGCGCACGGTCCAGGGCGAGATCGAGCAGGCGCTCGGCCGGATCCTGCGGCTGGGCGAGCCCGCCATGCTGACCGTGGCCGGCCGTACCGACGCTGGCGTGCACGCGCGCGGCCAGGTCGCCCACGTGGACGTGCCCGACGGGTCGCTGGCCGAGCTGGACGGGAACCGCGGGCCGCTGGGCGTGCGTGAGCGGCTCTCTGCGCTCGTTCGGCGGCTGGGTGGGGTCCTGACACCCGATGTACGGATTTATCGGGTCTCGGTGGCTCCTGAGGGCTTTGACGCACGGTTCTCGGCGACGTTCCGGCGGTACGCGTACCGGGTGAGCGATGCCGTGGGTGGCGTCGACCCGCTGCGGCGTCGTGAGGTGGTGTGGCACAACCGGCCGCTGGATCTCGGCGCGCTGAACGCGGCGGCGGCGCGGCTGATCGGCGAGCACGACTTCGCGGCCTTCTGCAAGAGGCGCGAGGGAGCCACCACGATCAGGGAGCTGCAGCGGCTGGCGTGGGTACGCGAGCCGGACGGCGTGCTCGTGGCCACCGTTGTGGCCGACGCGTTCTGCCACTCGATGGTGCGGGCGCTGGTCGGCTCGCTGCTGGCCGCAGGCGAAGGGCGGCGGCCGGTGGAGTGGCCGGGCGAGGTGCTGCTCCGGGGCGTACGCGACTCAGGGGTGCACGTGGCGCCCGCCCACGGGCTGTGCCTGGAGGAGGTCGGCTATCCGCCGGACGCCGAGCTCGCCGCGCGCGCCGAGGCCACGCGGCGAGTCCGGGCTCTGTCAATCCTTGGTGACGCGGCGCTCCAGAACGAGTGAGGTCTGGTCGCGGAACGCGCCGCTGACCTTGGGCAGTGCCTTCTCCTTCGCCACCGGGGTGTGGCCGTCGGTGTGGGTGGCGTAGCTGAAGACGATGTACCGGCCCCACACCAGGCCCGCCGCGTAGCCGCCCGCGATGTGCACGCGCTCGCCGCCGGACCCGGCCGCTCCCGGCAGGGGGCGGAACCAGACATTCTTGCCGAGATTCTTCGCCTGGTCGGCGGCGGTGGCCGCGTCCTTGGTCGGCAGCACGGCTATGCCTGTCGTGACGGCGTAGCGGCGCTTGCTGTCGACGTACGTGGCCCGCAGCACGCGGCTGCACTTCTGCTCCTTCAGCGCGTCCGCGAAGGCGCCCGTGGCGGCCTTGTCACAGGTCGTCTCCATGCTCGCCTTGACCCTGGTGAACGTGGTGCCCGCCGCGCTGACCTTCTTCTTCGGGAACGCCTCGGACAACGACAGCTTCTGCGGGTCGGTCTGCTCGGAGTTGAGGATGGACGCGGCCGGCCCGTTGGTGGCCGGGGCGGAGGCGGGCGGCTGCTCGTCGGGCAGCGTGGACGCGGTGGTGGCCTGGGC
>NZ_VCJS01000659.1 GCF_005893125.1 Nonomuraea basaltis | reverse complement strand
TTAACGCAGCCTCCCACGTCCTTCATCGGCTCCTGATGCCAAGGCATCCACCGTGTGCCCTAAAAAACTTGGCCACAAAGATGCTCGCGTCCACTATGCAAATCTCAAACAACAAACAGCAACCACCCGCACCACCAGGAATCCCCGGCGGATTGGCGTGGCCCTGTACTGAGGTGGTCACAGACCTCGAGCCCACCCGAAGGCGGGCCCGCGTCCTGGTCCGTTTCCTCAGGACCCAACAGTGTGTCCAACCAGCCCGAACCCCCGACACAGGCGTTCCCACTCCCCGAAGGGCGGTACTGACCCGCCGGCGATCCGGCCTGGTTGAGTAGCCAGTGCTCCACTAATGAGCTGCCGAGCGTGAGACGTTCGCCCACGACCTCGACGTAGACCGGGCCAGGCCCGATCGCTGCTCCTTAGAAAGGAGGTGATCCAGCC
>NZ_VCJS01000155.1 GCF_005893125.1 Nonomuraea basaltis | reverse complement strand
CGGGGCAGTTAGGTGAGTATAAGAGACAGGTAGCCGCCCCCACCGCCGTCGTAGCCGCCTCCGTGGGAGCCCCCGAAGTCGAAGAGGCCGCCGAAGAAACCGCCCTCGGACGAGCCGCCGCCGTACGAGCCGCCGTCGTACACGGGAACGTACGAGCTGCCGTACGACCCGCAGTGGCCGGGGGCGCAGCACGCGGCCGACCTGCCGGTCGTGACCCGGGTGTCGCGCCGCAGCGTGTCGGCCAGCTGCCGGTCCGGCAGCTTGGTCAGCCCGTGCAACGCCACCAGCTTGACGTCGTCGGGGCTCGACCACGACCCGTCCGCCAGGTCACGCACGTCCACCCGCGCCAGCGCGGCCCTGCCCGCCTTCGTCACCGGGTCAGCCATGGCGCGGCGCAGCCAGAGGAAGCAGGCCACGCCCACGACCACCGCTGCGGCCGCGATCATGATCGCGCCCAGCGGCCCGCCCAGGAAAGGGCTCACCGCCGCCATGATCGCCGCCAGCGCCGCAAAGACGATCAGCCGGCTCGTACGCCGCCGCGCCCGCGCCCGGTCGGCCGGCGACATCAGGAAGCCGTGCCGCCACAGCGGCGTGGTCAGCCGCCGCATCGTGTGATCGTCGACCGTGCTGTGCCGTACCTGCGCCGTCGTGCGCCCGCCCGGAGCCGACTTGACGTGCTTGTGCACCGCCCGCTCGACCGGCGTCCGCTTGCGCGGCCGGAATCCCTGCACCGGCGTGACGACCCCCTCGCTCGACACCCGCACCCCGCCCTGCGAGACCAGCGACACCAGCGCCGTGTTGACGACCCGGCGGGGCCCGCCGGCCAGATACGCCGCCTCGTAGAGATCGAGTGGATCGCGCGCAGCCGCGGCCGTGGTGGAGCGGGCGCGGAATAACGCCAGCTGTGTTCTGACCGCGGTGAACGCGACGAGCGCGAGCAGCGCGATGGCGATTCCGTAGAAGACCCCGTTCATGAGCGTCCCCCTGACAGACAAATTCCGGGAAACCCCGCTTGTTCAAAAGACGTTCCGGCTGGAGCGGCGGTTCCCGGGAAAGTTGTCAGAATGCGCAAAAGGCCATTCAGCCGCGGCCGCGGGCCGCGAAACGGGGGTGGAAATGGTCTTTCTCGGCTACCTTGATGTGGATTTCGTGCCCTGCCGGGGTCGGCCACGACCATGGCCGGGCTCTCAAAGGTCGCAGAGTCGGTCCGGTTCCGCCGCCCGCTTGGGGATGAAGTGGCGAGACGAGCGGGTTGGTGCAAGGGAACGACGGTCCCGGCCCCTCAGAGGAGATCACATGAGCACGCACGCCGACCCAGCGGGCGGTCGCCCGGTCCGCCAGCTCCGCCTGGTGGTCGAGGCGGAGGACTACGAGGCCGCGCTGACCTTCTACCGCGACGTCCTGGGGCTTCCTGAACAGGCGGCGTTCTCGAGCGGGGACGGCGCCCGGGTGGCGATCCTGGACGCCGGGCGCGCCACACTGGAGATCGCGAACCCGGCGCAGAAGAAGATGATCGACGAGGTCGAGGTGGGCCGTCAGGTGGCACCGAAGATCCGGGTCGCGTTCGAGGTGGACGACGCGCGGGCCACGACCGGACGGCTGGTGTCGGCGGGCGCGGCCGAGGTCGCGCCCCCCACGGTCACGCCCTGGGAGTCGCTGAACGCCCGCCTCGACGCCCCCGCCGGCCTGCACATAACCGTCTTCCAGGAACTGCGCAGCCTGGAGGAGCGCGAGGCGCTCGACGGCTTCGGCACGGACCCGGACCGGCTCCCGGACTCCTGACACCGGCGCGCCGCGGCTGACCGTGGTGGCCGCTCGCGGAGCTTGACCTGGAGTCCGATCCAGCTCCTAGGCTTGCCGCCCATGACCATGCGATACCGCCCACTCGGCGGCACCGGCATCGAGGTGAGCGTCCACTGCCTGGGCGCCATGATGTTCGGCGCGGTAGGCAACCCCGACCACGACGACTGCGCCCGCATCATCCACCACGCCCTCGACCACGGGATCAACTTCGTCGACACGGCCGACATGTACTCGGCGGGGGAGTCGGAGGAGATCGTCGGCAAGGCGCTGCGCGGGCGGCGCGACGATGTCGTCCTCGCCACCAAGGTGCACTTCCAGATGGGGGAGGGCCGCAACAGGAGCGGGAACTCGCGGCGGTGGATCGTCAAGGAGGTTGAGGAGAGCCTGAAGCGCCTGCAGACCGACTGGATCGACCTCTACCAGGTCCACCGCCCCGACGACACGACCGACGTCGAGGAGACGCTCGGCGTGCTGGGCGACCTGGTCACCCAGGGCAAGATCCGGGCGTTCGGCTGCTCGACGTTCCCCGCCGAGGACATCGTGGAGGCGCACCACGTGGCCGAGCGGCGCGGGCTGCAGCGGTTCAGGACCGAGCAGCCGCCGTACTCGCTGCTCGCCCGCGGGATCGAGACGTCCGTGCTGCCGGTGTGCCGCCGGTACGGGATGGGCGTGCTGACGTGGAGCCCGCTCGCGTCGGGGTTCCTGTCGGGCAGGTTCAGGAAGGGGAAGCCCGCCGATCTGTCCACCGGGCGGCCGGCGCTCACCCCGAAGCGCTTCGACCCGTCGATCCCCGAGAACGTCACCAAGCTGGAGGCGGTCGAGCGCCTCGCCGAGCTGACCGAGTCCATCGGGTGCACGCTGCCCGAGCTGGCCGTGGCGTTCCCCGTGGCGCATCCCGCCGTCACGTCGGTGATCATCGGGCCTCGCACCATGGAGCAGCTCGACGCGACGTTCAAGGGCGCCTCGCTCACGCTCGACGACGCGACGCTCGACAGGATCGACGAGATCGTGCCGCCGGGCACGAACCTGTACCAACCGGACGGCGCATGGCGGCCGCCCGCACTCGAGGACGTGGCAGGACGCCGACGGCCGCTCGCCGGCCGCTCCGCCGGCTGAACGGCGGCCCGTCGCGTCAGGGCTGGGCGGCGGTGGCCACCATGAACGGCCCCGGCCTCATTTGGCGGCGGGGCGGGCCCGGACGTGCATGCGCTCGCCCTGGGGCCCGAACAGCGCCAGGACCTCGGCCGGCTCGGCGCCCGGGTTGACGAAGGCGTGCGGCGTCCGTGTGTCGAACTCGGCCACCTCGCCCGGCGTCAGGAGCACGTCGTGCTCCCCGAGCAGCAGGCGCAGCCGCCCCGACAGGACGTACAGCCACTCGTAGCCCTCGTGGACCTGCTGCTCCGGCTCCTTCTCCGGCCAGTGCGGCGGATAGATCTGCTTGTACGCCTGCAGCCCGCCGGGACGGCGGCTCAGCGGGATGTACGTCATGCCGTGGCGCATGATCGGCCGCATGTGCACGCGCGGATCGCCGGTCACCGGCGCGTCGATCAGCTCGTCCAGCTGGACCTGGTGGGCGCGGGCCAGCGGGAGCAGCAGCTCAAGGGTCGGCTTGCGCTGGCCGGACTCCAGGCGGGACAGGGTGCTGACGGAGATGCCGGTGCTCCCGGAAAGCTCCGCCAGCGTCGCTCCGCGCTCCAAGCGCAGCGCCCGCAGCCGGGGACCCACCGCTTGGAGCGTCTCCTCTAGGTCGTCCATCCGGCCACTTTGCCATTACGGCAACGCTATTTGTCAAATACGCGGTGTGCGCCACTGTGTGCCGCTGTTGGCGGAACAGACGCGGAATGATCTTGCCGCGCGTGACCCTGGTGTCCCCGGCGATGACGCCATGACGGCGGCGGCCGACGCGGGCCGCTCACGACAGCTCCAGCGCGGCACACCACTGTGCGCCGCGCCCACACGCGCACCCGCACGCTGTCCGTCCGGCAGGCACGCACCGATCACCTGGCCACCCCGCCGCGCCGTAGGGTTCGCTTATCGCGTGGAGGCGCCCGACGACGACCCCTATCACGGCACCTCGCTGGAGGACTTGGGCAACTCCGTGGCCATCTCGGCCGCAAGCCTCCTGGGAGTCGCCGTGGCTGGCGTGGCCTGGACGACGGGCAGGAGGTCGTGGCCGGTGGCCGTCGTGTTCGGCGTCCTGTGCGTCCTGGCGGTTGGCAGGTTCGGGTACCTCTGGATCTCTTGACGCGCGGGCGCCGCGCACATGGTCCCTTGATCAGCTTCTCGGCAAGCAGGATGATTTGGCGGCGCAGATCCCGTACTCATACCTCCCCTCCACAGCGGCACCAACACGGATCATGACGTCGGCTGGGGGTCCATGATCGCGCGGCGAGACCGGAGGAGGCGGGATGATCCCCGATGTGGACCTCGTGCGGGACTTCCTCGACGAGGAGGAGGAGACCGAGGCGCGGCGGGCGATGCACGAGCTGCTGCCGCTGATGACGCTCTCTGTGCGGGAGTCGGTGCAGACGGTGCTGGACAGGCCGCGCCGCAGGTGCGCGTTCATATCCGGGGGAGTGACGAACGGTCCATCGAACAGGCTCGGCGTGCATTCTGCCTCTTCTTGGAACGAACGGGCTCATAGGCGCGATATCGAAGAAGGGGGCCGGGCCTAAGATCGTGGAGGTCGGGTGCGTATTCATTTCACCCGCGCTGATCTGGCGCGTACCTATGTGGCGAACGGGGCGGACGTCATGTGGGAGTTGGCCAACAGCATTCAGGCACTACAGGCTACGTACGGCAAGAGGGACCTCGGAGGGTGGCGCCGACGCGTTCGCCACGATCTGCACCAGACCAACCTGGCATCCCGGGTTCGAGCTCGCCTGTTTCCCATTGCGCCCCACGCCGCCTACTATCCCGACCTGCTTACCCCGCCGGAGGGCGCGCTCGGCCTGGAGGAGGCGCTGGAGGCGATCCTGAGTACATCGCGGCGCCGATTATGCGACGAGATCGGCTTACTCGGCGGCGGCCCCGGCCATGGCGCCTGGCTAGACGACCTGCGCGCATCCAGATACCGAGCGCTGGCCGAACTCGGCGACACCATGCGCGCCTACCATCGCGTCTCGGTCGCCCCGTACTGGCCGACGATCCGCACCTGCGTAGACTTCGACGTCGCGCTGCGGCGCCAGGCACTTCGCGCGGGCGGCGTCGATGGGTTGCTCGACAGCTTCCGCCCCATCATGCGATGGCACTTCCCCGTCCTGGACATCCCCGCCCACCCCTCCAGCCGAGACGTCCACCTGCACGGCGGACTGTTGCTGATCCCCTCCTACTTCGCCCGCCTGCATCCCGCGACCATCTTCAACCCCGGACTCCCGCAGGTCGTCGTCTACCCCGTTGACCATTCTCCTGGCTCCGCCACAGTGCGCCACGGAGCCGCCCTGGATCGGTTGCTCGGCGACACCCGCGCCGCAGTCCTGCGCGCCGTGGCAGCGAGTGGCACCACGAGCGACCTGGCCGAGCGGGTCGGGGTGTCGCCGGCTACGACCAGCCATCACACCACGATCTTGCGCGACGCGGGCCTGATCATCAGTAGCCGCAGCGCCAACACCATGCTGCACACCCTCAGCCCTCTGGGCGCGGATCTCCTGCTCGGGCCGACTGCCGAAGAAGAGGATGACCGCTCGCCCGGGACGAGGCGGCGGTCGGAGGCGTTCCAGGCGAAGGTCGCCAAGCATATTCACGGCTGACCCCGACGTGGCCCCGGCCGTTCCGAGCACGCCGGGGCCATTGGCCAGTGGCCAGCGAGGAGACGGGGAGGTGACGGCACAGGCTGAACGCTGGCGACCAGGGAGTTTTGACTGAGGCCGAATGTTGTGGACGTCTTGGTGCTGCCCCGCAGACGCTTGTGCCAATCAGTACCACTCGGACACACAGGAAGGGTCACACGAACATGCGCCGGTACTCGTCAATCGTCGTGAGTCTGCTCATCGCCACCATCCCGTTCCTCGCCGCTACGCCAGCGCAGGCGACAGCATTGGCATGGGAATGCGACCTGAACTACTCGTGCTACTACATGGGGTACAACGGAACCGGCAGTAGATGGGTAGCTCCAACTGCTGGTTGCCACGAGCCCCCGGCCTTCCCCGGAAACAGCATCAGCTCCGTCTACAACCGCGGCCATAACAATGCCTACGTCCACCTGTACGCCAAGGTGAGCTCCTCCTGGGTAGAGATCGCCTCATTCTCGCCCGGCGCCTGGGGGAACCTCTCGGGGTCTTCGGACAACAATGCCGACCGCGTCTGCATTACCCCGTGACTTCAGCTGGTAGCCAGCCGTTCTCAATACGGAAAGCGAACTGGTGGGAAGATGTGGTGGAGCCGCGCCGGCGAAAGGTTGCGGAGCACATCCACGCCTGACCCGGACATGAGAAAGGCCCGTCGTGCACCATCGCGCGGCGGGCCTTCGCCGTGTTGGGGACTTACAACTCGGGCTGCTCGGCGGCGGCCTCGTCGTCCGCCTCGAGAATCGCCTGGACCTTGGGTTCCGCAGATGTGTCTGAAGAAAAGCACACGGATCAAGGGGTTGAGCTGCGGTAACGCATGCTGGAACGCGTGCGCGGCGTGGTACTAGGCGGGGGTGTTATTGCTGGTCAGGAGGGGGTGGCCGGTATCGCCTCTATGACCTTCTTCGGGATGGGAAGCGCAAGTTTGGCGAGGATGTCTCGTTGTGGCTTGGTGAGCTCGGCTATCTGGCGGAAGGTGCCGGTTGGCCCGGTGAAAGTGGCGATGGTCAGTTGGTCGAATTCCTCACGGATGTGCCGCCAGGTCCGGCCTGTGCCGGTTTCGATGATGCGGATCAGCAGCAGGGCCAGCCAGCAGAGGATGACGTGGGCGCGGATGCGCTGCTCCAGGCGGTGGTAGACGGGCCGCAGGTCGATGATCTGCTTCATGTCCCGCCAGCCCCGCTCGACCTGCCAGAGCTGCTTGAATCCCAGTGCGATGTCCTCGGCGCTCAGACGCGGGTCGCTGCTGCGCAGCAGGTACTTGCCGTCCAGCTTGGCCTCGGCCTTGACCTTGGCTTGGTCGATGCGCAGCAGCCCGCCGGCGGTGACGCGCAGGTAGCGGTTCAGGCCGGGCTTGGTGGAGATCACCCCGCGCAGTTCGGCCCGCTTGTCGCTCTTCCAGCCGTCGGTGCCGTCGATCAGCTCGCCGAGGTGGGCCAGCAGTCGCTCCCGCACCGCCGCGTCGCGATCGGCACCGTCGGGGTTGAAGCAGATGACGAAGCGTTCATGCTCGCTGATGCGGACCTCTTTGACCTTGAGGTTGCCGGCCACGTCGGTGTAGCGGCCCTGCCGTGCCAGCGCCGCCTTGGCCTCGGGGCTGCCCGAGCGCAGCTTTTCCCCGAGGATGTAGTGGTGATCGCCGCTGCGTAGCGTGCGCCGGTTGTCTTCGGAGGTGAAGCCGCGGTCACCCACCCACACGATCTTGGCGAGAGTCCAGTCCCGCATGTCCTTCTTGACCTGGCTGATCACGGTGGCGTCCGCGGTGCCGCCCGGCCAGCGCCAGCAGCGGACCGGGATGCCGTCGCGGGTGACCGCCAGCCCGATCACCACCTGCGGCAGGTCGTCGCGGTGATCCTTGGACTTGCCGAACGCCCGGAAGCCCTTGCGCATGGCCGGTTCCTCGCCGGCATCGCAGTCGTCGGGCAGGGGCATGCCGCGCTCGTCGCGGTCGATGGCCTCATCGGGGGTGTCGATCTCGAAATAGGTGCTGGTCGTATCGAAAAACAGCAAGTCCACCTGAAGGTTCAAGAGGGTGGCGACCTGGTCGAACACCTTGTTCTCGATCGCGTCGCGGCACTCGTGCAGCCAGTCCATCGCCCGATAGCAGGCATCGTCGCTGCAGCTGGTCAGGCTCTCGATGTGGGCGCGGCGGCCGACCCAGTGCGAGGCGGCCAGCTTGGAGGAGGCATCCAGCGCGCGGTTGGCCACCAGCGCGAACAGCACCCGCTCGGTGTAGGGGCCGCGCCGGGTACGGGCCAGCATGGAAATCATGATCTTGTCGATGGACAGCTGTCGCCACAGCTGGTCCAGCAGGTAGGCGCCGCCGAAGCTGGCTGAACCCTGGTAGTTCAGCTCGCCGGGGGTGCGCACGGTGGCCGCGCGTTCGGGGTCCAGCAGCCGGCACAGCGAGGTGACCAGGCGCTCGACCGCCGGGCGGTCGAGCTGATCCTCGCGGCCGAAGTTGTGCAGCACCTTGGTCTTGGACGATTTGCTGGCCGGATCCCATTCGTTGTGCGCCAGTTGCAGGTAGCGCACCACCGTGCCGTCCTTGTTCCTGCGGGCAGAGCTCCTGACGAACATGCCACCAGACCGTAACAGCTTAAGCACAGTCTGTGACTGCTGTTTCGTGGAAGTCGTGTTACTAGGCGTTCTCGCGATTTCCGCTAGGCCTCATGTCGCCGACCTGCATCTTCATGCTCGATCATGCCCCAGCAGCCCGATTAGCTGCGGAACGCGAGTCAAGAGAAGACGGCATAGCCTTCCGCTCCCCGCCCTAGGAAATCTACATTGTAAAGGCGCCCAGTTTAGATCACTCGTTTGATCGTCTAGTGACTCTCCTCACGTGGTTTGAAAGGCACGGGCTTCGCCCGTACGCCTTCCAAAACGGGGGCTCTCTCCGGCCGGGACCATCGTTATCTGGGGTGGTAGGGATCCGCCGGGTGGTGCGGAGGTGAGACTCCTCCGGGCCGCCCGGCCGCTCGCATATCACGAGCGAGGAAAGCCGGTACCTCAAACTGCCGCCCGGAGTTCCCGTGCTGGACGTCCTCCATGTCAGCATCGACCAGAACAGCGATCCCTACGAACTGACCAGGTTCGCATGAGATCGGACATGACCGGACTGTTCTACGACACGCCGGTTGAATGATCAGGAGGCGAGCACCAGTTGGCCACCAGCAGCTTTATACGCCTAGGAATTCTCGCCCTCCTCTGGGGCTCTAGCTTCCTATGGATCGCCATCGCACTGCGTGGACTGTCACCTGCCCAGATCACCTTGATCAGGCTCGCCCTTGGTGCTCTCGTTCTCTACCCGATCATCAAAGCACGGGGCTTAAGGCTGCCAGCACAGCCGATCTTGTGGATTCATCTGGCCATAGCGGCGCTATTCGCCAACGCTATCCCCTACACCCTCTTTGCGATCGCCGAACAGCACGTGAGCTCCAGCGTGGCCGGAGTGCTCAATGCCACCACGCCGCTATGGACGATCTTTCTTGGCTTCATCGCCGGAACTGATCTCGGCATCGGCGACCTCGTCATCGAGGAGGGCGTACAGCTGCGTCGTCTCTGTGCCCGCGTGGCCGCGCCTGCGGCGCACGGCCTCGATGGACACCCTGGAGACGGTGGTGGAGTTCGTACGGCGTGTGGCGGCTTTCCCCTTGACGCCCTTGTGCAAGGCCCACCCACTCAACCTTGTCGAAGGGAGGGCTCTTCGGCCGAGGCGTCGTGGATGCGGAAGACCGGGTGGCGGGCGGCGATGGCCTCGAAAGAGGCGAGTGGCGCGCGACGTGACACCGGGACGTGGGGGCGGGCGCCCGGGGCGAGGGCGAGGTAGCGGCGGAGGATCGGGGCCCGGAGGTCCGGGGGCACCTCCTCCAGCAAGACGGGGCGGCGGTCGCCGCGACGCAGGATCGCGTGACCGTGGGCGGCGCGGACGTTGCGAACCCAGTTCGCCTCCTCACCCAGCATCGACACCAGGTACTCCCCGCCCTCGTGGTCCGCCACGACCACGGGGACCGAGACCGTCCGGCCGCTGGTCCGGCCGCGTACCTCCAAAACCACGGCGCGGCGGGGGCTGAGACAGCCCGCGGCGTACTGCAGGATATCCAGGTGGTTCATGGCCCGCGCCAGTCTCCCGGGACGGCCGCGGCGGTACATCCACCGTTTCAGGGCATAGAAAGGGCCGCCTCGGTGTGCGGCCGTCGAATTCTCTCGTTCGAGCATTGCGAGCCTCCTGTTCAGGTCTTCCAGAGGGTGTGGTGTGACCACACCGATTCGAGGGCCTCGGCGAGCGTGGTCCCGGTGAACCACCACACGGCGACGACTGCGGCGGTCAGCACCCAGGAGGCCGCGATCGCGCCCGCGCTCTTCTCGCGGCCGGGGGCGAGTACCCACCACACCACCGTGAGCACCGCCACCACCAGCACGACGGACGAGAGGGTCAGGTAGTCGCCCTCGTGGGCGTGGGAGAGGACGGTGGGCGACAGGGTCTGACCCGCACCTTGGGCGGTCGTGCGCAGCGTGCCGAGGAGGGCGGAGCCGGCGGTTCCCGCCCAGATCGCGAGGGCCGCGTTCAGGACGCTGAACACGACCAGGGGCAGCCGCATGCCACGCCGGGACGTGGGCCGCCAGGCGTAGACGAGGGCCACGAGGGTGGCGAGGGGAGCAGTGATGATCACCAGATGGCCGGCGAGTGCGTGGACGGGCATTTCCGTCACCTACTTCGGTTGGATGTCTCCATCGTCACGCTACTGGCAGTGTCCGTCAATATGGCAGAGTATGCCAAATTGACACAGTGCGATAACCTGGCCCCATGGCGTTGACCCTTCGCCAGCGCAACCGGCTGGCCGCGGTGCACCACATCATCGACACCGCCATGGACCTCTTCGACGAGCGCGGGTACGGCGAGGTGACGGTCGAGCAGGTCGCCGCGGCCGCGGGCGTCTCGCCGCGCACCTTCTACCGGTACTTCGGCTCCAAGGAAGGGCTGTTCACGACCGACCCGTACGCGACGATCGGCGTCGACCGGCTGGAAGGCCACATCGACTTGGACGATCTGCCGGGCACGGTGCGCCGGATCGTCGCCGCCGTCGCCGACCCGGCGCAGCGGGCGCCTTGGCGCACGGGGGAGCCCTGGCGCGGCATGCAGTACGTGCTGGAGGAGCCGCCGGTGCGGGCGGCCGTGTACGCCGCGCTGGACGAGAGCAGCCAGCGCTTCGCGGACCTGCTGCGGGCCCAGGGCATGTCGGCCACACGGGCCGGGGTCACCGCCCGCACCTACTGGTTCGGCGTCTACTTCGGCTCACTGGAGCAGTGGCATCGGGAGGGCCGGACGCGGACGCTCCTCGACCACATCGATGAGGCGCTCGCGGCGCTGCACGACCTGCCCTGAACCTAACGGGTCCGGGGTTGATGCTGGTGCGCCGACAGCGGATGGGCCGCGCCGGCGATGGCGCGGGCCGCCTGCTCACGCAGTGCAGGGTAGTCGCCCTGGTCGTTGACGCACAGCAGCGGGCAGGTGATGAGCTCGGCGTCGGCGCTGGTCGGCCGGGGTCGTGGTGGGCCGGCGGGGCGCAGGAAGTAGCCGGGCAGGCTCGCCCGCTCGTTCGGGATCTCCACCACGTCGATCGGCGGGTTGCTCAACGCCGCGAACCGGCGGAACAACGTGCGGAAGTGCTCAACGCTCGGGCGGAAGTCCGGATCGTCCGGCATGACGGCCATGGCGGCGTTCCAGTGGTAGGTGACCGCACGCAGGTGGGCCTCCTGGGCGCTGACCAGATGCCTGGCCGCCTCCGCCCGCTCGGCCACCGCCTCCGCCCGCGCGCCCTCCTGCGTCCAGGCGGCCCGCCAACTGGCCGGGTCGCCCTCGGTGATGCGCGCGGCCGCGGCGTGGCACTCGCCGAGCGCGGCGCCCTTGAACCCGTGGTGGTCAGCGTGTGCAGGAAGGCCAGGTCGGTGAAGATGTCGTCGAAGTGGTACTTCACCCGCCCGACGGCGGGTGCCGTGGCGTGCTGGATCATGTCACTCCTTGTCTGGATGGGGAAGGTGGCGTTCGATGCGGACCTCGGGATACTGCCGCGATGGGCCGTCCAGCAGGGGCGAGTGCGTGCCCTTGAGCTGGTGGTCGAAGAACGCCACGGAGTAGGCGTTGGTCACGGCGTGCGCCCGCGAGCCGCCGATCGGACCGGACAGACCCAGGGCGGCGGCGAGGGGCGGCGCCGCGAAGAGCGGGCCGTCGGTCATGTCGAGGTGGAAGATGCCGTCCACCAGCACGAAATAGCCCTCCGTGGGCAGGCTCTCGTACACCGCCCGCATGGTGTTCTGGTGCTCGGCGATGTCGGCCTCCGTCCAACCGCCGGCACGCCGCCTTTCGAGCCGCATGACCTCGGCGTCCCTGGTGATCCACATGGTCGGCTGCCGGAGGCCCGACCGTACCGCGTCAGGGGTCATGTAGCCGTCCTCGAGCAGGCACGCCCGCAGCCGCGGCTCCGCCAGGCAAGCCTGGGATCCCACGATGGCGCCCAGTGACTGGCCGGTGAGGCCCACCCGGCTCAGGTCCAGCCGGCCGGTCAGGACGCCGTGGGGGTCGGCCAGGTCCAGGGCGGTGAGCCGGTCCAAGGTGGTGCCGACGTCCTGCGAGAGGTGGGGGATGTGGGTGTCCTCGAACGCGCGGTCATCGAGGCGGTGGTCGTAGGCCACCTGGCGGCCGTCGGGGAAGAGCACCGCCGCATGGGCGTACGGCTGGCCGATGGCGGCGACGACGTACCCCTGCGAGGCCAGTTCCTCGACCTTGAACGTGTACACCTGGCGGTAGCCCTGGATGCCGGCCAGCATGATCAGCACCGGGTAACGCAGCTCGCCGTCCGCCACGGGGGCTGAGGGGACGGCGTTGGTTCTGACGTGTCCCAGGTGCGAGAAGGTGAAGCCGGGCACGCCCAGCAGGCGTCCCAGCGTCGGCGTGATGATGGCGGCGTCCTCGATGTACGGGGCCCGCGGCGCAGACGGATCGGCCTCGGCCGGATACCAGATCTGCACCATGAGCTCGCGGCGGTCGTCCGGGGCCGCGGTGAAGATCTCCGGACGGTCGGCGTCCACCCAGTGGTAGGTCAGCGTGCCGACGTCGTATGGGCCGGTGGGCTCGGGGAAGCCGAAGATGGGAAGGGCCGCAGGCAGGGCGGCGGAGACCACCAGCCCCAGCACGCCGAGCCCGGCCCCGAACAGCCGCGGCCACCTGCGTCTGCCCGGCGCCCGGACGCCTCGGAGCAGCCGGCCGCCCGCGAACGCGAACGCCAGGCCCAGCCCGTACGCCGGGATCATCTGCCAGCGCGGCCCCTCCACGAGCAGGTGCGCGGCCATCGCGGCCGGCGGCACGAGGGCCGCGTGCCGCAGCCACTCGACGCGCCCCCGCGGCGGGATCACCAGCACCACGAACGCCACCACGTCGGCGACCAGCAGCACGATCTCGAACGGTCTCATCTCCGCTCCCTCGTTCCGGATGCGAGTCCGATCCAGGCTCCGCCGCCCCGAGACCGCATGACCAGAGCAGAAGGTCCCGAGGACCCGGCCATCCGCCATTGACCGAGCAGACGTATCGATCACGTGAAGGTCAGCACTGGATAGGCGAGCAGCATCACCGCGCCGAAGCCGGACTTCAGCACCGCGTCGATCACCCCGAACACCGGTAGCGGCGCCGCCGACATGCGCAGCGCCGCCGCCGCGTTGACCATCGTGAACACGCCCAGGACGGTGATCAGCGGCCCGTGCGCCAGCCCCATCGGCACGAAGTGCACCCCCACCACGAACAGCACCCGCAGCAGGATCGTCCGGTCGTCCACGCCCTTGGTCCTGCTGATCACCAGATAGATCAGGACCGACGAACGCGTCACGGACTGGAACTGCGAACTGCAGCAGCGGCTGGCCGCCGAGCAGCAGCGGCGCGGGGCCCGGCTCAGCCGCGCCCACATGGTCAACATCTATCTAGCCACGTCAGCCTGCGTCGTAGGAGTATCCCCCGGTCGCGGTCCCCTTTTGCTTGATCCAGGGCCACCACTCCTGATAGCACGCGTTATTGACTTGAAGGCAGAATTTGCCCTGGCGGGTGAGTGTGTAGTAGCTCCAGCCGACCCCGCCGACCTTCGTCGTGGACTGCACGCCCTTCCAGCTCCACAGGGGCTGGTACACCTCACCCCACGCCGAGGACGTCTGCGTCGTGATCTTCGTGCCGTTATAGCACCAGCTCAGCTTCTGGAAGAAGCTGACCATCCTCACCCCGAAGCCGTTATACGCAGCCCAGTGGACCTGCTTGCCCGAGCACTTGATCGCCGGGACCCCGACCCCCGTCGGCGTCGCGTCGACGACTTCGCCCGCTGCGTTCGCCTCCGCCAGAACCTGCTCGGGCGTCACCTTGATGGTGGTGACTTCGGTGTCGTAACGGGCGATGAGCGCGTCCTCGGGGATCTGGTCATCGGCTAAGGCCGCAGTGCCCATCAGGGCGCTGGTACTGATCGTGATGGTGGCGAGGACGGCGAGCCGTTCCCTCCGCGCATGGTCTTCTCCGTCATCTCGTGTGACTTCTGGGACGGCCGCGAGACTATGAGGTCCGAGTATGTTCCCGGTATGTCGTTCGCGCGGGAGTGATCCGCCTGGGCCGAAATCGTGCTCGCCCGGGCGTTCAGGTCACCGGCTGGGACCTGCCTCGCTTGGGCCCCCTGACACGATTCTTCCCAGCGGCCCTGGTCCGCGAAGGGTTGATCATCGGAACGGATCACCGGTCTGCGGGGCGGGGACATGACAGCGAGTCGTACTCGCCTGACGGCACCTCGTGATTGCGGGCGCGCCGCACTTGGGTCCCAGATAGCGACTCGGCGACTGGCCAGGTGAGCCTCGAATCTCGCCCGGCAGCCAATCTACTTGCCCTACGTGATGGAAGAGATCATTTTTCTCTGACCTGCATGAAGGGGTCCCGGTAGCAATGAAGAAATTCTCAACGAAGTAGCGTCTGAGCTGCGGTAACGGAGGAGTTTGACCGCCTGTGGCGGGTTGATGATCACTGCCGCTACGTTCGTTCCGGTTTTGTCCGGTACGGCACGTGGAGTGATGCGTTGTCAGAGAAGATGTTCTCCGAGGAGCAGTTGGAGCAGCTGCGCTCGTTCCCGGAGATCAGCGCAGATGAGTTGATCCGATATTTCACGCCGACGGCGGCTGACGCGGCGTTCGTGAGTCCCGGTGGGCGGGGCCCTGTCGATCGGCTGGGCATGCTGGTCCAGCTCTGCACGCTGCCGTGGCTCGGGTTCGTGCCCGACGATGTGGGCCTCGGCACCGCCTGCGGCCGTAGCCCGGGTCGCGGAGCGGCTGGGCGTGGCGCCGGCGGCGCTGCGGCTGTACGGCAAGCGCGATCAGACCCGCTCGGACCAACTGGGCCTGATCGCCAAGTATCTGGAGTGGCAGACCGCTCCGGCGAGCAGCCAGGCGATGAAGGAGCTGGAGCAGTTCCTACTGGACCGGGCGATGGAGCACGACTCGCCCACGTTGCTGTTTAACCTGGCGCGCGAGTATCTGATGGCGGCCAAGGTGATCCGGCCCGGCGCGCTCATCTTGGCCAAGATGGTCGGCACGGCCCGCCAGGCGGCCTCCGATCTGACCTCGCAGCTGGTGGGGCACCTGCTGACGGCGGAGGTCCGCGCCGATCTGGAGCGGATGCTGCTGGTGGATGCGGGGCTGGGGATGACCCGGCTGGAGTGGCTGGTCAGCCCGGCACGGGATGCCTCGGCGACCTCGGTGAAGACCGCGATCGACAAGCTGACCTGGTTGCGCGCGATCGACGCCCACCAGATGGATGTGTCGGTGCTGCCGAACGAGCGGCGCCGGTTCCTGGCCCAGGTTGCGCGCCGCTCGACCAACCAGGGGCTGGAGCGGCGCAAGGAGCGTAAGTTCCCGATCCTGCTGGCGTTCGTGGCCCAGGCCGCGGTCGACCAATTGGATGAGGTGGTGGCCCTGTTCGACCAGGCGGTGTCGGCGCGGGAGTCGCGGGCGAAGTCCAAGACGGATGAGGCGCTGGTCGAGCGGGCCAAGAGGGGGAGGCCCGGCAGCTGGTGATGGAGATGATCCTGCCGGTGCTGGCCGACCCGTCGATCCCCGACGATGAGGTGGGCGGGATGCTGCGCGAGCGGATCGGCATGCAGCGGCTGCGGGAGATCACCTCCGATGCGTGGAAGCCGCTGCCCCGAGATCACGGCCGGTTGTCGGAGCTGGAGTCGTCCTACACCTACCTGCGCCAGTTCACGCCGAACGTGCTGGCCGCGATCGATTTCCAGGGCGGGCCGGGCACGGCCGAGCTGATGGAGGCGGTGGCCGTCTTGAAGGAGATGAACCGGCTCGGTGGCCGGAAGGTGCCCGCGGGGGCGCCGAGCGGCTTCGTGCCCGCCAAGTACGCCGACTATCTGGCCAAGGCTCGCAGGTCCGGGGAGGACACCGCCTACCGCCACTTCTGGGAGCTGTGTGTGATCTTGTGCCTGCGGGACGGGCTGCGCAGCGGGGATGTCTTCGTGCCGGGCTCGCGCCGCTACGCCGACCCGGCCACCTACCTGTACACGCCTGAGCAGTGGGCGCCCCGGCGCGGCGAGTACT
Source organism: Nonomuraea basaltis (assembly GCF_005893125.1). Taxonomy (GTDB): domain Bacteria; phylum Actinomycetota; class Actinomycetes; order Streptosporangiales; family Streptosporangiaceae; genus Nonomuraea; species Nonomuraea basaltis. The sequence goes on along the minus strand of NZ_VCJS01000155.1, from coordinate 14,172 downwards.
GCCGCCTGGTGGGCAAGCCGCCGCACGCGGCCGAGGCGCTGGAGCAGGGCAAGGAGGAACTGCACGCCGCCCTGCAGGAGCTGGAGACGACCCTGGCCGGCGCCGCTCCCGACGATACCGGCATGGTCCGGCTGGATGAGGACGAGCATCTGGTGGTGCCGCCGCTGTCGGCCGAGGACGTACCGGCCGAGGCCAAGGCGCTGAAGGAGGAGCTGGCCGCGATGCTGCCCGTTCGCGCCGATCGCCTCGCTGCTGATCGAACTGGACGCCCGCACGCACTTCCTGGACTGCTTCACCCACGCCGGCGGCCGCAAGCTCACCACGTCCGTGGAGACCAAGCGCAACATCCTGGCCGTGCTCATCGCGATGTCCACCAACCTGGGCCTGGCCCGCATGTCGGAGGCCTGCGGGGTGTCCTACGACGTGCTGGCCTGGACCATGGAGTGGTACGTGCGGGAGGAGACGCTGCGCGAGGCCAACACGGTCATCGTCGACCACCACTACGGCCTGGAGCTGGCCAAGGTGTTCGGCGGTGGCACCATGAGCTCATCGGATGGCCAGCGGTTCCCCGTCCGCGGCAAGACCCTGACCGGCCGGACCATGGTCATTCACGGCGGTCAGGTGCTCTCCACGTACACCCATGTCTCCGATCAGTGGTCGACGTACGGCACGAAGATCATCGTGCCGACGGCGCGGGAGGCGCACTTCGTCCTGGACGACTTCCTCGGCAACGCAACCGACCTCCCGATCGCCGAGCACGCGACCGACAGTCACGGAGCTACGCTCATCAACTTTGCGTTGTTCGACCTGGTCGGCAAGGCCCTCACGCCGCGGCTGCGGGACTTGACCCGGGTCACCCTGGTGCGGGACGACACCCCGACCGAGATCGCCAAGCGCTACCCGCACGCCGGGCCGCTGCTAGGCGCGCGCTGGAATGAGGACCTCATCGCCGGCTGCTGGCCGGACCTGCTGCGGATGGCCGGGTCGCTGAAATACGGCCAGGCCACCGCCTCGCTGATCGTCGGCAAGTGGTCGGCCGCCTCCCGACAGAACACCCTGGCCGCCGCGCTGAAGGAATGGGGCATGCTGCGCAGGACCGTCCACCTGGCCAAATACCTGTCGGACCCGGCCTTCAGAAGGAAGATCTCGCGGCAACTGAACAAGGGGGAAAGCCTGCACGCACTGCGCCGCGACCTGCACTGCGCCCAGCAGGGCACCATCACCCGCCCGCATCTGGAACAGCAGACCGAGCAGGCATGGTGCCTGACCCTGCTGACCAACTCGGTGGTCGCATGGACGACCGAATATTATTCCAGGGCGGTGCTGGAGCTGCGTTCCCAGGGCCGGGAGGTGAGCGACGAGATCCTGTCGCACATCTCGCCCGGCCACAGCGACAACATCAACTTCTTCGGCGTCACCAACGTGGACGTCGAGGCGGAACTGGCCAAGCTCGACACCAGCGGATGGCGACCGCTTCGGCCCGTCCAACTGCGCGAGCTGGGGCTGACCCCGTGACCTGAGTCCCTCGAAGAGGGGCAAAAGCCCCGCGCCTGCCCGGACGGAGCGAGGCCGGAGCGAGGCCGGCGGGCCGACGGCGCGGGGTCATCGGTTTGTCGGCTGGTCCGCGGTCAAGGGCGCGGTGGACTTGCGGTGGTGAGAGGCGCGGGCTTTGGCGCGGTTGCCGCAGATGTCCATGGAGCACCAGGTCCGGCGCCGGTTGCGGGAGTGGTCGTAGTAGGCCCATCGGCAGCTTGGCTCCCGGCAGGCCTTCAGCCGTGTCCACGTGCCTTCCGCCACGGCCTCGGCCACGACGGCGAGGAGCCTGGCCAGCGCCGCCTCCACCGGCATCCGGGCGCGGGCGACCAGTCGGGGCGGGGAAACGGTCACGTCGAGCATCAGCGGGAAGTCGCGGGTGAGGTCGACGAGTTCGGCGCGGGCGGCGGGGTTGAGGCCGTCCGGGCGCGGGCTGGAGACCGGCTCGGTGTTGTTCTCGGCGATCAGTGCGCGTAGTCCCTCACGGATCCGTTCGGCACGGTCGCGCTGCTCGTCGTTCACCACCGTGTCGGCCGGCATGAGGCCGCGGGCGTGCAACCACGTCGCCAGCTGTTGCGGGGTTGCGATCTCGTCGCCGTCGCGGCGGCGGGTGTTGATGAACTCCTCGATCACGCGTAGCGGCATCGGCGCCGTCCCGGTTGCGAGGTTGTCCGGCACGGGCTCGGTGGCACGCTCATTCATCACGTCTCGCAGCCTATCCGGCTATCGGCGATGGTAGGTTACTTAACCGACGTAATTGGTACGTCAGTTAGATCAGAAGGGATCGCTGGTGAGCATCAGCATCGGCAACATCTGCATCGACACGAACGACCTGGCCGGCAGCACCGCCTTCTGGCAGGCGGTCACCGGGTGGTACCAGGTCGCGTCCTCGGACGAAGGCACGACCTACCTGGAGGACGCGAACAAGAGCGGCGTGGGCCTGTCCCTGCAGGCCGTGCCCGAGGGCCGGGAGGGCAAGAACCGACTGCACCTGGACCTGTCCACTGATGACCTGGCAGGCGAGGTCGGCCGGATTCGGGCCCTCGGCGCGAGTGAAGTGCGGCGCTTCGACGGCTGGGTCGTGCTGGCCGACCCCGAGGGCAACCAGTTCTGCGTCGTCGCCGCATAGACGAACTCGCCACTGCGCGACGCCGGTATCCCACCACCACTACAGAAGAGACAGATATGGCCACCGTGCAAAAAGAGATCATCCTCGATGCCGACCCCGCGGCCGTGTGGGCGATCATCAGTGACTTCACCGACGGGCCCGTCCGGATGGCGCTGGGCTTCGTCACCGACAGTTGGGTCGACGAACCGGGCGTCAGGGTCGTCACGTTCGCCGACGGGATGGCTGCTGCGGGAGCGGCTCATCGCGCTCGACGATGAGCTGCGCCGGCTCGTCTTCTCGGTCATCGGCGGCACCATGCAGCCGGAACACGACAACGCCTCGATGCAGGTCGTCCCGCACGGGGACGGCCGCAGCCGGTTCGTATGGATCCACGACGTGCGACCGGACGACCTCGCCATCCCGATGGGCGCTGGAATGGACCACGGCCTGAGCATCTTCAAGCAGACGGTGGAGTCCTCCAGCGAGCACCTCGGCTAGGTCAGCCGCGTCATTGCTGGTCGCGGTCCTCCCCGTGAGGACTGTGACCAGCTGCGTACGGGGCTGCCCCACCATTCGGCGGCAGGCGGCTCTTGCCTGCTCCGGCGACCAGCCGCCCCCGCCAACTCGTGGCCGGTTGCCCGATGGCTTCCGGAGCCCGGCGGGGAGCCGGCGGTGTTGTGGTCATGCGGCGGCGGGCGCTCACCCGGTCCGATCACCTGGTGCAGACGAGGTGATCGTGCGGATGTATCGGTGGGCGAGACGGTGCAGGTGCGTGAGAAGTTCCGGCGGCCCGGTGACGTCGAAGTCTGCGCCGAGCAGGCCCAGATGGACGGCGAGGGTCTCGACGGTGTCCGCGCCGGTGTGCAGGACGCAGGTGCGTTCGTCGAGGCGTTCAACCGTGCCGGCCGCCGGGCCGATGCGATCGGCGATGACTTCGGCTGGCGCGTGCACGGTGACCTGCGCCCGGTAGCGCCAGGCGGCGGCGGACACCCGGCGTGACACGTACGCGGCGACGTCGTCGGGCAGGTCGCGCGGTGTGAAGCGGGGGCCGGTCGGGGTGCGGGGCCGGATCCGGTCGACGCGGAAGGTACGCCAGTCGCTCCGCTCGACGTCCCATGCCAGCAGGTACCAGCGGCGGCCCCAGATGATGAGCCGGTACGGCTCGACGGCGCGCACGGTGGCCGCGCCGGCGTGGTCGTGGTAGTCGAAGCGGAGCCGTTCCCGGTCGCGGCAGACCGCGCTCAAGGCGGTCAGGACCGCCGGGTCGACGCTGGGGCCGGCGTCGCCGCGGGGCACCGGCACTGTGTAGGCCTGCAAGGTGTTGACCCGGCGCCGCAACCGGGACGGAAGCACCTGCTCCAGCTTCGCCAGCGCCCGCAACGACGACTCCTCGATCCCCGCGATGGCGCCACCGGTCGCGGTCCGCAGGCCGACGGTGACGGCGACCGCCTCCTCGTCGTCGAGCAGCAACGGCGGCAGCACGGCACCGGCGCCGAGCCGATAGCCGCCGGCGGAACCGCGGGTGGCCAGCACCGGGTAGCCGAGGGTGCGCAGGCGCTCCACGTCGGTACGCACGGTCCGCCCGCTCACCCCGAGGCGCTCGGCGAGTTCGGCGCCGGTCCACTCGCGCGGGGTTTGCAGGAGGGAGAGCAGCCGCAGGAGGCGGGCCGAGGTGTCCAACATTCGTCAAGCATGCCGGACCATTAGGAGCGATATCGTCCTAATGGTCCGGCAGGGTCGACGCCATGACCGAGATCGACACGGCCGAGATCCGTGATTTCCGTATCGATATCCCGCAGGCCGACCTGGACGACCTGGCCGAGCGCCTGGCCCGGGTCCGCTGGACCGACGAACTGCCCGGCGCCGGCAACGACTACGGCGTGCCGCTGCCATACGTGCAGAGTCTGGTGCAGCGGTGGCGCGACGGCTACGACTGGCGCGCGTGGGAGGCGAAGCTCAACTCGTACCCGCAGTTCACCACGGGCATCGATGGGCAGAACGTGCACTTCCTGCACGTGCGCTCGCCCGAGCCGGACGCCACGCCGCTGCTGCTCACGCACGGCTGGCCGACCACCGTCGTGGAGTTCCTGGATGTGATCGGCCCGCTGAGCGATCCGCGCGCCCATGACGGCGACCCGGCCGACGCCTTCCACCTGGTGATCCCGTCCATCCCCGGTTTCGGCTTCTCCGGTCCCACCATCGAGCGGGGCTGGAACCGGTACCGGATCGCCAGGGCGTGGGCCGAGCTGATGCGCCGCCTCGGGTACGAGCGGTACGGCGCGCACGGCAACGACTGCGGCTCGGAGATCTCGCCGGAGGTGGGCCGTTGCGATCCCGGGCACGTGATCGGCGTGCACGTCACCCAGGTCTTCTCGTTCCCGTCCGGCGACCCGGCCGAGCTGGCCGGCCTGTCGGAGGAGGACCGGAAGAAGGTCCAGTTCCTGCAGTGGTGGACGGACAACAGCGGTGCCTACGACAAGCTGCAGTCCACCGCGCCGCAGACGCTGGCCCATGCGCTGGCCGACTCGCCGGTGGGGCAGCTGGGCTGGAACGTGCAGCTGCTCGGCCCGAACCTCGATGCGGACTATGTGCTGACCAACACCATGATCTACTGGCTCACCAACACCGCCGCGTCGGCCGCGCGCCTGTACTACGAGGACTTCCACGCCACCGACAAGCCGGCCGAACCCACCACCGTGCCGCTCGGGCTGGCGAACTTCGCCTGGGACTTCCAGTCGATCCGCCCGTTCGCCGAACGCGACCACAAGAACATCCTGTCCTGGAACGCCTACGACACGGGCAGCCACTTCGCCGCGCACGACGTGCCCGGCCTGCTGGTCGACGACATCCGCGGCTTCTTCCGCCAGCTGCGCTGAACCGTGCCGACCGGGTGGTACGCGCGGCGGGCACCCTGCCGCGCGCACCCCTGAATTGAACTTCCAGGAGTACCGTCATGCAGATCCTGACCCGCCGAGCCCTCAACCGCGCCACCCTCGATCGGCAACTGCTCCTGCGCCGCGCCGACCTCACCCCGCTGCAGGCCATTGATCACCTGGTGGGCCTGCAGGCGCAGACCCCACACACCTGGTACGTGGGACTGTGGAGCCGGCTCGCCGCGTGCCGTCCCGAGGATGTCGCGGCGCTGCTCACCCAGCGCCGGGCCGTGCGGATCGCCCTCATGCGCTCGACGATCCACCTCGTCGGCACGGCCGACGCGCTCGCGCTGCGTCCGCTCGTGCAGCCGGTGCTGGACCGCGACCTGTTCGCCAACCACACGCACGGCCGGGCGATGCGCGGGCTGGACACCGGCCAGGTGGTGGCCGCGGGCCGGGAGCTGCTCGACGAGCGGCCCCGCACGCCGGGCGAGCTCGGTCGGCTGCTGGCTCAGCGGTGGCCGGACCGCAACCCGGCGAGCCTGGCCTACGCGGTGCGCAACCTCCTGCCGGTCGTACAGACCCCGCCACGCGGGGTGTGGGGCGCCGGCGGCCGGACCGTCCACGCGCCTCTCGAGTCGTGGGCAGGCGCGCCGCTGCGCGCCGACCACACGATCGACCAGATGGTCCTGCGCTACCTGGCCGCGTTCGGCCCGGCGACCGTACGCGACGTGCAGACCTGGTGCGGCCTGACCCGGCTGGCGGAGGTGCTCGACCGGCTCCGGCCCCGCCTGGCCACGTTCCGCGACGAGAACGGCGCGGAACTGTTCGACCTGCCCGACGCGCCCCGGCCCGATCCGCAGGTCAGTGCGCCCGCCCGGTTCCTGTACGACTTCGACAACCTGCTGCTGTCACACCACGACCGCTCCAGGGTGATCACAGACGGCCTCCGCCGGCAGAACTTCAAACCGCACGGCCCCGTCCCTCGCCTGGTGCTCCTCGACGGCTTCACGGCAGCGACTTGGACGTTCGCCACCGCACACGACACGGAGACACTGACCGTGCACCCGTTCGCACCGCTGTCCGCGCGCGACCGCGACGCGTTGACCGTCGAGGGCGGCGGCCTGCTGGACTTCCTCGCTGCCAAAGCGTCACACGAGATCCGCTTCACCGCCCCAGGTCACCGAGACCATAGTGATCCCAGCAGCCGGTAGCCGGAGGAGTCCTCGCTGCCTCGGAACTCGCCCTCCTTGCCATGGCTTGCTCCGCCGCGTCCAGGGCGCATCGCAAGGGGGTTCGGTGGCTGCCCTTAAACCCAGAGTGCTGTTTCATAGGCGTTCACCTACGAAACACCGGCCAGGCGTCCGGCCGTCCAGGGCGTTCTCGCCCCAATCCTGTTTCATCAGTCGTTTCAAATCACTGGAGCTTTGAAACGCCTCCATGAAACGATCGCGGGGTGAGCGACGACGACTTTTCCCGCGTGGAAGCCTTCGACTGTCCGACGTCCTCCTGCGCCGCCCCGGCCGGCTCGCCGTGCCGCACCGGCCGGGGCAAGGTAGCCGCCCAGTACCACACCGCCCGGTTCCGGCTCGTGCCGTCCCTGGCCAAGGTGCTCAACGTGCCGACCCCGGCACTGCGCAAACCCGGGACTACGTGGGTGGAACTACCCCGCCCCGCCGCCGGCACCCGGACGTCCGGACACGCCAAGATCGGATACGCCCGCGCCTCGACGGTGCGCCAGTCGCTGCAGACCCAGCTCGACTCCCTCAAGGCCGCCGAGGTCACCCGGGTCTTCTCCGAGAAGATCTCCACCCGCGCCACGAGGCGGCCCGAACTCGAGCGGGCCGTGGACCTGGCCCGCGAGATACGCGCCTCCGGCATCGCCGTCACCCTGGTCGTCCACGAACACAAACGGCTCGGCCGCGGCCTGGCCCTGGCCGAGCTCGCCGAACAGCTGCGCGCCTGCGACGTCGGCCTGGAGTTCCTCACCGGCGAGCTCCAAGGCAGCCACGATCCGTCCGGCGTGGTGTTCACCGTGCTGGCCGCGTTGTCGGGGATGGAACGCGAATACATCCGCGACCGCACCTTGGAAGGCCACGAGTCCGCCCGCAAGAACGGCAAGGCCATCGGCGGCGCCGCCGTCACCGATGAGGCCATGCTGTCCATGGCACTGCATCTGCGCGACCAAGGCCTCAGCCTCCGCGAGATCGCCTCCCGCCTGGTCATCACCCAGGGCGCCAAGAGGGGCCGGCACCCCTCCCCGGCCACCGTCATGCGCATGCTCCGCGACCACGACACCAGCATTGCCGAGCTGGGCGCCGGAGCCGACGATGCGAAGCAACGGCCGTAGTCCCTGGCCGGTACCCGAGCCGCGAACTGTCCGTAAGCGTCATGATCCAACACCGTGATCAAACCGAGACGCCAGTCGGAGGCTCCTGCGTTATCGCAGGTCAGACGCTACTTCGTTGAAAATTTCTTCATTGCTACCGGGACCCCCTCAGGGAACAGCTCGCGGGCCCGTTCCTCGGCCAGGCGTGCCCGCTCGGCGCCTTCCATCAGCCGCGCGTGCTGGGCGAGATAGTCCGCGCAGTCCGCAAGTGGCGATGATCAGACCCGTGATGACCTGGGATCCGGACACCACGCTCTGGCGCATCCGGCTGAGCGGCTCACACGCCGAGCACCTCAGCAACGTCCTCAACACCCTGTTCGAGGCCGCACGCGTGTACGGAAGCGCGATCACGGTGCGGCTGGTGACGGCAGAGTCGGCGGATGGGGTTGTGGCATCTGGCTGACATCGGCAGGGCCGCCGAGGCGGGGGTCACGAACTCAGCCAGCCCCTCACCCACTCACCGTGAAAGCTGGGTCAATTCAGGTCTTCGGTGATCGTCCAACTGCGGCTACCGCCGATCTTGGCGAGCTGCCGGCGTAGCACCGCGATCCGCTCACGCGCGTCCGGCCCCGCGATCCCGATCGTGATGCGCTCATCGGTCGCGTGATAACTGGTCCGCCGATCGCCTGCCGCGACCCGGCACGCCGCGTTGATGGCGGCTCGCAGCCGGGCCACTCTCCGTGGATCACCCTGCCCGCCGAACCCTTCGATCGTCACGGACGAGAACAGCGGCGCCAGACGCAGGCCGTCCCGTCGCTGGACAGTGTCCAGCTCTTCCTGATCGGCACTCAGATCCTTCAGGATCCTGTCCCGGTCGGCCGAGCTGATCGGCCTGCGACCGAGCCAGTCAGGCCAGCCATCGGGCCGAGTTGGCACCACCCGCACTGGCTCGAACGGAGGCAGCGCAGCCGCCTCACCGGCCTTGTCCTCAGCATCGGCGGCCGCGCTGTCGCTCAACAAGTCTCCTCGTGCCACGCCCGCGTGACAGCTCGTGATCTTCTCCCGATCGTAGCGGTCGTTTCCAGGCCGATCACCTACAGATAGGACAGGCGTATCGCATCGTGGGCGGCCTCATCCACCCACGCCCGTTCGCAACCTGCCTGACCTGCGGCGGGAGGCTTATCGTTGCTGCCGGATAGGCGCTGATCGACAGAACCGAGAAGAGGGCGGCCACCGTTACCAACGCTGACGCCACGCCAGCAGGAGCACCGCCCGATCGTGAAGCTCGCCCTCTGGCGCGTACGCAACCAGCGGCGGCACCGGCACCGGGAACGCCTCCTCGTCATACGGGCCTGGCTCCCTCATGATCCGTCACCTTAGCGAGGACCTGATGCGCCGTATCGAACACATGCCCCTCCACGAGATCGCCCGAGCCGTCCGCAACCCCAAGGAGCACGACCTCCCGGCCGGAGCGGGCGGCAGCTCGTCGCCGTCACCTGCCACCACGACGTGCTCGACTGGCTCCAGCCCGACTGGGTGTACGACGTCGCCCGGGAGTCGTTCGCGTGGAGGTCGGTTCAACCCCGGCCCACGCTCCAGCTCGACATCCGGGCTGCTGACCGCTCCCTCTGGCAGGTATTTCGCCACCATCACTATCTGAGCGCGGAGATCTCGAACACGGCGCATTGCTTCGCCGGGTACATCGACGGGCAGCCGGTCGCGTTCCTTGCGTACCGGCACTTCCAGCACCCGAAGGTGCGGAACATGAAGATGGAACACCGGCTGGTGGTGCAGCCCGACTTCCAGGGCCTGTCGATCGGCGCTCGCATGTCCGAGTGGGTGGCGCAGCATCTCGCGGACCAGGGCTACCGGTACCGGTCGGTGTCGTCGCACCCGGCGCTGATCTCCTGCCGCGACCGGTCGCCGCGGTGGCAGCGCCAAGCCCGCGCCACCAAGCTCCACACGTCCTCGACGCGGCGGAACCAGCACAAGGACACGCTCGACCCGCGTCGGCTCGGGCTGGTGTCGTTCGAGTACGTCCCGCCCGCGCGCCGCCGCCGAGGCGGTGATGGAGCTAGACCTCGCTCAGCGGCGCCGCCGGACTGACCACCCTGCGGGTGAGCGGGCTCGGTCGTCTACCGCATCATCTTCTGACGTAACGCACCTTCCCCTTGTGCATCTGGCCGACTGCGGTCTGCGTCGTAATCGTCGTCACCAGCTCGATCATGTAGTTCTGTTCGGCAAGCATCTTGGCCTGTGTTTCCGCCGCCTTCAGGGCTCTGATCCTCGCTTCATGTGGCCCGGACAACCACGTGCAGGGGGTGGCGCAGGCCAGAGCCGCCTCAGCCGAAACGGTCCGATTTGCGGTCGTGGCTGACACGGGCGAGGCGGTGACCGCCAAGGGTGCCGCAAGCACGGTTACCGTCGCCAGAACTCGGGCCATGGGGCGTATCTTCCGGGATGTTCCTGCTGTCTGCATCGAGTCTCCCCGTGAGTTCGCCAGAGCGATTGCTATTAGCGTCACAGAGCACGGTCGCCGTCAACAGGGCACGCGCCGGTCACTTCCCGGACATTCCTGTCCAGCACGCCCCCGGGCCGATCAGGTGAGTTTGCCGCGCAGGCTGGCCACGGCCTCGTCCGGCGAGTCTCCGACGCCGACCATGCCGCCGTGCTCCTTCCACCACCCGTACGCGGTCATGTCACCGGCGAACGCGTCCTGCGGCACGTCCCACGGTTCCAGGAGGAACGCGGCCCAGGCGCCGCCTTCGTAGCTGCCGCTGTACCCGGTGGCCACGACTGTCACCGCGTAGAGCGGGTCTACCCCTTCAGGGGTGATGCGTGTGAGAGGGCGTGGCAGGTCAGTCACGCGCTCATTCTGCAGTGCTCCAGCCCAGCACCAGGATCGGAGAAACTGATCATGGCCGTGGATATCCGCCAGTACGAGCCCATCGACACCGTCGTTGAGGCGGTCGAGGCCCGCTTGCGTCGCTCATGCTAGGTGAACGAGTGATCAGGGTGTTCTGCTCCACCGTCTAGTTTTATTCGCCCACTTTGCCATTACGGCAACGAGATTTGTCAAACGCGCGGCGGATGGCGGACAGTGGCGCAACAGATGAGCTGGAGCGAGAGGAGTCGCGCTGTGGACGCGAAATATGACGTGGTCGTCGTGGGCGGCGGGGCCGCCGGGCTGAGCGGGGCGCTCACGCTGGGCCGGGCGCGCCGCAAGGTGCTGGTGATCGACGCGGGCCGGCCGCGCAACGCTCCGGCGCAGGGCGTGCACACGTACCTGTCCCGGGAGGGGATGCCGCCGCTCGAGCTGCTGGCCGCCGGCCGCGAGGAGGTCATCGGGTACGGCGGGGAGATCGTGACCGGCACCGTCGTGTCCGCCGAGCGCCACGAGGGGCCTGGACGGTTCCGGGTCGTGCTGGAGGACGGGTCCGCGGTCGTGGCGGACCGGCTGCTGCTGACCACCGGCCTGGTCGACGAGCTGCCCGATGTGCCGGGGCTGGCCGAGCGGTGGGGCCGCGACGTGCTGCACTGCCCGTACTGCCACGGCTGGGAGGTACGCGACCAGGCCATCGGCATCATCTCCACCGGGCCGCTGTCCGTACATCAGGCGTTGCTGTGGCGGCAGTGGAGCGACGACGTCGTCCTCTTCCTGCACACCGGGCCTGAGCCCGATGACGAGCAGCGCGAGCAGCTCGCCGCCCGGGACGTCACGGTGGTGGAGGGACAGGTGACCGGCCTGGACGTGACCGGCGACGCGCTCACCGGGGTCCGGCTGGCCGACGGCCGGGTGGTGGCCCGGCAGGCCCTCACCGTCGCCACCCGCCTCACCGCCCGCACGGACCTGCTGGCCGGGCTGGGGCTGGAGACGGAGGACCAGGAGATGGCCGGGCACGTGATCGGCACCCGCGTGCCCGCCGACGCGACGGGCGCCACCAGTGTGCCCGGGGTCTGGGTGGCGGGGAACGCGGCCAACGTGACGGAGCAGGTCATCGCCGCCGCGGCGGGAGCCCTGCGGGCGGCGGCGGCCATCAACTCCGATCTGATCGCCGAGGAAACCCGCCACGCCGTCACAGCCCGCCGCGCCGGAACCCCGCACGGGGAATCACGGGGCGCTGCGGAACCGCAGGCGGAGTCACGGGGCGCTGCGGAACCGCAGGCGGAGTCCCACAGCGCTTCAGCAGCTCACGGCGCGCATGGACCGCATGGGGTGACCGATGGCGTTCCCGTCTCCGCGGAGGAGTTCTGGGACGCCCGCTATGCCGAGAAGACGCAAATCTGGAGCGGCAACCCCAACGCCGCCCTCGTCCGTCAGGCCGCGGACCTCGAGCCGGGCCGGGCACTCGACCTGGGCTGCGGTGAGGGAGCCGACGCGATCTGGCTCGCCCGCCGGGGATGGCAGGTCACCGCCACCGACATCTCCCGCGTGGCGCTCGACCGCGCCGCCGAGCACGCCAGGGCCGCGGGGGTCGCCGACCTCATCGACTGGCAGCGGCACGACCTGGCGGCGTCCTTCCCCGAAGGCGCCTACGATCTCGTCTCCGCCCACTACCTGCACTCCCTGGTCGAGCTGCCGCGCGAGAAGATCCTGCGCACCGCGGCCGCGGCCGTCGCGCCCGGCGGCGTGCTGCTCATCGCCGGGCACGCGGGCTGGCCGTCCTGGGAGCACACCCCTCCCGTCGAGGTGCACTTCCCGACGCCGCAGGAGGTCCTGGAGTCGCTGGAGCTCACGAAGGGGGCATGGGAGGTGCTGCTCGCCGAGGAGTTCGAGCGGACTCAGTCCGATCCCGACGGCCGGCCGGGCACCCGCACGGACAACGTCCTCAAGCTCCGCCGGCTCCCCTGACCGATGTCCCGAAATACAGGATGCTGGGCTCGATGGCCACATGCGCGGCGGTGGTGCTGTTCATGGCATGGAGCTTGGGGACGCGACGTTCAACCGGTGATCGAAGCGTCCGTGTAGCCGAGCCCTCCGCCGCTCAGCCGGTCGGGGTCAAACGTGTGTGCCGGTTCAGCGTCTCCACAGCGCGTATGAGGGCCAGACTTGCCGCGTTCAGCGTACGGACCTCCTCCTCGAGCAGAGAGACCCGCTTCTTCAGCGCCGCCAGTTCGACATCGACTGAGGGCGACTCCATGAGCATCCGACCGCCAACCATGATCGGCTCACCTCCGTAAGGGGACAATTTGATGGTCCCTGGGCGGCCGTGCCCACGGATAGCGGCAAAGGGCTTGATTTACCGGGACTTGTGGCACTGTTTGCCAGTAAGGAATCTACATTGTAAAGATGCCCGGCTTGTTTACTTCAACTGCCGGGCGCGGCCCGGTACACGGTGCCCTTGCCCCCGAGCCGGACCGGGAGCGCGCCCGCCGGGATGAACGCCGACTGCCCCGGCCGCAACGTCAGCGCGGCGTTGAGATGGGCCTCGCCCTCGATGCACACGATGATCTGCGGCAGGCCGCCCGGCAGGCCGTGCGAGGTCTCCCCGTCCAGGTCATGGCGGCTGAGGGCGAACTCGGGCGCGGGCGGCCGGTAGTGGTGCTCGCCCTGCCCGCCGGGCTCCGGCCGCACCAGGAACGGGTCGCCCGGGGTGAAGTCCACGACGCGCATCAGCTCGGGCACGTCGATGTGCTTGGTGGTGAGCCCGCAGCGCAGCACGTTGTCGGAGTTCGCCATGATCTCCACGCCGACGCCGCCCAGGTAGGCGTGCGGGACCCCGGCGCCCAGGTAGAGGGCCTGGCCGGGGAGCAGGTTCACATGGTGCAGCAGGAGGGCGGCGGCGACGCCGCGGTCGCCGGGGCAGGCGCGCGCGATGCCGGCGTAGACGGTGAGGCCGGGGTCGTCCGCGTCGAGCAGCGCGCGCTCGATCTCGGCGCGCAGCGGTGCGGAGGCGTCGTCGAGCATCTCGGCGAACACGGTGCGCAGGGCGTCCCCGGGCGCGGCGGACCTGAGCGTGCCGATCCAGGGGCGCAGGCCCGGCAGGCCGAGGCGGTCGAGGAGGTCCGCGGTGGCGGCGGGGGAGCGGAAGCCGCACAGCCCGTGGAACGGGGTGATCGCGCACACCATCTCGGGCTTGTGCGAGGCGTCCTTGTACGTGCGCGCGAAGTCGTCGAGGGGGATGCCGCGCGCCGTCTCGTCGGCGTAGCCGGCCTGCGCCTGCGCGGTGGTGGGGTGGACCTGCAGAGACAGGGGCCGCGCGATGGCCAGCACCTTGAGCAGGTAGGGGAGAGCGGGGCCGAAGCGGGCGGCCGTCGGCTCGCCGAGCGTGCCGGCCGGGTCGGCGGCGATGAGGTCGGTGAGCGGGATGCCGCCGGCGGTCGAGGGG
>NZ_VCJS01000154.1 GCF_005893125.1 Nonomuraea basaltis | reverse complement strand
AATGCTTGGAAAATCAATCACCTGGCCAACACCCACCAACCGATGGATGTCAACCAAAGGAATCCGTCAAATCAATGACGGGGTTGTGCATCATGCACTGGCTTTTAACACACTGTTGAGTTCTCAAGAAACGGACGCGTACATCCCCGCCAGAATCTCTTCCGAGATCCTCGCACGGAGGCGTTCATTTCGTTTTGTTTCGCTCTGTTGTGTCTTAATTCTTTCAGCCGTTCAAGTTCCTGTCAAATTGACCGGACTTGCTCGACCTGCGGGAATTAAGCCACGCCCCGCTTCCGGGACAACCCCTCTAACTTACCAGCCCTTCCGCATGGACGCGAACGCCCACCGGAGTGGAAGTGTCAGGAAGTGGTCCCCGAAGTGAGACCGGCGATCACCGCCGTCCTCGTGGGACTGGTGAACTCTATGTACGCCTCCTGGAACCGTCAAATCGAACGGTTCTCCCACCCGCGCAGGGTAGTAACCGATCGTGCGAGATCAAGCCCTGCCCAGGGCACTCATCATCCTGGTGGGCATCGCCGGCGCCGTGATCGCGCTGTTCGGCATCCGGGAGGTCGCCCCGATCGCCGGTCCGGTCGTGCTCGCCTTGGTCCTCGTCATCGCGGTCGCCCCCGTGCGCGGCCGGCTCGGCGCCAGAAGGGCGCCCGTCTGGCTTCAGGTGGCGGTGCCGTTCCTCATCGTGGTGCTGGTCCTGCTGGCCATGGTGGGCATCCTGACCTTCTCGATCATCCAGCTCGCGTCACTGCTGCCCTCGTACGCCGGCGAGTTCCAGCAGCTGCTCGCCGACGCGCAGCGGTGGGCGGCGTCATACGGGCTCGGCAACGACGTGCTGACCCGGGTCATGCAGGCGTTCGACCCGAGCAGGTTGTTCGGGTTGGTGCAGACCCTGCTCGGCAGTTTGATCGGCGTCCTCTCCGGGCTCTTTCTCGTTGTCGTGCTGTTGCTGGCGATGTGCCTCGACGCTCCGGTGACGGCGAAAATCGTCGCTGCGGGGGAAGATCGCAGGCCGCAACTGGTGACGGCGCTGGCCACTTTCACGCACAAGACGCGGCGCTATCTCATCGTCTCCACGATCTTCGGGCTGATGAACGCGATTCTCGACGTGATCGCGCTGTCACTGCTCGACGTGCCACTGCCGCTGCTCTGGGGAGTGCTCGCCCTCATCGCCAACTACATCCCGAACATCGGTTTCGTCGTCGCGTTGCTGCCGCCCGCGATGCTCGCGCTGCTGGACGGCGGCGTGCGGACCATGGTGCTCGTCATCGTCGCCTACACCGTCATCAACGTCGTCATCCAATCGTTCATCCTGCCCAAATTCCTGGGCGACGCCGTCGGTCTCTCGACGACGATGACGTTCTTGTCATTGCTCGTCTGGACTTTTGTGCTGGGCCCGCTGGGCGCCATTCTCGCCATCCCGCTGAGCCTGCTCATCCGGGCATTGCTGATCGACAGCGATCCGAGCGCCACGTGGGCTCAGGCGCTGGTGTCAGGCAGCCTTCCGGACAGGTGAGACGAGATGGCGCATCGGCACCCCGCTCAGCCGTTTGACGTCGTGTGACAGGTGCGCCTGGTCGGTGTAGCCGGCCGTGGCGGCCACCTCGGCGAGGGGGACGCCGGCGCGGGCCAGCCGCAGCGCGCGCTGGAAGCGGACGATGCGCTGCAGGGTCTTGGGCGCGTAGCCGAAGGCGATGACGCTGCGGCGGTGCAGCTGGCGCTCGCTGAGGCCGAGGTCCCAGACCACCTCCGTGACCGTGCGCCCCGCCCTGAGCGCCCTCGCCGTCGCGAACGTAGCGGGGTCGACGGAATCCGCCTGGGCCAGGCGCCGCCTGACGGCTGAGCGCATGGCCTCCAGGCGCCACTCGGGCCGCGGGGCGCACTCCGCGATCGGCGGGACGGGCAGGTCGGACAGGGAAACGCGCTGGTCGCGCAGCTCGTGGAGCGGGACGCCGAAGACGTCGCCCACCGCACCCGGCTTGAACCGGATGCCCACGAACGTGTCGCCGGCCGCCATGGGCGTGGGCATGGGGCCCGTGTCGGGGCCGGCCACGAACAGGCCGTCGGGGCCCCAGATGAGGTCGACGCAGGCGTCAGGCACTACGAGCTGGGTGGTGTCCTTCTCGCTGACCTGGTGCCACACGCAGGCGATGCGTTCGGCGAGGTCCGGGTCGGGAGGCCGTTCCGCATACATACTCCCAACATACGCGACCCCGCCGACAGAACCGTTTCACCCGGCCAGCCGCCCGTACGCGCGCAGCGTGTTGAGCTTGTGCACGGTGACGTAACCGCCCCATTCGTGCTCCACCAGCGGCGTCCACATCAGCCAGTTGCCGCCCCAGCCGCCGTCGTCGGACTGCGCGGCGACGAGCGCGTCGAGGTGGGCGTCCAGCACGTCCTGCGGGAACAGCGGCAGCCGTGACGGCTCGGGCGCGAAGTCCAGCGGGAAATGCGCCTCTCCTTCCGCTTCGGGGTCGAACGCGACCGTCGCCAGGATGGCCTCACGCAGCCGGGCGAATTCGGCCTCCGCCCGCGTCCGGTCCGGGACCAGCTCGAGGAAGGTCACGATCGCGCGGGCCTCGTAGGGCGTGGTCTCGCGCACCGTGGCGATCTTGGACCAGCAGAACGCGGTGGCGGTGGCCAGCCAGGGATGCGCGAGGCCGTGCTTGTGCAGCAGCCCGGCGATCGACGCCGTGGGGATGAGGTTGCCCGGCGGATCGTCGTCCGTCTGCCACCACGGGGCCCGCAGCGTGTCCCTGACGGAGGGCAGGACGAACGGGACGCCGCCGTCCGGGGCGGTGACGCGCGCCAGGTAGTCGCAGGCGGCGGGAACCATCGGCGAGTCGAAGGCGTCGAGCTCGTCCAGGATCCAGAACGCCACCTCGACCGGCTCCGGCTGGCTGCCCGAGCCGCGCAGGTCGGGCTCGAGCGCGTGGCCGAACCCGCCGTCGGCGTTCTGGTAGCAGCGCAGCACGTCGAGCACCCGCTCCCGCGAGCCGTCCCGGAACAGCGCCTCGAAGCGCAGCCGGTCGATCAGCCTGCCGTGCAGCTGAAGGTATCTCTCTGCTCTGTCGAGCACGTCCATGTCAGCAGTCCCTCCCGTAAGTGAGCTCTCACCGCGAAGCTACCCCTGCCACCGCGCCGGGTTCTTGTAACAATCGGACGCGTGGAGCAACGGCGATGGGACATCGACGAGCGGTTCACCGGCGTGAGCGACGCGACGGCGATGCTGCCCGCCGTGCACCGGCTCGAGGAGATGATGCGCGGCGACGGGTGGGTGACGGAGGACCCGGAGGCGCACCTCCTGCCCCACCTGCGGCGCGCGCCCGGCTGGGAGGTGCTGGGCGAGCGGCTGCTCGACGACGGGTTCTACGAGGTGCGGGCCCGTCCGGATGAGCGGCTCGAGGGCATCGACGTGCAGCGGGCGGTGATCAGGCTGCTGTCCGTGGTCGCGGAGCCCTCCTTCCTGGTACGGCAGGCCGCTGGCAACGTCTACGACTGCGTGACCGGTGTGATGCCCGGCGACCCGCCCGGGATGTTCAAGTCGCACGGGCATCTGATCAGGGTCATCGTCACGGAGTAGCGAGCGCCTCCGTCGGCGACATCCTGGCGGCGCGTACCGCCGGGTAGAAGCCCGCGACGCCGCCGATGACGAGCGTGGCGAGCACGCCGCCGAGCATGGCCCAGACGGGCACGATCGCCGGCCAGCCCTGGAGGCTCGCGTACGCCGCGGTGACGCCGATGCCGAGCAGCACGCCGCCGACGCCCCCGATGGCCGACAGCAGCAGCGACTCGGCCAGGAACTGCAGCCTGATCTGGCCCCTGGTCGCGCCCAGGGAGCGGCGCAGGCCGATCTCCGCGCGGCGCTCCAGGACCGAGATGACCATCGTGTTGGCCACGCCGACGCCGCCGACCAGCAGCGCGACACCGCCGAGGCCGAGCAGGAGGGCGTTCAGCGTGGCGTCAGTGGCCTGCTTGGCGGCCAGCACGTCCGAGGGCCGCGACACCTCGACCTCATTCGGCTTCTCCGGGTTGACGGTGGCGGCCAGCACGTCGCGAACCGCGACCACGTGCTCCTCCTGTGCTCTGGTGTAGATCGTGGTCGCGTACCCGTCGAAGTCGAGGCGCTCCTCCGCGACCGGCCAGCCGACCAGCGCGGCGGTGTCCAGTTCCGGGGCGAGCGGGGCGGGCGCCAGCACGCCGACGACGGTGAACCACTGGCCGCCCAGCCATACCCGCTGGTCGGGGCCCGCCTGGACGACGCCGAGCCGGTCGGCCGCCTTGGCGCCGAGCACGGTGGCCGGGTAGCGGTGGGTGGCCTGGTTCAGCCAGGCGCCGCCGGCCACGGTGGCGCCGACGTCCTCGAGCAGGTCGAGGCGGGCGGCGGTCACGGAGATGCTGCCGGTCTCCGCCTCCGGGATGTGGTCGTTGCGGTAGACCTTGGCGGGGGTCGTGCCGGTCGCGGTGACCGAGGCGACGGGGGCGATCTGGCCGATCATGCCCTCGGCCTCGGCGGGCAGGTGGGACGCCTCGCCGAACAGGCTCTGGCCCGGCGACACGGTGAGCAGGTTCGTGCCGAGGGCTTCGAGCTGCCGGTTCAGGTCCTCCTGGCTGGAGGCGGAGATGCCGACGACGCCGAGCATGGCGGCGATGCCGATGGCGATGCCGAGCGCGGACAGGAACACCCGCAGCGGCCTGGCCCGCAGTCCCGACCCGCCGGCCCTGACCACGTCGCGCGGCCGCATGCGGGGCGTCGTCAGCACGGTCATGTCCAAGCCCCTTCCATGACGCGGCCGTCGAGCATCTCGACCTGCCTGGGCAGGGAGGCGGCGATGTCGCGGTCGTGGGTGATGACGACCACGGTGGTGCCGGCCGTGTGCAGGTCGCGCAGCAGGTCCATCACGCCGGCTCCGGAGCGGGAGTCGAGGTTGCCGGTCGGCTCGTCGGCCAGCAGCAGTCGCGGGTCGCCGACGACGGCGCGGGCGATGGCGACGCGCTGGCGCTCGCCGCCGGACAGCTCGTGCGGGCGGTGGCCGAGCCGGTGCCCGAGCCCGACGCGTTCCAGGGCGTCGTACGCGCGCAGCCGCCGCTCGCGCAGCGACGGGCCCGCGTACAGCAGGCCGTCGGCCACGTTGTCCAGCGCGGGCACCCCGGCGGCCAGGTGGAACTGCTGGAAGACGAAGCCGATGACGTTCGCCCGCAGGGCGGACAGCTGCCTGTCGGTGAGGGAGAGCACGTCGTGCCCGGCGATGCGCACGGTGCCGCCGGTAGGGCGGTCGAGGGTGCCGATCATGTTGAGCATGGTCGACTTGCCCGAGCCCGAGGGGCCGACGATGCCGACGAGCTCTCCGTAGGCGATGCTCATGGAGACGCCGCGGAGGGCGGCGACGTCGCCGTACTCCTTTCTCACGTCGAGCAGTTCGACGATCACTTGGGCACCGCCACGGTCATGCCCTCTTCGACGCCGGTGACCTCGACCTTGCCGTCGGCGAACATGCCGGTCTCGACCGCGACGTAGCGGGTGGCCGAGCCCTCTACGACCTGTACGCCGTAGCCGCCCTCGGCCAGCGCGACCAGCGCGCCGACGGGCACGGCAAGGACGTTCTCGCGTTGCTCCGAGACGATCGTGACGTCCACGGGCGCGGCGTCGAACGACTTCTTCAGCCCGCTCACCGACACCGCGACCTCGACCGTGGTGGTGGTGTCGTTGCCGCTGCCGGTCTCGGTGGCGACCTTGCCGACGCTTGCGATCTTGCCGTTCACGGTGCTGCCGCCGGGCAGCTCGACGGTGGCCTTCATGCCCTTCTTGACCAGGTGCTCGTCGGCCACGTCGAGGTTGACGAGGACCTCGCGGGTGGTGCCGGTGGCGGTGAGCACGGGGCCGCTCGCGCTGTCGCCGAGAGTCTTCTTGAGCTCGGCGACGCGGAGGGGGCCGTCGGCCACCACGACGTCCCCGGGCTGGACCTTGCCGGTGACGTCCAGGCCGAGGTCCTCCTGCCAGTCCTCGACCGCCTCCCTGGTGGCCCAGGTGAACGCGTCGTCCACGTCGAAGCCGGCGTAGCCGAGCTTGTCGAGGTTGCGTTCGAGCAGCTCGACGTCCCTGCCTTCGACGCCGTCTTCCAGGGTGCGGTAGAGGGGTATGGCGCCGTACAGGAGGGGGTGGCGGTCGGCGTCCACGCTGTAGACGCCGTGGCCTCGGGTGATGGTGGAGCCCTCACCGGGGAGCCAGGTGATCGTGCCCTGTGACTTGGCGGTGACGGAGATGGGGTCGCCGTAGCCGAGGGTGCCGTCGACGGTCTTGGTCTCGGTGAGGGTGGTACGGGTCACCTTGGCGGTGGCGGGGGGCGTTCGGCCGGCGACGGCCGTACCGGCGCCGTTGCCGCCGAAGCCCACGGCGGCGGTCGCGACGGCGGCGGCGAGCAGCGCGGCGCCGCCGGTCCACGCCAGGACCCGCACCCGGCTGCGCCGGCGGGGCGGCAGGGCGCGGACGACGCGCTCGTTCTTGTTATCGACCTGCGTCACTTCGTCGCTCCCTGCCTGGGGAACTTGTCGCGGCAGGTCTCGAAGGCCTTCTGGAACATGGGATCGTCGCGCTTGAAAGTACCCCCGCCGCTGCTGCCGAGGGTGCCGTCGGGGTTGGGGTCGGGCATGTCGACACCGTTCTCGCGCATGCACTGGGCGAACTGGCGCATCTGCTCGACCTCTTCCGGCTTGAGCTCCTTGCGGTCCAGGAACGGCGCATAGACGCGGCAGGCCTCGGTGGCCTCCCTGAGCTTCTTCTGGTCGATGTTCTCGTCGATCACGTTGAGACCGCCGCCGCCATCGGGATCCGGGTCCTCCATGGGGACGCCGTGTTCGCGCATGCACTGGGCGAACTTCCTGCCCTGCTCCTGCGGGTCGGCCGAGGTGGATGGCGTGGCGCTGGCGGAGGGCTGCGGCGAGTTCAGGGATACGGAGGCTACTCCGGTTTGGCTCGGCTGGCTCCCGCAGCCGGCGGCCAGCGCGGCCAGCAGCGTGGTGGCGATCAGTGTCCGTCTCATGCTCCGAATGTGCCGAGCGCGCTTCAATGCGGGCTGGGAGCCGCCTCGGAGTCCGGTAGGAACACGCGGAAACTGGCGCCGTTGCCGGGGGCGGTGTCGAGGTCGACTCGGCCGCCGTGGGCGCGGACGATGGCGGCGACGATGGACAGCCCCAGCCCCGCGCCGCCGTCGGACCTGGATCTGCCCTGGCTGACCCGGTAGAGGCGGTCGAACAGGTGCGGCACGTGCTCGGGTGACACGCCGGGCCCGGTGTCCGACACCTCCAGCACGGCCATGCCGCCCGACCTGCCTACCTTGACCGTGACAGCGGCGTCGGGCGGCGTGTGGCACAGCGCGTTGCCGACGAGGTTGGCGGCCACCTGACGCAGGCGGGCCTCGTCGCCGACGATCGAGACGGGCGCGAGCGGGCCGCCGAGCCCGGCCAGTTTGACCTGCCGGTCCGGTACGCGTACGCGGACGTCGCGGATCGTGTCGGCGGCCACTTCCAGGAGGTCGACGGGACGCCGGTCGAGAGGGCGTTCCTCGTCGAGCTGGGCGAGCGCGAGCAGGTCGTTGACGAGCACGCCCATTCTGGCGGCCTCGTCCTCGATCCTGCGCATCGCCTCGTCGGCGTCGCCGCCGCCCCTGCGGTGCAGCTCGGCGAAGCCGCGCACGGAGGTGAGCGGGGTGCGCAGTTCGTGCGAGGCGTCGGCGAGGAAGCGCCGCATGCGGGCCTCGGAGTCGGTCCTGGCGGCGATCTCGGACTCCAGGCGATCGAGCATGACGTTCATGGCGCCGGCCAGGCGGCCCGGCTCGGTGTGCGGGTCGTGGCCGTGGACGCGGCGGGCGAAATCGCCGCGGGCGATGTGCCCGGCCGTGGCCTCCATCCTGGTCAGGGGGCGCAGGCCGAGGCGTACTACGGCGTCGGCGGCCAGGCCGAGCAGAAGCAGCACGAACGCGCTCACCGCGGCGGCGATGGCGATGGCCGAGGCCTGGGTCTGCTCGATCTCGGCGAGCGACTGGGCGACGACCAGGGCGGCGCCGTCCGGCAGGTCGATGGCGCGGACGCGCCAGGACGCGCCCGTGGTGCCGGGCACGGTGTAGGGGACGCCGGTCTTCACCTCGTCGATGACGGGGGCCGGCTGGTCCTTCTCGGCCGGGATTCGGGCCTGGAGCGTCCCGTCCGGGCTGAAGAGCATGATCTGCTGGAGGGCGGCGATCCGCCGCGCGAGCAGCTGGGTGAGGTCTGCCGGTGCGACCGGCCGGGGTGTGACCGTCCAGAAGCCCCTGACGCTGGCGATCTTGGCGAAGCTCTCGAGCTGCCCGTCCACCCGATTGATCATGTTGTCGCGCAGCAGCATGACGCCGACGACGTTGGAGAGCACGAGCCCGACCGCGGTGAGCCCGAGAATGGCCATGACCAGGCGAGTGCGGAGCGTCCACTTGGCGGGTCTCATCTCGGGGTCCTCAGCGTGTAGCCGACGCCGCGCACGGTGTGGATGAGCTGCGGCTCCCATTTGTCGATCTTCTTGCGCAGGTAGTAGACGTACGACTCGACGATGCTGGAGTCGCCGTCGAAGTCGTAGCGCCAGACGCTGTCGAGGATCTGCGCCTTGCTCACCACCCGGCCCGCGTTGGTCAGCAGGTATTCGAGCAGGTTGAATTCGGTGGGCGACAGGTCGACCGGCACGCCGGCCCGGCGCACCTCGTGGGCCTGCGGGTCCAGCTCCAGGTCGGCGTAGCGCAGGATGTCGTCCGGGGGCTGGGAGCGGCTGCGCCGCAGGATGGCGCGGATGCGCAGCACCACCTCCTCCAGGCTGAACGGCTTGGCCACGTAGTCGTCGGCGCCGAGCGTGAGGCCCTGGACGCGGTCCTCGACCCCGTCGCGGGCGGTCAGGAACAGCACCGGGATGCGCTCGCCCAGGCGCCTGGCGACCTCGAACCCGTCGAAATCCGCCAGCATCACGTCGAGCACCACGATGTCGGGCTCGAACTCCCTGGCGGCCATCACCGCCTCCGCACCCGTCTCCGCCGTCCTGACCTCGAACGAGACCAGTCGCAGGGTCTGCGAGAGCAGGGCGCGGATGTTGGGCTCGTCGTCCACGACGAGCACTCTGGCCGGTCGATCCATGGTCAAGGTGTACCCGAGCCAGCTCAATGCCAGCTCAAAGCGCTCACTTCAGGAAGAAGACCGGCCCGCGTGCTCTGAACGGCAGGGAGGCGCCCTGCGGCACCAGGAACGCGTGCTCCCTCCGGATGCGCAACACATCGCACTGACCGTCGGTGATCACCAGGATGGGACCGTCCGGCGGGAAGTCGCCGGCCTGTTCGAGCAGCTTGACGCCCGGCTGGAGGATCGTGCCGCCGCGGCCGCGCACCCTGACCTTGCCCGCGATCTCCTCGACCGGCAGGTATCCCGCGTCGTAGGCGGTCGCGTCGCAGAAGACCACGCGGGCGCGGGGCACGTCGCGGGCGGCGGCGTAGGAGGCGATCGCGCCGAGCGCCTTGCCGAGCAGCTTCACGTCCATGGAGCCCGAGGTGTCCAGCACGACCCCGAACGTGGGCCTGCGCACCACCTCCTCCGGCCGTATCCGGCCGGGCCGCGGGATGTCCGGGCTCGACGCCTGCCTGCGGGAGGCGCGGGCGTAGGAGCGCCGCCTCTCCTCGGGCTGGAAGTGCTCGTCGAACCACCGCGCGAGCTGGGCGTCCCAGGGCAGCGGCGGCTGGTCGAGCGCGCGGATCTCCTGTTCGAGCCCGGCGGGCAGGAACCCGCGCCCGCTCGACTGGTGGTAGGCAAGCCCGGTGCAGAGGGCGTTGCGGTAGTAGTCGTCGAGGTCGACGTACCCGCCGGCGCGGCGCGGCGGGCGGTCGAGCACGTCGCCGAGCCCGCGTCCGCGCAGGGTGGCCAGTTTCCTGATGCGCCGCAGGTCGGTGGCGATCCGGTCGTAGACCGCCTCGGCGGACAGGCCGCTCAGCGACTGGTCGAACAGCAGCCCCTCGGGCATCTCGCCGACGCCCATCTCGACCAGCCAGCCGTTGATCACGTAGTCGCAGGCGACGTTCCACAGGTACGGGTCGCGCAGGCCGCACCGCTCACCGTGGCGCAACGCGGCGTGCAGCATCTCGTGGGCCAGCACGAAACGCCATTCGGGCTCCGAGTGATGGGCGAGCGGGTTGACGTAGATCTCGCCCGCCTCGGCGCTGACCGCGGCGATCGAGATGTCCCAGCCTCTGGCCAGCTCCGCGTCCGAGACGATCTTCATGCCCGCGGCCAGCGCGCCGAGCAGCGGATATGACGACACGAACCAGCGCAGCGCCACGTCCCAGGGCCCCTTGACGTGCCCTTCGACAGGGGTGCGCGGCTCGCCCGCCCGGTCGAGCGCGGTGGTGGCCGCCTCGGCGATGCCGATCGCGAACGTCCGCTGGAAGTCCAGGTCCTCGGCCAGCTTCGCCGAGCCGATGTGGAAGTCGGGCCGGCCGAGCGGCCGGAACCGGGCGGGGACGCCGAGCCTGCGCCACCGCTCCGACAGCGCCACCTCGTCGTGCTCGGGCAGGTCGCCGGGGAGCGGCGCGGGGCAGCGGCCGAGCTTCAGCGTGCGCAGGAACCGCTCCACGGCCACGCAGCAGGCGGCGTGGTAGGCGGGGTCGGGGCGGTCGCCGTCGACGTCCTTGGGCGCGCAGCCGCGCGGGTCCGCGTGGCCGAAGCCGAGGTGCAGCAGGAGGTGGGCGAAGACCCACGACCATTCCTCGGCGGGGGCGCGGCGTTTGGGGTGGTGACGCACGTCGCCGTCGTCGGTGACGATCGCCCAGGTGTCGTTCGCCAGCTCTCCGTCCTCGGCCTCCGTCAGGTAGCTGTGGAAGACGCGGAACAGCGGCTGCCGGCTGACGGCGTTCCAGCCCTTGTGGACCTCGGCCCGCCACGGGTCGGCCTTGGCCTTTCGCCGGCTCATGACCGGGCCGCCATCAGCCGCGGCACGTCCCTGCCGACCTCGACCAGGAACCAGGTGGGCAGCGCGGGCACGCCGTCGGCGTTGTTGGCGATGACCAGCTGGGCGCATTCGAGGGAGATCTCGGCCAGCTCGACCAGCAGCGTCTTGGCGCGGAAACCCAGGTCGCGGCCCCGGCCGGAGGCTCCGCGCTTGTCCGCGGGCAGCTCCTTGATCAGGCGGACGCGAAACGCCTCCGCCAGGAAGTAGAGCAGGTCGCGCTCCTCGGGCCGCCGGGGCCAGGGAGCCTCCCCCTTCAGCACGGCCTCCAGGTCGTACGCGTGCCGCACGGTCTTGACGTAGGCGCGGAAGGCGGAGGCGTGCGTGGCGGTGAGCGTGCCGAACGCCAGCATCGCGAGGGTCTCGTCGGCCACGTCGTCACCGTAGGAGACGAGCACGTCCGACAGCATGTGCCAGGCCCGGGGCGAGGAGAACGGCTCCTCGGTCTTCGGCGGCGGGCTCCACAGGTGGTCGGGCCGCTGCACCAGGTAGTCGATGATCCACGGGTGGATGCCGTTGACGGCCAACCACTTCAGCCAGTCGTCGGCCGAGGCCCGCAGGTGGACGTGGACCAGCCGGTTGATCAGCGCGGAGGCCATCGGGCGGGCCAGCGCGTTGTCGGTGGCCCGGTTGCCCGCGCCGATCACCACGGAGCCGGCTGGCAGCTCGTACGTGCCGATCCTGCGGTCCAGGATCAGCGAGTAGAACGCCTTCTGCACCTCGGGCGCGGAGGCGTTGAGCTCGTCCAGGAACAGGCAGTAAGGCTCCGCCCTGGCGATCGACTCGGGCGGCGCGAACCGGCTGCGCCCGTTCACCAGCTCGGGCACGCCGATCAGGTCCTCGGGAGCGAGCTGGGTGCCGAGCAGCGTCACGCACTCCAGGCCGAGCGAGCCGGCGAACTCGCGCACCAGCGAGCTCTTTCCGATGCCGGGCGCGCCCCACAGGAACACCGGGCGTACCACGGCGACGTGCAGCAACAGCTCGGGGAGCTGCGCCGGAGTCACCGTGACCGTTGCCTGCATGCCGTCCAGGGTGACGAATCGGCACGGCACGCGCATCACATTTATTGCTTTGCCCGCCTGATCAGCCCCGGCCTACAGTGACACGCATGTCATGCATGTTCTCCTGCCAGGTTTTCATTCGCATCCGCCACAGCCGGGCTCTGGCCCGCTAGCGGACGCGATCAACCGAGGCTGAGCGTCCGCACGCGCGCCCAGGGCCCTTCGAGACCCGTTTCACTCTCGAGGACCCGAAAGGGCAGTGCTGTGGCGCAGAATTTCGCGCACGGAAATTATTCTCACACCCAGAAGAAGGCCAGGACCGGCGGTGGCGGCCGCACGCCCAGAGATCGGGCGCGGCGCACGCTCTCGCAGAATTTCATGGCCGACAGGCATGCCGTCGAGCTGATGGTGAAGGCCGCCGCTCCCGAAGGGCTCGTGCTGGAGCCCGGGCCGGGGGAAGGGGCGCTCACCTTGGCGCTGGCCGAGGCGGGCGCGCGGGTCGTCGGCTACGAGATCGACCCCCTGCTGGCCGGGCGGCTGGCCGCGCGCACCCGCAACGATCCCCGGATCGACGTGGTCAGGGGCGACTTCACGGTCGCGCGGGCGCCGCGCGAGCCGTTCGCGGTCGTGGGCAACATCCCCTACTCGGTGACGTCGAAGATCGTGGACTGGTGCCTGCGGGCGCCGGGCCTGACCTCGGCGACGCTGCTCACCCAGCGGGAGTACGCCCGCAAGCGCGCGGGCGACTACGGCCGCTGGAGCCTGGTCACGGTGGAGTCGTGGCCCTGGTTCGGCTGGCGGCTCGGCGACACGATCGGCAGGGAGAGCTTCCGTCCCGTGCCGTCGGTCGACTCGGCGATCCTGCGCATCCAGCGGCGCCCCGAGCCGCTCGTGACCGGCCGGCGCTCCTACCAGGAGCTGGTCGAGCTGGGGTTCGGCGGCGTCGGCGGGTCGGTGCGCGCCTCACTGCGGACCCGCTACCAGGGGGTGGACGCCGCGCTGGAGGCCGCGGGCGTGGCCCGCGGCACCGTCGTGGGCCACGTCCACCCGGATCAGTGGATCACGCTGTGGAGGTGGCTATGCCGGTGAGGTGACCTTGGGCCCCGCCGTGGGCTGCACGGCGGGGGCCAGTCGCGGGGCCGTCGCGTCGCGGCGGCCCCACGGCATGGCCAGCGCCAGGATCGGCAGCAGCACGATCGACCACCGCGACCAGCTGCCGTGCTGAATCCACCAGCCGTTGAAGTCGAACTGGGTCATGTAGAGGTAGCCGTACGCCGCCCAGAACGAGGTGCCCAGGATGGCCGGCCAGGCGAACCTCGTGGGCCTGGCGATCAGGAACGGCATGAACCACAGCAGGTATTGAGCGCCGAGCCGGGGGGTCATGACCATGAAGACGAGCAGGATGGCCATCGTCATGTCGATCGGGTCGGCCCGCCGCCAGATGACGATCACGAGGATGACGCTGAGGTAGATGAGGTTCGTGCCGAACGAGGCCAGCTCCGGCTTCAGCGCCCACTGCCCCTCGGTGAACCAAGGGGTCCAGCCCCACTCGCCGACGATCGGCCGGATGTCCCTGATGGTGTCGATGACCGCGGGGATCTGCTTGAGCGACGTGCCCGCGAAGACCGGCAGCGTGACCAGGAAGAACAGCGGCACCAGCCCGGTGGTGAACAGGCCGGCGACCCGGGAGCGCAGGTTGGGCAGGAGCAGCAGCATGCCGGGGATCAGCCAGATCGGCCAGCTCTTCGCGCACAGCGCCAGGCCCATCAGCAGCCCCGCCAGCGCGCCCCGCTTGAGGCCGGCCAGGTCGTCGGAATCGGGCAGCAGGGCGCGGTGCAGCATGCCGCCGCGGCCGATCACGCGCGGGATCGAGGCGCGCACGCCGTACGCCGCCACGCCGTTGCGTACCTTGGCGACCACGTCGGTGACCATGCCGGCCCGCTCCGGCGCGCCGGG
Source organism: Nonomuraea basaltis (assembly GCF_005893125.1). Lineage (GTDB taxonomy): Bacteria > Actinomycetota > Actinomycetes > Streptosporangiales > Streptosporangiaceae > Nonomuraea > Nonomuraea basaltis. The sequence goes on along the minus strand of NZ_VCJS01000154.1, from coordinate 16,567 downwards.
GCCGCGGGCGACGACGAACGCGGCCACGCCGAACATGAGCGCGACCGGCTCGACCTGGCCGTGCACGGAGGCGACCAGCAGGGCGAGCGGGTTGAGCGCGTACTGCAGGGCGCGCAGCGACGCCTTCGGGCCGCCGGCCAGCTTGGCGACCAGCGGGATGAGCACGATGTCGGCGACCACGGTGACCAGGCGTCCGCCGTATTCCCACGGGATGCCGAGCCACAGCAGGATGCCGTACACGTAGGGGATGGTCGGCAGGAAGTGCCAGCCGCCCTCACTGGCCAGTACGGGGTCCTCGCCCCGCACCACGGCCTCGCCCGCCGGCTTGAAGCTCTCCATGAAGTCGACGGGCTGCCATGAATCGATCGCCGAGGTGTACATGATGAGCACCCGCACGGCAACGCCCACGACGATCGCGACGACGAGAGGTGGCCGCCAGTCGCGCCACTGGGCGACGAGGGCGAACAGGACACCGGCGACGAGGACTATCCCCGTGAGGACTGCGTAATCCATGACGGCATCTAGCCTGCCGTAACAATCTGAGTGCCGCCACCTGGGGTTCCGATTCTTATCCCCGACATGCCGACACGTATGGCGATAGAGCATCACTGTCTGTGTTGAACTTTTTCCATGGGGGGATCGCAGGTCAATCAGGCACTGGTCAGGCTCTACTTCGAGGTGAGGAATGGGCTGCGCGACCCGGTCGCGGCCTGGGCGAAACTCACAGGGAACTCTCAGCAATACATCCGGGCGAGAGGTGAGCGGCGGGTGCCGCTCGACGACGGCACCGCCGCCGAGCTGGTCGCGGCCGCGATCGTGCACACCGCCGCGCAGCACGGCGCCGAGCGGGTGGCGGCGCTGGCCACCTCGCCGCTGGCGCGGCTCGTCGGCGGGCTCGGCGGCGCGGTGCTGACCGAGCATCCGTGCGCGCCGGAGCAGGTGCTGGGGCCGCGCTTCGCCGGTCCGAGGGCCGAGGACTGGGCGCGGGCGGCGTACGTGCTGCTGTGGGGCGAGAACAACCGGCTGGTACGGACGGCCGACACGCCGTGGGTGATCCCCGGGCGGTACAAGGGCCAGAAGGTGGTCGCGATCGGCACCCACCCGACGCGGCTGTCGGACGAGACCATGGTCGTGCGGCCCGGCACGGACGGGGCCCTGGCCATGGCCATGGGGCACGTGCTGCTCAAGGAGTTCTTCCTGGGCCGGACGCCGTTCGCCGAGCACGCCATGGAGCGCACGGACCTGCCGTTCCTGGTGCGGCTGCGGCCCAGGGAAGAGGCGTACGTGCCCGGCGGGGTGGTGCTGGGGCGGGTCTGCGACCGGCTCACCGTGTACGGGGGCGAGGCGGTCGAGGTGCTGCTGCCGCGCTTCGACGACGGGCCCGGGGTGCTGCGGCGCGGTGTGCCGGTGCTGCGGGACGGCGACGACCTGGTGACGACCGTGTTCGATCTGCTGCTGGCGGTCTACGGGGTGGGGCGGCCTGGACTGCCGGGCGGCTGGCCGGACGGGTACGACGACCGCGCCGAGCCGTACACGCCCGGCTGGCAGGAGGCCTGCACCGGCGTGCCCGCGTCGCGCGCGCTGAAGATCGCGCGCGAGCTGGGCGTGACGGCGGAGAAGACCGGCGGGCGGTGCGTCATCGTGCCGGGCCGGCTCGAGACGCCGCATGCCGACACCGCCTACCGGGCGATGCTGGCGCTGCTGGTGCTGACCGGGTGCGGCGGCGGCTGGGCGCAGGTGGGCGGGGCGGGGATCCCGCTGGTGCCGTACCTGTGCCTGCACGCCTGCGGCGAGGACCGCTCGGACGTGGGCGCGCTGAGCTGGGCGCTGGCCGAGGGGCTGTTCGAGCGCCGCACGTCGCGGTCGGTGCTGCTGGAGGCGGTGCGCGACGGCTGGCCGATGGCGCCGCCGCCGCGCGTGCTCGCGCTGCCGAGGCCGATCTATCCGCTGCCGCCCGGCGTGGACCTGCTCATCGGGCCCGACGACCACTGCGACCTGTCGCAGCCGGACGCGGAGCTGGTGGCCGACGCGGTGGCGAAGCTGGCCGGCCGCACGGCCGTGGCCGAGCCGGGCGGCCGGGCGGAGGGCGGGCGGATGCGGCTGCTGGTGGACCACGCGTGGATGCACGAGTACGGCGAGGCGCTGCCGACGTACCGCCCGCCGGGCCTGGGCGTCCCGCTCAAGCCCACTCAGCTCGTCCGCGTCAGGTGAGCCCGTTCCCCTGGGGCCCCGCCCCTTGGCGAGGGGCGGGGCGGGTGCCGCGGGTCAGAAGCCGGCGGTGATCCTGGTGAACTCCCAGTCGGACTGGGCGATGCCGCTGCAGTTCGACACCACGCCGCCGCCGGGGCACGGGCGGTCGCGGTTGACGGCCCAGTACGCGAGCCTGGTCAGGCCCTTGGACCTGGCCCAGTCACGGATCTGCGTCCAGGTGGACGGGGTGGTGAGCTCCTGCTGGTCGGACAGGCCGTTCATGCCGGAGATGCCCATGCGGGCGTACGCCTGCGCGTCGGTCCAGCCGAAGGCGCTCTTGAGCGCGTTCTTCAGCCCTTCGGAGGCGTTGACCGTGTCCTGGTAGATGTTGGGGCTGCCGAAGTCGAACGGCATGATCGTGTAGTTGTCGATCGGCACGCCCAGCGCCCTGGACTGGTTGATCAGCCGGATGCCGTGGGCGTTCGGGCCGGTCCTCGTGGTGCCGAAGGTGACGACGACCTTGACGTTCGGGTTGTTCTGCTTGACGATCTTGAGGCCGTTCAGGATCCGGTCCTGGACGGTGTAGTTCTCGAACTCGTCGGTGTTCTCGATGTCGAAGTCCACGACGGCGGGGCCGACGGCGTTGATGACCTGCTGCACCGCGTTCGCGAACGCCTGCGGCGTGGAGCAGTTGGGCCCGAGCTTGTTGCCCGACCAGCCGCCGAAGGAGATCTGGACGCTGCCGCCCTTGGACTTGATCGTGTTGATCGCCTGCTGGTCGGCGCCGCCGGTCAGCGGACGGTTGCCGTCCCAGGCCGGGGTGCAGCCGCCGCTGGACAGGATGAACGCCATCGTGAACGACCTGACGCCGGTCGCGTCCATGACGGTGCCCGGGTTGGGCGGGTTGCCCCAGCCCATGTAGAGGTACGGCGCTCCGGCCATCTTGCCGGGGTTGCTGCAGCCGCTCGTGGTGGCGGTGGCGTTGCGGCCGGTCGACTCGCCCGCAGAGTTGTACGCCTTCACGGTGTAGGTGTGCGTCGTGCACGCGCCGAGGCCGGAGATCGTCGCGCTGGTGCCGGTGACCTGGGCCCGCTGGGTGGAGCCCTCGTACACGCGGTAGCCGGTCACCGTTCCGGAGGAGGCGCCCCAGCTGAGCGAGATGCTGGAGCTGGTGACGGACGTGCTGATCGTGCCCGGCTGGCCGGGCGCGCCAGTGCCGCCCGAGGTGGTGGCCGTGACGGAGTTGCTGTTGCCGGAGAGGTTCCCGGCGGCGTCGCGGGCCCGGACCGTGTAGGTGTAGCCGGTGTTGGCCGCGCGGCCGGTGTCGGTGTAGGTCGTGCCGGTCACGGTCGTGACCAGGGTGCCGCCGCGGTAGACGTTGTAGCCGGTGACGCCCACGTTGTCGGTGGAGGCGTTCCAGGCCAGCGAGACGCTGCTGGAGGTGACGCCGGTCGAGCGGAGGCTGCCGGGCACGGACGGCGCGGTGGTGTCGCCGCCGCCCCCGGTGCCGGCCTTCCAGAGGGCGGGCACGTTCGGCGGCTCCCAGCCGGGCTGGGAGGTGTGGGCCTGGAGGCAGACGTAGTCGACGCCGTTGTAGGTGACGACCGCGCCGACGGCGTAGGAGGTCCACGGGGCCCAGGCGGCGGCCATCTGCTGGACCGCGCCGTGGGCGGCGGGGGCGCCGGTGGCGAGCCCGGCACCGGTCAGAGCGAGGACCGTGCCGGCGAGTAATGCGGTGAGTTTGCTGCGAAATTTCATGGCATTCCCTGGAGGTGCGGCTTGACGGTCTTGGAGAAGGACCAGTTGTTGCTGGCGTCCCAGTTGATGGACCAGGTCATCGCGCCCCTGATGTCCGGGTAGGCGCGCGGCGGCACGAAGGTCCCGCAGCTGGTCCGCTTGGCCAGGCAGTCGAGCGCCTGGTTGACGAGGGAGGGCTGAACGACGCCGCCGCCCGCGGCGCCGGGCCCGGCCGGCAGGCCCAGCGCGACCTGGTCGGGGCGCAGGCCGCTTTCGAGCTGGATGCAGGCCAGCGCGGTCATGAAGTTCACGGTCCCCTGCCCGTACGCGAAGGCCTGGTCGCAGCCGAGCATGGAGCCGGAGTTGTAGAACTGCGTGTGGACGACGGTGAGGATGTCCTTGATCGACAGGGCGAGCTTGAAGTACTCCATCCCGGTCGACTGCATGTCGATGGTCTGCGGGGCCATGGTGATGATCAGGTCCGCGCCGGCCTTCGAGCGCAGGGAGCGCAGCGCCTGGGCCATGTAGGTGGCGTTGAGGCCGTTCTCCAGATCGATGTCCACGCCGTCGAAGCCGTAGCTCCGCATGAGCGCGTACACCGAGTCGGCGAACCTCGTCGCGGCGGCGGAGTCGGCGACCTGCACGCGTCCGGCCTCGCCGCCGACGGACAGGATGACCTTCTTGCCCCGCTGGTGCAGGGCCTGGACGTCGGCCTTGAACTGGGCGTCGGTGTAGCCGCCGACCGCCGTGGCCAGGCCGGGGTCGAGCGCGAAGACGACCTCGCCCGGGGTGGCCGTGGCCTCGCCGAACGCGATCGCGACCAGGTCGTACTCGTTGGGCACGGCCGAGAGTTTGAGCTCGGTCGCGGCGTTGACGAAGTTGTGCCAGTAGCCGGTGAGGAAGTGCTTGGGCAGCGTCCCGCCGCCGCCCGTGCAGCCGGCGGTGGTGACGGTCACGGGGTCGCCGGGAGCCGACTCCCCTTCGGCGTTGTACGCCTTGACGGCGTAGGTGTGGGTCTCGCACGCGCCGAGGCCAGTGTTGACACGCCGAAGTCGCATGCGTACAGCGCGTAAACGATCTGGGCTGTTTGGCGCGGCGTCGACTTTCGGGGCCCCCGTTCCACCGGAGTGATGGGTCGGGGCCTCCCCGGTTGTCATTGCCCGCGCCGGCATGGCCGGGTCGCAGGGAACCTGCCGCCCTGGATCGGACCGCACGCGGGACGTGCGTCGCCGCCCGGGGTTGAACGTGGGGGACCAGTGCGCCCAAGACCGTTCGGGGCGTGCCGCTGCGCGGGGCGCGCTCCCGCCCTGCGCCGAGGAACGGTGAGAGCGCGAGCCGTTCATGACCACGTCCACGCGCATGGAATTGAGATGCTGGCTGGGGCGTCCAACCGGACGTTCCAGTCCGTCATGGCCGTGAAGGTGCCGTTGCTGACGGTGACCTTACCGTCGAAGCCGGAGCCCCAGTCGGCGACCTTGACGAAGGTCGCAGTGGCCGCAGCGGCCTGGGCGGGCGGGCCGATGAGGCTCAATGCGAAGTTCGCGAACGCCAAGAGGATCGCGCAGTGTTTCACGGTTCTTCCTTTGGGGTGTGACGTGCCGCACGGCTCGCGCCGGGGGGTGAGAGCGACGAACCGTGCGGCACGGGCAGTGGCCCAGGGCCGGAAGGCTTTGCGGAGGCAGTAAGGTTTTGTCCGATTGATGATTACTTTTAGGAAAGTTTCCTAAGAGTTGTCGCGATCGTAGCTTTGACAATCCGTCCTTACAAGACCCAAAACATGGTTCCGCCGTACAAGGCACGGGGCCTTGTACGGCGGAGAGCGGTGCGGTCTACGGTTGCTGGGTGATCCTGACGTCGTCGACGCCCGCCTCGACCAGGGAGGCCCCTGATGCGTCGGCCGCGTCGATGAGGATGCGGACCGTCTGGCCCGCGAAGGCGTTCAGGCCGGCCGTGGCCGTGGCCCACGCGCCGTTGCGGTTCGAGGCCGCGCCGGTCTGGTTCAGCACGGTGGTCGTGGTGTTGCCCACCACGCGGACCCGGAAGTAGTCGGCGCTGGAGGAGTTCGAGCCGTGCGCCAGATACCACGACAACGACAGGTTCAGCGAGCCTGTCGACGGCAGGGTGATCGGCGGCGACTGGATCGACGTGACGCCGCCGTCGATGTCATTGGCGCCCGCCGAAGAGCCCGCCAGACGGCCGGTGACCAGGCCGTTCGTGCCGCTGACCGTCGTGCCCAGCTGCTTGGCGCCCGACGAGGTGGTGGCCTCGGGGTCGCCCTGCTCCCACTGGCCCAGGGTGGCGGCGTCGGTGGCGGACGGGTTCACGGTCCAGCCGGTCGCCGTCTCGAACGTGTCGGAGTAGACGGTCACCGGCGGGTTGCCGGTGCCGCAGTACTGGGCCTCCTTGCCGATGATCCGGTAGACGCAGTCTGAGTATTCGAGGAAGCGGAGCACGGCCTCTCTGTTGCGGGTGGTCTGGGGGCCGATCTGCTCGTCGGGTGGGTAGAAGCCGGGGCTGGAGGTTCTCGGGTACATCTCGAAGGTGAAGCTGAAGATCTTGTAGACGCCCCACATCCAGTCGTCGATGGTGCCGTCGGTGATGTAGAGGTCGCTGGCCTGCTCGGGCGTGTAGCTGTTGGTGGAGGCCATGTTCTGGCCGAGCGTGGCGTGCGCGTCCCTGTCGTCCTGGGTCAGGCCCGGCGCGGTGTCGTTGTAGGTGTAGCCGTACGGCCACAGGATCAGCTCGCTGTAGGTGTGCCAGTCGATGTGCGCCTTGAGCTGCTGCGTGCCGCCGACGACGCGGCTGCGTACCCAGTTGGCCGCCGCCCTGACCTCCGGCGCCGACTCCGCGCTCGCGCCGCGGTAGGTCTCGCTGGACGTCGAGCCCGAGGAGCCGCCGCAGCAGCCCCAGTTGTAGGCCCAGTTGCGGTTCATGTCGGTGCCGACGGCCGAGGAGCCGGAATTGGGCTGGCGGTTCTTGCGCCAGGAGCGGTAGGTGCCGGTGGCGATGTCGTACTCGCCGCCGTCCGGGTTCATGTCCGGCATGATCCAGATCTCTCTGGTGTTGACCAGGTCGGTGATCCGGGAGTCGGTGCCGTAGTTGTCGGCGAGCAGGTGCATGATGTACAGCGCCATCTCGACCGTCAGGTGCTCGCGGGCGTGCTGGTGCGCGGTGAACAGCACCTCCGGCTCGGCCTCGTCGGTGCCCACGTTGTCGCTGATCTTGATGAGGCGCAGCGCGCGGCCCTCGTACGACGTGCCGTACGTCGTCTGGCTGACGATGTTCGGATGGGCCGCGACCAGGGCGTTGATGTTCGCGGTCATCTCCGCGAAGTTGTGGTAGCCGGAGTCCGCCGGCGGGAAGTCAAGCGCCCCGGCGGCGGACGGGGGTGTCGGGCGCGGCACCTCCGCCACCCGGTAGCCGAGCCGCTTGATGGCGGCGACCTCGGCTTCCGTGGCCGTGACCAGGACCGCGTCCGCGGTCACCTCCTCGATGGCCGCGCCGGTCGCGGCGACGGCGCTGCGCTGCCGCGCGTCGGCCGGTCCTTCCACGCGATACTGCCTGTTGGGCGGTGGCTCGGCGGAGGCGCCCGCCCCGGTCATGCCGGTAAGGCAGATCAGGCTGAGGGCGGCCAGCAGGATGACTAATCGGCGATTCACCTTGTCCTCCTCAGGCGCTCGGGATCTCGGGTTTGACCGGCGCCTGAACTGAGAGTGAAGACGTCACGATCTCCCGGATAGGCCCAAATTTCCGGACATGAGGATTAGGACGTCCTCCAGCGGATCGCTCGCCAGGGCCGGAACTTCGGCGTCATCCGCCGCGTAGCCGGCCTGAGCGCGTCTGCCAGCCAGGGTCGGCGGGGACCCTGGCTGAGAGGACGTCAGAATCTGTCGCGGACCCGGCGACATCGGGATCTGTCGCGGACCCGGCGACATCAGGATCTGTCGCGGACCCGGCGACATCAGAATCCGTGCGGACCCGGCGAGATCAGAATCCGTGCGGACCCGGCGACGTCAGAAGTCGTCGGCCGTGCGGATGCGGTCGCGGACCCAGACGCCGGCCGGCTTGAGGCGGGAGGTGCCGGCGAAGGGGCCGTTCGGGCAGGTGCCCTGGGTGAAGACGGCGCCCGAGCGCATGTCGTCGGAGTAGTTCCAGTTCACCCAGCTGATCTTCTTCTGCGCCATGAGATCCACATACTGCTGCGATCTCGTGAAGTTGTTCCCTCCGTCGCCGGAGGCCGTCTGCGTGCCGAACTCCGTGACGAACATCGGGATCCGGTCGGCGGCCCTGGACAGCGTGTTGAGGTACTCGGTGCCGTGGGAGGCGGCGTAGAAGTGGAACGTGTACATGATGTTGGTGGCACTGACCGGATTGTTGATGATCTCGGTCTCGCTCGCGCCGTCGGAGACGCCCAGTGACGACCAGGCGCGCGTGCCGACCAGGATCGGGGTCTCGGGGTCGTACTGCCTGATCACCGGGATGAGCTGGTTGGCGTAATTCCTGATCGTGGACCAGGAGACCCCGTTGGGCTCGTTGGCGATCTCGTAGAGCAGGTTGTTCTTGCCGTTGTGCCGCTGGGCGATCTCGGTGAAGAAGGTCCTGGCCCTCGACAGGTTGTAGTTGGGGTCGCCCGGGGTGAGCATGTGCCAGTCGACGATGGCGTACATGCCCCGCGCGGTGGCCTGCTCGATCAGGTTGTGCACGCGGTCGGTGAACAGCCGCGGGTTGGTCTCGTAGCCGTCCTCCTGGATGTACATGGAGATGCGCAGGACGTCGGCCTTCCAGTCGCCGGCCAGCGCGTCCAGGGAGGCGGTGTTGAGGCACTGGTAGTACCACTGGAGGCCGTGAGAGCTCATGCCGCGCAGCTGGATCTGCTTGCCCTGCTCGTTGCAGAGCTTCACGCCGCACACCCTGAGCTGGCCGTTGGCCTGCACGGGCGTGCCTCCGGCCGAGCCGGTCGAGACGGTCAGCCGGTCCAGGTTCGGGCCGCCGCCGGACGTGGTGGCTGTGGCGCGCACAGTGTTGGCGCCGGCGTTCAGCGTGGTGGTGAGGGAGGTTTCCTGCCAGGTGGCCCATGCGCCGGTGCCGGGGAAGTCCTTGGTGGTCGTGGTGTCGTTCACGGCGATGGCCATGGGGCGGTTGGCGGTGGTGCCGTTGGCGTATCTGAAGGTCAGGGTGGCGGGGCCGGCCGTGGCGTTGTCGAGGGTGAACTCGACGTACGAGCCGGTCACGTTGGCGTAGTTGACGAATCCGGTGCCGCTGTAGCCGGCGTGGTTCGACTCGGCCACGCCCTGGGAGATCGTGGCGCTCTCGGCCTCGTACGTGGTGGCGGCCTGGGCTGGAGCGGCGTGTAAGGAGGCGATGACGATCGCGGCCAGAGCGGCGAGCCGCATGGATCGATGCATGAGGGGTGCTCCTCCGATATTGATTAGGAAACTTTACTAACCAGTAAGAGGAGCGTAGATCGGTGACCTGTCAGGGGACAAGACCCAATTTGACCGTCGCGGTCAAGCCTGCAGCACGGTGATGACCCCGCGCCGATGAGGGCCACCACCGCCGCCGACGACATCAGGAACGACCAGCCGGCCAGTTGCCACAGTTACAGCCGCATGCCCACCCACTTGAAGGTCAAGAGGTATTGAGCCGTCCGATGCGCTCCACCATCTCGTCGGGGTCGTCGTCGAAGGCGTGCCAGAAGACATGCTCCACACCGAGCGCCCGCGCCTCTGCCAGGTCCCCGGCGACCTGCTCGACCGACCCGGTCAGCGGCATCCGCTCGTCCAGCGGCCGCTCCGTGATCGGCCCGTTGACCTGGGCGACCAGCGGTCCCTGGCCCTTGCCGTACGTCTGGACGGCCTCCCTGAGCTGGTCCCAGGCGAACACCACCACGGTCAGCCCCAGCCCTAGCCTGGCCGCCCGCTCGATCGCGGCCGGCGCCCCCGCACCCGCCAGCAGCGTCAGCCCGGTGGGCTTCGGGCCGATCTCGGACTCGGGAATGGTGTAGAAGCGGCCCTCGAAGCTCACCGGGTCGGGGCCCCAGCAGGCTCGCATCGCGGCGAGGTGCTCCTCGAAGCCCGCGCCGCGCCGCCTGGCGGGGACGCCGGTTGCGTCGAACTCCTGCTGCATCCACCCCTGCCCCAGGCCGATCATGGCGCGCCCGCCGCTGAGCCTGTCCAGCGTGGCCAGGCGTTTGGCCAGCACGACGGGGCTGTGGAAGAGCGCGTCCACGACGCTCGTACCGAGCCGGATCGTGCTGGTCTTGGCCGCGACGTACGCCAGCGTCTCCAGCGGGTCATAGACGATCGCGTTGTTGTCGGGCAGCGGCATGGACTGGTCGGTGCCGGCGAACACCGCCTCGGCCGGCCGCAGCAGCCGCTCGAACGCCCACACCGCCCCCAGCCCTGCCCGCTCGGCCGCCTGTGCCACCCTGACGATCGCCTCCGGGTCCGCCTGCCGCCCCGATGTGGGGAGGCCGATTCCGAGATCCATATCTCGCTCCTCTCTGTTCGCCTGTTTGACCGGAATGACAGAGCAAAGTCATCGTTTACAGGGTCCCTCTTTCGTGATGGATTCGGGCAATGACCGTGCAAGGTACGTGTGACCCGAGGTTCTCCCAGGTCGCGGAGGAGTTCGAGGCCAACCTCGCCTCCCGCGGCGAGGCCGGCGCGTCGGTGTGTGTGATCGTCGGCGGCGAGGTCGCCGTCGACCTGTGGGGCGGCCAGGCGAAGCCCGGCGTCCCGTGGGAGCGGGACACGATCGGCCACGTCTGGTCGTGCACCAAGGGCGCGACCGCGCTCTGCGCCCATATTCTGGCCGCGCGCGGCGAACTCGATCTCGACGCGCCGGTCGTGCGCTACTGGCCCGAGTACGCCGCCAAGGGCAAGGACTCGACGCTCGTCCGGCACCTGCTCGCCCACCAGGCGGGGCTGCCCGCGCTGCGCGAGCCGCTGCCGGTCGGCGCGTTCTACGACTGGAAGCTGATGGCCGACCGGCTCGCACAAGAGGAGCCGTTCTGGGAGCCGGGCACCGCGCACGGGTACCACGCGTTCACCTTCGGCTATCTCGTCGGGGAGGTCGTGCGGCGGGTGAGCGGGCGCTCGCTCGGCACATTCTTCCGCGAGGAGGTGGCCGAGCCGCTCGGGCTGGAGTTCTGGCTCGGGCTGCCGGAGGAGCAGGAGGGCAGGGTCGCGCCGACGATCCCCGCCGACCCGCCGCAGGCGCCCCCCACGTTCTACGTCAGGGCGTTCACCGAGCCGGCCTCGATCCCCGCGCTGCTGCTGGCTCACGAGGGCGGCTACATGGCGCTCGGCGAGTCCGACAGCCGGGCGGCGCACGCGGCCGAGTTCGGGGGCGTCGGCGGGATCACGAACGCGAGGGGCCTGGCGGGGATGTACCGGCCGCTGTCGCTCGGCGGCGGCGACCTGGTCAGCCGGGAGCACCTGACGGTCATGTCGCTCACCGCCGCGGCGGCCGTCGACACGGTGCTGGCCGTGCCGACGCGCTTCTCCCTGGGATACATGAAGGCGATGGACAACCGGCACCTGCCGCCCGCCGACAGCGAGGGGGCGCTGATGTCGGCGACCGCGTTCGGGCACGCGGGGATGGGCGGGTCTGTCGGGTTCTGCGATCCGGCGGCGCGACTGGCGTTCGGCTACACCATGAACAAGCAGGGCACGGGGCTGGGGATCAATCCGCGTGGGCAGGCCATGGTGGACGCGACGTACCGGGCGCTCGGCTACCGGCAGGCCTATGGGGGGATCTGGTACTCACCAGGGGATTAATCACGCGATACCGTGACACGTCACCTCTCCTGTCCCCCGGAGCGAGCAGCATGTTCTTCGGTATCACGGATTTCTGGGCCTACCTGATCGGCGCCTTCCTGATCATCCTCCTGCCCGGGCCGAACTCCCTGTACGTCCTCAGCTTCGCCGCCCGGCACGGCGTGGGCCAGGGCTACAAGGCCGCGGCCGGCGTCTTCGCCGGCGACGCGGTGCTGATGTTCCTGGCCGCCGCCGGCGCCGAGTCCCTGCTGCGCTCGAACCCGACGCTGTTCACGATCGTCAAGTACGCCGGCGCCGGCTACCTGGCCTGGACCGGCTTTAGGATGATCAAGGGCGCCTGGCGGGCGTGGCGGGCCAGAGCGGCCGCCGCCGACTCTCCCGAGATCGTCGTGGAGCACCAGCCGCGCCCGTTCCGCAAGGCCCTGGTGATCAGCCTGCTGAACCCGAAGGCGATCCTGTTCTTCGTCTCGTTCTTCGTCCAGTTCGTGGATCCGTCCTACGGGGCGCCGGCGCTGTCGTTCCTGATCCTCGGCGCGGTGATCCAGGTCTTCAGCTTCCTCTACCTGACTGCGCTGATTTTCGGCGGCACCTTCCTGGCCAAGCAGTTCCGCCGGCACCGGAGGCTCAGTGCCGGGCTGACCTCGTGCGTCGGCGTCGTTTTCCTGGGCTTCGGCGCGAAGTTGGCCACGGCTTCACTCAGCTGAAAGCAAGGTTCAAGGCTCTGCTGATTTGGTTGGGAACAGATGGAACGTGTCAAAAGAGGCAGTCGCACCATCACAGCTCGGGTACGGTAGGCCACCGGCGCGCTTCCCGGGACATGGGAGTGGCCGCTCTGGTTAGTGCGAGCGGTCCATCTGGAAAGACCTGGTCCCTTGAAGCCCGGGTAGTCGCTGATCGTCGGCCTATCTGCGGAGCAGCCTTGAACCATCCTCCGGTCACCCTCCCCCGCCTCACCGCTCTCGCCCGGCAGGCGGCCCCCCAGCTGCTCGAAGCCGTGGTGGCGCCGCTGGCGGTGTTCTATCTGGCCATGGTCGTCCTCGGATTCAAGTGGGCGCTCGTCGCGACCGTCGCCTGGGTCTACCTCGGGGTGGCGTGGCGGCTGATCAGGCGGATCAAGGTGCCCGCGACCATGTGGCTGGCCGCGTTCGCGATCACCATCCGGGCGCTCGTGTCGTTCTGGACGGGCACGTGGATGTGGTTCTTCATCCAGCCCGAGATGGGCACGATCTGCATCAGCATGGCGTTCCTCGCCTCAGTCCGGCTGAACAAGCCGCTCGTGCAGAAGCTCACGCTCGACTACATCCACCTGCCGTCGGCGGTGCTCAAGCATGAGCGGATCCGCAGGTTCTTCGCCAGGATCACGCTGCTGTGGGCGTTCGTGCTGCTGATGAACTCGACGCTGAGCATCGCCCTGGCCGTCTACGAGTCGCTGGCCGGGTCGCTGGGCGCGTTCATGGTGCTGCGGACCTCAGCGGTGGCCGTGATCAGCGGGCTGGCGATCACCTTCTCGATCCTCGCCTTCAAGCGCGTCCTGCGCCGGCTGCACGTCGCCCACACCTGACCACTCGGCCAGAACTGACATCAGCGCGGGGGAGCTTGCTCCCCCGCAGACAAGACGTCTCTTCCTCATTGGTCATCCGGGGGGCACGCGGGGGGCTTGCCCCCCGCGGGGAGCTCGACGGCCACCTCGAAGCCGTTGCCCGCCGGTCCGGCGGTCAGCGTGCCGCCCGCGAGCCGTACGCGCTCGCGCAGGCCCGCCAGCCCCAGGCCGCCGGGCCGCGCGGTGGGGCGGGCGCGCGGCGGCCCATTGCGCACGCTCACGCGGTGCGGCGCGACCGAGACCCGCACGGCCGCGCCGGGCGCGTGCTTGGCGGCGTTCGTCAGCCCCTCCTGGACCACGGCCCGGGCCAGGCCGGGCACCGGCCCGGGGGCCAGGTCCAGAGTGATCGACATGCCGGAGCCCCTGGCCCGCCGCACCAGCTCGGCCACGTTCTCGTCCACGGGCGCGAGCGGCGGCGTGTCGGAGTCCTCGCGCAGCAGCCCGATGATCTGGCGCAGCCGCTCCGTGGCGTCGGAGGCCGCCAGCCGCAGCTCCCCCGCCGCCTTGACCTGCGCCGGGTCGAGTCCGGGGGCCAGCTCGAGCCCGGCCGCCCGGACCGCGATCAGGGCCAGGTCGTGGCCGAGCGAGTCGTGCATGTCCCGCGCGATCCTGGCCCGCTCGCGCAGCCGGGCCTGTGCCTCGCCCGACAGCCTGGTCTGCCGCCGCTGCTGCAGGAGCCGGCGCCGCAGCAGCCCCAGCAGGTACGGCACGAGGTAGGTGCCGATGAGCGCGGTGGTCATGGACACCCACAGGGCCAGATCACCGCCCTTGGCCAGCACGACACCCACGCCGACGAGCACGATCAGGCCGAACGCCGCCAGCGCCGGCCAGGTCCTGACCAGGCGCCGGCCGGTGAGGTAGGCGTACCAGGCGATGAACGGTGAGGTGGCCAGGATCGGCAGGATCTTGACGTTGCGCCTGGGCAGCAGCCAGCTCAGGTCCACGGTCGCGAACCCCTCGCTGAACCGCCACGGCCCGAGCGGCAGCAGCAGCATCAGGGCGGCCAGCGGCCAGCGCCGGCCGACCAGCACCGCCACCGAGGCGAGGGCGAGCCTGGGCGCGGTCACCATGCCGAACGCGGCCGGATCCTTGAACGGGTCCGGCCCCATGGCGGCGATGAAGATGCCGAGGAAGATCCAGAGCAGCAGGTCGTAGACCACCTGGCGGCGGCTCTCCCGGCGCAGCAGGCGCAGATGCTTCACCGCACCGACGTTATCCGCCGCCCGGAGGCGCGGCCCTCGTCCAAAGGCAGGAGGCGACCCTGACGAAAGTCAGGTGAGGGAGTGCCGTCGCCTCGCGGGGGGACGGTACATCGGGAACGAGCCCGCCTCACGGAGTGAGGCCAGGGACACAGGTAGGGCGGAACGCACCGTCCAGGTATAGCTAGCCCCACCCCCAAAGCGCATACCTCCACTCCTGTGCCGGCCTGCCCGAACCGGTTGGATCGATGGTGTCACCCGGAGGTCACATCCCCGACCCTGACGAAAGTCGGGGGTAGTGGGTGCCGATCGTCCGATGTGCCATGACCTGCGGAGTTTCTACCTTCATAGGGTTACTCGGCCCTGACCCGCATCGGGGAAGGGTCCGAGTTCGACCCGGGGCATCCCCGATGTCCTGGGCCGCCTCGCACCGACACGCTGTGTGAGTGCCCTAACGATTGGAGTTCACGCTCATGTCGCACGCCATGCTCGACCTGGTTCAGCAGGTCATGTCGTCACCGTGGTTATACGCGGCGCTGTTCGCCCTGGCCGTGCTCGACGGGTTCTTCCCCATCGTGCCGGCCGAGACGTCGGTGATCACGGCGGCGGTCTTCGCCGCGTCCGGTGAGACGAACCTGGCCCTGATCATCGTGGTGGCGGCACTCGGCGCGTTCGCGGGTGACCACATCTCCTATCTGATCGGCAACAAGTCCGCAGGCCGGCTCCGCAACAAGAAGGCGTTCATCTGGGCGCGCGGCGCGCTGGAGGAGCGGGGCGGTCTCGTCCTGGTCGTGGCCAGGTACATCCCCGGAGGACGTACCGCGACCACGCTGACCATGGGCGCGGTACGCCACCCGCTGCGCTCGTTCACGTTCTTCGACGCGATCGCGGCGAGTTCGTGGGCCGTCTACTCGGCTCTGATCGGGTTCTTCGGCGGGATGGCGTTCGAGAACGACCCGATCAAGGGCCTGCTGCTGGGCCTGGGCATCGCGGTGTCCATCACCGTGGTCGTCGAGCTCGTGAGATGGCTTAGGAAGCGACGCGCCATCCAGGTTTCCCCAGAACGTCTTCCGGCGGACACGTCCGTTTGACGTTACCTGGCAACCATCCGTCTGAAAGGAGTGCGCATGACTGTGCTGGCCGCGGTGATCGCCCTGGTCGGTTCGCTGTTCTTCGCGCTCGGAGCCGCCCTGCAGCAGTTCGAGGCCGCCGGTACGGCCAAGCCGGGACTTCTCGCCCTGCTGCGGAGGCCGCGCTGGCTGCTCGGTGGCGCGTCCATCCTGGCGGGTGGTGGCCTGCACATCGTCGCGCTCGGACTCGGACCGCTGACCATCGTCCAGCCGATGGGCGTGGCCAGCCTGCTGTTCGCCCTGCCCCTCGCCGCCACGCTGCACGGGCGCAAGCCCTCCCGCAAGGAACTGGGCGCGGCGGCGGTGGTGGCGGCCGGGCTGATCGTCCTGGTGCTGCTGGTCCCGGAGTCCGAGGGACCCACCCATCTCGACCCGGACGGCGTGCTCACGCTGCTGGGCGTGTCCGGCGTCGCGGCGGTCCTGCTGTGGGCCGGCTCCAGGGCGGTCTCGCCGGCGGGCCGGGCGGCGCTGCTCGCGACCAGCTCCGGCGTCCTGTACGGCGCCACGGCCACGCTCATGCGCGTGCTCGTGGACGGCACCTGGAACTGGTGGTACCTGCTGGCGCTGCCGGTGCCCGCGCTGCTGGCGCTGATGATGCTGCAGCGCGCCTACGCCGTGGGGCACTTCGGCGTCTCCTTCGCCTCGCTGCAGATCGCCGACCCGCTGACCGCGGTGGCGTTCGGCGCGCTGCTGCTCGGCGAGCCGCTGCCGACCGGGATCGCCCCGATCGCGGCGGCCGCGCTGACCGCCGCCGGCACCATCGCCCTGGCCCGCACCAGCCCCCTGGAGGCCCGCAACGACCTCGCCTGATCCTCGCTCGTCGTCACCCGTTCTTCCCCCAGCCCTCCCCCAGCCGGGTTCTCTTGTGAATTTGGAGTCACCGTCATGGCCATGCCCCTGCACAGCGTCACCGACCGCACCCACCTCGCC
>NZ_VCJS01000153.1 GCF_005893125.1 Nonomuraea basaltis | reverse complement strand
GTCCCAAGGCCAGGTGCCGCCAGTACGGGATCTCGCCGCCACCGTCCACCCGTACCTCCGCGCCGGTCACGTAGCCCGGCGCGGCCAGCCACAGGCAGGCCGCCGCCACATCGGATGGCGTCGCCAGCCGGCCGGCGGGAATCGCCGCCCCCAGCCGCCCGTCCCCGTGCTCGCCGTAGTGGCCGGCGGCGCTCTCCGTGGCGGCGAGGCCCACGACGACCGTGTTGACCCGCACGTCGGGGGCCCATTCGGCGGCCAGGCAACGGGCCAGGTGGTGCAGGCCCGCCTTGGCGGCGCCGTACGCGGAGGTGCCGGGCGAGGGGCGGGTGCCGCTGGAGCTGCCGATCATCACGATCGCCCCGCGCGCGGCGGCGAGCTTGGGATAGGCGTACTGGGCGACCAGCAGCGGGGCCGTCAGGTTGAGCTCGATGACGCGGGCGTGCAGGCGCGGCGAGGTGCCCTCCAGCGGCGCGTACGGCGAGCCGCCCGCGTTGTTGACCACCACGTCCAGCCGGTCGAACCCGGCAACCAACCGCTCGACGTCCTCGGGGACGCGTACGTCGGCCTGCACGAACCGGATCGCGCCGGTCGCGGGCCGCGTGCGGGCGCAGACGGTGACGTCGGCGCCCGCCTCATGGAAGGCCCGCGCGATGCCCGCGCCGATGCCCTTGGTGCCACCCGTCACCAGGACGGACTTGCCCGTGTAGTCGTAAGTCGCGGTCACGGATGCTACCGTACCAAGCAAGCGTTAGGTGCAACCAGGGAGCGTCATGGGGATCACGCTGCGGGCCGGGCCGATCGCCGAGGTCGTCGTCGACGTGCCGCCGGTGAACGCGCTGACCGTGCGGGGCTGGGAGGAGCTGGCCGCGGCCGTGCGGGTGGCCGGTGACGACCCCGGGACCAGGGTGGTCGTGCTGCGGGCCGAGGGGCGCGGGTTCAACGCCGGGGTCGACATCAAGGAGTTGCAGGCCGCCGAGGGTTATGAGGCGCTGGTCGGGGTCAACCGGGCCTGTTACGCGGCGTTCGCGGCGGTCTACGAGTGCGCGGTGCCCGTCATCGCGGCCGTCCATGGGTACTGCCTGGGCGGCGGCGTCGGGCTGGCCGGGAACGCCGACGTCGTGGTGGCCTCCGACGACGCCTATTTCGGGCTGCCCGAGGTGGACCGGGGCGCGCTGGGCGCGGCCACGCACCTGGCCCGGCTGGTGCCGCAGCACCTGATGCGGGCCATGGTCTACACGTGCAGGAACGTCTCGGCCGCCGAGCTGCACGCGTTCGGGTCGGTGCTCGAGGTGGTGCCCCGTGACAAGCTGCGGGACGCGGCGATGGAGGTGGCCGAGCAGATCGCCGCCAAGGACCCGTACGTGATCCGCCGCGCCAAGGAGTCGCTCAACGGCATCGACCCCGTGGACGTCAACCGCAGCTACCGCTTCGAGCAGGGTTTCACCTTCGAGCTCAACCTCATGGGCGCCGGCGACCGGCACAGGGAGCGATTCACGTGACGAGGGTTCACGACAACGAGGTTCACGACAAGAAGGTGATGTCCGCCGAGGAGGTGGCGGGCGCGCTGGAGAGCGGGATGACGGTCGGGATCGGCGGCTGGGGATCGCGGCGCAAGCCGATGGCCTTGGTGTCCGCCGTCCTCCGCTCCCCCGTCCGGGACCTGACGATCGTCTCGTACGGCGGCCCGGACGTCGGCATGCTGTGCGCGGCCGGGAAGGTACGCAAGGTCGTGGCCCCGTTCGTCACCCTCGACACCATCCCGCTGGAGCCCCACTTCCGGCGGGCCCGGCAGGCCGGGGAGATCGAGTTCGCGGAGTACGACGAGGGGATGTTCATGTTCGGGCTGCTGGCGGCGGCGCACCGGCTGCCGTTCCTGCCGACGCGGGCGGGGCTGGGGTCGGACGTGATGCGGGTCAATCCGGGGCTGAGGACGGTGCGGTCGCCGTACGAGGACGGGGAGGAGCTGGTCGCGGTGCCCGCGCTGACGATGGACGTGGCCCTCGTCCACATGAACAGGGCGGACGCGCGCGGCAACGCGCAGTATCTGGGGCCCGATCCGTACTTCGACGACCTGTACGCGAAGGCGGCGGCGCGCTGCTACGTGTCCTGCGAGCGGATCGTGGACACCGCCCACCTGCTGAAGGAAGGGCCGGTGCAGTCGCTGCTGATCAGCCGGTCGATGGTGGCGGGCGTGGTCGAGGCGCCCGGCGGGGCCGGGTTCACCTCGTGCGAGCCGGACTACGGGCGCGACGAGGAAAGGCAGCGGCGTTACGTGGAGAAGGGTGTCGATGAGCAGCAGGGCTGATGTCTGCGTGGTGGCGTGCGCGGAGGCGTTCCGGGGCGACGGGGAGATCGTGGCGGCGGGCATCGGCGGGGCGGTCACGGTGCTGGCGGCGCGGCTGGCGCGGCTGACGTTCGAGCCCGAGCTGCTCACGAACGACGGGGCCTGCCTGCTCACCGGGGACGTGCCCGCGCTCGGGCGGGCGCCCGAGGTGGTCGAGGGGTGGCTGCCGTTCCGTGAGCACCTGTGGCTGGTGCTGAACGGGCGGCGGCACGTCATGCTCGGCGCGAGCCAGATCGACCGGTACGGGAACACGAACATCTCGTGCGTCGGCGACTGGGCGCGGCCCAAGGCTCAGCTGCTGGGGGTGCGGGGCGCGCCGGGGAACACGCGGTGCGATCCGACGAGCTATTGGATCCCCCGGCACGGTCCCCGGGTGTTCGTGCCGCGGGTGGACATGGTCAGCGGTCTCGGGACCGACCGGGGCGCCTTCGACCTGCGCCGGGTGGTGACGAACCTGGCGGTGCTGGACTTCCGTACCCCTGACGGGTCGATGCGGCTGGTGTCGGTGCATCCTGGGGTGTCGGTGGACGAGGTGGTGGCGGCGACCGGCTTCGAACTGGCCGTTTCCGGAAATATCCCGATAACGCGGGATCCGACCGACGAAGAGCTGCGCGTCCTGGACCGGCTCGACCCCGAGCGGGCGCGCGACCGCGAGGTGGCGGCGTGAAGACCGCGCTGACGTCCCTGGTCGGGTGCCGCCATCCGATGGTGCAGACCGGAATGGGGTACGTCGCGGGCGCGCGGCTGGCGGCGGCCACCTCACAGGCCGGCGGACTGGGCGTGATCGGCGCCGCGACCATGTCGGTCGCCGAGATGACCGAGGCGATCCGGCGGGTGAAGGAGCGGACGGACGCGCCGTTCGGGGTGAACATCCGCTCCGACGCCGACGACGCGGCCGAGCGCGTCGAGGTGATGGTCAGGGAGGGCGTACGGGTGGCGTCGTTCGCGCAGGCGCCCAGGAGGGAGCTGATCGCCCGGCTCAAGGATGCCGGGGTGATCACGATCCCGTCGGTGGGGGCGCGGCGGCACGCCGAGAAGGTGGCGGCGTGGGGCGTGGACGCGGTCATCGTGCAGGGCGGCGAGGGCGGCGGGCACACCGGGCCGGTCGCCACCACGTTGCTGCTGCCCCAGGTCGTGGACGCGGTGGACATCCCGGTGATCGCGGCCGGCGGCTTCTTCGACGGGCGGGGGCTGGTGGCGGCGCTGGCGTACGGGGCGTGCGGGATCGCCATGGGGACCCGGTTCCTGCTGACCAGCGACTCCCCGGTGCCGGACGAGGTGAAGAAGTTCTATCTGGCGGCGCGGGAGACCGTGGTGACGACCAAAGTGGACGGGGTGCCGCACCGGGTGCTCAGCACCCCGTTCGTGGCCTCGCTCGAACGGTCCCGGCTGGTCAGGGCCTTGGCCAACGGGGCCAGGTTCAAGCGGCTGTCGGGGCTGTCGTGGGCGGCGATGATCCGCGAGGGACGCCGGATGCGGCGCGGGCGGGAGCTGACCTGGGCACAGGTGCTCCAGGCGGCCAACACGCCGGTGCTGCTGCGGGCCGCCATGGTGGAGGGGCGCGCGGATCTCGGGGTGATGGCGTCGGGTCAGGTGGTGGGGGTGATCGACGACCTGCCGTCGTGCCAGGAGCTGATCGACCGCATCATGACCGAGGCCGACGCCACCTTGGCCCACCTGGCCGGTACATCCTCGTAGGGTGGGTGCGCGGGGTTGCCCGTCCGTGGCCGGATTCGGGGATCACATCTCCACCATGCAGGCGGGTGCGTCCGGTGTGCGGACTGGCGGCTCGTCCGTGGTGAGCACTTCCGCCCATACGCGCCTGCTGCCGAGGGCGTTGTCGCCGATGCCCCAGCGAAGTGCAGTCCGACGCCTATCCTGTCGATGGACCTCGACCACAGCACCGATGCCTGGCGGCCGCCTGTCAATTGACGGCTTGGAACTGGCCTCCTACGGCCGTCCCTCGGATAGGGCACCCTGTACGGGGTGCGGGAGCTATAGGACGGTGATGCCGCGGGCGGCGAGGATGGCGTTGGCCTGGGTCTGGTTGATGATGGCGCCCGCGAACGCCCGCAGCTTGGCGTCGTCCGGCTGCCCCAGATCCGCCCCCCGCAGATCCGCCTTCGCGAACTTCGTGTTCAGCAGCCGCGTCCCGATGAGTCGGCAGCCGCTGAACGTCGCCTCCGTGAAGTCGCACCCCGACAGGTCGGCGTCGTCGAAGCGGACGCCCTCGATGAGCTCGCCCCGCAGCGAGCACCCGCCCAGGTTGGCCAGCGTCAGGTTGGAGCGGGCGATCTTGAAGCCGGTGCCGCGCGAGGCGGTCAGCGAGGCGCCGATCATGCGGCACCCGGTGAAGGAGACGTCCGTCAGCAGCGCCCCGCCGAACTGGGCCGACGACAGGTCCACGTCCGTGAAGGACACGTCGATGAGGTCGGCGTCGTTGAACCGGGTCCGCATCCCGCCCCCGCCCGCGAAGACAGCCCCGTCGAGGTCGGCCTTGCGGAAGTCGGTCTGCTCCAGGACGCACGACTCGAACCGGGCCCCGGCCAGCGAGGCGCCCCACAGGTCGGTCTCGGTGAGGTCGCAGTCGCGGAAGACGTGCGTCTCGTCGGATGGGAGCCGGTCGCCCAGCGCTTTGTGTGAGAGGTCCTCGCCGTCGAAGTTCACGGTGCCACAGACTAGACGTTCACGGTGACAGAAACCGACGGTGTCAGAGACCACCGGTCAGCGCCTCCGCCGCCGCCTCCCCGCAGACCCGCGCGGAGCCGTACGTGGCGACGTGGACGGCGCCCAGGTCCGACCGCGCGGGCAGGCCCATCTCCACCACGACCGCGTCCGGGCGGGCGCTGAGGAGGTGCCGCAGCGCCTCGCCCTGCCAGGCGTGGCGGTGCGCGTCGCGTACCACGATCACCAGCGGGCGGCCGGCGGCGTCACCGATCAGGCGCTCCAGGACGGGCCCCGTCACCTCTCTCGCCGCGAGCCGCGTGACCGCGGTGCCGGGGAGCAGCCGGGCGAGCGGCTCGCCGACGCCCCAGGGGGTGTTCTTGTCGATGGCGAGGTTCATCTCCGGAGCCAGCTCCACCACGTGCGCCGCCGAGGTGAGCGGGAGGACCGGGGCGGTGGTGCGGCGCGTGATCCGGATCGCCCGGCGGGCCGCGGTGAGGCCGAGTCGGCCGTCCCGCGGCGCCGGGCTGCCCGAGGAGACGGCCCAGGCGGCCAGCTCGCGGACCCGGCGAGCGGCGTCGGCCAGCCGCTCCTCGGGCAGCAGTCCTTCGGTCACCGCGGCGGCGATGGCCTCGCGGATCTCGACGGCGGTCGCCTCGCCGGCCCGCTCGCCGCCGACGCAGATCGCGTCGGCTCCCGCGGCGATGGCGCGGGCGGAGGCGCCCCCGATCCCGTACACCCCCGACACCGCGGCCATCTCGATGCCGTCAGTGATGATCAGCCCGTCGAACCCCAGCTCCTCGCGGAGCAGCCCGGTGAGCACCTTGGGGCTGAGCGTGGCGGGCAGCTCGGCGTCGTACGAGGGCACCAGGAGATGGCCGGTCATGACGGCCTTGACGCCCTCCTTGATCGCCTCCCGGAAAGGGAACAGCGCCTCCTCGATCCCGTCGCCGGCCACCACGGGCACGCCATGGTGGGAGTCGATCGAGGTGTCCCCGTGCCCGGGGAAGTGCTTGGCGCAGGCGGCCACGCCGGCCGACTGCAGTCCGCGGACGAACGCCCTGGTGTGCCGGCCGACCAGGACCGGGTCGGCGCCGAACGCCCGCAGGCCGATGACCGGGTTGTCCGGGTTGGAGTTCACGTCGGCGGAGGGCGCGAAGTCGATGGTGATCCCGGCCGCGGCGAGGTCGCCGCCGAGGTCCCTGGCCACGGCCTCGGTCAGGGCCACGTCGTCCACGACACCGAGGGCGTACCCTCCGGGGCGGCTGCTGCCGGTGGCCACCTCCAGCCTGGTGACCTCGCCGGACTCCTCGTCGGTGCCGACCAGCACCGAGGGGTTCTCGGCGCGCAGCGCGGCGGTCAGCCGGGCCACTTGGGCCGGGCCGGCGATGTTGCGCGAGAACAGCACCACGCCCGCCAACCCGTCGCCGAGTCTGCGGCGGAGCCAGTCGGGGGGTGTCTGTCCGGCGAAACCGGGGAAGAGGACGGCGTCGGCGAGGCGAAGCAGGTCACCGCTCAGGAGCATGACCCGAAATCTAATAGGAAAGTTTCCTATTTGCTAGAGGTATTTTCTGACGTCAACCCGCTCCCCTTGGTGAGGAACTCTGCCACAGTACGCACCGGCGCGCCCCTCCTGTCCACGAAGTCCACCGCCCGGCACGCCACCCGCAGTTCCTCGGCGCTCGCCACGCAGGACAGGTAGCCCCGGCGGTCGTCGAAGAACTTCAGGTGCGGGTTCGCCGCCAGCACGGCCGGGCCGTCGGTCTGCGGGGGCCGGCTGCTGATCGAGCTGCCCACGAACTCCACCCCCACCGTGGCCGAGTCCGGGTCCAGGAAGTCGGACTTCAGCTCGCCCGCCCAGCAGTTGTGCACATCGCCGCTGAACACGGCCAGGCCGGACGCGTTCGCGCCCAGGATGCGGGCGCGCTGGTCCTGGTGGCCGTCCCAGGAGTCCGGGCGCAGGTTCGGCGGCGGTCCTGGGACGAAGCGGCGGGCGAAGAACAGCGGCTGGACCAGCACCCGCCACCTGACGGGGCTCGTGATCAGGCGGGACAGCAGCCACTGCTCCTGGGCGGTGCCCAGCATGGTGGTGGCGTCACGGTGCTGCCGCACGTCGAGCACCATGAAGTCGGCGATCAGCCCGTACGTCCGTCGCCGGTACATCTGCAGGTTCCCGTCCTGCGGCCGCACCCTGAGCGGCTGGTGCTCGTAATAGGCCTGATAGGCGGCGGCCCTGCGGCGCAGGAACGCCGCCGACCCGTCGCCCCTGCCCCGGTAGTTGTCGGCCACCTCGTGATCGTCCCAGGTGGTCACCCAGGGCGCGGCGGCGTGCGCGGCCTGCAGATCGGGGTCGGTCTTGTAGCGGGCGTAGCGAAGGCGGTATTCGTGCAGCTTGGTGATCTCTCCGGGCACCGGCCCGAGCGGCCGCACGACGGTGGCGGCCTGCCGCGACTCGTAGATGTAGTCCCCGACGTGGAAGACGACGTCCGGCCGCTCGGCGGCCAGATGCCGGTACGCGGTGTAGAAGCCGTGCTCGTACCGCTGGCAGTTGGCCACCGCGAACCGCACGGGCCGCGCGGCGGCCGGGTCGTCGGCGGTCCTGGTGCGCCCGACCGGGCTCAGGGCCCCGCTCGCCCGGAACCGGTAGAAGTAGTCGGTGCCCGGCTTGAGCCCGGCCACCCTGACGTGCACGCTGTGCACCCAGGCCGGCTGCGCCTGGATCGTCCCCTCGCGCAGGCCATGGGCGAACCGGTTGTCCTCGGCGAGCTGCCAGCGCACCTCGACGGCCCTCGGCGCCATGCCACCAGGGCGGTTGGGATCGGCGTTCAGCGGGTCGACGGCTAAGCGGGTCCAGAGGACCACGCCGTCGGGCATCGGCTCCCCAGAGGCGACACCCAGTGTGAATGGGTCGGCCATACCCTCATGGTGACTCAGGCGGTGGCGGATCGAGTCGCTCGATGATGGTGACGTTCGCCTGACCGCCGCCCTCGCACATGGTCTGCAGGCCCCACCTGCCGCCGGTCCGCTCCAGCTCGTGCAGCAGTTTGACGGCGAGCACGGCGCCGGTCGCGCCGAGCGGGTGGCCCAGCGCGATCGCGCCGCCGTTGGGGTTGACCCTGGCCGGGTCGGCGCCGGTCTCCTTGAGCCAGGCCAGCACGACGGAGGCGAACGCCTCGTTGATCTCGATGGTGTCGAAGTCGTCGATCGACATGCCGGTCATGCCCAGCGCGTGGACGGTGGCGGGGATCGGGGCGTCGAGCATCGTGATGGGGTCCGCGCCACGGGCCGAGAGATGGTGGACGCGGGCGCGCGGGGTCAGGCCGTGGTCGCGTACGGCCCGGGACGAGGCGATGAGCAGGGCGGCGGCGCCGTCGGAGATCTGCGAGGCCAGCGCGGCGGTCAGCCGGCCGCCCTCGACAAGGGTCTTCAGTGCGGCCATCTTCTCGATCGTGGTGTCCCTGCGCGGACCCTCGTCGGTGGCGACGCCGTCGCAGGGGACGATCTCCCGCCGGAAATATCCGGCGTCGATGGCGTGCAGCGCGCGCCGGTGGGACTCGTACGCGTACCGCTCCATCTCCTCCCGCGAGACGTCCCACTGGGCGGCGATCCGCTCGGCGCCGGTGAACTGGGAGACCTCCTGGGTGCCGTACCGCTCGACCCAGCCCTTCGAGCCCCCGAAGGGGGTCTCGTGCCCGAGGGCCTGTCCGGCGAGCATCGCGGACGAGATGGGGATCATGCTCATGTTCTGTACGCCGCCCGCCACCACCAGGTCGTTCGTGCCCGACAGCACGGCCTGGGCGGCGAAGTGCAGCGCCTGCTGGGAGGAGCCGCACTGGCGGTCGATCGTGACGCCGGGCACCTCCTCGGGCAGCCCGGCGGCCAGCCAGCAGGTGCGGGCGATGTCGCCGGCCTGCGGCCCGATCGTGTCCACGCAGCCGAAGATCACATCCTCCACGGCCGACGGGTCGGCGTTCGAGCCGTCCATCAGCTCTCTGAGGACATGCGCCCCTAGGTCGGCGGGATGGGTCCGGGCCAGGCCGCCGTTCCTGCGCCCCACGGGGGAGCGGACGGCGCCGACGATGTACGCCTCGGTCATGCTCGAATGGTAGCAAGCGCTTGGTCTAACGCGGAATGCCTTATGAGCTGGGCTGGTTAGGTGAACAAGCGATTGTCTGAGGGCTCATAATGGTGACGTGACCACGCGAAAGAACTCCGGCACCACCACACCGGCGAAGCGCCAGCGTGCGACCTCAACCGGGTCGGCGTCCGAGCGCCGTGACCACCTCGTCAAGCTCGCCGCGGAGCTCTTCGCGCGCAAGGGCTTCCAGGCCACGACAGTACGTGAGATCGCCGACGAGGCGGGCATCCTCTCAGGAAGTCTCTACCACCACTTCGACTCCAAAGAGACGATCGTCGACGAGGTGCTGTCCACCTTTCTCGAGGATCTCGTCGCCCGCTACCGCGCCGCGGTCGACACCAGCTCCGACCCGCGCACCGTGCTGTCGGAGATGGTGCGCATCGGCTTCGGCACCCTGGAGCCGCACCGGGCCGCGATCACCGTCATGCAGAACGACTGGAACTACCTGCGGCAGTTCGAGCGGTTCAACTACCTGGTCAAGGCCGAGGACGAGGTCGAGCAGATCTGGGTGACGCAGATCAAGGCGGGCCAGGCGGCCGGGCAGTTCCGCACCGACGTCGACCCCAAGCTGACCTACCGCATGATCCGCGACACGATCTGGGTGGCGGTCCGCTGGTTCCGCCCCGGCGGCAGACTCAACACCAATGGCCTGGCCCAGCACTACATCACCGTGCTGTTCGACGGGCTCGCCACGGGCGAGCGAACGACCCAGCGCACCGGATGAGCCTGGGCAAGGCGGTGCGGCTGGCACTGCAGGAGGCGGCCGAGCCGGGCAAGGCCGAGACGATGCGGGCGTACATGAAGTCCGCGATGCCGTTCCTCGGCGTCCAGGCGGTGCCCAGGCGGGCCGCGTTGAAGCGGGTCTTCGCCGACCACCGCCTCGACAGCGCGCCGGAGTGGCGGCGGGGCGTGCTGTCGCTGTGGCGCGAGGCCGAATACCGCGAGGAGCGGTACGCTGCCATCGAGCTGTCCGGATATCACTACTACAGGCCGTTCCAGACCCTCTACACGGTGCCGATGTACGAGGAGATGATCGTCACCGGCGCCTGGTGGGACGTGGTGGACGAGCTGGCCACGCACCGGATCGGCGCGCTGCTGACCGCGTACCCCGACACGATGCGTCCTCTCATGCTGGAGTGGGCAAATGACGACGACCTGTGGAAGCGGCGTACGGCGATCCTCTGCCAGAACCGGTTCAAGGACCGCACGGACACGGCCCTGCTGTACGCGTGCATCCAGCCGAGCCTGTCGGACAACGACTTCTTCGCGCGCAAGGCGATCGGGTGGGCGTTACGCGAATACGCCAAGACCAATCCCGGCGACGTGATCCGATACGTGAAGGCCAAGGGCATTACGGGACTGAGCCGCCGCGAGGCTCTGAAGAACCTGCCCGTCACCTGAGTGACCACCCATCAAGAGGTTCTGTCCACCAAGTCACGGCATCGGCCCTTATCTTTAGCTCTTCGTGTTGATCATTACTATGACCTGTGGTGATGCGTGATAGACGGTGTTGACGACGGGGAGTGTGGGCTGTGGGGCCAACGGGGTCCGATGCGTTTCGAAGAGTTTGTTCTTCGGCGTGTCGTGGCCGCTGATCTGCGCGCTGAAATGCACTCGCTCGCTTCGCCAGGAGCCCGCTAGTGTCGCACGGATGAGTAACGTTCCTCTGCCTTTGCTATGGCTGTCGGGGCCCACGGGTGTCGGGAAGTCCTCGGTTGGCTGGGATGTGTTTGCGCAACTGAGCCGCGGTGGTGTCAAGACGGCGTTTGTCGATGCTGACCAGATCGGCCTGTGCTACCCCATGCCGGAGGGCATGACGCATCACATCCGAGCGCGGAGCCTGGCTGCGATGTGGCCGCACTTTCGGCAGGAAGGGGTGCAATGTCTGGTCCTTGCGGGCTTTGTTGACACTTCCGAGGAGGTTCGTGAGTACACGGCCCTTCTTCCCGAGGCCGCGTTCACGTTGTGCCGACTGCGCGTCGATAGCGCTGAGCTCAAGGAACGGTTCCTCGGGCGGGGGTGGCGTCCGGATCTGGTGGAGGAGGCGATCGTTGAGGCGGAGGCCCTGGACCGGAGCGACTACGCCGACGTGTGCGTGGATACCGACGGTTTTGCGGTGTCCGAGACGGCCCGGCTAGTCCGTGAGCGGGCTGGGGGATGGCCGGGCGGCCTCCCCGCCGCGACGTTTGTTGACCGGCAGAGCCGGCCACCGACACCACAGGTGGATGCCGCACCCGCTTCCGTGCCGGTACCCGTGCTGTGGCTCTGCGGTGCTACGGCGGTCGGGAAGTCGACGGTCGGCTACGAGATCTTCATGCAGGTCTACCGGACCGGCGTGCGAGCCGCCTATGTCGATGTGAAGCAGATCGGTGCGCTGCGTCCCGTCGCGGACGACGACGCGGACAGCCATCGCCTCAAGGCGCGCAACCTTGCGGCCATCTGGGCCGGATATCGCGCGGTGGGTGCCCAGTGCCTGGTCGTCTCCGGGGAGGCCGACTCCGACGACACTGTCCGGGGCTACGCTGAGTTGCTGCCCGGCATGGCGTTGACCGTGTGTCGTCTGCATGCCGGCCCGGCAACGCTGGCCGAGCGCGTCGCGCAGCGTGGCCGAGGAGGCGGGCCGGCTATACCGGGTGACGAGCTGAGAGGGCTGGGCTCGGACGCCCTGCACCGTATCGCCGAACGAGCGGCGCGCAAGGCCAAGGCGCTCGACCGCACCGGGGCAGGTGATCTGCGCGTCGACACCGACGGCCGGTCGGTGAAAGAGGTGGTTGCAGACGTGCGGGCTCGCAGCGGCAATTGGCCGAATCTCTTCGCTTGAGAGCCTTTCTCTGGAGCTTATCTTGAGCTTTCTTAGGATCAACAATCGGTGCGCCATTTGTACGCCAACGCCATCCTCGCCGCCCGCGGCATCACCGTCCTTTAGCTTCTGCACCCAGTACAGGGCGCGCTATCCGAGGGACAGCCGTAGGAGCAGTTCCAAAGCCGTCAATTGACAGGCGGCCGCCAGGCGTCGGTGCTGTGGTCGAGGTCCATCGATAGGATCGCGGCTACAGCCTCGCGCTGACGGTGACGGCGGGCGAAATGCTCCAGGGCAGCGTTGACGGTGGCCTCGCGACCCTTGGTGCCGAGTTCTTCGGCGGCCTCATCGAAGAGATCTTCATCTATGTCGATTACAGTACGCATGCTGGCTCCCTTGCCGGTCGGGACGATGCGGTCGATCGATAGGCAGGATTGGATCCTTCAGTGATCCCCAAGCACGCTGGACGATACCGGTATCTTCCAACTCGGCCCGTTGGGGTGATCGAGCCACAGGTGCGTGCCTTCAGGGCCAACGGTCAGCCCGAATCGTTCGTAGTGCGGGCTGCCGAACGCCACCCACTCGAGATAGGCGTCGGACAGCTCATCCCACAGGCGGCGTTCGCCGTACTGGGCGACCTGGTAGGTGTCGGTCCCTGATTCCTTGTCGCAAGCTGCCCACGATCCGTTTGGGTTGTCCGGCTCGAACAGCAGCAGGGAGTACGTGTCCTCATCGATGGATGCGTGCCAGCCAATCTGGGGGGCAAGCGCGGCGAACACGAGGTCTGCCCCCTGATCCGCCGTAGCCAGGATGGTTGGATCGATCGTTGTCTCGGAGTGATCGGCCTCCTCGAAGTGATGGGGATTCCATGTGCTGCCGTGCCGCTGTGAGCGCAGCATCATATAGGCGGCGGGTCCGTGGAACGACCCCACCGCCGTACTGCCCGAGGTGACTTCGAGTCGCAACTTGTGGCCCAGTCCACCGTGGGGCTGCCACGGCATCACGATCACCCCGCCAGGCCGGGCCTGCTCGACCCACGACAGGGGAATGGCAGACACCCCCGCCGTGACGTGTATGCGCTCGAACGGAGCACGTTCGGCACATCCCTCGGTGCCATCGCCGACGACCAGATGAGGCGCGAATCCCGCCGTCTTGAGGTTGGCCGACGCTTGGGCCGCGACCTGGCCATCCACCTCGATCGACGTGACACCGGCCTGACCGACACGCCATGACAGCAGGGCAGCCGTCCATCCCGAGGCGGTGCCCACGTCCAGGACTCGATCGCCGGGGTTGGGGGCGAGTAGTTCCAGGAACTCGATCACCACGCCCGGTGCCGAAAGCGATGAGGTGATCATGCCTATTCCGCTGGCCGGATCCCCGGCCCCATCGTCCGCCTGTATGACTAGAGACGCATCGGAGTAGACGGCGTTCCACCACTCCTGGGGCGCGGTGTCGCGATCGATGGGGCCTCCTGCCTGGCTGTTGTCGGGCTTGGCCCAAGCCCTCGGGGGTGCGAACAGATCGCGGCGCACCTCGCGAAGCGCTCGCTCCCACGCAGGGTCGGTGAGCCGACCCTGCGATCGCAGGCTCTCGGCCAGACCGTCAGCCAGCGTCTCAATGGTCTGCCCGTCAGGCGGCTCTATCTGGCCCACGATGGCCCTTCCTCCAGGATGTCAGCGAGGGCTTCGGCGACCGGCACACCGGTCTCGTCCGCCAGCCAACCCCATTCCCCACGCTGGTTGGTCTCCAAGAACCACCAGCGGCCGTTAGTGTCGCAGATCAGATCTGCGGCACCATAGACCAGGCCAAGGCGCCGGTGCAGCTCCACCAAGCCCTCTTGGAAGTCGGCGGGAAGGTCGATATCGGCGTAGGTCAGCGAGTCGTAATCGCTGCGCCAGTCGATACGGCCCTGGTCGCTTCTGGAGTCGATGCGCAGCGTGAAAACCTCCGAGCCGACCACGACCGCCCGCGCTTCGTACGCTTTCGGAATCTGCTCTTGAAGCAGTTGAGCCGTGTATCCCATCGCCGGGTCCAACAGCTCGTTGAGGTTTTCGATTGGGGTGGTGTAGAGGGCTCTGATACGCCCCTCGTCAGCGTGCCAGATACCGCTCAACGGTTTGTAGATGATGGGCTTGCCCAATTCTTTCGCCCAGTTGTAGGCGGCCTGTGGGTCGGACGTGATTAACGTGGATGGTACGTTCAGCCCGGCTTGGGCGGCGACCTGGAGTTGCACGGGCTTGTACTCGCACCGCGCGGCGGCTACGGGATCGTTGACCCACAGGCAGTCCTTCTGCCCGAGGGCGATCAGGACGCCACCGAATCCCCGCCGGGCCTCACCGTACGCGAACGCCCTCTCCGGACTGGTCATGCGGTCGTCCATCTCGAATTGGGTTGGTCGCCGCCAGTAGACGGCTCCCACGCAAGCGAGATCCACCACCTTCCCGCCGGGCCTGCCGATCGTCCCGGCCCAGCGGTGGCTCCCGGTTGCGATGCCGGTGGCCATGGAGATCGTGGCTGGGAAGTGGGAAGTGTCGAGGGCGACGACGGGTATGCCTCGACCAGCCAGTTCTGCGGCGACGCGGTCAGCGACGAGGTCCGTTTCGTCGGTGACGATCAGCACAGTGTGCGTCACTGGAATGTCCTTGGTCAGTCCGAGCCGACTTCTTCCGGGGCTGTCCCATCAGGCGAGGACGAGCTGGTCTTCTTCGTCGCTCCCTCGTGCTTGCCCGCATGAATGGGCAGCGGGGCGAGGAAGCGCAGGCCCCAAGGCCGGGCGCCACTCGCGGGCGTGGCGGGAGCCGACAGGATGTGTCGCGTGGGAAGCATGGGGAACAGGTCGCCGATCCTGAAGATCAGCCCTCGCGTTTCCCCGTCCGGGGAGTGAGTGATCAGGTCGAGTTCTTCTCGGGTCTGAGTGCTCACTTGTCTGGGACCCTCCGTGGCAGCTAGCCGGTGCTAGCGATGGGCGACGACACGTTTACGCTACGTTACCGATGGACTGATGGCCAGGCGAGGAAGGAGAACAGTTCCCAGCGAACAATTCCTGAATACTGACGTTTGAGATAGCCGACAAGCCCTCCCCAAGGGAAGGGGTGACCGGATGGACCCACGAGGGTCCATCTAGGGTGCTCCGCCGGGCCTATCGGCGCACTAGACAGCGATCATGTCATCGAATTCGCCGTCTTTCGCGCTGCGCACGAAATCCCGGAACTCGGCCTTGTTGAAGTACAGAATGGGCCCGTCGGGGTCCTTGCTGTCGCGGAGCACGACCAACGGCCCTTGCTTGTGCAGGCCCGCATCAGCGGGCACGTCGGCCTCGTTGAGCTCAACACAGTTTCCATCGACGTTGCTGTACCTGGACTTGCGCCAGCCCTCGCGCGAGAGGTACTTCCTCACACTTGCTCCTTCGCTTGCCCCTACGTCAGAGGTTCTCCGCCGCCTCGACGAGCGCCTTGCGGCTTTTGTCTGGATCAAGAGCTTTTGCCCTCAAGTGGTTAAACACCACGTTATACCGCTCTACGACGTCAATTTCCTCCAGATATCGAGCGTCCGCTTGGCTCTCCAGATAGACCACATCGGGGCACTCGGGAAACTCCATGATCACAAAGCTTCCGTCCATGGCCGGATGCGAGCCGGCGGAGAACGGCAGGACCTGGAGCGTGATGTTCGGCCTCTGAGACGCCTCCACCAGGTGACGCAACTGCGGTTCCATCGTCTCGGGTCCGCCGACCATCCTGCGCAGACACGCCTCGTTGATGATCGACCACAGTCGCAACTCGTTGGCCGGGTCGTTCAGGCGTTCCTGACGAGCCAGGCGGAAGGCAACTTTCTGCTCGATCGCCTCCTCGGAGAAGGCGACTGGTGCCGTACCGATGTTCGCCCGGTAGTAGGCGACAGTTTGCAGCAGACCGGGGACCAGTTCCGAGTCGTAGAGCCTCAACTCCCTCGCGGCGGACTCCAAGCCGACGAAGGTCTCGAACCAGGGGCGAACAGCCTTCTTGTGACTCTGCCACCATCCGCGCTGACGGCCTTCCCGAGTCAGGGTCAGGAGGACCTCCCTTCGCTGCTCATCAGTTACTCCGTAGAGGTCGAGCAGCAAAGACACGTCTCCAACTTTCGCCGCAGACTGCCCGCTCTCGATCTTCGTTATGGTGCTCGGGGCCACTCCTATGTGTTCCGCCGCCTGGTCGCGATTCAGGCCAGCAGCGACCCGCAGGGTCTTCAGTTCGGATCCAAGCCGCCTCCGACGTACGGTCGGCGTCGCCCTGATTGCCATGCTTTCACCTCAAATGCATGCAGTTTATGTTCCAGAGGAACAATAACTTCTAGAACCGTTCCATCGGAACGGCTTTACATCGGCACCGTTACAGGAGCACCATCGGTGCCAAGGATTCCGCACTGGTACGGCTCTGACGACCTCAGTGGCGGAACTCGCACGAAAGATCCGTTTAGCGAAATTAGGGACCGGCGGAAGGGTATTGCCGGGTCCACCATGCTCAACGTCCTCGTGAAGGACATGATCATATTCCGGAGGGTGCGCTGATGAGCAGGCGATTTCTCGCCGATCTGGTGTTTCCGGGAGTGGCGAGCTCGGTGCCGGTCGCTCGCCATTGCATCAAGGCCATCCTGGCGGCGGCCGGTCATCGGAACGTAACCGGCGTACAGCTCGTAGTTAGTGAACTGGTTGCGAACGCGCTGACACACTCCGTCTCGGGCCTGCCCGGCGGGCTGATCACCGTGGGCGTCCGAGCGATCGGTGACGACCTGGCGCGTATCGACGTCATGGACGACGGAGGAGTGACCGCTCCCCACGTGCGCGAGTCCGGCGAACTGGACTGCTCGGGACGCGGCCTGCAGATCGTAGACGACACCGCACTCCGCTGGGGCATCGGCGACAACGCCTTCCGCGGCAGGCGCGTATGGGCAGAAGTGCTCACCACGGACGAAACGCCAGTCGGCACCCCGGACACATGAGCCTGCATGGTGGAGACGTGATGGGGCCTCGCGAGCAGACCGGAGGGGCGGGATGGATCAGCCGAAGCGCCCCGCCCCCCGGTGCTTCAGCCCACATGTAAGCCCGCCGACCTCCCACTGCGAGCTGCCGAAGTGGACTGTTCCGGGTACCCCACTCGATGTGGCCCCTCATGTTGGAGTGGGCGTTACGCGAATACGCCAAGACCAATCCCGGCGAGGTCATCCGATACGTGAAGGCCAAGGGCATTACGGGCCCGAGCCCCCGTGAGGCGCTCAAGAACCTGCCCGTCTCATAGGAAATTCCTCGATAGCGCAGCACCACCGCCGTCGTACCGATATATAGCGGGGGAGAGATTCAGCGGTCGGCCGTTCGCCGTTCATGGGAGTTCCATGACCAAAGTACGCCAGAATAAGCGTGCCAAATCCGCTCAAGCCAAAGCGGCTCCCGCCTCTCGGACCGAGGAGGCCGAGCCGGCCGGGTCCCGGCGATGGACGGCCATGCGGACGTGGCTGGCCGGGATCCTCAGCGCTGTGATCATCGCGGTGATCGGCGTCGTGTTCACCACCTGGTTCAACGCACGTGGACCCGACACGTTCGACCGGATCAGCGGCGAGCCTCCGATCAAGGTCGGCCACGTGGCCGTCGAATACTCAGCGCGGGACACCGCCCTGAGGGAACCGGTAACCGACCCCGGAGAACGAGCGGCCCTGCTGGGCAACGCATCCGGCTCGCGACGTGACACGGTCATGGCACGCCATCACAGGGCCCTGCTCGACCGGACAAACGTCACCGTCGTCCTCATCGGAAACCGCAGCAGCCTGCGCATCGTCGACATCAAG
This sequence comes from Nonomuraea basaltis, assembly GCF_005893125.1. GTDB lineage: Bacteria > Actinomycetota > Actinomycetes > Streptosporangiales > Streptosporangiaceae > Nonomuraea > Nonomuraea basaltis. Next base: position 12,957 of record NZ_VCJS01000153.1, on the reverse strand, counting down.
CCGCGCGTTCTCGCCCGCAAGCCGGTCTCGGACGGCGCGCTGCTGGTCGACTCCCCCGCGGGAGAGGTCGACACCGTCGAGCTCTGCGCCAATCTCGATCGGCCGGCTTCCCACTTCGCCATCGCCGAAGATCTGGACACCTCGTACTTCAGGAAGAAGCAGATCGACCTGAAAAGGGACGAGCGGGTCACGCTCTCCATGTCGATCAGCGGCAAGAAGGCGTACTACGAGTTCGATCTCCTGGTCACTGTGCTGGCGGAGGATCGAACCGAGCAGATAACGATCAAGGGGCCGGACAGGGGTCCGTTCCGGGTGACCGGCGTTCCCGACGACTACCGCGCCTACTACGCCAAATCCACGTTCGGTGGCTGGCGGCCGGTCTCTCGCGCCCAGGCATACGCGATGCTGCGGAAGGTTGAGGGGTGCTGACCGTGCACGGGCGCCGCGCGGTCGCGGCCCTGCTCGCGGTGGTGCTGGTGGCCTGCCAGGCCGTGGCCGGGGACACTCCGCGGCTCCCGCTCGTGCCTGTCGAGTGGCGTGCGGCGTGGTCAGTGCCCGCGGACGCCGGCACCGGCGAGTCGCCCTTCGAGACTCCGCGCTACGCGGTGTCCGACCACGCGGTCGCCGTGGCGACGCGTCAGGGCACCGTGCGGATCCATGATCCGCGTACCGGCGAGCTCCGGCGCACCATCCCCGCCGACCCCGCTCTCCCCGCGCCCATCACCGGCGTGTGGGTCGCGGCCGAGACGCTCGTCGTGTCGAGAGGTACGCCGGACATCGCCGGCCACGCCCTGTACGGCCATGACCTGACCACGAGCGCCTCGCTGTGGCGGCGTACGGTCGTCGTCCCCGATCAGCCCTCCCTGGAAGATACCGGAGCGTACATGGGCCCGGGGATCATGGTGACCGAGCACGGCATCGTGGTGTTCGAGAGGTCATCCGAGCCCTTCGACATCCATGCCCTTGATCTCCGGACCGGGGCGACCACTGCACGGGTGACGTATCCGCGAGGCTGCCACCTGCGTGGCGCCGCCACCGCCCGATCGGTGACGCTGCTCAGCTATTGCGCGGGAAATCAACTGCGGCTCGCCTCGATGGATCCGCGCACGCTGCGTCACGATTGGACGCGCCTGCTGCCATCGTTCTACTCGCCGCAGGACGGCGATCCTCTGATGCACGTCACGGCCAACGCGGAGGGACATGTCTACGCCTGGGCGGGAAATGATGGCTTCTTCTACGCGGCGGACGGCCGGCTGCTGTCCACCGTCAGGGAAGCTGTGGAGGTCAGGAACCCGAGCCGCTGGAGCCCGCCTTTGTTCGCCGGTTCCTACCCTGCGGCGGCCAACGATCGTGGGCTCCTCCTGGACAACGGATGGCCACTGCCCGCCTACCTGCTCTCTTTGGACTCCGGCACCGGCCGGCTCGGCGGATTGCCGCTCGACATGCCCGCTCATCGCGTGTCCCTTGTCGGGGCGACCCGGAACATGGCCTTCGTGCACAGCGACGGCCGGATCTCCGCGTACAACCTGATCTACGGACTTTCCCGCGGGCCCGCCGGGTTCGGCGGTGTCCCGGCGAACGCCTGGCCGGATGCCTGCGCCCTGCTGACCGGCCGTGACCTCTCCGTCCTCGCGGACGGCTACCGCGCCGTCCCCGGCGCGGACGAGCCGGCGGGAATGGCGCCGCCGAAACCGGCGAGATGCGACTGGATACCGCCCACAGACGACGGCGCCGTCGTCTCGCTCTCCGTGGAGTGGGTGTCCTCGTCGAGCGCGAGCGCACGAAAGCTGTTCATCGCCGAGGTCGGCGGCATCAAAGAGGGCAATGCCGTTGATCCCACCACTGAGAGCCCGGGTTTCCTCTCCTATACCGTGGCCGAGACGAACGGGTTCTTCGGCGCGACGATCATCAACGTGGGCCCGGTCATCGTCCGGCTGGTCTCTTCCTCACGACAGGCGGTGCGGCTCATCTCCCCGTTGTTGCGGGACAATCTGCTCGCACGTTATCAGGCGGGCGTCCGCGCTCCCGGCCCCACGCGCAAGGGCGGCTGGAGTCATCCGACCGACGCGACCGTCCATGCCGAGCCGGTGGTGCTCGAGGGTGTCGTCTACGCCACCAGTGGCGATGGCACGGTGTCCGCGCTGGACGCCGCCACCGGCGCGATGCGTTGGAGCTTCCAGACGGGCGATGCCATCCAGTTCGATCACGCGGTAGTGGATGGCACCGTGTACGCGGCGAACACGTCCGGCAGGCTCGTGGCGCTGGACGCCGCCACCGGCCGCATGAGGTGGAGCCGCAGGATCAATGTGGTCGGCGACCTCGTGGTCGTGACGGGCCGCGTCTACGCCTGGACCCGGAACCCCGCCTGGGCCATGAACGCCGAGCTCGTCGCGCTGAACGGCGCCTCCGGCAAGAGGCTGTGGACCTTCCGGCCGGACGGCGACATCCTCAACCCCGATCCCGTGCCGGCCGGCGGTGTCGTCCATGCCGGCAGCGACCATGGCATGGTGTATGCGCTGGACGCCGCCTCGGGAGCCCAGAAGCGGCGCTTCCGGGTCGGTGGAGAAAAAGACCACACCTATCTGGTACGGGCGGGTGGGGTCGTCTATGCCGCGAGCCCCGATGGCGAGATACACGCACGGGAAGCCGCCTCCGGGAAAGTCCGATGGCGCTCACGGATCGACGGTGTCGTCGACTTCCGTCCGGTGGTTGCCGACGGGGCCGTGTACCTCGGCGGCAAGGACGGTACGACGTACGCGCTGGACGCCGACAACGGCACGCGGCTGTGGAGCTTCCTGGGCGAGGGCGAGGACCCTGGCTACAAGTGGGACGTCGCGGCGGCCCGGGGACTCGTGTACGTCGGCAGCACCGACGGCAGGCTGCACGCGCTCGACGCCGCCACCGGCGCGGCGCGATGGAGCTTCCCGTTGGGCAGGGGCAGCACCTCCGGCCCTGTGGTGAGAGGCGGGACCGTTCACGTCGGAGCCGACGACGGAACGCTGCACGCGCTCGACGCCGCCACCGGCACGGTGCGATGGAGCTTCCCAACCGGCGGCAACGTCGAGACCAGGCCAGTCGTGGCAGGTGGCTTCGTGTACTTCGGCAGCGCGAACGGCAACGTGTACGCGTTGCCCGCGGCAGGCGGCTAGGTCACCTCGTCCACAGCGCATCCTGGACCGCCTGGACCAGGGCCATCAGCTCCGGTGTGACGCGCTCCTTCGACCAGGCCAGCGCGTACGTGATCCGCAGGTCCCCGGCGTCGAGCGGCACGAACCGTACGTCGTCGCGCCTGATGGCCCTGACCAGCAGCTGCGGGATCGGCAGCAGGCCGGCGCCGGCGGCCACCAGGTCCAGGGCGGCGGCGAAGTCGTCGTCGGGCACCAGGCGGGAGCGGCCGGGCAGGCCCGTCCACGGGCGCGTGCCGGGTGTGAGGAGCACCTGGCCGGCCAGTTCGTCGGCGGCGACCTTGGGGCTGGACGCCAGCCGGTGCCCGGTCGGGACGGCCAAGTGGTCGACGGTCACGTGGAACCTGGCGGCCGTGACGAACTGGGCGGGAGCCGGGGTGGACAGGATCGCGGCGGAGACCTCGCCGGCCGCGAGGGCCTGGGCCGCCGTCGCCCGGCCCGCCACCCGCAGCTCCACGCCGATCGACGGGCTGCGGCCGGCGAGGCGTCTGACGATGCGCGCCGCCAAGGTGCCGACGAGGGGTGGATAAGCGAGGTGAATGGTGGGGCGAGCGAGCCGGGCCGCTTCGGCGGTGAACGCCCGGGCCGAGTCCAGCACCTGCTCCGCGTAGGGCAGCAGTGCTTTGCCCTCTGCTGTGAGCCGCACCTCGCGGGCGGTGCGCTCGAAGAGCCGGACGCCGGTGGCGCGTTCGAGCCTGGTGATGGCCTGGCTCATGGCGGGCTGCGACATGCCCAGGTCGGCGGCTGCGGCCGAGAAGCCCAGCCGGGCGGCGACCCTCGTGAAGCAGTGGAGCTCCTTGAGCATAAGCAGCATCAATACATGGTGCACGACTCGGCGGGTACTCGGCACGATCACATGTCATGGCGATCTCCGAAGTCGGCATGAGATCGCCATGACACGTGATCGTGCCGACTTCTGAGATCGCCACGATCTGTCCGACGTCACAGGGAGTTGAGAAGATGTTCCCGTTCCCCAAGTCCACCGTGCTCGGGTACCCGAGGATCGGGCCGCGGAGGGAGCTGAAGCGGGTGCTGGAGTCGTACTGGGACGGGCGCGCGACCCGGGCGGAGCTCGACCGGGCAGGCGCCGAGATCAGGGATCGGACCTGGCGCCGGCTGGCCGAGCTGGGGCTCGAAGGGCTGCCGTCGAACACGTTCTCGCTGTACGACCAGGTGCTGGACACGGCGGTGCTCCTGGGCGCCATCCCTGAGCGCTATCGCGCGGCGGAGGATCCCTACTTCGCGATGGCCAGGGGCACCGAGGGGCTGGCGCCGCTGCGGATGACGAAGTGGTTCGACACGAACTACCACTACATCGTGCCGGAGATCGGGCCGGACACCGTGTTCAAGCTGGACGCGGGCAAGCCGCTCGGCGAGGTGCGGGAGGCACGGGCGCTGGGGTTCGAGACGCGGCCGGTGGTGCTGGGGCCGGTGACGTTCCTGCTGCTGGGGTCGGCGCTGGACCGGCTGGACGACGTGCTGGGGTGCTACGAGGAGCTGCTCGGCGCGCTGGCCGCCGAGGGGGTCGAGTGGGTGCAGTTGGACGAGCCCGCGCTGGTGGGTGATCGCACGCCGGAGGAGCTGGCCGCCGTACGGGCCGCATATGAGCGGCTGGGGGCTGTGCGGGCGCGGCCGGGGTTGTTCGTGGCCTCCTACTTCGGTGATCTCGGGGAGGCGTTGCCGGTGCTGGCCGGCACGCCGGTTGAGGCCATCGGGATCGACCTGGTGCGGGGCGGCGTGCCCGCGGCCGATCTGACGGGGAAGACCGTGGTGGCGGGCGTGGTGTCCGGGCGCGACGTGTGGCGGACCTCACCCGAGCGGGCGCTGGCCGCGCTGGCCGCCGTACGGGCCTCGCGGGTGGTGGTGAGCACGTCGTGCTCGCTGCTGCATGTGCCGTACGACGTGGAGGCCGAGCCGGAGCTGGATCCGGCGCTGCGGTCGCGGCTGGCGTTCGCGGAGCAGAAGGTGGCCGAGGTGGTGGCGCTGGCCGCGGCCGGCTTCCACGGGCCGGCGCCCGCCGGGCCGTCCGTGGCGTTGTCCGGCCCCGTGGTGGCAGAGGGGCGCGGACCGTACGAGGTGCGGGCGGCGGCGCAGGCCGAGCACCTGCGGCTGCCCGCGCTGCCGATCACCACGATCGGCTCGTTCCCGCAGACCGGCGAGCTGCGCGCGGCCAGGGCGGCGGTGGCGGCGGGCACGCTGACGCCGGAGGAGTACGAGCGGCGGGTCGAGGCCGAGATCGAGCGGGCCATCAGGGTGCAGGAACGGCTCGGGCTCGACGTCCTCGTCCATGGGGAGCCCGAGCGCAACGACATGGTCCAGTACTTCGCCGAGCACCTCGACGGCTTCGCGGTCACCAGGAACGGCTGGGTCCAGTCGTACGGGTCCCGCTGCACCCGGCCGCCGATCCTGCACGGCGACGTCGGCCGGCCGTCGCCGATCACGGTGCGGTGGACCACGTACGCGCAGTCGCTCACGGACAAGCCGGTCAAAGGCATGCTCACCGGGCCCGTCACGATCGTGGCCTGGTCGTTCGTACGCGATGACCTGCCGCTGCGGGACGTGGTGTTCCAGGTGGCCGACGCGGTCCGGGAGGAGGTGCGTGACCTGGAGGCGGCCGGGGTGCCGATCATCCAGGTGGACGAGCCGGCATTGCGCGAGCTGCTGCCGTTGCGGCGGGCGGCGCAGGTTGAGTACCTGGAGTGGGCGGTCGCGGCGTACCGGCGGGCCACCTCGGGGGCGAGCGATCGCACGCAGATCCACACGCACCTGTGTTACTCGGACGCCGACGAGATCCTGGCCGCCATCGACGGGCTGGACGCGGACGTGACCACGATCGAGTCCGCCCGGTCGGGGGCGCGGATCCTGGGAGCGGTGGAGACGTTCGGGCGCGGGCTCGGGCCGGGCGTCTACGACATCCACTCGCCGCGCGTGCCCGGCTCGGAGGAGGTCGAGGAGCTGTTGCGGAGGACGTTGCGGGTGCTGCCGGTGGAGCGGGTCTGGGTCAATCCGGACTGCGGGCTGAAGACGCGGACGTACGAGCAGGTGGAGGCGGCGCTGGCGAACGTGGTCGCGGCCACGCGCAAGCTGCGCGCCGAACTGTAGCGCTCCGCGCGCTCAGGCGTAACGCTCGGTGAACTCCTCGACCGTCATGCCGAACAAGATTTCGTCGTGGTAGCGGCCGTTGGCGTAGTGGCTCCTGCGCCGGCGGCCCTCCTCGACGAAACCCAGTCGCCGGTGCAGGGCCAGCGACGCGTCGTTGGAGCTGTAGACCCAGGCCTCGGCCTTCTGGAATCTCCGCTCGAAGAACATGTAGCGCAGCAGGACCACGATGGCGTCGCTGGCGTAGCCCTTGCGATGGTGCGGCGTGCCGATGCTGATCCCGTACGCGAAGGTACCGTGGACGCGGTCCACCTGGTGCGTGTTGATCGAGCCGACGGGGGCGTCGTCGCCCTTGGTGGCGATCACCAGGCTGAACTCGTCGAGGTCCGGCGGCTCCTCGGCCTGCTCGGTGGCCCGCTTCTTCGCGTAGGCGGTCGAGCTGGGCGGATGGAGGCGCCAGCCGCTCCTGACCGCGTCCGAGTCCTCTTCGAAGGCGCGGAACGCCTCCCAGTCCTCGGGTTCCTTGGCGCGCAGGCGCACGCGCTCTCCCACCCATACCGACCTCATACAGGCAGCCAAGCAGAACACCCCGTCCGCCGCGAACCGTTTATTTCAGCTTATTTCAGCGCTCCCGAGGTCAGGCCGGACTGGATCTGGCGCTGGAAGACGGTGTAGACGACCAACATGGGGAGGATGGCCAGGGTCAGAGCGGCGAACAGGGCCGACCAGTCCTGGTCGTATCCGGCGGCGGCGGAAATGTCGGCGATGCCCTGAGTGAGCACCCACATGTCCCGGTCCTGGAGCAGCACCAGCGGCAATTGGTACTGATTCCACTGTCCCAGGATGTTGAAGATCGTGATGCTGACGATGCCCGGCCTGGCCATCGGCAACATGATCTGGAAGAACACCCGGGTATGGGAGGCCCCGTCCACCGTGGCCGCCTCCGCGACCGCCGTCGGCAGCGTACGGAAGAACGCCGACAGGAAGAACACGGTGAACGGCATCGAGTAGGCGATGTAGACCAGCACCAGCCCCGCATGCGTGTTCAACCCGATGAACGGCCCGATCAGCGGCACGTTCCCCATGTTCTGCACCACGAAGAAAAGCGGCGTCAGAGCCAGATAGACGGGAAAGGCCAGCCCGGACACGAACAACAGATAGAACGCCCGGTTCCCGCGGAACGGATAACGAGCCAGCACGTACGCCGCCATCGATCCGATGAGCATCGTGCCGAACGTGCTGAACGCCACCACGATGATGCTGTTCAGCATGTACTGCCCGATGTGGAAGTTGTTCCATGCTCGCGAAAAGTTTTCCCATTGCAGCGCGCTCGGCAGAGACCATGCGTCATCGAAGATCTCCGCCTCGCTCTTGACCGAGGCGAGGAACGTCCACAGGATCGGCACCACCATGAGGACGGTCCACACCATGAGCGCGAGGTGCGTCATCCACCCGAGCGGGCCGAGCCGCCGCCGGCGTTCCGCGCGAGCGAGCTTGCGGGAGTTCGCCACGGTCCACGACGTCATCGATGTCATCAGTACTCAATCCGTTCGCGTCGGGACAGGCGCAGCGAGATGATCGCGAATCCGACGGTGAAGAAGAACATCACAACGCCCAGGGCGGAGGCATACCCGAAGCGGAAGTATGAGAAGGCGTTGCGGTAGATCTCGGTGGCCATGACCGTGGTCGACCAGTTGGGGCCGCCGTGCTGGTCGGTCATCACCCAGACGATCGCGAACACGTCCAGGGCCAGGATGCCCAGGTAGACCCAGGCCACCTGAACGGTGTCCCACAGCAGCGGCAGCGTGACGCGGAAGAACAGGCTGACCCGGCCCGCCCCGTCGATCTGCGCCGCCTCGAACATGTCCTTGGGGATGGAGGCCAGTCCGGCGGAGAACAGGACCACGTAGAAACCGACCGCCTGCCAGACCATCACCCCCAGCACCGACCAGAACGCCACGTCCGGGTCGGACAGGAACCCGATCGGACCGAGCCCGAGCGACATCAGCGGCGCGTTCAGCATGCCGCTGCCGTCCGGCCGGAACGCCTGCTGGAACAGCACCGCCACCACCGCGACGGCCAGGACCTGCGGGAAGAAGAACACCACGCGATAGAACTTCGACCCGCGGATCCCCGTCACGCCCTGAGGTCCGCCCACGTTGAGCAGGAAGGCGAAGAACAGGGCGATGACGATCGTGATCAACGGCAGCAGGACGAGCAGCGCGCCGTTGTGCGCGACCGCCTTCCAGAATCTGTCGTCGTTGAAGAGCCGCTCGAAGTTGTCCAGGCCGATGAACGTCGGCGTGGCCGTCACGCCGCGCCAGTCCGTCATCGCGATGTAGAACGCCTGGATGTACGGCGAGATGACGTAGACCAGGTAGAGAATCACCGGGGCTGCCAGGAACGAGGTGATGAACAGCCCGCGGCGATACCTATTGAAGATCATTAGCGCTTGTACTTCTTTATCGAGGAGTCGTTCTTGATCTCGTCGGCCTTCTTCTGGATACGCTCCAGGTATTTGTCGGGCGTGAGCCCGCCGCTCATGAGCTCGCCGGTGGCGGCGATGGCTTCGTCCTTGAGCGGGCCGTACCAGTTGAACCAGCGGTAGTAGACGGTGTTGGCCCCCGCGTCCGCGATCGCCTTGGAGGCGCTGGACACGCCCGGCGAGAGCTGGCGTCCCTCGCCCGCGCCCTTCACCACCGTCACGGTGCGCACCAGCTCGCTGAAGTCGCCCGCCGCCTTCTTCGACAGCATGGCCCGCAGGTACTCCATGCCGCCCTGAGGGTTGGCGCTCTTGGCGGAGACGATGAAGTTCTCCCCCGGCTGCGTGTGCAGGGTGCCGTAAGGCATCTTGTCGGAGCCGGTGACGTCGGGGATCGGGAACATGCCGTACTCGAAGTCGGGCGGGGTGGTGGTCTTCTGCTCGTTCTCCAGCCAGGAGCCGGAGGGCAGCATGGCCACCTTGTACTTGTTCTGGGCGGTCTGGGTCTGCACGTGGTCGAGGCCGGTGGTGCCCTCCATGAGGTATTTGGCGCCGATCTCGGCCCAGGCCGTCGCCGCGGTCTTCATGGCCTCGGTCGTCCAGGCGCCGTCCTCCAGGTTGTCGATGTTGACGAGGACCTCGTTGCCGCCGATCTTCGCCGCCATGGTCAGCAGCGGCTCATACAGATATTGCGGGAATTTTCCGGCATAGGTGAAAGGCGCCATCTTGCCGGACTTTTTGATCGTTTCGCAGAGTGCGAGGAACTCCTCCCACGTCTTCGGAATCTGCCAGCCGTTGTCCCTGAAGACCTTCTGCGAGTACCAGATGCCGTGGATGTAGTTGACGTAGCCGAGCACGCTGAACTTGCCGTCATAGGTGCCGATGTCGACGACGGCCTGGTCGAGGGTGTCTCTGACCTTGACGTTCGGGTCGTCCCACGACGGCGCGTCGAGCAGCGGGGTCAGGTCCTGCATCTGCCCGTCCTGGGACAGCGCGCCGAAGTCCATGAAGTTGGCGCCGGAGTTGTCGATCACCTCCGGCGGGTTGCCGCCGGCGAAGCGCGGCTGGAGGACCTTGGTGATCTCCTTGGTCGCGTTGTGCTTGATCTCGACGTTCGGGTACTTGGTCTTGAACAGCGGCTGGTGGATGTTCTTGGCATAGTCCTGGCCGAAGCCGCCGTCGAAGATCCACACCTCCAGCGGCTTGTCGGCGGCCACGCCGAACGGGTTGGCCGCGCTGGTCGCGATCGGCGCGGACGAACTCGTGGCGGCGGGCGGGGAGGCGGGTGTCGCACACGCGGCCAGCGCCCCTGCCACGGGCACGAGCGCGGCGCCGCGCAGGAACCCACGCCTGCTGATATGGGGGGTGTCGGGCATGATGACTACTCCTGACTATTCATGATCCACGTCGGATGCGCCCTGCGTAGCGGCTCTCCAGGGCTTTGTTGTGCTCGTCGCCGCCCGTCACGTTGACCGACAGGTAGATGGGAGGGGTCTCGCCCATCGCCACGAGCTCGTCAACCGCCTCGGTGACCACCATCTGCGCCAGCAACGCTGAGGTGATCGTGGATACCGCACCGTAACTGCCGCCGCCGGGCAGGTCGAGGATGGCGTCCCCGTACGGCGCGCCGTTGTCCAGCACGACGTCGGCCAGGTCGAGCAGCTTGCCGCCCGACGGGTGGCGCGAGGTCATCCGGGTGCTGTGCTGGACCGAGGTGATCGCGATCAGCGGATGGCCGCGGTCCTTGACGATCGTGGCCAGCTCGACGACCGTGCCGTTCACGCCCGAGCTGGAGACCAGCACGAACACGTCCTGCGGCGCGACCGGCGCCAGGTCGTAGATCTGGTGCGCGACGGCCGGGTCGCGCTCCAGCTCGGGGGTCAGCACGCTGGCCGGCCGGCCGCCGTACAGGACGAGATCCCTGGGCGTGAGGCGGTTGCTGGGCACGAGGCCGCCGGCCCGTCCGGCGATCTCCATGGCGATGGCCTCGGAATGCCCCGAGCCGAAGGCGTTGACCACGCCGTCCGCCCGGATCGAGGCCACGACCAGCGCGGCCGCCTTCCTGACCGGCTCGGCCTGGCTCTCCGTGACCTGATGTGCCAGATCGAGGACCTTGGATGCATACGTCATTCAGCCTCTCTCCACCCGGTGGCTCTCCACGGCGCTGATCGTGCGCTCGAACGCCTCGTTCGTGCGCTCGTAGGTGCGTTGCGCGACCGCCACGTAGACGGCGTCCAGCACGAAGACCTGTGAGTGGACGGCGGCCAGCCCGCCGAGCCGGAACGTGGTCTCCCTGCTGGCGGTGGTTAACACCAGGTCGGCCAGGTCGGCCAGCGGGGAGCGGGCGAAGGAGGTGACCGCGACCGTCAGCGCGCCGTGGCTGCCCGCCTCGGCCAGCGCCTCCATGACCTCGCGCGTGCGGCCCCGGTGGCTGATGCCGATGGCCACGTCGCCCTCCTTCAGCAGCGCCGCCTCCGACAGGGCCACGTGCGCGTCGCCCGCGCTCCAGCCGGGGACGCCGATGCGGCGCAGCCGGCCTTCGAGCATGGTGGCGACGTCCCCGCTGGTGGAGACGCCGACGAGGAGCACGCGCGGGGCCGCCACGATGGCGTCGGCCACCTTGGCGACCACGTTCACGTCGAGCTGCGCGGCGGTGTCCTGGATGAGCCTGGTGTCGGCGGCGGCCATCACCTCGATGGCCATGTCGAGCGGGTCGTCGGGGCCGATCTCGTGGCCCACGCCCGCACCCCAGCCCGCCTGGGCGGCCCGGCCGGTCTCGGTGGCGAGGGCGACGCGCAGCTCGGCGTAGCCGGAGAAACCGAAGGCCCGGCAGAACCTCGTCACGGTGGCGGGCGAGCTGCCGGCCCGCTCGGCCAGCGCGATGATGGTCGACCGCGCGGCCTCGGCCGGATCGCTGAGAATCACCTCTCCGACCCTGCGCAATGCCTCCGGCAAACCGGGTAGTTCTGTCTCGACACGCCCAAGCGCTCCTGAAGTCACGAATATTCCTTCCGAATACTCGGTCGTCTGGCGAAAATTATTCTTGCTTCTCGGTCCAGTCAACCCCCAGACTCGGACCGTGACGAAATCGCTAGTGGTCGGTGTCGACGCCGGGGCCACCTCCACGCGCGTCGCCGTCCATGCGCTCGACGGCACCCGGGTGGGATACGCCCGGGCGGGCGCGGGCAATCCCAGCGCCCATGGGCTGGCCAAGGCGGTGGCGGCCGTCCGCGAGGCCCTGGGGCTGGCGCTCGGGCCGCACGACGGCGCTCGCGTCGTCGCTTCCCTGGCCGGGGTCGCGGGGCACGTGGCCGAGATGGAGCCCGAGCTGGCGAAGGTCTGGGCCGATAGCGGGATCGCCGAAGGGCCGCGATACGTGGGGGACACGCCGATCGCGTACGCGGCCGGATCGCCGGAGCCCGACGGGGCGCTGCTGTTGTCCGGCACGGGCGCGGTGGCCGCCAGGATCGTGGACTACGAGCTGGACGCGATCGCGGACGGGCTGGGATGGCTGCTGGGGGACGCGGGGTCGGGCTTCTGGATCGGGCGCGCGGCCGCGATGGCGGTGGTGGACGCCTTCGACCGAGGACCGGCCAGTGGTGTGCTGGTCGGTCTCGTGACCGAGCACTTCCTCGGCGACGAGCGGCCCGCCACGCCGCGCGACGTCGCCGATCGCATCGTCCGGCTGGCGCAGGCCGAGCACATGCGGCTGGCGGCCCTCTCCTCGCTGGTCAGCCGGGCCGCGGAGGCGGGCGATCCGATGGCCGTCACGATCGTGCACGATGCGGCCGGCCATCTGGTCGCCACGCTGCGGCGGGTCCACGTGTCCGGCCCGGTGGTGCTCGCCGGGAGCGTGCTGACCAGCGAGGGGCCGGTACGCCGGGCCGTGACGGAGTTGCTCGCGGGTGAGACCGTGACGACGGCGCGGGACGGGGCGGGCGCGGCGGCCTGGCTGGCGGCCCGCGGCCTGCTCCCGGAGGCCGATGCGAAGGGCCTGCACGCCGCCTTCACGGCCGTCGCCCCTTGACCGTTCCTAGGGACTGAGCATGAGTTGCTCATGCCCGGCCGAACGCTCCGAACGGTGTTGAGCGTTCTGGTCGCCCGTGTGCTCGCCGCATCCGGGCGGCACGCATCGGGTGCGTGGTCCGGGAATGCGGGGACGGGGTCCCTCACCCCCAGGAGCATCCGGTC
>NZ_VCJS01000152.1 GCF_005893125.1 Nonomuraea basaltis | reverse complement strand
GGCCCACCCTGGCCGCTGCCCGTCATGACGTACCGGAGCTGTCCCGACGCGACGAGCTCCTTGAGCCGGTCCACGGTCATGGCGGGGTCGCTGCCCGTGAAACCGCCCATGGCGAGCACCGGCTTGCGGGTGGACAGGATCAGCGAGGACGCCTGTTGCGCGCTGCTCACCGCGACCAGCCAGGTCGCCGTGCCCTGGTTGGCGACGAGGTATTTGGCCATGGAGTCGCTCACCCCGCCCCCAGGCCCGCCGCCCGTGAACCCGGACGGCCGTTCCGCGGCCGTTCCCCCGTCCTGACCGGTCACGCGGCCGGGGAACCGGCCCATGTTTCCTGGACCGCCGAACCCGCCCATGCCGCCCGTGGACGGCCCGGCCGTCGGGTTGGTGCCGTTCACCTGGGACTGCAGCGGCGTGACCGCGTACGCGGCCGGCCCCGCCAGCCCCGCCATCACCGTGGCCGCCAGCGCGATCGCCGCCACCTTGACCGTGACCTGCGCCCGCAACCGGGCCAGGACGAGCGCCGCCACGGCGGCCAGGGTCGCCCCGAGCACGACCCAGGCCAGCCACGGCACCCAGTCCGGCGTGCGCCGCAGGACCACGAACGACCAGCCGCCCGTCACGGCCACCGCGAGCGGCAGCACCCAGGCCCATGCCCGGGACCGCCGGTACGCCTGCCACATGACCACCACGCCCATCCCGCTCAGCGCGGCCACCGCGGGCGCCATGGCGGTCGTGTAGTACGGGTGGAAGGTGCCGCTGGAGAAGCTGAACACCACGTAGTGGACGACCAGCCAGCCGCCCCACACCAGCCAGGCCGCCCCGGACGGCCCGTCACCGAGCCGGCGCACCCGCATCACGACCGCGAACGCCAACGCCGCCACGCAGAACGGCAGCAGCCACGAGATCTGCCCGGCCAGGATGTCGTTGAACAGCCGCCCGGCCCCGGACTCCCCGCCGAAACCGGCACCACCACCGCCACCGCCACCGGCCAGGCCCTGGCCGAAGATCCGGCCGAGGCCGTTGTAGCCGATCACCAGGTCCCAGACGGAGTTGTCCGTCGAGCCGCCGATGTAGGGCCGCGAGCCCGCGGGCCACAGGTCGACGATGACCATCCACCAGGCGCTGGACACCAGCAGCACCGCACCCGCCGCCAGCAGGTGCCCCAGCCGCTTGAGCCACGAGACGGGGGCGCACGCCAGGTACGCCACCCCGAACGCGGGCACCACCAGGTACGCCTGCAGCATCTTGGTGTTGAACGCCAGCCCCACGAACAGTGCGGCGGCCAGCAGCGCCCGCAGCCGACCGGTCCGCAGCGACTCCAGGCAGAACCAGGCCGCCAGCACCAGCAGCAGCACGAGTATCGTGTCGGGGTTGTTGTCCCGGTTGATCGCCACGGTGATCGGCGTGAGCGTCATGACGACAGCCGCGACGAGGGCGGCCGCGTGCCCTGCGCGGGCCCCGGGAAAAGGCTGTGGGAAGGCCCGGCGTACGGCGGAGAAGACCAGCCCGACGGCGGCCACGCCGGCCAGGGCCTGCGGGATCAGCATGCTCCACGTGCTGTAGCCGAAGATCCGCGCCGACAGCCCCATCACCCACAGGGCCAGCGGCGGCTTGTCCACGGTGATGAAGGACCCGGCGTCGAGGGCGCCGAAGAAGAACGCCTTCCAGCTCTGGGTGCCGGAGACGATCGCGGCGGTGTAGTAGGTGTTGGCGTTGCCGCTCAGCGCCCACGCGTAGAGGACGAACGCGGCCACCAGCACCGCCCACAGCGCGGGGCGTGACCAGCGGGGGTCCTGTTCGGCGCCCAGGAACAGGCGGGCGGGCAGGGCACGGCTCCCGGCGGCCCCGGGGGCGGGCCGCGCTTCGGTGATGGTCATCGGGCCGTCCTCCGGCTGGGGTTGAAGACCCACACGCGCAGGAGGAGGAAGCGTACGAGCGTGGCGGCGGCGTTCGCGATGATGACCGCGACCAGCTCCACCCCGTGCGAGACCCCGTCGGGCAGCAGGGCCAGGCTCCCCGAGGTGAGCGCCAGCCCGACCAGGAACGCGATCAGGCCCTCGAACTGGTGCCGCATCGCCCCCGCGGAACCGGTGACGCCGAACGTGAAGCGCCGGTTCGCCGCGGTGTTGGCCACGGCCGTGACCAGCAGCGCGACCGCGTTGGCGGCCAGCGGCGAGACCAGCTGCCGCAGCAGCGAGTACAGCGCCAGGTACGCCAGCGTGCTCACCACCCCGACGATCGCGAACCTGGGCAGCTGCCTGGCCATCCCCTTCGGCAGCTCGGCCCGCTGCACCCGCGCGGGCACCGGGATGCGCGCGGCGCCGGACAGCGTCTTGCGCGCCACCCTGGCCAGGCCACGCAGGTCGTCGCGTGCGGTCTGGACGATGTCGACCCGGCTGTCCGGATCGTCCACCCAGTCCACGGGCACTTCGTGGATACGCAGCCCGTGCCGCTCGGCGAGCAGCAGCAGCTCGGTGTCGAAGAACCACTGCTCGTCCTCGACGCCGGGCAGCAGGGCCTGGGCGATCTCCGTACGGACGGCCTTGAAGCCGCACTGCGCGTCCGAGAACCCGGCGCCCATCACCGAGCGGAGCAGCAGGTTGTACGAGCGGGAGATGAACTCGCGCTTGGGGCCCCGCTCGACCCGCGACGCCCTGGCCAGGCGGGTGCCGATGGCCAGGTCGCTGTGACCCGACAGCAGCGGCGCGACCAGCGGCAGGAACGCGTCCAGGTCGGTGGACAGGTCCACGTCCATGTAGCTGACGACGTCGGCGTCGCTCTCCGACCAGACCCGGCGGAGAGCCCGGCCGCGGCCCTTCTCGTCGAGGTGCACGGCCCGCACGTACGGCAGTGTCTCGGCCAGCTCGGTGGCGATCTGCCAGGTGTTGTCGGTGCTGGCGTTGTCGGCGATCGTGATGCGAAACCCGTAGGGGAAGTTTCCGGTGAGATAGCGGTGCAGGCGCGTGACGCTCGCATGGAGCGCCCGCTGCTCGTCGTAGACCGGAACGACCACCTCGACCAGGCGCGTCCTTACTGCTGTTGTCTCCATGCACCCAGCTCATGGCCTGGGTCTTTAACGTGACTTATGAGGTTCTGAGTTACGGATGAGAGTTCCCGGCAGATCAATGGTCGCGATCGCTCCGCCCCCTGGAGCGTTCGACAGGCTCACCTTGCCGCCGGCCTCCGCGACGGCCTGCGCCACGATCGCGAGGCCGAGCCCGGATCCGGGCAGGCCGCGCGCGGACGGGGAGCGCCAGAACCGCTCGAAGACGTGCGGCAGCTCCTCTTCGGGCAGTCCGGGGCCGTGGTCGCGGACCGTCAGCCGGCCGTCCTGCAACGACACCTCGACCTGGCCGTCGGGGCTGAACTTGGCGGCGTTGTCGATGAGGTTGAGCACGGCGCGTTCGAGCGAGGTGACGCTGCCGACGACGTACCACGGGGTGAGGTCGGTGACGACCTCGGCGCCGCGCAGCCTGGCCCGCTCGACGGCCGCCGTCACCACCTCGTGGAAGGGCAGCTCGACGTGCGGCTCGTGGTCGGTGTCGCCCCTGGCGAGCTGGAGCAGGTCCGCGACCAGCGTGGACAGCTCGGCGAACTGCGCCTTCACGTTGACCAGCAGGCGCCGCTTGGCGTCCGGATCGAGGCTGCGGCCGGTCTGCTCGCTGCGGAGCAGCAGGTCGATGTTGGTACGCAGGGTGGTGAGCGGCGTGCGCAGCTCGTGGCCGGCGTCGGCGACGAGCTGCTGCTGGCGTTCGCGGGAGCCGGCCAGGGCGGTGGTCATGGCGTTGAACGAGGAGCTCAGCCGCGCGATCTCGTCGGTGCCCTTGACGGGTATCCGGGTGTCGAGGTCCTCGGTCTGCGCGATGTGCTCGACCGCCCTGGTGAGGTGGCCCACCGGGCGCAGGGCCGCACGCGAGATGGCGAGCCCCGCCCAGGCCGCGCCGAACACGCCGATCATGGCCACACCGGCCAGCGCCAGCGCGGTGTTGCGCAGCGTGCGCTGGATATGGAAGAGCGGCCTGGCCTCCATGACGGCCACGCCAGGGGCGAAGTTCAGGGTAACGACGCGGACCGGCTTGCCGTCGCGATTCACGCCGTCGCGATAGATCGGCTCGCCGGGTCGATCCACCGCTGTCAGGTCCAGCTTCGTCGGAACGATCGGAGAGCCGAGCGAGCAGGTGGTGCCGTCGGCACGCAGCAGCGTCGCCATGTCGGTGTACTGGCCCCGCGAGCCCTCGGGCGAGCAGTGGGTGACGATGAAATCCCTGTCCCCCGGCCCTTCGGGCTCCATGATGGTGTAGTCGAGCTGCCGGATCACCTGGTTCTGCACGATGAGCCAAGACAGCCCCGCGCAGACCGCGATGGCCAGTGCCACGGCCACCGTGACGAGAAGGGTCAGCCGCGAGCGCAGGCTGCCTCGGCTCATTGCGTGGCCCTCAGGACATAGCCCACCCCGCGCACGGTGTGGATCACCCGCTGCTCACCCCCGGCCTCGGTCTTGCGCCGCAGGTACATCACGTACACGTCGAGCGAGTTGGACGTCGGCTCGAAGTCGAAGCCCCACACCTCGCTCAGGATCTGGTCGCGGGTCAGCACCTGGCGCGGGTGCGCCAGGAACAGCTCCATCAGCAGGTATTCGGTCCTGGTCAGGTCGAGCCTGCGGTCGCCGCGCATGACCTCCCTGGTCGCCGGGTCCATCCGCAGGTCGCCGTACGAGAGCGTGTCGCCCTCGGGAGTGACCCCGCTCAGCGCGCCGCGCCGCAGCAGGGCGCGGACCCTGGCCAGCAACTCGTCCAGCTCGAACGGCTTGACGAGGTAGTCGTCGGCCCCCGCGTCGAGCCCGGACACGCGGTCCCCGACCGCGTCGCGGGCCGTGAGCATGAGGACCGGGATGTGGTTGCCGGACCCCCTCAGCCTGCGGCACGCGGTCAGCCCGTCGAGCCGCGGCATCATGACGTCGAGCAGCACCGCGTCATAGGTCTCGCGCGCCACTTCGTCCAGCGCCGCCTGCCCGTCGTTGGCCGTGACGACCTTGTAGCCCTCGAACTCCAGGCTCGACTGCAACGCCTCGCGCAACGCGGGCTCGTCGTCCACCACCAGCAACCGTGCGAGCTCACTCATGTGTCAAACGTTAGGGGTTCATCATGAAAGCACGATGAACGGGTTACCGCCGTTTCATGAGGAGCGCCATAGCCGCGTTGTGGCCGCCGATTCCGCTCACGCCGCCGCCCCTGCGGGCGCCGGCGCCGCACATGAGGATGCGCTCGTGCTCGGTCTCCACGCCCCAGCCACCGCCCTCTTCGGCGTACGGCCAGCTCAGGTCGGTGTGGAAGATGTGGCCGCCGGGCAGCCCGGCGTCCGTTTCGAGGTCCACCGGGGACTTGACCTCCACGCAGGGGGTGCCGTCGGGTGCCTGGAGGATGCAGTCCTCGATGGGCTCGGCGAGGACGGCGTTGATGGAGGCGAAGGTGGCGCGGAGGGCGTCTTGACGCGCTTGATCAGGATTTTTCCGGAAAAGTCGGGCGGGCATGTGGAGACCGAACAGCGTCATCGTCTCGGCCCTGCCCCGGAGGTCCGGCCCGAGAATCGACGGGTCGGTCAGCGAATGGCAATAGACCTCGGCCGGCGGCAGTTCCGGAATCTCCCCGCGGGCCGCCTGCGCGTACGCCGCGGCGAGTTGATCGTGTCCCTCGTTGATGTGGAACGTACCGCTGAAGGCCGCCCGCGGATCCACGGACGCGTCCTTCAGCCTGGGCAGCCTGCTGAGCACCATGTTGACCTTCAGCTGCGCCCCCTCCGGGATCGCCGCCGGCCGGCCGAGCAGGCGGTCGAGCACGGCCGGCGGCAGGTTGACCAGCACGTGCCCGCCGTTCACCGCGTGCTCGCCGTCCGCGTCCACGAACGCGACCTCCCCGGACGGCGAGATCCCCACGATCTCCGCCCCGGTCCTGATCTCGGCGCCCGCGTTCCTGGCCGCCATCTCGAGCGCGCCGGACACCGCACCCATGCCGCCCACGGGCACGTTCCACTCGCCGGTACCGTCGCCGATTACGTGGTAGAGGAAGCACCGGTTGGCCGACAGGTCGGCGGCGGGGTCGGCGAACGTGCCGATCAGGGCGTCGGTGAGCACGACGCCGCGAACGGTGTCGTCCCCGAACCGCTCGGCCACGGTCTCGCCGATCGGCCGCAGGAACAGGTCGCGCCACGCCTCCGCGCCGACCAGGCGCTCGACCTCGGCGGGCGTGCGCAGGGGTTCGAGCAGGGTGGGCGCCAGGGCGCGCGCGACGCGCGCGGTCATGCCGTAGAAGTCCTGCCACGCCTTGTGGTCGGCCGCGCCGCCGGTGACGGTCGCGAACGAGGCCGCCGTACGGGCCGCGTCCTCATTGTCGACGAACAGGCCCGTGTCGCCCTTGGGCGTGTACGAGGCGTAGCGACGGCGGCGCAGCTCCAGGTCGAGTCCCAGGTCGCGGACGATCTCGGCGGGCAGGAGACTGACGAGGTAGGAGTAGCGTGACAACCGTACGTCCACGCCGGGGAAGGCCCGTGCGGAGATCGCCAGGCCGCCCACGTGGCCGAACCGCTCCAGCACGAGCACCCGCCGGCCGGCTCGGGCGAGGTAGGCGGCCGCGACCAGCCCGTTGTGCCCCCCACCGGCGACAACTACGTCATACGAACGCATCCCCGCACTTTACGACCCAAACCACGCCCGCCGTCAATGTTCGTCCGCCGATCGCGACGGGCGGCCGGCGATGGCGAGCAGGGTCGTGGCCGGGCCGGTGAGGGGGCGCCCGCGCCGCCATACCGCCCACAGGTCCCTGATCAGGTCGAGCCCTGTCAGAGGGACCTCGACCAGCCGTCCGGTGGCCACCTCGGCCTCCACCGCGTACGCGCTGAGCACCGCCGGCGCGGCCCCGGCCTGGGCGGCCCCCTTGACCGCCGCGTTGGACCCCAGCTCCAGCCGCGGGCTGGCCCGGTGCAGGCCCTTGAAGGCCACCTCCAGCGTCTCCCGGGTGCCCGACCCGGGCTCGCGTACCACGAGCGGCGTCGCGGCCAGCTCCGGCCCTCTCAGCACGGTACGCCGGCGTGCCCACGGATGACCCGGCGCCACCACGACCATCAGCCGGTCGGTCCCCACGACGCGGCTGGCCAGCCCTTCCGGCACGCTCGGCCCCTCGACGAACCCCAGCTCCACCTCCCCGGCCAGCACCCGTGCCGCGACGTCGGCGGAGTTGACCACGTCCAGCCCGACCTGGACGACGGGCTCCCGGTGCTGAAACTCGCCGAGCCACCGCGGCACCAGGTACTCGGCCACCGTCATGCTGGCCGCCACCCGCAGATGAGCCGCCTCGCCGTGCCGTACGGCCTCGACGGCCCGCATGAGCTCCTCGGCGGCGGCGAGCACCTGCGCGGCCCAGCCCGCCACCATCTTGCCCTCGGCGGTGAGCATGGAGCCTCGGGGCGTGCGCTCGATCAAGGGGAGGCCGAGGCGGCGTTCGAGCTGGGCCACGCGCTTGCTCGCCGACGGCTGCGCGATCCCCGCCGCCTTCGCCGCCTGCCCCAGGCTGCCGAGCTGACCCACATCGACCAGGAGCTTCAGCGAGTCCAGATCGGGCAACGTACTCATAGCCACAGGCTATGACCTCCAAGACAACCCATGGCTACCGCCTGCTCCCCGGCCCCAGAACACTGAGATCATGCCCACCGGCAACCACCCAGCCACCGCGACCCGGTTCAGTACGCTCGCGCCCGCCGCCACCTCGTCGGGCCCGCGCAGCGCCGCCTCGCCCACCAAGCCCGGCGCCACCCCTTCCGCCGCGCCCGGCGCCACCCTTTCCGCCGCGCCCGGATCCGCCGGCGCGGCTCCCCGACGTGCAGCGCCTGGCGGTGTCCGGCCTCGTTCGGTGTTGCCCGGGGTGGGTGTGGCGGCGGTGGCGGTGATGTTGTCGCTGGTCGTCAACCGGTTCGTCCCGGCGCTCAGCCCAGCCGTGATCGCGGTGTTCTGCGGTGCGGCGACGGCCAACCTGGCCGGGATTCCCCAGCGGTTGGCGCCCGGGCTGGCGTTCGTGTCCCGACGGGTGTTGCGGCTGGCGATCGCCCTGCTCGGGCTGCAGATCGCGGTGCCCGAGGTGCTCGCGCTCGGCTGGCAGACCCTGGCCACCGTGGCGGTCGCGACCGGGGTCACGTTCGCGGTGACGCCGCGGATCGGCCGCGCGCTGGGCGTCACGCCGGGCACCTCGCTGCTGGTCGCCACGGGGGTGTCCATCTGTGGCGCGGCGGCCGTCGCCGCCATGCGGCAGAGCGCGCGCACCTGCGATGACGACGACGCGGCGAGCGCCCTCAGCGTCGTCGTCCTGTACGGCACCGCCGCCATCGTGCTGATGCCCGTGCTGGCGGCGCTCATGGGCCTGTCGCCCGCGCAGCTGACCGTGTGGGCCGGGGCCGCGGTGCACGAGGTCGCCCAGGTGGCCGCGATCGGCGCCGCCTCGGGCGTCCTGGCCGGCGCCGTGACGGTCAAGCTGGCCCGCGTCATTCTCCTCGCCCCCATGGTCGCCCTGGTGTCCCACCGCCAGCGCCGCCTCCCCGCCATGCTCACCGGCGCGCCCGGCCGCTCACAGGGCACAAGGCCGCCGATCATGCCGTTGTTCGTGGCCGCGTTCCTGGCGATGGTGGCGGTTCGTAGCATCGGGTGGGTTCCGGCGGCGGTGACCGACGTGGTGCCACAGGTGACCGGCGTCCTGATGGCCGCCGCCCTCTTCGGTCTCGGAACCGGCGTCAACGTGCGGAAACTGGTCAAGGGAGGCAGGGCCGTGCTGCTCGGCGGCATCGCCACGGGCATCATCGCCGCCGTCTCGCTGGCCGGTGCGGTGCTCTTCGTGTGATCATCGAGTGGGCGGCCGGTCCTGCGTGCTCGTAACCGGCAACGTTCCGAACAAATGCCGTAAAATACCCCGTTCCCCCTAAATGGGGGCCAGGATCACTCAAGGAGCACGAACCTCACCATGCGCAGCACCACCGACTCCCTTCTCCAGCCGTCCGACGAGGTCGCCGAGGCATTGGCCGGCGGCGCGCCGGTCGTGGCGCTGGAGTCCACGATCATCTCCCACGGGCTGCCGCAGCCGCGCAACCTGGAGGTGGCGCGGGAGCTGGAGGGCGTCGTACGGGCCGCGGGAGCGGTGCCGGCCACGATCGCCGTGCTGGACGGCGTGCCCAGGATCGGCCTGAACGAGGTGGAGCTGGAGCGCATCGCGACCGAGTCCGGGCTGCGCAAGCTGGGCCAGCGGGATCTGCCGATGGCGGCGGCGCTGAAGGCCAGCGGCGCGACCACCGTGTCCGCCACGTCGTTCCTGGCCGCCCGCGCCGGGATCCGGGTCTTCGCCACCGGCGGGCTCGGCGGGGTGCACCGCGGATGGACCGAAGACCAGGACGAGTCCGCCGACCTCGACACGCTGGCCCGTACCCGCATCACGGTGGTCTGCGCGGGCGTGAAGTCGATCCTCGACGTGCCCGCGACGCTGCAGCGACTGGAGACCAGGGGCGTGAGCGTGGCGGGATACCGTACCGACACCTTCCCCGGCTTCTACCTGCACTCCTCCGGCCAGCCGATCGACTGGCGGATCGAGTCGCCCGAGGAGGCGGCGGACGTCATGCGCGGGCAGGACGCGCTCGGCGGCCAGGAGACCGCGCTGATCGTCGCCAACCCGGTCCCCGTGGACCAGCAGCTCGACCCGGAGCTGCACGACCGCGTGCTGGGCGAGGCGCTGGCCGCCGCGGAGCGTGAGGGCGTCAAGGGGCAGGCGATCACCCCGTTCCTGCTGGGCTATCTGGTGGACGGCACCGGCGGCGCCTCCCTGGAGGCCAACCTGGCCGCCGTACGCGGCAACACCGCCCTGGCCGCCCAGATCGCCCTGTGCTGGGCCCGGCCGTGATATGGCGATCACATGCCGACTTCTGAGACCGCTGTGATCGACCGCGGCCTCCTGGTCATCGGTGACGCGGTCACGGATGTCGTGGCGTTGCATGGCTCGCCGGTCATGTCGGGCACCGACACGGCCGCCGACATCGTGCTCCGCCCTGGCGGCTCCGGCGCGAACACCGCCGCCTGGGCCGCCCACCTGGGCGCCGACGCCCGTCTGCTGGCCAGGCTCGGCTACGACAGCAGCGACTGGCACACCGCCGAGCTGGTCAAGACGGGTGTACGCACGCACGTGAGGGTGGACCCCGAGCACCCCACCGCGGTCGTGATCGCGATGGTGGACAAGAGCGGCGAACGTTCGATGCTCACCAACCGCGGCGCGGGCAGCCTGATCTCCGAGAGCGACTGGGACCCGTCCCTGCTGGACGGCGTCGCCCGGCTCCACCTTTCCGGCTACGTCTTCTTCGCCGGGCCTGGCCTGCGCCTGGCCAGGCTCGCCATGGCGGACGCGGCGGCCGCGGGCGTGGCGATCAGCATCGACCCGGCCTCCACGGGCCCGCTGCGCGAGTTCGGCGTTGAACGTTTCATCCGCGAATCGGCCCCCGCCGGCCTCATCATCCCGAACCTCGACGAGGCCCTCCTACTCAGCGGCGCCTCGACCGCGGAGCGCGCCGCCGTACTGCTTAGTGAGAGATATGGCACAGCGGTCGTTAAGCTGGGCGCAGAGGGCGCGCTGACGGCCGTGGACGGAGCGGTCGTGGCGAGCTTCGCGGGCGTGCCGGCGGAGGTCGTGGACTCCACCGGAGCAGGTGACGCGTTCGCCGCCGGGTTTCTCACGGCGATCTTGCAAGATGTCAGCGAGGAGGCCGCTTTGGAGGCAGGTTGCCGTGCGGGTGCCGCATGTGTGGCCCAGGTGGGCGGCCGTCCACGGTACGGTTTGGATCTGAACCGTCTTTACCCTATTCACACTGATTGATAGCTTGCCGCGTAGGCTGCACCATTAGCCACATGCGTTACGGCCAGCACCACGCGGCTCACTGGGGAGGATAAGGTCCGCCGATGGAAGTCGAGTCATCGATCTGCCTGAGCGACCTAGTCCCTGCTCTGCGTTGGAGCCGACCACAGCAGGTGGCCGAGGCGCTGGGCGATCCACGCCTGCCCGCGGGGTGGTGGTCCTCCGTCGCGCTGTCGAAGGCGCTCGGCACGACGGGCCTCGACTGGATCTGCGAACGCCTCGCCCGGCTGGCCTCCGCCCGCTGGGATCATCTGCCACTGGTGGACCTGCTTCCCGCCCTGACGGTTCACCGCATCGATCCCGCGCTGCCCGGCTGGCCCGAGGCCACCCGCACCGCGATCACCGGCCTCGGCGGCTGGCAGCGGCTGCGCCGCCTGTCCCCCAGCGACCTGAGCACACCGTCGGCCACGCCCGAAGTCGTGATCCGCTCCGTCTTCCGTGAAATCCTCGGCCGCATCCCCGCTCAGCGCGAGGCGCCGCAGGCGGCCCATCCCGAGGTGACGCGCCCACTACTGCGCGGCACGGTCCCCGGTCAGCCCGGCCCCTCACGAGACGAGGCCAGGGGCACGGGGCCCTTCCCCGTGCAGCCGGAAGCCGTGCCACAGCCCCAGACCGGCATGTTCGCCGCCCAGCCCGGTCCCTTCGCCGCCGCGCAGGGCGACGACCCGTCGCAACGCCGGCCCGGCACCTTTCCCGGCCAGCCGCCGGAGGGTTCTCCGCAGCGGCAGCCCGGCTCGTTCCCGGCGCAGGCCCCAGAAGCCGGCTCCGCGCGCCAGACGGGGTCTTTCCCCGTACAACCGTCGGAGGGCGGTTCCCCACGCCAGACCGGGTCGTTCCCGGCCCAGCCGGACAGCGGCCGCCAGCGCCAGACGGGCTCGTTCCCGGCCCAGTCCGCGGACGACGGCTCCCCGCGGCAGCCGGGCCCCTTCGCGGGCCAGCCGGACAACGGTGCGCAACGCCAGACGGGGTCGTTCCCCGCACAGAGCGGTGCGTTCGCCGCGCAACCTCAGGGCGGCGGTCCGCGCCAGGGCTACGGGGGCGAGGGCCTCCCGCAGCGTCCGGGATCCGGCGGCCAGTCCGAACGCCCCCCGCAGCGCCCCGCAGGCCCGCAATCCGGCCGCCAGGACACCGGCGCTCCAGCCCTCGGTGGCTCGATCCCCAGCGGACCAGGCGGCCCGAGCACCGGATCAATCCCGCCCATCCCGGGCGGTCCGAGCACCGGATCGATGCCGGCCATTCCCTCCGCCGATGGCTCCAAGAGTCCCGCGTACGCGGCGCCCGTCCCCACCGCGACCTCGTCCGCCCCCGCGCCGTCGGACACCGACCACGCCATGGTCCGGGTCGTGGACAGCCTGTTCCGCAGCCTCGACAAACTCGAGCTGGCCGTGGCCGTGCACCGGCTGTTCGCGGAGGAACCGGTCAGCCTGCGCACGCTCGCGCACAAGATGCTGGTCGACAGGGATGCCCTGTCCCAGGCCCAGCGCACCGCCGAGGAACGCGTGCTGCACTGGCTCCGCTCGTCGGAGTCCGCCCCGGTCACGGGCCACATGTTCCGCCTGACCGAGTGGCTCGGCGCGGCGGCCACGGAGGACCAGCTCATCGGCGCCGACTCGGCCCACCCCGTGATGGTCCCGTCCCTGCGCACCCCGCTCTGGCGCGTCCTGGTGACGCTCATGCCCGACCGCCGCCTCCAGGACGGCTGGCTGGTGGTGGGCGACCTCCACGGCCTGCAGGCGCGTACGAGACGGCTCCTGGCCTCGAGCCCGCCCGACGCCGACGTCGTGGAGCTGATGACCGAGCTGGGCATCCGCGCCCACTCGGCCAAGGCGTGGCTCGACGCGCTGCCGGCCGAGTCCGCCGACCCTGTCTCGTCGGCTCCGTCGCCGGACCAGCCCCTGCCCCGCCGCACCCCGGGCGCCAACGGCCACCACCACCGGGGCGGTCAGCCCGTTCCGGCCGCGACGGCCGCCTCGATCGACCCGTCCGCCGCCCTGGCCACGCTGTCGGCGCTGTCCGGCGGCCGTTCCGGGATGCTGCCCGGCAGCCTGGCGGGCACCCCGGCCACGCCGTCCCGCCCCCTGCCGAGCCCGTCGTCGGACCCGCGCCGCTGGCAGCGCATCGAGGTCACCCCCGAGCACCTGCGCGGAGGGCCGGTGCCGGTGCCGGAGGGGTACGCGGCCCAGCTCGGCATGCGTCCCGGCACCCTGCTGTCGGTCACGGGACCGGGTGACAACGCCATCGTCCTGGTCTGGCAGGGTCACCAGCCGGTCTTCGACTCCCTCCAGCCGGTGCTCATGCGCTTGAACGCGCGCCCCGGTGACCAGGTGTACGTCACGGTGGACGGCTACCGCCTCGAGGCCCAGCTGACCGCCTGAGCGCTCACCACGTCCACGGGTTCGGTGCGCACGTAACGGCGCCCGGCCCCGAACGGAGCATCGCCGAACGAACACGTCCTCACGGGGCGTCGAACAGGCGGAGGCGATGGGCTGTGGCGGCGGCCTCGCCGCGGGTGGAGACGCCCAGCTTGGCCAAGATGTTGGAGACGTGCACGCTCACCGTCTTGATCGAGATGAACAGCGCCCCGGCGATCTCCCGGTTGCTCCGCCCGTTCGTCACCTCGCGCAGCACCTCCAGCTCCCGAGCCGTCAGCCCCAGCGGCTGCCCGTCCCCCACCTCCTCCGGCCCTCCGATCCTGGCGCGCCGCCCGAACGCGTCGAGCTGCTCCAGGAGCGGCGTGGCGCCGAGCCGTCCGGCGAGCTCCCGAGCCCGCGTCAGCCGCGTCGCGGCCTCCTGCCGGTCCCCGGCCGCCAGCGCCGCCTGCGCGGCGCCCACAAGACTCATGGCCTCCGCGTACGGCTGCCGCAGCGCCATCCACGCCCCCACCGCCAGATCCCAGGCCTTGACCTGCCACGCGCCCAGCTCGGCGGCGTCGTCGAGCGGCGGCTCCGGCCCGATCAGCGCGGTGAACGTGAGCCGGTGCGCCTGCTCCAGATCGCCCTCGGTCTCGACCTCCTGGCCCAGCGCGCGAAGCCGCGGCAGGAGCGACGCGCCGAGCTGCGCGAGCGCCCCGGGCTGCGGGGCCGGCCCCGCGGCGGGGCCGAGACGCAGGCCGGGCGGCACGACGGACGTCAGGAGCCGGGCGAAGGTCACCAGCACGGGCCAGTCGTAACGCGGGGTGGACACCAGGTCGCGCTCCTCCAGGGCGCGAGCCGCCGTCCGCACCGCCTCGTCCATCTCACCCCGCGCGTGTAACAGCCGCACTTCCCTGCACAGATGCGGCAGCACCGTCTGGTCCCGGTAAGTGCCGCGCGACAACACGTTCCGCGACGACCCCAGCAACTGCTCCGCCCGGTCGGGCTGCCCGCGCGCGAGCGCGATGTCCGTGGCGTATCCCTGCAGGCTGGCCCGGTAGGGCGCGGGCGGCGCGAGGTCGAGCGCGTGCTCGATCACCTGGAGCGCCTCGTCCCACCGCCCGAGCGACACCAGCGGCTCGGCCAGGTTGATCGCCAGGAACGTGCCCGACGTGCGGGCCAGCCCGTAGTGCCCGGCCTCCTGGACACCGTCGCGGGCGACCTGGGCGGCCCGCTCGTGCCGGCCCGCGCCCTCCAGCGCGTCGGACTCGGAGATGGCGCAGCGCATCAGCGCGTTGTACGCCTCCCCGTCCGCGGCGATGCGTCGCGCCTCGGCGAACGCGTCCAGCTGGGCCTCGATCTCGGAGAAGCCGAAGCGCGCCCAGGTCAGGCTGATCAGCGCGTGCGCCTCGACGTTGGCGTCGCCCACCTCGCGGCCGAGCTCCCTGGCCAGCTGGGCGGTGGCGATCTTCTCCGGCCAGTCCTCCGCCCCGTGGAGCATCCGCGACAGGCTCTCCAGCACCTGGCCGCGCAGCTTGCTGGGGTGGTCGGCGGGCACCAGCTCGGCGGCGCGGCGCAGGTCGTCGACGTAGCCGGCGCGGCCCAGGTCGTAGCGGGTCAGGCCGCGCTGGCGCAGCACGAGGGCGGTCCTGATCGGGTCGGCCTCGTGGTCCAGCTCGGCCAGGGCGGCGTTGGCCAGGGCGAGGCTGCGCTCGTATTCGCCGGCGAGGTGGGCGACCGTGGCGATCTGCTTGAGCACGTCGAGCCGGTCGCAGCCGATGCGCTCGGCGGCGTCGGGCACCTGGTCCCACCGCTCCAGCACCCTGGAGAGCATCCTGAGCTGCTCGTCGTAAGCGGTGGACTTGCGGGCCGCGGCGGCCGCATGCCAGGCGCTGACCAGCGCCCAGGTGGAGTCGTGGGCGGCGTGCCAGTGGTGGGCCAGCTCGATCGCGCCGCGTGGGGCGGGCAGGATCGACAGGTCCCGCTCCAGCGCCTCGGCGTAGCGGGTGTGCAGGCGGGTGTGCTCGCCGGGCAGCAGGTCGTCGTGGAGCGCCTCGCGGATGAGCGCGTGCCGGAAGCCGTAGCCCTCCCCGTCGACCACGAGCACGTTGCCCGCCACGGCGGGGCGCAGCGCCCGCGAGAGCGCGTTCTCGTCGAGTCCGGCGACGGCGGAGAGCAGGTCGTGCTCGATGCGCTGACCGCCCGCGCTGGCCACGCGCAGCAGCTCCTGCGTCTCCTCCGGCAGCCGCTCGACGCTGGCCAGCAGCAGGTCGCGCAGCGACTCGGGCAGCGCGTCGCCGCCGCCGGCCTCGCTGAGCAGCGCCTCCACGAACAGCGGGTTTCCCTCGCTGCGCGCGTAGATCAGATCCATGTCGACGGGGGACGGCTCCCTCTCCAGGATGCTGGCCGCCTGCGCGACGGCCTCCCTGCGGGTGAGCCTGCGCAGGTCGGCCCTGGCCACCCACTCCACCCGGCCGAGCTCGGCGAGCATCGGCCGCAGCGGGTGGGTGCGGTGCAGCTCGTCGGTGCGGTAGGTGACCACGATCAGCAGGCGGCCCGCGGTGCGCTGGTAGCGGACCAGGAAGGACAGCAGGTCGCGGGTGGACCGGTCGGCCCAGTGCGCGTCCTCCACCACCAGCAGGACGGGACGCTCCTCGGCCAGCCGCTCCAGCAGCCCGAGCACCAGCTCGAACAGCCGCGCCCTGGCCTCCGCGCCGTCCTTGCCCGGCTCGCCGAACTCGGGCAGCAGCCGCCCCAGCCCCCGCGTGGCGCCGCCGGGCACGAGCGCCGCGACCCCGTCGCGGCCCAGCTGCCGCACGAGGCCGCGCAGCACGGCCGTGAACGGCGCGAACGGCAGGCCCTCCGTGCCCAGCTCGAGACACCCGCCGACGAGCGCCAGGGCGTCGTCGGCCCGGTCGATGAACTCCCTGACCAGCCGCGTCTTGCCGACCCCGGCCTCGCCGCCGAGGAGCACGGTGGACGACACCCCGGAGCGAGCCCTGACCAGCGCGTCCCCGAGAACGGCGAGCTCGCGGGCGCGGCCGACGAACAGCGGGCTCACGGCGTGGATACTCACGTACGCAAGGATGCCATCAGGCCACGACAGAAACAGCCGCCCACCCGGCCGCTCCAGGACGACGAGGACGTCCGGGCGCCTCAGCCGTCCGGGCGCGGGACCTGCGTTCCTGCAGCGCGTTGCTGCGTCAGCGCAGGACCTTGCGGAAGAAGGTGGCCGACGCCTCGTATCCGAGCGCGTGGTAGAACTCGGGCGCCCGCCGCGTCGCCATGGCCACGTAACCGGCCTCGCGCGAGCGGGCCCACCGCTCGAATTCCTCCAGCAGCGCCCGCCCGATCCCCTGCCGCTGCAACCCGGTCTGGACCATGCCCTCCTCGACCCAGGCGACGGGCCCGTTCGCGAACAACGTCAGATGGACGAACCCCAGCAGGTAACCGTGGACGCGCCCGCCGATGACGGCCGCGAGCAGCAGGGCGTCGTCGTTCGCCAGCAGCTCGGGCAGGGCGGAGTCGAAGGCCTCGCGCTCGGGCCTGAACGTCAGGCCGAACTCGCGCGCCAGCGCGAACACCTCGTCCGCGTCCGCCTTCTCCGCCCTCCTGATCAGAAGATCGTCAGCCGTCATGACCAATGACACTAGATCGTGCCGTGTCGCTCACGCAAACACGGCGTCGCTCGTACGGATGAATCTCGCTCACAGGTCGCCCAGTCCGAGCTGGCGGGCGATGAGCATGCGCTGCACCTCGCTCGTGCCCTCCCCGATCTCCAGGATCTTGGCGTCGCGGTAGAAGCGGCCGACGGGGAACTCGTTCATGAAGCCATATCCGCCGAACACCTGCGTGGCGTCGCGCGAGTTGTCCATGGCCGCGTTGGAGGCGACCAGCTTGGCGATCGCGGCCTCCTTCTTGAACGGCAGCCCCGCCAGCATGCGCTCCGCCGCGTGGTAGTAGGCCAGGCGGGCGGTGTGCGCCCGCGCCTCCATGTCGGCGATCTTGAACTGGATGGCCTGGTAGTGGCCGATCGGGTGGCCGAACGCCCGCCTGTCCCTGACGTACTTGAGGCACTCGTCCACGCAGCCCTGGGCCAGTCCCACGCTGACGGCGGCGATCGCGATGCGGCCCTCGTCGAGCGTCTGGAGGAACTGCGCGTAGCCGCGGCCGCGCTCTCCGAGGAGGTTCGCGGCGGGGACGCGGCAGCCGGAGAAGGACAGCTCGCGGGTGTCAGAGGCGTTCCAGCCGACCTTGGAGTACTTCTTCGACACCGTGAACCCGGGCGTGCCGCTCGGCACGAGGATCGTGGAGATCTCCCGCTCTCCGGTGAGCGCGGCCACGCCGACGACGGCGGTGATGTCGGTGCCGGAGTTCGTGATGAACGCCTTTGTCCCGTTGATCACCCATTCGCCGCCGTCGAGCACGGCCGTGGTCCGCATGCCGCCCGGCACGTCGGTGCCACCGCCGGGCTCGGTCAGCCCGAAAGCGCCCAGTTCGGCGCCGGAGGTGAGCCTGGGGAGCCAGTGCTCGCGCTGCTCGCCGGTGCCGAACCGGTAGATCGGCATCGCGCCCAGCGACACCGCGGCCTCCAAGGTGATCGACACGCTGGAGTCGACGCGGGCCAGCTCTTCCAGCGCGAGGCAGAGGGCGAAGTAGTCGCCGCCCATGCCGCCGTACTCCTCGGGGAACGGCAGGCCGAACAGGCCCATCGCGCCCATCTGCCGCACGATGTCGTACGGGAACTGCTCGCGCTCGTAGTAGTCCCCGATCACGGGTGCCACCACGTCGCGGGCGAACGCCTCGACGGTTTTGCGCAGCTCTTCGTACTCGTCCTTGAGCATGTCAGCCTTTCGACAGCCTATTTCGACAGGGCCTGTACGACGCGGGATGGGCTGGGCCGGCCGAGCAGCTCCGCCAGCCACGTGCTGGTGGCCACGAGCTTGCCCAGGTCGAGCCCGGTCTCGATGCCGAGTCCGCGCAGCATCCAGACGAGGTCCTCGGTGGCGAGGTTGCCGGTGGCCGACTCGGCGTACGGGCAGCCGCCGATGCCGCCCGTGGAGGCGTCCACCGTGGTCACGCCCTCCCGCAGCGCGGCCAGGGTGTTGCCGAGCGCCTGGCCGTAGGTGTCGTGGAAGTGCACGGCGAGCCGCTCCGGCGTACGGAACGCCTTGATCAGGGCGGTCACGTGGCCTGGCGTGCCCACGCCGGTCGTGTCGCCGAGCGACAGCTCGTGACAGCCGAGCCCGAGCAGCCGCTCGCCGACCGTCACGACCTGCGAGATCGGCGTCGGCCCCTCCCAGGGGTCGCCGAAGCACATCGACACGTACGCCCGCACCCTCAGACCGTTGTCCAGCGCCCTGGCCACGACCGGCTCGAACATGTCGAACTGGCTCTCCAGGCTCCTGTTCAGGTTCTTGGCCGCGAACGTCTCGGTGGCGCTGGCGAAGACCGCGATCTCGTCCACGCCCCGGTCGAGCGCCCGGTCGAGGCCGCGCAGGTTCGGCACCAGCACCGGGTAGCGCACGCCCTGCTTCCGGTGCAGCCTGGCGAGCAGCTCGTCGGCGTCGGCCAGCTGCGGCACCCACGTCGGGTGCACGAAGCTGGTCGCCTCGATCACCTTGTGGCCCGCGTCGGCGAGCCGGTCGATGAACTCGGCCTTGACCTCGACGGGAACGACCGCGGACTCGTTCTGCAGCCCGTCGCGCGGGCCCACCTCGTAGATCGTGACCTGGTGCGGAAGTCCTTCCATGGGATGCGGCATCACGCCTCCTCGGTGGTGACCACGGCCAGGACGGCGTCCATGTCGACCGGCTGGCCGGCCTGCGCGGGGAGCTCGGACACCGTGCCGCCGACCGGGGCGGTGACCGTGTGCTCCATCTTCATGGCCTCCACGATGACCAGCGGCTGGCCCTCGCTCACCCGGTCGCCGACCTGCGCCTTGACGACCAGGACGGTGCCCGGCATGGGGCTCCTGACCACGCCGTCGCCGGCCGCCGCAGCGCCGGGGCGGTCGCCGGGGTCGCCGATGAGGTGGCGGGTGAAGGCCCAGGACCGGCCGTCCTTGCCGAGCCAGAGCGTGCCGTCGTGGCGTGCGTGGAGGTAGTGCTCGGTACGGCCGCCGATCGTGACGACCAGATCGGCGTCCGCAGCCCGGATACGTCCAGCGGACTTCTCACCATTTATCAGCACTTCAGCGGATTCTTCGGGCAGGCCGCGGACCTGGATCGCGTGCACGCCGTCCCTGGACTCCAGCCGCCACGTCGTCCACGCCGGCTCACCGACCCGCCACCCGTCGGTGACGTCCCAAGGGTCGTCGCCCTGCGGGATGGCGTGGAAGACCAGCGCCGCGGCCGCGAGCACCTCGTCCGGCACGTCCACGCCGGGGACCAGGCCGGGAAGCACTCGTTCGACCAGGCCGGTGTCCAGCTCGCCCGCCAGGACGGCCGGGTGGGCGGCGAGGGCACGCAGGAACGAGACGTTGGTGACCACGCCCAAAACGGCCGTGCCGGCGAGGGCCCGGTCGAGCACCCTGAATGCCGACGCCCTGTCCGGCGCCCAGGCGACGACCTTGGACAGCATCGGGTCGAACTCACTCCCTACGACCCCGCCCTCGACCAGCCCGGAGTCAACGCGGACGCCCGCACGCCCGCCCGGGACCGTCGCCCCGCCCGATGTCGCCCCGCCCATGGCCGCCGTGCGCGCTCCCGGTCCCGTGTCGCCGGGTTCGCGGAGGGCGAGCACGCGGCCGCCCGTGGGGAGGAAGCCGCGTGCCGGGTCCTCGGCGTAGACGCGGGCCTCGACGGCGTGGCCGTGCAGCCGCACGTCCTCCTGCCCGAACGGCAGCCGCTCCCCCGCCGCCACCCGCAACTGCAGCTCCACCAGGTCCAGCCCGGTCACCAGCTCCGTGACCGGGTGCTCGACCTGCAGGCGCGTGTTCATCTCCATGAAGTGGTAGGCCCCGGTGGTGCCGTCCACGATGAACTCGACCGTGCCCGCGCTCACGTACCCCACCGCACGGGCGGCCTCGACCGCCGCCGCCCCCATGCGGGCGCGCGTCTCCGGGGTCACGAAGGGCGACGGCGCCTCCTCGATGATCTTCTGGTGCCTGCGCTGCAGGCTGCACTCGCGCTCGCCCAGGTGGACGACGTTCCCGTGGGTGTCGGCCAGGACCTGGATCTCGATGTGGCGGGGGCTCTCGACGTAGCGCTCGATCAGCAGCGTGCCGTCCCCGAACGCCGCCCGCGCCGTACGCCGCGCCGACTCCAGCGCGTCGGGCAGCTCGGCGGCCGACCGTACCAGCACCATGCCCTTGCCCCCGCCGCCGGCGGACGGCTTGATCAGCGCGGGGAAGTCGCGCCAGCGCTCCAGCGCGTCCCCCGGCTCGGCACCCCCCGGCACCACCGGCACCCCGGCGGCGGACACGGCGGCCTTGGCGCGGATCTTGTCACCCATCGCGTCGATGGCCGCGGCGGGCGGGCCGACGAAGACCAGCCCCGCCGCGGCGCACCGCCGCGCGAACTCGCCGTTCTCAGCGAGGAACCCATATCCGGGATGTACGGCCTGCGCGCCCGAATCCCGAGCCGCCACCACAATCGCCTCAATATCGAGATATTTCGGCACCTGGAGGGCAATGTCGGCCTCGCGCACATGCCGGGCGCCCGCGTCGGACGGCGTGTGAACGGCCACCGACGTGATGCCGAGCCCCCGCAGCGTGCGGATGATCCGTACGGCGATCTCGCCCCTGTTGGCGATCAGAACACGGTCGAACCCCTGCGGGGGGCAAGCCCCCCGCATACCCCCCAAAGGCTCCGTGCTTCGCGCGTTCTTCTTTGCTTCGCTCACGCTTCGGTCACATCCGGAAGACGCCGTAGCCGGCGGGCTCGAGCGGGGCGTTGGCCGCCGCGGACAGTGCCAGGCCGAGGACGGTGCGGGTGTCGAGCGGGTCGATCACGCCGTCGTCCCAGAGCCTGGCCGTGGAGTAGTACGGGTTTCCCTGGTGCTCGTACTGCGCCCTGATCGCGTCGGCGTCGGCGCTGCCGACGGTCGTGAGGACGTTCGCAGCCTGCTCGCCGCCCATGACCGAGATGCGGGCGTTCGGCCACATCCATAGGAACCTGGGCGAGTACGCCCGCCCGGCCATCGCGTAGTTCCCGGCCCCGAACGACCCCCCGATCACGACGGTGAACTTGGGCACCCGCGCGCACGAGACGGCGGTGACCATCTTGGCGCCGTGTTTGGCGATGCCACCCGCCTCATAGGCCTTGCCGACCATGAAGCCGCTGATGTTCTGCAGGAACACCAGGGGGATCCGGCGCTGGTCGCACAGCTCGATGAAGTGGGCGCCCTTCATCGCGGACTCGCTGAACAGGATGCCGTTGTTGGCCACGATCCCCACCGGGTGGCCGTGCAGGTGGGCGAAGCCGGTGACGAGCGTCGAGCCGTACTCGGCCTTGAACTCCAGGAAGCGCGACCCGTCCACGATCCTGGCGATGACCTCGTGCACGTCGTACGGCTGCCGGGTGTCGGCGGGCACGATCCCGTACAGGTCGCGGGGGTCGTGCCGGGGCGGCTCCGGCTTGATCGTCTCCCACGGCCGCTCGGCGCGCGGCGCGAGCGTGGAGACGATGTCGCGGACGATGGCCAGCGCGTGCGCGTCGTCCTCGGCCAGGTGGTCGGTGACGCCGCTGACCCGCGCATGCAGGTCGCCGCCGCCCAGCTCCTCGGCCGTGACCTCCTCGCCGGTAGCCGCCTTCACCAGAGGCGGCCCGCCCAGGAAGATCGTGCCCTGACCGCGGACGATGACGGCCTGATCGCTCATCGCGGGCACGTACGCGCCGCCGGCGGTGCAGGAGCCGAGCACGGCGGCGATCTGGGGGATGCCGCGGGCGGACATCGTGGCCTGGTTGTAGAAGATCCGGCCGAAGTGCTCGCGGTCCGGGAACACCTCGTCCTGCCTGGGCAGGAACGCTCCACCGGAGTCCACGAGATAGACGCAGGGCAGGCGGTTGTGCAGCGCCACCTCCTGCGCCCGCAGGTGCTTCTTGACGGTGATCGGGTAGTACGTGCCGCCCTTGACGGTGGCGTCGTTGGCGACGATCACGCACTCGCGGCCCGAGACCCGGCCCACCCCGGTGATCATCCCGGCGGCGGGCGCCTGGTCGTCGTAGAGGCCGTTCGCGGCCAGCGGTGACAACTCCAGGAAGCGGGAGCCCGGGTCGAGCAGGCCGTCGACGCGGTCGCGCGGCAGCATCTTGCCCCGTTCGACATGCCTCTGCCGCGACCGCCCGGGACCGCCGAGCGCGGTGACGGCGAGGTGTTCGAGCAGTTCGGCGGCGAGCCGCTCGTTGAGCTCGGCGTTGCGTTTGCCCGCCTCGCTCCCCGGGTCGGCGACCGACTTCAGCACCGGCCAGTCGCTGCTCATGAATCCCCTCTCATGGCACGGATGTTAGTCATCATTAACGTAGTCGTCTAGCATGTGAGACGTGACCACCGTCTCCACACCTACCCGCAATCGGCGCAACAGGCGTGCGGAAATCCTGGAGGCGGCCGCCCGGCTGTTCGCGGCGCGCGGCTTCCACGGCGTCTCCATCGAGGACATCGGCGGCGCGGTGGGCGTCTCCGGGCCGGCGCTCTACCGGCACTTCACCGGCAAGGAGGCGCTGCTCTCCGAGATGCTGCTGGACATCAGCTCGCGGCTGCGCGAGTCGGCCGTCGCCGCCGCCACCACGTCATCGGACCCGAGGGAGATCCTCGACGCGCTGCTCAACGTGCAGATCACGTTCGCCATCGAGCAGCCGGCGCTGATCACGGTGCACGACCGGGAGCTGGGCAACGTGCCGGAACCCGAGCGGCGGCAGATCAGGCGGCTGCAGCGGCTCTACGTCGAGGAGTGGGTGACCGTGCTGGCCGAGCTGCATCCCGCGTGCCCGGCCGCCCGCCTGCGCGCCGCCACGCACGCCGTCTTCGGCCTGCTCAACTCCACCCCGCACAGCGCCGGCGAGCTGCCGGGGCGGGACATGCGGCCGCTGCTGCGCGCGATGGCCAGGGCCGCGATCGACGCCGCCGTTAACGCTCGCTAACAGTACGGCCTATGCCCGAATTGGTCTTGCTGTCTCAACTATCTAGATATATCGTCAAAGTATCTCGATAGTTGGAGGCTGTCATGCAAGATCCTGATTTCTGGGACACAGCGCCGCCCCCTCCCCCGCGCCCGTTCCCTCCGGGCCCTCCAGGCGCTCCAGGCTTCTCCGCCAAGTTCGCCCCGGCGCCGCCGTTCGGGCCACCACCGCCGGGACCGGAGTTCGGGGCCGGGACGCACTGGGAGACGCCCTCGCCGCGCGTGCGCCGCGGCGATGTCAGGGCGGCCCTGCTGGCCCTCCTCCACGAAGGGCCGCAGAACGGCTACCAGATGATCCAGGGCATCGAGGAGCGCAGCCGCGGCGTGTGGCGGCCCAGCCCGGGCTCGGTCTACCCGGCGCTCCAGCAGCTCGAGGACGAGGGCCTGGTGACGGCCGACGAGTCGGGCGGCAGCCGTACGTACAGCCTGACCGAGCAGGGCCGTGAGCAGGCCGCCAGGCACGCCGACGAGGCGCCGTGGGAGGAGGTCGCCCGCACGGTCCCGATGGACTACCACGAGCTGCGCCTGCTGTGGGCCCAGCTCAACGAGGCCTTCTCCCATCTCGTGCGCTCGGCCAACGAGCGGCAGGTCGAGGAGGCCAAGAAGCTGATCAAGCAAACTCGCAAATCCGTTTTCCAGATCCTGGCGGAGGACTGAATGACCGAAGACGCGGCCGTCGCCGTACGCGGCCTGCGGAAGACGTACGGCAAGGTCGAGGCCGTCAAGGGCGTCGACTTCGAGGTGCGGCCCGGTGAGGTGTTCGGCTTCCTCGGGCCGAACGGCGCCGGCAAGACCACCACCATCAGCATGCTCTGCACTTTGGTCAACCCCACGGGTGGCAGCGCCACCGTGGCCGGGCACGACGTGGTGCGCGAGCGCGACGAGGTACGCAGGAACATCGGCCTCGTCTTCCAGGACCCCACACTCGACGGCTACCTGAGCGCCGAGCAGAACCTGCGCTTCCACGCCGAGCTGTACGGCGTGCCGAAGAACGTCGTCGCCGACCGGATCCGCCAGGTGATGGAGATGGTCGCGCTGTGGGACCGCAAGGACGCCAAGGTCATGACGTTCTCGGGCGGCATGAAGCGGCGGCTGGAGATCGCCCGCGGCCTGCTGCACTCGCCGCGGGTGCTGTTCCTCGACGAGCCGACGGTCGGGCTCGACCCGCAGACCCGCTCGGCCATCTGGGGGTACATCAACCAGCTGCGGCTCATGGAGGACATCACCATCTTCATGACCACGCACTACATGGACGAGGCCGAATACTGCGACAGGATCGCCATCATCGATCATGGCGAGGTCGTGGTCATCGACTCGCCCGAGGCGCTGAAGGCCAGCGTCGGCAAGGATCGCGTGCAGATCCACACCAATGACGACGCCAAGGCGATCGAGGCGCTGCGGGAGCGGTTCGGGCTGGAGGCGGCCGTCCACGAAGGAGCGGTGACGTTCGCGGTGGCGTCCGGCGAGGAGTTCGTGCCCAGGCTGTTCGGCGAGCTCGGCATGCCCATCAAGGCCGTGAGCGTGTCACGGCCGTCGCTGGACGACGTCTTCATGTCGTACACCGGCTCCACGATCCGCGACGCCGAGGCCGGGGACGGCAACATGGCGTTCATGAGAGCGATGGCGAGGCGATGAGCGATGGCTGCTGAGTCTGCTGAGGCGATCGGCGTCCGGGTGCCCGCGCGTGGCGCCGGGCACGACCTGCGGGCGATCAAGATAGTGCTCCACCGGGAGATCCTGCGCTTCGTCAACGACCGCACCCGCATGCTGTCCATGCTGGTGCAGCCCGTGCTGTGGCTGTTCGTCATGGGCACGGGCCTGGGGTCGCTGGTGCAGGGCTCGATTCCCGGGATCGACTTCCGCACGTTCATGTATCCCGGCATGATCTCCATGACCGTGATCATGACGGGCATGTTCTCGGCCGGGTCCATCGTGTGGGACCGCGAATTCGGCTTCCTGCGGGAGATGCTGGTCGCGCCCGTCTCACGCGGGGCGATCGTGGTCGGCAAGTGCCTGGGCGGCGCCCTCGTGGCCACCGCGCAGGGCATCATCATCCTCGCCATGGCGGGGCTGGTGGGGGTGCCCTACTCGGCCGGGCTGATGGTCACGCTGCTGGCGGAGATGTTCCTGGCCGCCTTCACGATCACGGCCTTCGGGGTGATGCTGGCGGCGCGGATGAAGAACATGCAGACGTTCTTCGGGCTGATGCAGATGGCGATCATGCCGATGATGTTCCTGTCGGGGGCGATGTTCCCGCTGGCCAACCTGCCCTCGTGGCTGCACGTGCTGACCGTGGTCAATCCGATGACGTACGCGGTGGATCCGATGCGGCAGGCGGTGTTCGCCCATCTGGACGTGCCGCCGCAGGTGAACGCGATGCTCAATCCCGGGGTCCAGTGGTTCGACTTCCAGGTGCCGGTGCTGATGGAGCTGGGGGTCGTGGCTGCGCTCGGGGCGCTGCTGCTGGGAGTGGGGATCGCGGAGTTCCGGCGGGCGGAATAGGACTGACTTTCGCATCAGGCTGCGATCGATCTTGTACGGAGGGTAGCTTTCCGGATGTGCCGCGCGGCCCCCTTCCTCCCCCGCCCGAAAGGAGCGCACCCGATGTTCGACCTTCGAGCCAAGTGTCGTGACCTGGAAGTCCGTGTCGTGGCGCTAGAGCAGGCTACTTTTCGTGGCGTGCCCGGCAACAGCATCGCCGAACGCTTCGACGAACTCCACAATCGTGTGGACCTCGTCGGGCAGAACCTCCACAACAAGATCGACGAGCTCGCGACGCAGATGCAGGCCGGCTTCACCTACGTCGATCAGCGGTTCGGCGACATGGATCGGCAGTTCCGCGACGTGAATCAGCGGTTCGATGCCGTTGACGAACGGTTCGATGCCGTGGACGAACGGTTCGATGCCGTGGACCAACGGTTCAAGGCCGTGGACCAACGGTTCAAGGCCGTGGACGAACGGTTCAATGCCGTGGACCAACGGTTCAATGGCGTGGATAGCGAGATCGCCGACA
This sequence comes from Nonomuraea basaltis, assembly GCF_005893125.1. GTDB lineage: Bacteria > Actinomycetota > Actinomycetes > Streptosporangiales > Streptosporangiaceae > Nonomuraea > Nonomuraea basaltis. The sequence continues at coordinate 4,815 of NZ_VCJS01000152.1, read as the reverse complement.
TCAAATCCATCCTTGTCCGCATCGAAGGCAAGCTGACCGACCGGCAAGCCAACTAAAGCCCGGACAAGGATGAGGCCCGGGCGGTGTTCCCCCGGGCCTCATCTCATTTCACGGCGTTCAGCGCTTCACGCGGACATAGTCCTTGCGGCTGGTGTCGCCGTAGGTGTCCTCGTCACCGCCATACACGAACCTCCAGTGCCCGGAGTTCCAGGCCTTGACCTTGGTGTAAAGCCGCCCGCTGTCGCTGGACCAGAACGACTTCACGTACTGCCACTTCTTCGACCCGAGCGGCTTGAAGAACAGCGCCACCTTGCCCGAGTAGCCCTCCCAGGACCCCTCGTCGTCGACCTGCAGCTTGCCCTTGAACTTCAGGTACCTGCCGCGCTTGATCGGCTCAGGGTAGGCGTTGAACTTGATCAGCCGCGTGTCCGCCTTCTCCACCTCGGGCGGCGGGGCGGGCTGGTTGACCTTGACCCAGTCGGCGTCGCTGACCGAGCCGTTGACGCCGCGCGCGCCCGCGTACTGGGCGCGCCACCAGCCGGAGGTGACGGCCGTGGCGGAGGCCCAGAAGCGGCCATGGCGACCGGTCACGTCGCTGGTGACGTACTCCCACTTGTGCGAGCCGTCGGCCTTGAAGAAGATGCCGACCCGCTCGCCGGCCACGCCGTCGCGGCCCTCGACCCGCAGGGCGCCGGTGAAGGAGAGCGTGTCGCCCTTATCCACGGGCTCGGGCCGGGCGTCGAAGCCGACGATCTTGCTGTCGAGGTTGCGGCGCTTGACGTCGACCCGGTCGCTGTCGCTGACGGAGCCCTTGGCGGCGGCCGTGGCCGCGAACTCCGCCCGCCAGTAGCCGGTGGCGTCGGCCCGCACCGTGGCGCCGAACCAGCCGCCGCTGCCGGTCGTCACCTTGGTGACCTCGCGGTAGGCGTCGGTGCCGCGCTCGCGGAACGTGATCGCCACGGTCTGCCCGGCGTACCCCTTGCCGTCGGCGAGGAGGCGGCCGGAGACCTTGATCAGGTCGCCCTTGTCGACCAGGCCGGGACGGGCCGCGAAGTCGACGATCTTGGTGTCGAGCTGCTTCTTGACGACGACCTCGAAGCCACCGGTGTCGGACGCCTCGGCGCCGCCCGTGCCGGTGGCGGTGGCGAGCCAGCTCCACGTGCCGGCGGGCGAGGCCTCGAACTTCTTGGTGCCGGTCCACTTGGTCCACACGTTGCCTGACGTCTTCGTCAGGTCGATGGATGAGTAGACACCCAGCGGGGGCTTGAGCTGGAACTTCGCCGTGTCCGCGTTCTTCGTGTAGAAGGTGAACGTGGCCGTGACGGGCCCGCCGGTCACGTCGATCGGAGGGCTGGGACTGATGCTGACTGGACTGATGTCGGGTGTCGGTGGTGCCGCCGTCGCAGCAGACGGTGTCAGGGCTACCAGAGCCCCCGCGCCGAGCATGACGGCGAGGGCGGCGACACGAATGCGTTGTAACATGCGGGTTCCTTTCTGGAGACCCCATTGGTCCAACGCGGCATTGAGGGTGCCACGTGTGTCACTTCAGTAGACGTGCACATGGGCGCAAAGGTTCTGGATTCTGACAAACGGTAATAGGGCGGTGTCAATGGGACCGGTCCACAACATGTCACCGGCGTCCAGCAGACGGCAGCGCCGATCAAAGACATAATCGATGGTGTGGCGCGCGACACAGTTGAGACTCATTTCACCCAGGCGGTTGCGGCGCTGAAGGCGGGCCCGGCGCGAGATCCCGGCCGGCCGGTCCGAGAGGGCACGGCGCTGACCGGAGAGCAGTGCAGGACGCTCTTCCAGCGCCAGCTCGACAGCCGGCTGCTCGACATCGCCGCCCGCTGGCTGCGCGAGCAGGACGAGGGCTTCTACACGATCGGCTCCGCCGGCCACGAGGGCAACGCGGCCGTCGCCGCGGCCCTGCGGCCCGGCGACCCCGCGCTGCTCCACTACCGTTCGGGCGCGTTCTATCTGACCAGATCGGAGCAGGCCGGGCGACTGCCCGAGCAGGGCATCAGGGACGTGCTGATGGGCCTGACCGCGGCGGCCGAGGAGCCGATCGCGGGGGGCAGGCACAAGGTGTTCGGCCACCCGGACCTGGCCGTCATCCCGCAGACCTCGACGATCGCCAGCCACCTGCCCAGGGCGGTGGGCGTGGCGTTCTCCATCGAGCGGGCCAAGGCGCTCGGCAAACGTTCGAGGTGGGAGCAGGAGGACGCGATCGCGGTGTGCAGCTTCGGCGACGCCTCGATCAACCACGCGAGCGCGCTGTCCGGCTTCAACACCGCCTCCTACGCCACTTACCAGGGTCAGCCGCTGCCGATCCTGTTCGTGTGCGAGGACAACGGCATCGGCATCAGCGTCCGCACGCCCAAGGGGTGGGTGGAGGCGGCCGCGCGGCGTCCCGGCATCGAATACTTCGCCGCCGACGGCTGCGACCTGGCCGACGCGTACGACGTCGCCCTGCGCGCCGTCCAGCACGTTCGCGCCAACCGCTCCCCTGCCTTCCTGCACCTGTCGGCCGTGCGGCTGATGGGGCACGCCGGGTCCGACGTCGAGGTGGCGTACCGCACCCAGCGCGAGATCAGGGCCGACCTCGAGCGCGACCCGCTGGTCCGTACGGCGGCGCTGCTGGTCGAGGCCGGGCTGGAGACGCCGGAGGAGCTGCTCAAGACATACGAGTCCACGCGCGAGCACGTGCTGCGGATCGCGCTGGAGACCACGCGCAGCCCGCGGCTCGGCTCCGCCAAGGAGGTCATGGAGCCGATCGCGCCGCGCCTGCCCGAGCTGATCGCCAAGATCAGCCCGATGGCGGCGTCCGGCGCGGCCAGGGAGAAGGCGTTCGCCGGGTCGCTGCCGGAGAACGACAAGCCGATGACGCTCTCGCTGGCGATCAACCGTACGCTGGCCGACGCGCTGACCGTCTACCCGGAGATGACGGTGTTCGGTGAGGACGTCGCCAAGAAGGGCGGCGTCTACGGGGTCACCAGGGGGCTGCAGAAGCGGTTCGGCCCGGGGCGGGTGTTCGACACGCTGCTGGACGAGCAGACCATCCTGGGGCTGGCGCTCGGCTCCGGCGTGTCGGGGCTGCTGCCGGTGCCGGAGATCCAATACCTGGCCTACCTGCACAACGCGCTCGACCAGATCCGGGGCGAGGCGGCCACCCTGTCGTTCTTCTCCCGCCACGCCTACCGCAACCCGATGGTGGTGCGGGTGGCCGGATACGCGTACCAGAAGGGGTTCGGGGGGCACTTCCACAACGACAACGCGGTGGCCGCGCTGCGCGACATCCCGGGGCTGGTCATCGCCTCGCCCGCGCGGCCCGATGACGCCTCCGCCATGTTGCGTACATGCCTGGCGGCGGCCCAGACCTGCGGGTCGGTGTGCGTGTTCCTGGAGCCGATCGCGCTCTACCACACGCGTGACCTGTTCGACGACGGCGACGGGGGCTGGCTGGCACCTTACGCGCCGCCCTCGCGCTGGGCGGAGACGCACGTGCCCATCGGCCGGGCGCGCTCCTACGGCGACGGGCGCGACCTGACGATCGTGACGTTCGGCAACGGGCTGCGGATGAGCCTGCGGGCCGCCGTGCGGCTGACCCAGGAGGGCTATGGCTGCCGCGTCCTCGACCTGCGCTGGCTGGCGCCGTTGCCGGTCGACGACCTGCTGCGGGCGGCCGAGCTGACGGGCAAGGTGCTGATCGCCGACGAGACCCGGCACAGCGGCGGCGTCTCCGAGGGCATCATCGCCGAGCTGACCGACGCCGGATACACCGGGTCGGTGGCCCGGGTGACCTCATCCGACAGTTTCATCCCCCTGGGCGCGGCGGCCGATCACGTGCTGCTGTCCGAGGCGGAGATCGAGCAGGCGGCGCGCAAGCTTCTGGGCTGAGCCCGGATCACCGGCGGGCCACGGCTTACCGGCGGGCCACGGCGCCTCTGATGCAGGCCGGTTTCGACCAGGCGACCGTGGAGCTCTCCGAGATGCGCAGCGGCACGCCCACCAGGAAGCAGTAGCCGGTTTTCGGGTTCAGGCCGGCGACACGGGTGGAGGTGGTTCCCTGGGCGAGGGCGGTGATGTTGTGCTCGCCCTTGGCGACCGGGGAACGCTGCAGGACCACCGGGTAGCGACGGGCGTTCGCGGGGAGCGCCCAGCGCAGCTCCACCAGGGCGCCCTGGTCGGCGGTGACCTTGACGTTGCGGGGTGCCAGGGCGGCTATGTCCCGCTCGCCGATGGGGGTGGTGGTGTCCTGGGGTTGTTGTGCTGGATTCGTCTGCTGCTGGGTGGCGGTGCTCTTGGGGGTTGAGGTCTGCCCGAGCGACAGGTATACGGCCGCCACCGTGCCACCGATGGCCACGGCCACGGCCGTGCCGCCGATCACGAGCAGCCGCGCCGCCCCGGATGCCGCTGGAGGATCGGACGGGGACCGGCTGGGAGTCGCGGCGGTGGGGGTGGAGTGACCTGGAGGAACCGTCGCCGCCGATCGCCCCGGAGCCGCTGCTCCCTTCGTCCCGCCCTGGCCCGCGGCCGGCGCGCCGGGCTGTGCTTCCGGGGCGAAGGGCGAGTGGTGGCCGGCGGCCGGCATGGCGCTGCCCGCAGACCGCATGGCACTGGCCGCGGACGGCACGGCACTGCCCGTGGACGGCTCCCAGCGGTCTGCGGGCGGGAGATGGTTGCCGGTGGATGGGAGGTGGTGGCCCGTGACGGGCAGGTGGACGTCCGCCGTCGGCGCCCCCACCCCGTCCCCGGCCCGTGGGTGCCGGTCGGTGGGATGGACGGGGCGGCGGGGTCCGGGCGTGGCCG
>NZ_VCJS01000151.1 GCF_005893125.1 Nonomuraea basaltis | reverse complement strand
GGGGCAATGATTACTTTTGCGACACGTTCTGCGATGTATTCTTTTTTTCAAGCAGAAGACGGCATAAGAGATGTCTTAGGGTCTCGTGGGCTCGGAGATGTGTATACGAGACAGGCTCAAGGGGGCGGGGTTCCTGGCCGGCGAGGTGGCCAGGCTGCAGCGGGAGGCGTACGGGCGTGCGTGGTCGAACTGGGAGCTCAATCTCGACTATCACTTCGGCGGGTACGCCAGGACGACCCCGGCTTTGGAGGAATTTATCGGGAAATATCGGGTCGAGCGGATCTATGTCGCCAAGATGCTCTACGGGATCCTCGACCTCGCGCGCCACGGCGCCTTCGCCCCCGGCACCCGCATCGTCGCCGTGATCACCGGTCAGCCCTCCACCCCCGTGGACAAGTGGGCCGCCCCGACCGGCTTCGACTCGGGCGAGCCGCGCTGGCGGAGATAGATCGACAGCACCACCATCGACAGCACGGCCAGCAGCTCCGACTGCCAGTTCTGCAGGCTCCGCTCCCAGAACTCCGGCGAGGTGACGTACGAACCCCACGCGACGGGATCCCGCAGGTCGACGAGGCGCTCGGAGTTGTACGCGGCCTGCCCGGCCACCGACTGCGCCAGCCACGACAGCACGAAGATGATCCCCATCGCCAGCCCGAGCGAGTTGCTGAACAGCCACAGCCGGATCCCCTTGGCTTTGGCCGGAGCGGGCGACCGCTTGCCGGCGTGCCTGCCGATCTGCTGCTGCTCGTCGGACTCCGCCCCCGCCTGGTCCAACTTCTTCGACTCGGGGGACCCCTTCTGCACGAGCCAGACGGTGAACACGATGAACAGGAAGAACTGCAGGTACTCCGACTGCCAGTTCTCGGCCACGTTCACCGCGAACGTCGAGGAGGCCACGTACTGGAGGATCGAGACCTGCTCGCCGCCGCCGGCCCGCTGCTGGTCGTTGAACTCCAGCGTTCCGGCCACGGCCTGGCCGCCCACCGCCAGCAGGAACATGATCAGGAAGGCCAGGGCCAGCGAGTTCTCCTTCAGCCATTTCACAGCCGCGACCACCCGACGGCGAAGAACCAGGTCAGCCCCACCAGGATGATGAGGGCGGTCAGCGTGAACATCACACGCATCAGTCCTCCACCGCGCACTCGTACGGAAGGTCGCGCACCGGCTCGCAGCCCGCGGCCCTGACCCGCCACCCGTCGCTGAAGCGGTGCAGGAACAGCGTGTCGCCGGCCAGCCTCACCTGCGCGTCCTCGCCCCACACGCTCACGGAGGTGACGGCGCCGCCCGGGCCCAGCCGCAGCTCGCGCAGCGCGTCGGCGCACGACTGGCCGGGGCCGGGGAGCTTGTCGGCGGTCTTACGGGTGAGCATCCCGCAGGCGGCCCCCTCCTGATGCGCGGAGAGGGCGGCGTGGAACCGCTCCGCCGCCCGGGCGGCGGAGGTGGTGTCCACGCCGCAGCCGGCGACCGCGACCGCCAGCGCGATGAGCAGGATTCTCATGGAGCCCCTGCTACCCAGGGGTCAATCAAACATGCTGGCCGGTCAGCCGCCGAGCTGGTCGAGGACGGGGGAAACCAGGGCGTTCAGCTCGCGTGCCAGCACCACCACCGCGCGGTGGGCGCGCCGCTCGACGTCGTCGTGCGGGCCCTCCGGCTCCGGCGGCAGGTCGTCGAGCGGCACCGGCGCCTCGACCAGCAGCGATGCCCGCAGGAACGGGATCCTTGCCAAGTCCTGCTGCGACGGCTCGACGTACTGGCCGAAGGTCTCCTGCCAGCCCAGCCAGCCCCGGTCGCGCCACCATGCCCGCGACCGGGTCAGCTCCTCCGGCAGCGGCGAGACCAGCCTGATGCGCGCGTAGAGCGTCCCGTCCCAGGTGTTGCGGTGGCAGGTCGCCCCCAGGACGCGGCGGTCCCACCGTATATAGCCGGGGGTGAGCGACGGCGGCGTGGCCAGCCGCCACGCGGCACACGCGAACCTGACGGGCGCGATGTCGCCCCACTGGAACTCCTCCAGGTTCTTGCGCACGTGCACGGCATAGCGCCCGTCACGGTCCCTGTCGAACTCTTGATCGATCCAGAACGCCTTGGCCATGGGAACAACGCTACGGCGCTCCCGCACTCCACGGTGCGAGGACCGGAGATCTCGGAATGTCCTATGACCCAGGGCGGCACATGTGTAGCTTTTTCACATTGTTGGATGACTTTGGAGTGAGGAATGTCGTCAGAACAGCTCGACGCGGCTATGAGCTGCTGGAAATCGGGAGAGCTCGACCAGGCCGCCGTGCTGTTCAGGCAGATCGCGGCCACAGGGGATCCGGAGGCGTCCCACTTGCTGGCCGGGCTGCTGCAGGAGCGGGGGGATCTGGAGGGCGCCGAGGCGGCGCACCGGTCGGTGATCCTGTCGGGCGACCCGGTGTTCGGGCAGCGCTCGGCCATGGCCATGGGCATGATGCTGGTCAACGCCAGGGAGTGGCCGGCGGCGCACCGGGTGCTGATGATCGCCTCGGACGGCGCGGACTTCGAGGTGGCCGCGCTCGCCGAAACGGCGCTGGTGCTGGTGTGCACGCAACTGGGCGACGAGCCGGGCGCGCAGGAGGCGCTGGAACGGGCCCGAAGGTGCGACAGCCCCGCCGTGGCCGAGCTGGCCGCGCGGCTGGAGCTGCCCGTGTTCCACCAGGACCCGGCCTCGGCCCGCGACCTGTACGAGGAGGCCGAGGACGAGGACGACTACCGCGCCCTGCTGACCTGCGGTGATCCCGACGTGGTGGCGTTGGCGGCGTTCGAGCTCTACCGGCTGTACGCCGAGGAGGAGGACTTCGAGTCGGCCCGCGAGGTCTGCGAGCACGCCATCGCCGTCGGCGACCCCGACCGGCTGGCCATGGCGCACAAGCTGCTCGGCGCGGTGCTGGTGGACCTGGGCGAGTACGCCGAGTCCGCCGCCGCCTACCGGGTGGCCGCCGAGGACCCCCGCCCCGAGATCCGGCTGCCGTCGCTGATCGAGCTGGCCAAGGTCACCGCTCAGCTCGGCGACGAGGACGAGACGAAGGCGATCTTCCGCCGGGTGATCGCCAGCGGGCAGCGCCAGTACGTGGTGCAGGCCCAGGCGTGCCTGGCCCAGATGCACACCGAGGCGGGCGAGGCCGCCGAGGCGCTGGCCGCGCTGCGGGCGGTGCTCGGGGCCGGGGAGAGCGAGTGGGCCTCGATCTGCGTCACGTTGCTCGGCGTGCTGCTCGACCAGCACAGGGACGCGCACGACGAGGTCATGGAGCTGGCGCGGCTGGCCGCGGAGCACGAGGACGCCGACGCCGCGTTCAGGGCCAGGCTGCTGCTCGACCACGACGACCGGCAGCAGCCGCTCGCGGACCCGGTGGAGGAGCAGGCGGTCCAGGACATCGACGCGGCGCTGGACCTGCTGCGGTCGGGCGACCTGGCCGAGGCCAGGCGGCTGCTGCGGGCGGCCGCCGACTCCGGCGCGGCCACGCAGTCGATCCGGGCCATGGTGACGCTGGCCGAGCTGGAACTGGGGGAGGGCGATCGGGAGCAGGCCGACGAACTGCTGGCGTACGTGGCCGAGGGCGACGACGTCGTGCAGGGCTTCGCCGCGACCTTCCTCCTGCTCCTGCTGCGGATCTCCGGCGACGAGCTGCACCCGGTGCTGCCCGCGGTGGCCGCCCACCAGCGGCTGGGCCGGGAGGAGGGGCTGGCCCGCTACCACGAGACCATGACCCATGAGGACCCCGCCGTGGCCGCGGTGGGCACCGCGGTGTTCGCCCAGGTGATGGCCTCGTTCGGGCACGCGCTTTCGGAGACGTCCAGGCTGCTGCACGACGCGGCCGGGCGCGGCGAGCCGCTCGCCCTGTCGTACGCGGCCGTGCTGGCCAAGGAGATCCTCCCCGATCGGGACGAGGCGGTCGCCCTGCTGCGCCGGGCCCGCGCGGAGGGGCATCCGGTGCTGGCGCCCTGGGTGGGCTACCTGCTGGGCGGGCTGGTCGAGGAGGACGAGCCCGGCGAGGCGCGGGCGGCGTACACGATGGCGCTGGACAGCGCGCACCAAGGGCTGCGGAGCGAGGCGGCCGGGTCGCTGGCGACGCTGTTCGAGCGGCAGGGCGACCTGCTGGCGGCCTGCCGGCTGCACGAGAGGCGCATCGCGCGGGAGGGCGCCGAGGAGGCCGGGCGCAGCGCCTGGCTGCTGGGGCTGACCTGGGTCAGGCTCGACGACCTCGCCGCCGCGCGGGCCGCCTTCGGCCTCCCCGTGGGCGAGCCGGAGGCGATGGGGCGGTTCGCCCGGCAGCTGCTCGACCGGGACCTCGACGGCGCGGCGGTGGCGTTCGCGGCCGTGCCCGAGGGCGGGAACGCGCTGCTGACCAGCATGCTCGCCATGGAGACCGCGCACGCCTGGCAACGGCGGGGCGAGACGGCCGCCGCCGACGGGGCGCTGTCGCTGGTGGCCGGCGCCGGGTACCCGAGCTTCCGCCAGGAGGCGGCCTGCTACCTCGGCGCGCTGCGCCACGAGGCCGGGGACGGGCAGGGGGCCATGGACGCCTGGGCGCGGGCCGCGGAGGGCGAGAGCGAAGGGCTGGCCGCCATGGCGCTGAGCGACCTCGGTCACGTGCGGCAGAAGCTCGGGCAGCTCGCCGAGGCGGCCGTCGCGTACCGGCAGGTGCTGGGCTACGAGGACGGCGACGAGCGGCGCAGGACGGACGCGACGGTACGGCTCGCCGAGGTGCTGGTGGCGAGCGGTGAGACGGACGAGGCCCGCGAGCTGCTGGCGGAGGCGTTCGGCGCGGAGGGCAGGCTGTATCTGGCGGGCATGCTCCGCGACCACGGTGACCTCCAGGCCGCCCTGGCCGTCCTGACCGCTGCCGCCACCGGAAATGAGGCGCCGTCGGTTGGTGAGATGGGCGATGGCGCGGCGCGGTTGCTCGGCGGGTTGCTCACGAGGACCGGCGACGTGGCAGCGGCCGAGGCTTTGCTGCTCGGCGAGCTGCTCGCCAGGGCCGGTGACGTCGCGGGGGCGCGGACCGCGTTCGAGCGGGCCGTGATCGCCGATCCCGGGTCCGCGGGCGGCACACTGGTGGCGGCCGGGCGGTTGCTCGGGGAGGCGGGGGACGCCGAGTACGCGCGCTCCGCCTACGAGCGGGCCGCCGCCCAGGACGACGACGGCTGGGCCGCGGCCGTGGCGCGCGTCCGTCTCGGCACGGCCTCGGCCGAGGAGCGCGGGTGGGTGCTGGCCGCGGACGGCGACCGGCAGGGGGCGATCGCGGCGCTGGCCGAGGTCGCCGGGTCGGAGGCGCTGGCCGAGCTGGTGCTCGCACTGAACGACGAGGACGTGCCCCAGGTACGCCGCCTGCTGGCCGCACTCCCCGGCGACGACAGGCACGACGGCCTGATCCAGACCCTGCGCACGGCCAGGGGAATGGACGACGAGGCGACCGCCAGGCTGCTCTACCGGCTGGTGATCGAGCTGGGCGACCCGGAGCCGGCCGCGGAGGCGTACCTCTCGCTGGGGGCGAACTGGGCCGAGGACGGCGAGCCCTGCCGCGCCGAGCTGTGCTTCCTGCCGGCCACCGAGCAGCCGGCGACCGCCCACGTCGCCTGGCACAACATCGCGATCGTACGAGAGCGCCGCGGCGACCTCGACGGCGCCCTGGAGGCCCTGCGCGCCGGCATGCCGGGCACCGCCGTCGCGCTCGCCGAGGCGCTGGACGAGCGCGGCGACGCGGCAGGCGTACGGCGGGCGCTGGCCGACGGTGCGGCGGCCGGCGACGTGGAATGCCTGCGCCTGCTGGTCACCCACCTCGTACGCGAGCAGCGATACGAGGCCGCGGCCGAGGCGGCGGAGCGGGCGGTCGGCTCCGGCGATCCGGAGACCGTGGCCATCGGCTACTGGGGATGGGGCGACGCGTGCCGGGGCGCGGGGGACCTGGCGGGCGCGGCGCGCATGTACCACAAGGGCATCGACAGCGGCTTCGAACCGCTCGTGGCGGGCATGCGGACGAACCTCGCCAAGGTCCTGCACGGCATGGGCGACATCGCGGGCGCGTACGAGCAGGCAGGGGCGGCCGCCGCGGCCGGGGAGCCGGAGGCCGCCGCCATCAGCCACATCATGATCGGCTGCTGGCGGCACGACGAGGGCGACGTGCTCGGGGCCGCCGAGGCCTTCGCCGCCGCCGCGGACACCGGCGCCGAGCCGGCCGACGAGGCGCTGCGGAACCTGCGCGCCCTCGCCCACGGGGCGTTCGAGCGGGGTGAGCACGAGGTGGCCGTGCGGGTGCTGGAGCTGATGGGCGTACCGGGCGCCGAGGTGGCACACGAGCTGGGCGGGGAGTGCGAGGACCCGGCGGCCGTGCGGGCGTACTTCGAATGCGCCGGCCAGGGGCCGTTCACGGACCTGAACGTCGCCGACCGGCTGGCCGCGCTGGGCGGGCGGGCCGAGGCACGGGTGATCTTCGAGCGGCTGGGCGAGCACGACGACCCGGACGTGCGCTTCGTCGCCGGGGGCAGGCTGCTGGAGCTGCTCGACGGGGAGGGCGACGACGACGCGTTCTTCGACGTCGCGCGGCGGCAGGCGGCGGACGCCGACAGCCCGATCAGGCCGGTGTTCGGCAGCCTGCTGGGCATGCTGCAGGGCGACCGGGGCGACACCGCGGAGTCGCTGCGCACGCTGCGGGAGGCGGCCGCCAGCGGCGAGCCCATCGCGCTGACCACCCTCGCGCAGGCCCTGGTCGCTGCCGGGATGGTGGACGAGGGGCGGGAGACGTACCAGCGGGTGCTCGGCGCGGGCGACGCCGGGTTCGCCGCGCGGGCGATGGTCGCGCTCGGCCAGACCTACCACGACGAGGACGAGGAACGGGCGCGCGAGTGGTACGTGCGGGCCGTCAAGGAGGGGGAGGGGCACACGAGCGCCCTGGCCGCGATGTACCTGGGCGCGCTGGCCAAGCGCAACCGGGACTTCACCGAGGCGCTCACCTGGTACCAGCGGGTCATCGACGCCGGCGACGCGGAGTCCGGGATGGCCGCGGCGCACCTGGGCGAGCTGTGCTACTGGCTCGGCGACCGCGACGGCGCCCTGCGCTACTACGAGCTGACGCTCGGCCTGACCGAGGAGGCCGACCTGGTGGCCGAGGCCGCCTGCCGGCTCGGCGAGATCCGGTACGAGCGCGGCGACCTGACACTCGCCCGCCGCCTGCTGGAGGCCGCGGTGGGCATCGGGGACCGGTCCTTCGCCCCGCAGGCCGAACTCCTCCTGAGGAAAATGGGCTGAGGCGCAGGGCAGCCCGTCGAGTCCGTCGGGTGAACTTGTGGTTAATTAAATGACCAATTAGTCTCATCTAGTCAAACAAATGAGGTGAGACCGATGGTCAAGGTTGGACGGCCGCCGCAGGATCCGGCGCGCCAGCTCGAGCGGGCGCACCGGATCCTCGACGCCGCCGCCGAGCTCATCCTGCGCTGGGGCTACGACAAGATCACGATCGACGACGTGGCCAAGCGGGCCGATGTCGCCAAGGGCACCATCTACCTGCACTGGAAGACCCGCGACGACCTGTTCGCCGCGCTGCTGCGCCGCGAGCGGGTCCACCTGCTGGGGGACATGCGCGCCGGCGGGCCCGCCACGCTGAGCGAGGTGTTCGGGGAGTTCGCCCGTGTGCTGCTGAGCCGGCCGCTGCTCAGGGCGGTCCTGATCGGCGACTCCGACGTGCTCGGCAAGCTCACGCGCCAGAAACGGCACAGCAGGACCGGGCTCGAGCTGGGCGGCGCCTTCGACGCCTATATCCGGCGGCTGATCCAGCACGGCGCCGTTCGCGAGGAGCCGGGGGACCACGTCACGGTGATCAGCTCCATCCTGTACGGATTCGTGTCGCTCCAGCACATGATGCCCGACGAAGCGCGACTGCCCGACTACCGGATCGCGGAGCTGGTGGCCGACACCGTCGAACGCGCCATGAGCACGGGCCGCCCGCTGCCGGGCGATGACGCGCGCGCCGTGGCGGGGGCGACCCTGGACTTTCTCGACTCCATGGAGGAGATCGCGCGCCAGAAGCTGGCGATCTCCCTGGGCTCAAAGGAGCGTGTGACGTGAGGGCTGTGCTGTCTCTCGGCGACGCCGCCGCCGACCTGGCCACCGCGGGCGGCAAGGGGGCCTCGCTGGCCAGGCTGATCAGGGCCGGGCTGCCCGTTCCCGGCGGGTTCCACGTCACGACGGCGGCATACCGGGCGTTCGTGTCGGGCTTCCACGACGAGATCCTCAAGGCGGCCGCCGCGGGTGACGCCGACGGGATCGCGGCGCTGTTCGCCCGCCACCACATGCCCGAGGGCATCGCCGCCGACATCCGGCGGGCGTACGAGGCGCTCGGAGACGACGTGCCGGTGGCCGTCCGGTCGTCGGCCACCGCGGAGGACCTGCCGGACATGTCGTTCGCCGGCCAGCAGGACACCTACCTCAACATCACGGGCGACGCCTTACTGGAGGCGGTCAAGCGCTGCTGGGCCTCGCTGTGGAACCCGCGCGCCATCGCCTACCGCGACCAGAACGGCGTGCCCCACGACGACGTGGCGCTGGCGGTGGTGGTCCAGGAACTGGTCGACGCGGACGCGGCCGGCATCATGTTTACCGCCGACCCGGTCACCGGCGCCCGCGACGAGACCGTCATCAACGCCTCCTGGGGGCTCGGCGAGGCGGTCGTCGGCGGCCAGGTCACCCCGGACACGATCGTCGTCTCCGGCGGTGCGGTCAGCCGGTCCGGGACGAGCGACAAGACGGTCATGACCGTACGCACGCCCGCGGGCACCGAGGAGCGGCCCGTCCCCGAGGCGCTGCGCCGCAAGCCCGTCCTGGACGAGGCGGAGGCCGTGGAGCTGGCCGCGATCGGCGCGCGCGTGCAGGACCTGTACGGCATGCCGATGGACGTCGAGTGGACCAGACGCGGGAGCGCGTTCGCCGTCGTGCAGGCCCGCCCGATCACCGGTATCAAGCCGCAGGTGGAGGAATGGAACGACAGTCTCAAGGGCGAATACCTGTGGACCGCGGGCAACCTGGGCGAGGCCATCCCCGACGTGATGACGCCAGTGACGTGGTCGTTCGTGCGCCTGTTCATCCACGAGGCCATGTCGGCGTCGACCCTGCCCGGCTTCGACCTGGTGGGCAACATCGGCGGCCGCTTCTACATGAACCTGAGCATCGTCTACTCCATCGCCGAGGCCATGGGCATGAAGAGCAGGCTCGGTGCGATCGAGAACGTCTTCGGCAAGATCCCGCCTGCCCTCGACGTGCCGAAGGTGAAGATCTCGCGCTGGGAGATCGTCAAGCGCGTCGTGCCCATGGCGATCCGGATCCAGCGCCGGGTCCGCACGAATCTGAAGGGTATGCGTGCGTTCCTGGCCACCTCACAGCAGCGTTGCGAGGAGCTGGTCGCGCGGATCGCCGCCACGGGCTCGGGACCCGAGCTGGCCGATCTGTACGCGCGCGAGATCCAGCCGCACATGGTCACCTCGTGCCGCATGCTGGAGGCCGCGGGCCGGCAGGGCGGCTCCACCCTCGTCTACACCCGCGACCGCCTGCGCAAGCTGATGGGCGAGGTGGCCGCCGAGGCCATGCTCACCGGCGTCAACACCGGCGGCGAGCTGGCCAGCCTGGGCCCCGTCATGGGCCTGTCCAGGCTGGCCCGCGGCGAGCTCACCAGGGACGAGTTCGCCCGCACCTACGGGCATCGCGGCCCCCACGAGTTCGAGGTGTCGATCCCGCGGCCCGGCGAGGACCCCGGCTGGATCGATGCCCAGCTCGCCGGCCTGCGGGACCTGAGTGCCGACACCGAGGCGCTGCTCGCCCGGCAGGAGAAGGCCAGGGAGGAGGCCTGGGCGCGCTTCGCCGAGCGTTACCCGGGCAAGGAGGCCAAGATGCGCGCCAGGGTCCGGCGCTGGGGCGCGGTGGTCCGCGACCGCGAGGACACCCGGTCCGAGAACATGCGCGCGTTCTGGGCGCTGCGGGCGTTCGTCGTACGCGCGGGGGAGCTGACCGGCCACGGCGACGACGTGTTCCACCTCTACCTGGAGGAGCTCCTGGACCTCCTGCGGGGCGACGCGGCGGCCCTGGAGAGGGTGCCGGTGCGGCGGGCGACCTACGAGCAGTACACGGCGCTGCCGCCGTACCCGACGCTGATCGTCGGACACTTCGACCCGGTCCGCTGGGCCGCCGACCCGGCCCGGCGGGCCGACGTCTACGACGCGCGCGGCGGCACCGCGCCGGTGAGCGACACCGTGACCGGCTTCCCCGGGGCGCCCGGCGTGGTGGAGGGCGTCGCTCGCGTGATCGCTGGCCCGGAGGAGGGCGAGCGGCTCAAGCCAGGCGAGATCCTGGTGACGACGCTGACGAACGTCGGCTGGACCCCGATGTTCCCGCGCGCCGCCGCCGTCGTGACGGACATGGGCGCGCCGCTGTCACACGCCTCGATCGTGGCCCGCGAGCTGGGCATCCCCGCCGTGGTCGGCACCGGCAACGCCACCATGCGGCTGCGCGACGGCGACCGGATCAGGGTGGACGGCGAGCGCGGCACGGTCGAGCTGCTCGATCGCGCCGACGGGTCAGCACCGTGAACCCGGTGATGGCGGCCCGCTGCCGCTTGCGGATGGCGGAGATCGTCACCGCGACCGCGCCGGAGACCATCATCGCGAGGATGCCGGTGGCGTACGCTTCCTGGCGCTCGCAGTCACTGCATTGAGCGTCTCCGCCACAGACTCCCGATTACAATCCGTGATTTCCTATTACTCATTGCTATCATCGGTGGGTCATGTCACGAGTGAATGGCGGAGGGCACGTTGAGGGCATTCGTACGGATTGCCGTGATCGTCGCGGTCGGATGCGGCGCGCTGCTGGTCACGATCACCGCGTCAGCCACCACACCGCCTCGGGAGGAGTCCCTGCTCGCCCGGTTGCTCGGCGCGGATCTCGGCACCGTGATCACGGCACTGCCCACCATGCTCTGTGGCAACCGCCTGATCAGCTACAACTCGCCGACCCCTAATTCCCCCACCACGTGTGTCAACGGCCCGGAAAACTCTGGAAACTCCACCAATAGTGGGAACTACCAGAATGAGGGAGATCCCATCAACAGTGGTAACTTCTCCAACAGCAACGGCTCCGATGGCAGCAACAACGTTCTCGACGGCGGCAACACCGCCAACGGGCCGCAGTCCCTGGCTGGGTGACCGGGCATGAGGGCAGTGGTGCGCAGGACCGGAGCGGTTCTGTCGGCCACGATCGCGCTGTCGATGCCACCAGTCGAAGCCCTCTTGTCATCCGGCTTTCCCGCTTTCGGATACGGAACACCCAAGGACAGCGGGAACTCATGGAAGAGCGGCAACTACCGGAGTAAGGGCCGCCAGGTGAACAGCGGCAACTTCTCGAATGCGAACGGCGCCGTGAAGAGCAACAACGTCCACAGCGGCTCAAACTTCGCCAACGGCCCCCAGTGCATCATCGAGCGCAAGAGGGCCGTCAAGCGAGCCTGTTAGCCGGTGGTTGCTTGTAGGGCCGCCTTCCCGGCTGTCATCGCCCATACCGCGCGCCCGCCGATGGACTCCTGTGGACAGCGCCTTCGATCGCTACCAGCCCGTCCGTGGCCCCGTGCCGGAGCGGCCGCGTACCGACCACAACCCGCTCGACCGCAAGGAGTACCTCCTGCACGTGGTGCGGCGGGTTTTAGGAGCCGTCCTTGTCGGAGTCCGCGGAGAAGACGATGGCGCCGAGATAGCCGTCGTCCTCCGCCGTCACCTTCATCAGCATGTCGTCCTTGTAGATGTTGTCGTTGTCGTTGAGCGTGTCGCGTCCCGTGTGCTCCGAGTACGGCGCCATCGCCATGATCTTGCTGTTCATCGACTCGTCGAACATGATCTGCGTGGTCAGCACGCGCTCGTTGCTGAAGTGGACCATGGCGTGGATGTGGATCGTGCGCCCCCGGTACCAGCCCGGCCAGATGGTCGTGAACTGCACGATGCCGTCGGCGTTGGTGACCTGCGCGCCACGCAGGTAGCGCTTGTCGTCGGTGGGCGTCAGGTCGGCCATGTCGCCCTCGCCGCCCCCGCCCGTCCCGCCGCTCGGGGGACCGCCGCTGGGCGGGTTCCCGCCGCCCCCGCCGGTGGACTCCGCCTCCGCGCCCGAGTAGAGCCCGGCCGCGTCGCAGTGCCAGATCTCCACGACCGCGTTCGGCAGCGGCTCGCACGTCTCGCTGTCCTGCACCTTGATCGCGACCCGCAGCCGCGTGCCCTGCTTGTCCTCGCGGATGTCGCTGCGGACCTTGTCGGCGTCGAAGTAGTAGGGGCCCTGCGTCGTCGTGGCGGTCAGCGTGCAGGTGTTGGCCCCGGTGAAGAGCGAGGTGAGGTCGCCGGCCGTGGTGGCCTCCGGCGTCACGGTCGCCCCTGTGGAAGTCGTGACGGTCGCTGTGCCCGAGCCGCTGCCGCAGGCGGCCAGCAGGCCGCCGAGCCCGACAGAGCTGATGCCGGCGAACAGCCGCCGCCGGCTTACCCGCTGACCTTCGTGATCGTGTCCCACTGAGTTTCCTCTCCGATGTTCCGTCGCTGCGGGACCGACGGTAGAGGGCGCGGCCTTTGCAGCCGCTTTGCGGCAGATGAAGTTTCGATGAGTTCACCGCGGGCCGGACTCCCGGCCCCATCAGCCGCCGCAGCTTGCTCCGCTGCAGGACGGAGAGGTGGCGGTGACCCGTCCGCACCGAGCGGGATCGCCGGTCATCGAAAGCCTTTTCGGTGATATGAAACTGTGACCAAGCGCTCGCTAGCTGATCAGCGCCGTTGAGCCAAGAAAAATCCAGCTCATCCGGTATGCACAAGGTTGCAGTGCCCGATTGACAGACTCCACTCAGCCGTTTTACGTTCCGAAAACCTTTCAGATTCACCGCTTCGTTAGGAATCAGTGATGTTAGCGCTAACACAAGCAATCGCTAGGTTGTAAGAGGAGATCTCATGAGACGACGCTGGGCGGCGGCCCTCGCCGCGGCACTCCTGCTCATCCTCGGCACCGCACCCCCCGCGCTGGCGGGCCCGCCGATCACCACCGCGATCTACACGGCCGACCCGGCCGCGCTGGTCGCCGGCGACACCCTGTACCTCTACACCGGACACGACGAGGCTCCGCCCGGCGGCACCAACTTCGTCATGCGCGACTGGCACGTCTTCACCTCTGCCGACGCCACCACCTTCACCGACCAGGGCGCCAAGCTGTCGATCTCCAACTTCTCCTGGGCGGGCGCCGACGCCTGGGCCGGCGAGGTCGAGCGCGGCGCCGACGGCCGCTACTACTGGTACGTCCCCGTCAACGGCAACGGCGCCGGCTGGATGGACATCGGCGTGGCCGTCGGCAACAGCCCGCTCGGGCCGTTCACCGACGCCAAGGGCGGCCCGCTGGTCAGCGACAGCACCCCCAACTCCTCGCCGCTCAACATCGACCCGACCGTGTTCACCGACGACGACGGCCAGGTCTACATGTACTGGGGCTCCTACTACGGCCTGCGCGCGGCCCGGCTCAACAGCAACATGACCACGATCAACGGCTCGGTGATCACCCCGAGCGGCGTGTCGAACTTCTGGGAGGCCCCCTGGATGTTCAAGCGCAACGGCGTCTACTACCTCGCGTACGCGGCCAACGACTCGGCCTGCTCGGCGCCCGGCTACGCCTGCATCCGGTATGCCACCGCGAGCAACCCGATGGGCCCGTGGACCCACCGCGGCGTCGTGCTCGACCAGGTCACCTCGACCACGAACCACCCGGCGATCGTCGAGTTCAAGGGCCAGTGGTACATGGTCTACCACAACGCCTCC
The DNA here is from genome assembly GCF_005893125.1 of Nonomuraea basaltis. GTDB lineage: Bacteria > Actinomycetota > Actinomycetes > Streptosporangiales > Streptosporangiaceae > Nonomuraea > Nonomuraea basaltis. The sequence continues at coordinate 17,745 of NZ_VCJS01000151.1, read as the reverse complement.
AGCCCGGGCGGGGGCAATTTCCGCCGCTCGGTGACGATCGACAAGCTGTACTTCAACGCCGACGGCACCATGCAGAAGGTGGTCCAGACCGGCGGCCCGACCACTCCGGGCAACCTGGCGGCCGGCGCCACCCCCTCCACCTCCTACGTCTCCCCGTGGGAGACGCTCGCCGCGATCAACGACGGCTACACCCCGGCGAACTCGGCCGATCACAGCCACGGCGCTTACGGCAACTGGAACCACCAGGGCACCGAGTGGATCGAGTACCGCTGGCCCACCGCGCAGACGGTCTCCAGGTCCGAGGTGTACTGGTTCGACGATGATCTCGGTATCGACCTGCCGGCCTCGTGCCAGGTCCAGTACTGGAACGGCAGCGCCTACGTCAACGTGCCCGGCCAGTCGGGCTGCGGTGTGGCGGCCAACACCTTCAACGCCACGACGTTCACCCCGGTCAGCACGACCCGGCTGCGGTTGAACATCACGTCCAAGACCGGCTACTCGACCGGCGTGCTCGAATGGAGGGCCTTCTCATGAGGCACGCTTGGTTAGCCCTGCTGCTGGTCGCGGGCTTACTCGTCGCCGGTCCGGCGGCGAGCGCCGACCAGACCATCGGCTTCCCGGCCTTCAGCGGCCCGGCCGTCCCGGCCGCGCCGGGCACGTACACGACCGGCAACATGATGCAGGCCATCTACGACGCCGAGAGCTCGGGCACCGACTTCTGGATGGACCGGCTGCTGGCCCGCCCCGGCAACGACCCCGCAGGCACCTGGCTCATGACGCGCGGGCGGGCGCTGTTCATGAAGACCCACGCGCCCGGCACGCTCGGCTTCGCCGGGCAGGCGGCGTACTGGGAGAGCATCAGCAACAACAACGCCTTCACCGTCGCCATCACCCCCGGCACCTTCACCGAGCAGGTGAGCTCCCGCTGGCAGGCGCCCAGCCACTGGAAGAGCCGGCACACCAGCGGCTCGATCACCGTCGACCAGACGAAGTTCATCACCGAGAACAACGTGGCCGTGGCCAACCTGGCCGTCACCAACGGCGGCTCGGGCTCGACGACGCTGCAGCTCAGGGCGACGTCACCGTACGCGACGTCGGGCAGCGGCAGCGAGCTGACCGGCCAGGTCAACGCCTACAACAACCTGACCACGCTCTACCCCAGGCTCACCGGCGACGGGTTCACCGTCTCCAGCGGCGGCCTCAACAGGTCCGTCACCGTCGCCGCCGGGGCGACCGTGACCGTCAAGGTCGTCATGGGCTTCGTCACGAACGAGATCCCGGCCTCCCGCACCGAGTACGACGCCTACGCCGGCCACACGGCCGCCAACGCGTTCGCCACCCACGTGCGCGCCTACAACCGGTGGTGGGCCGAGAACGTGCCCTACATCGACGTGCCCGAGCCCGCCATCAAGAAGAACATCTACTACCGCTGGTGGCTGATGCGCTTCAACCACCTCGACGCGGACATCCCCGGCCAGACCTTCCAGTTCCCCACCTCCACCGAGGGCGTGCTGGGCTACAACAACGCGATCGTGCTGACCCAGCCCATGCACATCGACGACCTCAAATACCTGCGCAACCCGATCTACGCCTACGGCGACTGGCTGAGCGTCGGCCAGATCTCCAAGAACGGCCGCTTCCTCGACAACCCGGGCGACCCCGAGAACTGGTCCAACAGCTACACGCAGTACATCGGCGAGGCGGCCTGGAAGAGCTACCAGATCCACGGCGGCCAGCCCGCCATCGCCGCCAACTTGGCCCGCTACGCCGAACAGGACGTCAAGGGGCAACTCGCCTTCTACGACACCGACAACAACAAGCTCATCGAGTACGACTGGGGCGCCCTGACCGGCAACGACGCCGACGCCGTGTCCTTCCACTGGAAGGACGGCCGCATGGACCGCGCCGAGGCCGCCTACCAGTACAGCGGGGCGCTGGCCGCGGCGCAGGCGTACGAGGCGATCGGCAACACGGCCAAGGCCAACGAGATGCGCACGCTCGCCACGCAGATCCAGAACGCCATCGTGAACGTGCTGTGGAACCCCAATAGGCAGCTGTTCGAGCACCGGCTGAAGTCCACCAACGAATGGGTGCCGTGGAAGGAGATCAACAACTACTACCCGTTCGCGGTCGGCGCGATCCCGAACACGGCTGCGTACAAGCAGGCCCTGCGCCTCTACGACGACCCGGCGCACTACCCGATCTTCCCCTTCTACACCGCCAACCAGGTGGACAAGGCGGCCGCCGCCGCGGCCGGCAACCCCGGCTCGAACAACTTCTCCACCATCAACTCCACCGTCCAGTTCCGGCTCTACTCGAAGGTGCTGCGCGACTACCAGAACGAGTGGATGACCGCGACCGACTACAAGAAGCTGCTCTACTGGAACGCCTGGGCCCAGTACGTCAACGGCAACACCCAGTGGCCGGACGCCAACGAGTTCTGGGCCGACTGGAACGGCTCCTCGATCGCCTACCGCTCCTGGATCCACCACAACATCCTGGGCAGCAGCAACTGGACCGTCGTCGAGGACGTCGCCGGGCTGCGGCCGCGCAACGACGCCAAGGTCGAGCTCTCGCCGATCAACATCGGCTGGACCCACTTCACCGTCAACAACCTGCGCTACCGCAACGCCGACCTGACCATCGTCTGGGACGACCCGGCCGACGGCGTCGTCCGCTACCCCGGCGTGCCCCAGGGCTACTCGATCTACATCAACGGCAGCCGGGTGGCCACGGTGTCGTCGCTGGTGCCGTTCACCTGGGACCCGGCCACCGGCGCCGTCACCACGAGCGGCACCGTCACGCACAACGTCGCAGTCCCCGGCCTGCAGTCGCCCGCGCAGGTGAGCCACAGCGGCGCCCGCATGGTCGACATGCTCGCCAAGGCCGGCGTCGACCTGACCGCCGACCTCACCAACCTCGCCGCGGGCGCCACCGCCACGGCCTCCACCACCGCCTCGGGCAGCTCCGCCGCGGGCGCCGTCGACGGGTTCCCGATCAACGAGCCGTTCTGGGGCGGCACCACCGCCGGCCAGGACTGGTACGAGCTGAACCTCGGCTCGGCCCGCACGCTCAACGAGGTCCGGCTCTACTTCAAGGACAGCCGCCCGGCCAGCGGCACCTACCGGGCGCCGGCGTCCTACGAGATCCAGTACCACAACGGCAGCGCCTGGGTGAGCGTGCCCAGCCAGGCCAAGTCCCCGGCGACGCCGCGGGCCAACTACAACGTGGTGCAGTTCCCCGCGGTAAGCGCGCAACGCGTGCGGGTGCTGGCCACGGCCGCCTCCGGCGCCAGGACCGGGCTCACCGAGATCAAGGTCCACAACCGGGGCGGGGTCCAGCCGCCCGCCAACCTGGCGTCGTCGGCCACGCCGTCGGCGTCGTACACCTCGGCGTGGGAGAGCGTCGCGGCGGTCAACGACGGGATCGACCCGCCGTCGTCCAACGACACCGTCAACCCGCGCTGGGGCTGCTGGCCGGAGACCGGGCAGCAGTGGGTGGACCTGACCTGGTCCTCGGCCCGCAACCTGAACAAGGCCGAGGTGTACTTCTTCGACGACGACCAGGGCATCGACATGCCGGCGTCGTGGAAGCTGCAGTACTGGAACGGCAGCGCGTACGTGGACGTGCCGGGCGCGTCGGCGTACTCGCTGGCCAAGAACCAGTACAACACCGTCACCTTCACCGCCACGAGCACCACCCGGCTGCGGGTGCTGCTGACCGGTAACGGCAGCAGCTCCGTCGGACTCCTGGAGGTCAAGGCCTACGGCACCTGAGTCACCGAGAAGGGGGCGTGTCCTGCCGGGCACGCCCCCTTCTCATGTCATGAGTAGCTACTTTCTCACTTTTAGTGATGGAGAACGGGAGAGTCAGGCAAGCTGCTATCAGAACCGCATTCGATGGAGTGGCGATCATGATGGCAGGTAAGTGGCAGGCAGGAAACCTCCCTTCGGAACTGACGAGCCTGATCGGTCGCCGAAACGAGCTGGACCAGATCCGGCGGGCGTGCCGGCGCTCCCGCCTGGTCACCCTCACCGGCGTGGGCGGGGTCGGCAAGACCCGCCTGGCGCTGCGGGCGGCGGCCGACCTGCGGCCCGAGTTCGGTGGCGGAGCCTGGCTGGTCGAGCTGTCCCCGCTGGATGACGGAACCCTCCTGCCGCACGCGATCGCCGAGGCACTCAGGCTGACCGACCAGACCACCCGCCCGATGGCCGAGGTGCTGGCCGAGCACCTGTTCGGCCGCGAGGTCCTGCTCGTGCTCGACACCTGCGAGCATCTCGTGAGCGCCTGCGCGAACACCGTCGAGACGCTGCTCGCCGCCGTTCCGGGACTGCGCGTCCTGGCCACCAGCAGGCGCCCGCTGGAGGCGGCCGGCGAGCTGGTGTACGCCGTGGACCCGCTGCCCGTCCCCGCCGCGGACGCCACGGACGTCGGGAGTCAGGACGCGGTGGCCCTCCTGGCCGAGCGCGCCGCCGAGACGATGCCCGGCTTCCAGGTCGCCGAGCACAACGAGGCGGCGGTGGTGCGCCTGTGCCGCCGCCTGGAGGGCATCCCCCTCGCCATCGAGCTGGCCGCGGCCCGGCTGCGCGACTTCCCGGTCGAGCACCTGGCCGACCGGCTGGACGACCGTTTCGCCACGCTCGAGGCCGGGCCCGGGGAGGCCGACCCGCCGTGGCACCAGGCGCTGCGCACGGCGGTCGGGTGGAGCCACGAGCTGTGCGAGCCCGCCGAGCGCCTGCTGTGGGCGCGCGTGTCGGTGTTCGCCGGCGACTTCGACGCCGAGGCCGTCCGCCACGTGTGCGCCGACGAGCGGCTGCCGGCGGCCGACGTCGGGCTGCTGCTCGACGCGCTGGCCGACGAGTCGATCCTGACCTGGCTGCCGACCGGAGCCGGGGAGCGCTACCGCATGCTCGACACGCTGCGTGAGTACGGCGCCGGCTGGTTGCGCACCCTGGGCGAGGAGGAGCGGTTCCGGCGGCGGCACCGCGACCACTATCTGGCGCTGGCCGCGCGCGGCGTCGCCGGCTGGCTCGGCCCCGGGCAGATGTCCTGGTACGACCGCATGATCGGTGAGCACGACAACCTGCGGGCCGCGCTGGAGGCCTCGCTGGCCGGCAAGGACGGCGAGGCGGCGCTGGAGCTGGCCGGCACGCTGGCGTTCTTCTGGTACGGCTGCGGCTACGCCAAGGAGGGCCGCCACTACCTGAAGCAGGCGCTGGCCCTGGACGGCGAGCCGGGCCCGGCCCTCGTCCAGGCGCTGTGGGCCGACGGCCTCCTGGCGGCGACCCAGGGTGACGCGGACGGCGTCGTGACCAGGGCCGCCCAGTGCGAGGCCGCCGCGGAGCCCGGCGACGCCTACGCCGCCATGTGCGTCAAGGCGCTCAGGTCGTCCGCCGGCGTCATCCGCGGCGACCTGCCGCAGGCGATGGCGGAGTCGCAGGAGGCGTACATCACGCGGTGGAACGGCGAGGAGCTCACCCTGGCCGGCCTCCTGGCGCTGCTGTGCCGGGCCCACGCGCTCACCGTGGACGGCCGCGTGGACGACGCCATCAGCGTGCTCGACGACCTGCGCGCGCTGTGCGACGAGCGCGGGGAGCAGTCGATGCGCTCCCACGGTGACCTGCTGCGCGGGCAGGCCGAGCTGAGCCGCGGCCGCCTCGACGCGGCCGTCACTTACGGCCAGGCCGCCCTGCGGACCAAGCGGCGGCTGCACGACAGCTTCGGCCTCGGCCTGACGGCGGACCTGCTGGCCCTGGCGGCGGGCGCGGCCGGACGGGCCGAGCGGGCGGCCCGGCTGCTCGGGCTGGCGCAGCGCATCTGGAGCACCCACGGCCAGGCCCAGGCCAATGTGCCCGCGTGGGTCGCCGCCCGGCAGGAGTGCGAGCGGCAGGCCCGCGACACGCTCGGTGACGACGCTTACCGCGTCGCCTACCACACCGGCTACGACAGCGACAACGACGCCGGCATCGCGTACGCGCTCGAGCCCGAGGGTGAGGGCCTGCCGAACGGCGGGTCACCTCTGTGACGCTGAACTCGGACGTGGCGTTGGGGATAGATGTCGTCCCCCTCGCGGTGACACCGTCGGGACTTGGATGCTGTCGCGATATCACGGAGGGTGAAGGAAACGTCGCACCTTGGAGCGCACATGAAACCCCTCCTCTCCAATTGCCGGTCCCCGGAGAACGGTCGTCGCACACGATCTGCCGCTACCGTGACGAGTACGGACCGATCCTGCCCATCAAGCTCCCGGGCGGAGTGAACGCCTGGGTCGTGACCACCTACGACGCGATCAACGAGATCCTGGCCAACGAGGACACGCTTTTCAGCAAGGACTCCAGGAACTTCCCCGCCCTGCACGACGGCACGATCCCGCCGGGCTGGCCCATGCGGCCGCTGATCGAGGGCGATCATCTGCTGACCAAGGACGGCGACGACCACCGGCGGCTGCGGAGCCTGATCGGCCGGGCCTTCACCGCCGGCCGCGTGCAGCGCTTCGCGCCTCGCATCCAGGCGCTGGCCGACGAGCTGCTGGAGAAGACGGCGGCCGAGGGCGAGCGGGTGGACCTCGTGCGCCACTTCAACGAGCCGCTGCCCGTCGCCGTGATCTCCGAGCTCTTCGGCGTGCCGCCGGAGGAGCGCGCCCAGGTCCGCGAGTGGGCCCTGCAGGTCATCGCGCACAACCTCGGCCCCGAGGAGGCCGCGAGGATGCGGGCGGAGCTGCTGGCGTACCTGGCCGGGCACATCGAGCGGCGCCGCCGCGACCCCCGCGACGATCTGACCACCGCGCTGATCCGCGCCCAGGACGAGGACGGCGACCGGCTGTCCGACAACGAGATGTTGTGGATCCTGTGGCTGCTGCTCCTGTCCGGCCACGAGACCACCGTCCACCTGATCGGCAACGCCGTCATCGCCCTGTGCTCCGACCCCGCGCAGCTCACCAAGGCCCGCGCGGAGGACGCCTGGGAGCGGGTGGTCGAGGAGACGGTGCGCTGCCGTAGCTCGGTGACCAGTGCGCCCTTCCGCTACACGCTGCGGGACGTGCGGATCGCCGGGGTCAGGCTGCCGGCCGGACAGGCCCTCCTGATGGGGTTCGGCGCGACCGGCACGGACCCGGCCAGGTTCGGGCTCGACGCGGCGCGGTTCGACATCTCCCGGGCCCCGGAGGCGCACCTGGGCTTCAGTCGCGGCCCGCACTTCTGCCTGGGAGGGGCGCTGGCCAGGCTGGAGACCAGGATCGCGCTGTCATCGCTGTTCAGGCGGTTCCCCGGGCTGCGTCTGGCCGTCCACCCCGATGAGATCGTCTACAGCCAGTCCTTCATCACCGAGGGCCCGGTCGAGCTGCCGGTGCTGCTCCCGGACTGATCAGCGCTGCCGCACCGGGCGGATGATCAGCTCGTTGACGTCCACGTCCGCCGGCTGGCCGATCGCGTACGAGATGGCGTCCGCGATGGCGTCCGCCGGGATGGCGTCTGCCCGGTAGGCACGCATCGCCTCCTTCGCGCCCGGCTCGGTGATGGTGCCGGCCAGCTCGGACTCGACGACGCCGGGCGAGACGGTGGTGACCCGGATGCTCGGGTCGACCTCCAGACGCAGGCCCTCGGTGATGGCCCAGGCGGCGTACTTCGTGGCGCAGTAGACCGCGGCCGTCGGGACCACCTGGTGGGCGCCGATGGAGGCGACGGTGACGAAGTGGCCGCCGCCCTGGCGCTGGAAGTGGGGCAGGGCGGCGGCGATCCCGTTGAGCAGGCCGCGGACGTTCACGTCGATCATCCGGTCCCACTCCTCGACCAGCAGCGAGTCCAGGCGCGACAGCGGCATCACGCCCGCGTTGTTGACGATCACGTCGATCCGGCCGTGCCGCTCCGCGGCGGCGTCGGCGAACGCGGCCACGTCCTTGCGGTCGGTGACGTCGAGGCGGTGCACGTCGACGCCGCCGCCCTCGTTCCTGATCGTCTCGGCGACGGCGGCGAGGCGGTCCTCGCGACGGGCGCCGATCACGAGGTGGTGTCCCTCGCGGGCCAGCCGCAGCGCGGTGGCCTGCCCGATGCCGCTGCTCGCGCCGGTGACGAGGACGATCTTCTGGGTGGTGGTCATGTCAGGCTTCCTTCTGCTCTTGGGGGTAGTCGGCGCTGAGGGTGAGGTCCCGCCAGGTGTCGAAGGCGGTTCTGAGGGTGTCGAGGCGGGCGGCGGCGATGTCGTACGCGACCTTGCCCAGCAGCAGGCGCAGCGGCGGGTCCGCGGCCGTGACCGCGGCGACGATCGCCTCGGCGGCGCGGGCCGGGTCCCCGGGCTGGTGACCGTACGTCGCCAGGGTGGCCGCCCGCCGCGCCCCGGAGGTCTCGGCGTAGTCGTCGATGTGCACGGGCGACTGCCGCATGGAGGGACCGGACCAGTTGGTACGGAACGCGGCCGGTTCGACGATCGTCACCCTCACGCCCAGCGGCGCCACCTCGGCCGCCAGCGACTCCGACAGACCCTCCACGGCGAACTTGGTGGCGTGGTAGTAGCCGGTCGCGCCGAACGCGGCCAGGCCGCCGAGCGAGGAGACGTTCACGATGTGGCCGGACCGGCGGGCGCGCATGCCCGGCAGGACGGCCTTGGTGACGTCCGCCAGGCCGAAGACGTTGGTGTCGAACAGGGCGCGGATCTCGTGGTCCTCGCCCTCCTCGACGGCGGCCAGGTAGCCGTAGCCGGCGTTGTTGACCAGGACGTCGATGCGGCCGAAATCGGCCTCGGCCCGCTTGACGGCCTCCGCGATCTGGGCTCGGTCGGTGACGTCGAGCGGCAGGACCAGGGCGCGGTCCCCGTGCCCGGCGGCCAGATCGGCCACCTGGCTCGAGTCGCGGGCGGTGACGGCCGCTCGCCAGCCGCGTTCCAGGATGGCGGCGGCGAGCGCGCGGCCCAGGCCGGTGGAGCATCCGGTGATGAACCAGACGGGGGTGTCATTCATGTGGAGTCACTCCGATCATGTGGTCGGTGGCATGGCGGGATGGCGCTCCGGCGGTCGTGCGAGCCGGAGGCGCGATGGTGGGGCGGTTCAGTCCTCGGTGGTGGGCGCGTTCTCCTGCTGCCGCCGGAGCTGCACGGTGTCGGCGGTGAGGCTGCCCAGCAGGGACAGGGCCTCCTCGGACGGGCTGCCCGGGTCTGCCTGGTAGACGACGAGCTGCTGGCCGGGTGCACTGTTCACGGTCAGCGACTCGTAGTGCAGCGTCAGCTCGCCGACCAGGGGATGCCGGAAGCGCTTGGTCTCATGGGTCTTCTGGCGGATGTCGTGGCGGGCCCACAGCCGGCGGAAGGCCTCGCTCTTGATGGACAGCTCGCCGACCACCTCGATCAGCCGCGGATCGTCGTCGTCGGCGCCGGCCGATGCCCGCAGGCCGGCGACGGTGTTGACCGCCACCCGGTCCCAGTCGGGGTAGAACCGCCGCGCGTCCGGGTCGAGGAACACCAGCCGGACCAGGTCCCCGCTGAAGGCGTGGCCGTCGAACAGGGCCTTGCCCAGGGCGTTGTGCGCGAGCACGGTCAGGCAGCGGCCCAGGACCACGGCCGGCGTGTGCGGCCAGGCCTCCATCATGCGCAGGAGGTTCGGGCTGACCCGCTCCCGCCGCGGCGCCGGACGGCGCCTGCCGGAAGCCGGGCGGGCCAGCAGATGCAGGTGCGCGGCCGCGTCCTCCTCCAGCGCCAGCGCGCCGGCCAGCGCCTCGACCACCTGGGCGGAGGGGTGGCGTTCGCGGCCCTGCTCCAGCCGTACGTAGTAGTCGGCGCTCACGCCGGCCAGCTGGGCGACCTCCTCCCGCCGCAGGCCGGCAACCCGCCGGCGGTCACCCGGCGGCAGGCCGAGGTCCTCGGGGCGCAGCAGCTCGCGGCGGGCCCGCAGGAATTCGCCGAGCCGGTTCTCCCTGTCCATGTCTTCGAGGCTAGGTCAGATAGGGCCTCGGCTGGGCCGCTGAGGGTGGCCGCGCTACACCCACCATCGCGGCATTTGCGGGGCAGGAAGCCGTGTGGTGCATTTGGGGGCGTGACGCCGTGATGTTGCTCCAGGGGACGGCGGCCGCTCAGGCCGCCGTCCCCGGTCGGGCTACAGGCGGCGCCCGGCGCCGGCACCCGCCGGGACCAGGGCCTTCAGGGCCTTGGCCGGGTGGATGCGGGTGAACAGGGCCGGGGTCCAGCCGGCGTCCGAGCCGAGCGCCGTGCCGTTGGCGGCGTTGTACGCGGCCACCAGGTCGGTGACGACGCCGTCCACCACGTTGTCCTTCGCGGTGATCGCGGTGCCGTTGAACACTGTCAGGACCTTCGCGGCCGGGATGCCGTCGAAGGCGTTGCTCTCGGCGTAGACCTTGGAGCCGAAGCCCACGCCGAGGCTGTACCCGTGCGTGTCACCGCCCGTGTAGTAGTTGTTGTAGACGTGCACCTGGCCGAAGCGCACCCGAGGGGTTCGTGAGCCGAGGCCCTCGAAGTGGTTGTGGTGCAGCGTGACCTTGAGCTTGTCCTCCTCGCCGTACCTGGCCGGGTTGTCGGTGTTGCCGATCAGCGTCACCTTGTCGTGGTTGCTGAGGTGGTTCCAGGAGAGCGTCACGTAGTTGGAGCCGCGCACGACGTCGAGCAGCCCGTCGTGGACCTGGTACGGGCGGCCGAAGTAGAGCGGCTGGCCCGAGTCCGGGTTGTCGCCGTCGTTGAGCGTGTTGTGGTCCAGCCAGACGTGGGTGGAGCCGGACACCTCGAAGTTGTCGAACGAGGCGTTCCAGTTGCCGCCGGCGCCGTCGGTCGGGTCCCACTGCGGGAAGCAGTCGGAGGTGTCGGTGATGGTCAGGTTGCGGACGATCACGTTGTCGGCGTTGCCGATCCGCACGCCGAAGCTCTTCAGCGCGGCGTCCCGGCCCGCGCCGACCAGAGTGACGTTGGAGCCGACCGCGATCGTGACGTGCTCGGCCATCTTCGCGTACGACGCCTTGCGCGCGTCCTCCAGCGGGCCCGACGGAACGCTGGTCCTGCCCCACACGGCCGGGTCGTACGCGGCCAGGTAGGCGGGCAGGCTGTAGCCGTTCACGGCGTAGTCGGCGCACGTGAGCGGGGCTCCTGAGTCGTCGGTGTCGGCGTCGATCGCGCCCTTCACATAGACGATCTTGGGAGTGTTGTCGGCGGGGTCGCCGAGCGCCGCTCGCAGCTGTGCCCTGGTCGAGACGACGTGCACGTTCTCGGGCCGGGCCGCCGAGCCTCCCGTCGTGCCCGTGGTGGCGGCCGCCCAGCCGTCGTCGCGGGGGAGGACCTCCCTGCCCAGCCCGTACGGGTCGGGGCGCGGGTGGCGGCGGACGGGGTTCCAGCCGTCGCTGCCCGCGAGGTACTTCTCCGGCGTGAAGGCCGCCGCCTGCGCGTCGGTGAGCTGCGGCCGGTCGTCGTTGACGGTCGCTCCCGGGCCGTGGTTGCGGTGTTCGGACAGGCGGGCGTCCCGCCAGTTCAAGCCGGACATGTCGGTCCAGGGGGCGTCCTTGAACTGCTGCCCCAGCCACGACTCGCGCACCAGCACCTGGCCGCGCGCCGTCGCCGAGCCGCCGGCCGGCCAGGGGCGGCCCAGATGGTACGTGCGCGCCGGGGCGTTGCTGGTCAGGTGGCTGCGGTAGATCAGGAAGCCGTACGGGTTGGACAGCTCCGTGCTGGCCGCGGTGACGTAGCCGTTGTTGTCCGCGCTGCCGCGGTTGAGCGCCTTGATGACGCAGTTGTCGAAGACGGCGGTGGCGCGGCCGAAGATGAAGTCGACGTCACCCTCGACGTGGCAGTCGCGGAAGTACTGCCTGGCGACCGTGGTGGCGGAAGGGGTGTTGGCGTAGAGGGTGTCCTGGTTGCCGATGAACCTGACGTTGTCGTACACCTGCCGGTCGCCCGTGGTGCGCACCGCCACGGCCTGGCTGGCGCCCTTCGCGGCCTCGTCGTAGGAGTTCTCGAAGGTGAGGTTGCGGGCCGTGAAGTCGGGGGCGCTGATCACGTACGAGGCGCTGCCCGAGGTGCCGTAGTTGCCCGAGCCGTCCGGCTTGGGGGTGGAGGCGGCGGCGTCGAACGTGAGGACCACGTCGCGGGGGTCCCGCGTGTCGCCGACCAGCGAGATGCGCGGTTTGTCGGCCGGGATGACCACCTGCTGTCTGTAGGTGCCCTTGCGGACCAGGATGGTGACCGGGCGCGTGTTGCCGGACGGCACGGCGTCGACCGCGGCCTGCACGGTCGTGTGGTGGCCGGTTCCGTCCGCGGCGACCACGATCGTGGCGCGCGTCTGCGGCTGGGCGGCCGCGGGCGTCGCCGTCGCGATCAGTATCAGTGGGAGAAGTAACAGAAGTCGCATGCGCAACCTCGCGGGGGGGTGTGCGGCAATCGGTTGCATGAAACGTTCGCGTAATGCACCTGACACGTCAATAGATGCAGTGAAACTGCACTTTTGCTGCAACAAGCGGTTGCAGAAGTTCTCGGAAGTGCCGGAATGTTCCGGCGCGTCTTGACCGCGCCGTCGCGCCGGATCTACAGTCCGCCTGATATTTATCGGCATATCTCTGAAACTTTCATTTCGGATGCCCCTAGGAGCACCGTGCGCACCCTTCGAGCCCTGGTGACCGCCGCCCTGTTATGCCTCGTGCCGGTGCTTCCCGCGCACGCCGCGGCCGATCTCACGTACGACTTCGAGGACGGCACCACGCAGGGCTGGGGCCCGCGCGGCGGCGACGTCTCCGTCGCGGTCACCACGGACGCGGCGCGCGGGGGCACGAGCAGCCTGCTCACCACCGGACGGACCGCCACCTGGCACGGAGCCTCGATCGCCGCGCCGTTCGCCAGAGGCGTCACCTACCACGTGACCGCGTACGCCCGGCTGGTCACGGGTCAGCCGGGCAGCACGATCGCGCTGACTGTGCAGCGCACCCCCACCGGCGGCGACACCGCGTACGAGCGGGTCGCGGCCGCCACCGTGACCGACGGCGAATGGGTGCGGCTCGCGGGCACCTATCTCTTCAGCGCCGACTCCACCGACCTCCAGCTCTACGCCGAGAGCTCCGACGCCACCTCCGCGTACTACCTGGACGACATCGTCATCAGCCCGCAGGGCGACCCCACGCGCGAGCCGATCAGCACCGGCTTCGAGGACGGCACCGCGCAGGACTGGTCGCCGCGCGCCTCCGCCACGCTGGAGTCCAGCACCGCCGCCGCCCACGGCGGCGCCCGCAGCCTCGCCGTGACCGGCCGGTCGGCCTCCTGGGACGGGCCCGCGATGAACGTGCTCGGCCGGATGGGCAAGGGCGACAAGTACGCCCTGTCAGTGTGGGTACGGCTCGGCCCGGACACCGGCGCGGGCCGGCTGAGCCTGTCGATCGAACGGCGCAGCGCCGGCACGCCCACCTACGAGCGCATCGTGACGCCGAAGGACGTGCCGGCGGGGGAGTGGGTGCGGCTCGCGGGGACGTACACGCTGGCCTACGACGTCGACTTCCTCAGCGTGTACGTCGAGTCCGACGGCGGCGAATTCCCCTTCTACCTGGACGACTTCGCGATGACGTACGTCGAGCCGAAGCCGATCCAGACCGACATCCCGTCGCTCAAGGACAAGGTCCCCTTCGCCATGGGCTCGGCCCTCACCAGGCCCGACACCCTCGGCGTGCACGGCGAGCTGCTGGCCAGGCACTTCAACGGCATCACCCCCGGCAACGAGCTGAAGTGGGACGCCACCGAACCCAGGGAGGGCGAGTTCAATTTCGCCGACGGCGACCACCTGGTGAACTTCGGTGTCGAGCACGGCATGACCATCCGCGGGCACACGCTCGCCTGGCACAGCCAGACCCCCGCCTGGGTGTTCGAGGGCGCCGACAAGCAGACGCTGCTGCGCCGGCTGGAGAACCACGTGCGCACGCTCGTGACCAGGTACAAGGGCAAGATCTCGGCCTGGGACGTGGTCAACGAGGTGGTGGACGAGAACCAGCCCGACGGTCTGCGCCGCTCCAAGTGGTACGAGATCGCCGGCCTTGACTTCATCCGCACCGCCTTCCGCGTCGCCCGCGAGGCCGACCCGGACGCCAAGCTGTACATCAACGACTACAACACCGAGTTCCCGCGCAAGCGCGAGGCCCTGTACGCCCTGGTCAAGCGGCTGAAGGACGAGGGCGTGCCGATCGACGGCGTCGGTCACCAGCTCCACCTGAACATCGAGCAACCGCCCGCCTCCTACGTCGAGGACACCATCGAGCGCTTCGCCACGCTCGGCGTGGACCAGCAGGTCACCGAGCTGGACGTGAGCATCTACACCGACTTCGTCTCCTCCTACGACACGATCCCGCCAGAGCTGCTCGCCGAGCAGGGGCACCGGTACAAGGAGCTGTTCGACGCCTTCCGGCGGCAGGCCGGCAACCTCAGCTCCGTCACCGTCTGGGGCGAGTCCGACGACGTGAGCTGGCTGCAGTCCTGGCCGATCCCGCGGCTGAACGCGCCGCTGCTCTTCGACCACGACCTGCAGGCCAAGCCCGCCTACTGGGCCGTCGTCGACCCGTCCAAGCTGCCGCCGCTGGTCCGCCGACTGGAGGCGCCCGCCGGCGCGATCAGGGTCGACGGCAAGCGGGACCTGGAGTGGGACCTGCTGCCCGACGCGCCGATCGCGCGGATCGGCGATGTGTCCGCGGGCTTCCAGGCGCGCTCGTCCAGCAAGGGGCTGTACGTGCTCGCCGAGGTCACCGATCCGACCGTCAACGTGGACGACCGGGTGGCGTTCACCGTGGACGGCACCCCCTACGTCGTCAAGCGAACCGGGACCGGTGTCAGGAGGACCGCGACCGGGTACCGCGTCGAGGCGCTGGTCAAGCAGGGCACCGACGTGGACGTGACCGTGCGCGACGGGAGCACCGCCACCTCTTGGACGGGCAAGGTGACCGCCGTTCCCGCCGTCAAGCTCACCTCCGCCGCGAACCGCACGCCCGTGCTGGACGGCGTCGCGGAGGCGGCGTGGCGGGCCGCGCCGGAGATCCGCACCGCCACCTGGATCCAGGGCACGTCCGGCGCGACCGCGAAGGTCAGGTCGCTGTGGAGCGGGTCCACGCTGTACGTCCTCGCCCAGGTCACCGACCCGGTGTTGAGTGAGGAGTCGGCGAACCCCTGGGAGCAGGACTCCGTCGAGATCTTCGTGGACCCGGGCAACGGCAAGACCAAGGGCTACACGGACGACGACGGCCAGTACCGGGTCAGCTTCTCCGGCCGGCAGACCGTCGGCGGCACCTTCGACGCGGCCGGGGTCAAGGACAACCTCTCGGCGGTCGCCAAGGTGGTGCCGGGCGGGTACGTCGTCGAGGCGGCCATCCGGCTGCCTACGGTCACCTTGACGGAGGGCACGTTGCTGGGGTTCGACGTGCAGGTCAACGACGCCACGGGGACGGCCCGTACAGGTGCGGTGACCTGGAACGACAGCACCGGCCGCAGCTACCTGGACACCAGCCACTGGGGCGTTCTCCACCTGGCCCGGTAATGGGTGACCCTGTCCCGGGCAACGGGCTTCACCAGGGCGCTTCGCGCTCGGGGCCAGGAAAGACGAATGTCGTAATGTCCATGGCCGCCGCGCTCGACGCTGACCTTGACGTCGGTTTCAAGCCGCGCCACGCCGACGTGGCCTGACCCCTCCATCGTCCGCATGCCCTGATGCCGTCGCTCTGTCAAGCACCGGGTTGCGGATGGGTCGTCGGGCGCGCTCGCGGCCGGCGCAGCAGCAGGAGCGCGCCGCCCAGGCACAGGAGCCCGATGCCGACCCCGACTCCGCCCGCGACCAGATAGCCGGAGTCGATCGGCGGGTTGGTGACCGGTGAGCCGACCGGCCCGTTCCCGAAGTGCTTCGCCCCCTTGTAGGGCACGGCCGCGACCTCGGTGGGTTTCGCGACCCCGGCAGCCTTCACCGCAGCTCCGGCGTCTATCAGACCGAATCCGAGAAAGACGGTGTAGCCCGACGGCGGCTTCCTGGCCGTCTTCACCAGGATGTCCCGGACCTGCCTGGGCGACAGGTCCGGATTGCGGGACAACATCAACGCCACAGTCCCCGCGGCCAGGGCGCACGCGGGCGAGGTCCCGTTTCCCATGGCATGGCCGCCGCGGTTGTCGGCCGCGTAGATGTCCACTCCAGGCGCGGCGATCGTGTTGTACGTGTGCACCTGGGAGAAATCGGCCCGCGTGCCCTCGGGCGCCGTCGCTGCCACCGCGATCACTCCCGGGTAGCCGGCCGGGTAGGACATCGTGTTGTTCGCGTCGACCTCGAGCGGGTCGGTAGACCCTCCGTTGCCGGCGCTGGCCAGCAGGATGACGCCCTTGCTGACGGCGTAGTCCACGGCCGCGGCCGTGTCCTTCTCGTAGCCGCCCCACCCCCACTCGGCGGTGCCCAGGGACATGGAGATCACGCGGGCTCCCTTGTCGACGGCGTACCGGATGCCCTTCGCGAGCGAGTTGCCCGCCTTCCGGCTCTGCTCGGCGGCCTCGGTGTCGCCGGCCTTGGCGGCGGCCTCCGCCCGCTTGCGCGCAGGGTCCTCGGCGTCCCAGATGACCCGTACCGACAGCACGCGCGACTGCGGGGCGACCCGCAGCACGCTGGAGGCCATCGCGGTGCCGTGGTCGCCCCAGTGGCGCTGCCCGGGTCGGGCGCCACCGCCGATGAAATCGGGGCCGGTGGTCACCCTTCCCCTGAACTCCGGATGATTCTTCACGACCCCGGTGTCGAGGACGGCGACGATGATCCCCTTGCCCTGTGCGAGCCGCTGGGCCGCTGGCACCCTCATGGCCTGCTGCTCCCAGCCCCGGGGCGCCTCGGCCAGGCCCGGCACGGCCGTGCCCGCCACCAGGACGGTGGCCAGCACGCCCGCACCGACCAGCTTCCGGATCATGCCCCGACCTTCCTGGTCTCCGTGTTCAACCGGCTGGCGAGATTCTCCGCGAGCCCCTCAGCGGTGTGCGCCCATGCCGAGCGGTCGTCCCGCTGCGGGATGGCCCTCCTGCCCCAGGGCTCGGGCAGCCGCCCCGGCCGCCGGCCGTCCGCCGGGCCCGCGGTGACCACCACGAACAGGGGGGTGTACAGATCCAGGACGGCCCTGCCGCCGTTCCCCGTACGCGCCGAATCCTTCCACTGGGTGCCGGGGGCGGGGAGGGCACGCACCGCGTGGTCCGGTTCGCGCTGCGCCTCCTGGACGATGGCGTCCAGATCGTTCTTGGCGTCGGTGTCACGGAAGGCGAGGATGGCCGCGGTGGCGGCCGTCCCGCCGGTGTCGTCGACGTAGGTGGCCCGCAGCGCCGCCACGCATCCACGCTCGGCCGCCAGCTTGGCCATCTCACCGGAGAGCGCCACCTTGCACGAGACCTCAGAGGAGATCGCGGCCCTGGTCCAGCCCAGTTCGCGGTTCGGGTCCACCTCCTTCTTGTCCGGGTCCTCCCGGCCGATCGACGGGGGGAACAGCTTCTCGACCGGCACGTTGCGCCACAGCTCCATCGAGTACTGCTTGCTGCGGATGGTCTGGTTGCTGTTGGAGACCGCTTGCGCGATGATCCCGCCCCCGCCCAGCACGGCCAGCAGGCCGAAGCCTGCGACGAGTATCCCGGCGATCACTGGCTCTTATACACATCTCCGAGCCCACGGGACCCTAAAAAAACAAAAGAGACATCGCTCATACTGATCACGCAGCCGGTGTGCACTTGAGCCGGGTGTGTGATCTCCACGGCCACGGCCGGTACGAACGAGGCATTAAGGAATTTAAGGCA
>NZ_VCJS01000150.1 GCF_005893125.1 Nonomuraea basaltis | reverse complement strand
TAGAAGAACACCCTTCCCCACCCTCGTGACCCCGGACGAGGCGGATGCCTTCGTGGCCGGCCGGTTCGCGGAGGGCTCCGACTACCTCAAGATCCTCATGGACGACGGTTCCACGACCGGCCTTCCGACCCCGGCCATGGCGGGCGAGACGGCCGCCGCCCTGGTGGCGGCGGCCCATGACCGAGGCGGGATCGCCATCGCCCATGCCCTCACCGCCGGCACCGCCCGCCAAGCGGTCCAGGCGGGCGTGGACGTACTCGGACACGTCTTCGTGGATCGCCCGGACCCCTCGCTCGCCTCCGAACTGGGCGACACCGCGGTGGTGCCGACCCTGGCCGTGCTGGGCGAGCTGTTCGGTCCGGGAACGGGCGGCAAGGCACTGGCCGCGGACCCCAGGGTCTCGCCGCATCTGACCGAAGGCTCCCGCCGGATGCTCACCATGGGCCCGTTCCCGCTGGGGGAGGGCGCCCGGCACGACCTCGGCGCGGCCACGCGCACGGTGGCGGAACTGCGCGACGCGGGCGTCACCCTGCTCGCCGGCTCCGACGCCTCCAACGTCGGCACGGCTCACGGCGCGACCCTCCACCAGGAGCTCGCCCTGCTGGTCGCGGCCGGCCTCACTCCCCGCGAGGCCCTCACCGCCGCCACTGCGGCCCCCGCCGGCCGCTTCGGCCTGCACGATCGCGGCCGGATCGCGCCGGGCCTGCGCGCCGACCTCCTCCTGGTCGACGGCGACCCCACGGCGAACGTCGACGCCACGCTCGACATCGCCGGCGTGTGGCTGGCCGGCCGCCGGCTACCGGGCAGATGATCCGGGGGCATCTGCCGCGTGCTTGCGTCGGTTGGGGCACTCTTGCCTGAGCACGAAACCAAAATGGTACATTTGTTACGAAACACGGACGAACTACTTGGGAGGCGCCCGTGAGCAGGCTAGTGAGTCTGGCCGCGTCGGTCGACAGTAGGCCGACGCTCGAACAGGTTGATGAGATGTTGACCGAACTGCGGTTGATGCCCCGTGATCAGGCCGTCATCAGGCTGATCGATGATCTGCTGGAATACCGGACTGCGGCGGTTGCTGCCTGATCCTGAGTGGTGGTCCTGATGGCCGGCCGGCGACGACTGCCTCGCCCCGCGAGGGCTACCGTCCGATGCGCTGGCCAGGCGGGTGCTTCCGGTGTGAACCGGAGCGGCTCGCCTGACCAGCCCATCATCTCATCGGTTGTGCGCTAGCCCCCGAACGGGCGGCCCTGCTGGCCGCTCGGCTGGAAGCCCTGCTGCATGCCCTGCTGCTGGCCCATCGCGACGCCGAACGGCTGTCCCTGCTGGCCGCCACCGACGCCGACGAGTTCGAGCAGTCGCGTCTCGACGTACCGCTCGGTGTGGTGCGACTTGTCGGCGATCCGCTCAACGAGATCGCTGACGTTACGGGCGAAGTCGAGATCCGATGGGCTGACCTCGGCGAACTGGTCGAGAATCCGATACCTGATCTGCTGCCAGTTCTGCCGCAACTGCTGCTCGATCTGCTGGGCTTGCTGCTGCTCCATGAGGAGTCCTTTCTAAGTTGGAACCGCCGAGAACCTACCCTTCGTAGCCGGTCAATTACTCCTTGTTCTGCTAATGACCCTTTAGATCATTTAGAGGGTGCTCAACACCTGATGGCCGACCGTGTCAGCCGCCCGATGTGGGCGGCTATGAGGCTCTCGTGGTGATGGCGCGGTTCCGGAGAGGGCTGGAGTAGGCGACGCTGGTGGTGACGGAGCCCAGTCCGGCGATCCGGCCGGTTGTGCGTTCCAGGTCACGCATGGAGGTGGCGAGTACCTTCAGCACGAAGCAGTCTTCGCCGGTCACGTGGTGGGCCTCCACGATCTCGGGGGTGGTGGCGATCAGATCGTGGAACGGCCGGTAGTTGCTGGTCGGATAGCGGAGCCGGACGAAGGCCAGGATGCCGAGCCCGAGGCGGTCCGGGTCCACGACGGCGGAGTAGCCGCTGATCACGCCGCTTTCCTCCAGCCGCCGGACCCGTTCGGTGACGGCGCTGGCCGACATGGACACGGTCCGCGCCAACTCGGCATAGCTGGCGCGCCCGTCGCGTTGCAGGGCCTCCAGGATGCGCATATCGGTCTCATCGAGGGAAACATCGGCCATATCCGGTGTTTACCATGAAATCACCGACAAAAGTGGAAAAGTGCCGTTGGTCTTGGGTTCCGGCAGAGGGTTACGGTCCGTAGCGTCTTCGCCATGACCAACACCACCACAAGCCCGGCTTTGCGGGTTCCGCCCGCGGCTCCCGCCCAGGCCGCCGCGTTCTTCATCGCACGCCTCACCTTCCAGGCCGATGTCTCTGACGTCCACGCCTCGCTCCAGTCCGGCGATCCTGGCTTCGCCCTGGTCGACTCACGCGCGGCCGCCGCCTGGGAGCAAGGCCACGTGCCGGGCGCGCTGCACCTGCCCACCGCCGACATCCCGGCCCGCGCCGCGAGCATGCTCGACCCGGCGGTCCCTGTGATCATCTACTGCTGGGGGCCGGGCTGCGACGGCGCCACCCGCGCGGCCCTCGCTCTGGCCCAGCTCGGCTACCAGGTCAAGGAGATGATCGGGGGCATCGAGTACTGGATCCGCGAAGGCTTCCCGACCGAAACCGCAACCGGCACGGAGCAGCACGCGCCCGACCCGTTGACCGCCCCCATCGGCTCACTCACCTGCGCGTGCTGAACTGACGCCGGACGGTCAGGTACGCTACCGGGGGCATCTCCGGCCCTACGCAGCGGCGGTGCGGTTGTTCGAACGCGGACCGCGCAACCTGTGGCAGACTCCCGCCGCCGTCCAGATGGGACGGCATGCCGCCGCGATCCTGTCCCGGCTCGGTGAGGCCGAGGAGGACATCCGCGGATACGCGGCCGGCCGGCGGGGACGGCTCCGCGTCGCCGCGTTCGCGACGGTCGGCGCGCAGGTGCTGCCCAAGGCGCTGGCCCGACTCGTGTATGCCGTGGTAGAGGGTTTCGGCGACGCCCGCCTGGGCCGCGACGTGTACGACGCCATCCGGGGCAACCGGTGAGCCCGTGGGACGTCGTCAGCTTGATCTGGGCAGGCCCGCTGCACTTGGCTCTGCGTTGGGCGCTATTCCTGCCCGGCCTCGCCGTACAGGTACGTCCATGTGCCGCACTTCTTCGTGCTGGCGGTCTTCTTGTCCCAATAGCAGACCCGGGCCGAGACGCTGGACGGGATGTCCGGGCTCGAGGTGACGCGAGCAAAGGAGGTGAAGCCGTTCGGGCCGCACTTCATCGCCGAATGGATCTTCTCACCGTCGTAGAACGCGAAGTTGACCTGCAAGTAGGCGCACAGCCATGGCGGCGACTTCTTGTCGTACAGCCTGGCCTTGACGGTGAGCTCGTCGCCGTGCTCCTCATCCAGCTTCCAGTGGCCGACGGCCATGGCCCGCGCACCGTCGTAGGAACGGGAGTAGACCGGTCCCCAAGAGTCCTCATCGGCGGTGGACGCGGCAACGGGGGAGGCGATGCCTGCCACGACGGCCGCGGAGGCGGCGGCCAGGGAGAGCAGGAGGCGGACGGAACGGTGCATGGGCTTTCCTCTCGGGCGATCGGAACCAAGCCGTAGCCGGCCTGACAGAGGATGTCCAGGTTCGGACGCATCAGTCATACGGCCGCCGGATTGCGAATGGCTTGATTCCTCCGAAGCCGCACCGGGACAGCAACGTGCAAGTACATGTCCCCAGCGCCGGCTGGTCCTTCCCGTGGTCGAGATGGCTTTAGGTGCGGGGGGACGGGGACCGGACGGCGGTCGAGGGACTGGACCCACTTGACGGCCACGGCGGCCACCTGGATCAGCTCGGCGCGCAACCGCGCCGGATCGGTTTCCGCGAACGCACAGGCGAAGGGACACGTCAAGCCGGGCTTGCACCTCCATCGCCGGCCGCTGCCGCTCCGCGGTGGGTCGACGGCAGATGGGATGCCGTAGAGGACGATCCTTGATCAGGATGAAGATTCGCGGTCTGCCGCCATGTTGGAACGGCTTGGAACGCCTAGGTCTAGAAGCACACAAAAGAAGAGCGTGCAGCGAGTGATGGATCGTTCCATCGCCGTGAACGCCGATCACCATGAAGGGAATCTCATGCGAAAGCCACTCATCGCGCTGTTATTCACGACGGCGGTAACAGCCGGTATCGGGCTGACGGCGGCCCCGGCGCAGGCCGAAAGCGAGATCGTCAAGCTCGTGAGCGTCCAGAACGGCAAGTGCCTCCAGCCGAAGACCCTCGAAGAGGGAGATGTGATCGTTCAGCAGGCCTGCAACGGGACCCACGCTCAGCAATGGCTGGTCCAGTACCTCCCCCGCAACAAGATGCACCTGAAGAACAGGGCCAGCGGTTACTGCCTCGAGGTCCGCGATGGCGCCTTCAACGGAGCCCGCGTCGATCAGTGGGGGTGCGGCAACATCAGCAACGAGAACTGGACCTTCGGCATCGGCAACAACCTCCTGGGGTCGGGAATCTCCGGCACCTGGAGCCACTGCATCGCCACACCGGGGTCGCAGAACGGCCTGGCGGTGGAGCTGCGGTTCTGCAACGGCAACTCCTCGCAGCTCTGGAGACGCCCCGCAGGCTGATATCACCGCCGCGCACGGTGAATACGGCCGGTCTTGATGATCTGGCGGCGCTCACCCCGGCAGGTCACAAAGCCGCAGGTCAGCGTTAGATGCGGAAGGGTCCTCGGCCTGTGGGCCAACTTTGCCGTGGCCGCCGATGAGGTGGTCGCGACGCGGCGCCGCTCCTCAACTCGCCGACGCTGACGGACTATCCGTGCCTTTCCACAAGGGGGTGCTCCAGGGTCCCGGCAAAGTAGCGCTGATGGCCGCGATGTCCAGTTCAGGGCCTGAGGGCGGCGCGCGGTCTCGTACTGCGACAGCACGTGTACGACGGGATGGCCGCGGCTCGTTCCGCCGCACCGAGTTGGTGCCGGCGACCTCATCTCCTTGAGACGGTGGTGCTAGTCCCATGAGGGGAAGGCCGGGCCGAAATTCGGACCGTTGGTGGATGGCAGCGGCGGCGCGTTCTTGAACACTGAGCCAGGCCAACTCCCCCAAGGAAGGTCTGTCCGTGTTCGAGCGGCTCTCCGATCGCGCTACGTCGATCGTTTTCATCGTCCTTGTGCTCACGATCTCGCTGGGCACCGCCAACATCGCCGGTGGGCTCGTCCTCGCCTTATCGCCCCTACTCGTCGTGATGGCGATGCTGCTCGTCGTCACGCGAGAGGGATACTCCAGAGACGGATGGCGCCGGCTCGGCACAGGGCGGCTCGGCCTGCGAACCTGGCCGCTCGCGGTCGCCACCACCGCCGGCCTCTGCCTGCTCGCCACCGCGGGCGCCGTCGCGCTCGGCTTCGGCCGATTCTCCGCGCCGCACGGCGACTGGGTGCAGTCGATGATCGCTGTGTCTATCACCGGGCCGATCCTGTCGTTCGCCGAAGAGATCGGATGGCGGGGCTACCTGCAGCCACGGCTCGCGTTCCTGGGCGAGCGCTCGGCGATGCTCGTCATCGGGCTTGTCTGGATCGCCTGGCACCTGCCGTACATCCTGTTCACGCCGTACTACCACACCGAAGGGAACCGCAGCCTGGTGCTCTTGCTGTTCAGTGGCTCGGTGATCGCGTTCTCGTTCCTCTTCGGGTACCTGCGCGTCATGTCCGGCAGCGTGTGGCCGGTCGTGCTGGCGCACTTCGCCCACAACGCCACCTTCGCCCTACTGCTGGAGCACGCGATTTCGACTGAGCAGCCCGTAGTGGTGCGCGAGTACCTGGCCGGTGACACCGGGCTGTTCGTGCTCGTCGGCACAACGGCCTGCGCCCTCGCGATCGGCATCAGCCGGTCCGCCGCGAGTCGCCGGTCAGCCCCTGCGTCTGCGCGAGGATGACCGCCTGCACACGATCGCGCAGCTCGAGCTTGCGCAGTACCGAGCCAAGATGCGTCTTGACGGTCGACTCCGCCAACTGCAGCCGCGCGGCGATCTCCGCGTTGGTGAGTCCCAGGCCGACCAAGGCGAGGATCTCGCGTTCGCGGGAGGTGAGACGCCCCAGCCTGGACGCGACGGCGGGCGGGTGCTCGGCGGAATTGGTCGCCGGCGGCGCGAGGACGAACGAGTCGATCAAGCGACGTACGAGCCTCGGCGCGACCGGCGCCTCCCCGGCGGCGGCTGCCCGGATCGCCGTCAGCAGTTCCGCCGCGCCCGCGTCCTTGAGCAGGAACCCAGCCGCTCCAGCTCGAAGAGCCGCGACGAGAAGCTCGTCGTCGTCGAACGTCGTCAGCATGACGACGCGTGGCGGGTCGGGTGTGGCCAGCAGCCGCCGGGTGGTTTCCACGCCATCGATACCCGGCATGCGAATGTCCATCAAGACGACGTCCGCACGGTGCTCGGGCCGCCGCAGGGCGTCGAGGGCCGTCTGCCCGTCGGCGGCCGATCCGACGACCCGCAGATCCGGGGTGGCATCGAGGATCATCGCGAACCCGGTCCGCACCAGCTCCTGGTCGTCCACCAGGAAGACACGGATGAGGCGATCGGGACGCATCACTCGCCGCTCGACGGGGTGGCAAGGCCCGCGGGTCGCGCGGAAGGCGACAGAACGGCTACGGGGATCGCGGCATCGACTACGAATCCGCCGTCACGGTGTGGGCCTGCCTCCAGCACTCCGCCGAGGGCGCGCAAACGCTCCCGCATTCCGTCGAGGCCATAGCCGGCAGGTTCGGACATGTGGTCCGCGATCGTGTCGGCACGACGGACACCGACGCCGTCGTCCTCGACTCGAGCCATGATCCCTTCCTGCGTCCTCGCGACGATCACGTGCGCTGTGGCGTGCGGGCCAGCGTGCTTCAACACGTTCGTCAGTGACTCCCGGACGACCCGGAGTACGGCAAACCGTATCGCGGTGGGTACATCGTCGAGCACGGCCGGCTCGGCGTCGACGTCCACAGCGAGTCCCGCCGCCCGTACCGAGTCCACGAACTGCCGCAACTCGGCGACCCCCAGCCCGGCCCCACTCAGATCGTCCGGCCCGTCGCCGTCGGCGTCGGCGTCGGCGTCGGCGTCGCGGAGTACCTCGATGACGCCACGCACGTCGGTAAGGGCCGATCGCGCGGTACGCCCGATCGTGGCGAAGACCCTTCCCGCGTCCGCGCGATCCCAGGGCTGCGCGTGCTCGGCGGCGTACTCAGCGCCGTCAGCCTGCACGATCACGACGGTGAGGGAGTGGGCCACGATATCGTGAATCTCCCGTGCCGCGACAACACGTTTCTGCTGCGCGACGAACCGCTCGCGCTGCAACCGGCTCTCCTCGAGTCGGGCACTCGCCTCACGCAGTGCGCTCATGTTGGCCTGACGACCGCGGACGAGATTACCGATGACCCAGACCAGCACGAACAGGATCCCCAGGAACACAGCGTTCTTGAGCACGTTTGTCAGGTATTCAGGCGGGACGCTCCATCGGAAGCCGGCGAGCACGCTGCCGGCGAGCGCGGCACCGAGGGCGAGCAGGCGGATCGGCAGAGACGCGACGTGTGCGGCAACGGTATAGACGACGATCGCCTGCGCGACGTTGGCCGGCAACGGAATCGGCACCACCATGAGCTGGACAGCGAAAACCGCGGTCGACCAGGCGAGGACCGCGGTCGGGAAGCGTCGCCGTACGGCGAGAGGGAGGATGGCCGCGGTGGCGACGAGAAAGGCGGGCAGCCCCGCAAGAGCACTCAACAGGCCGAGAACCAGCCACATCAAGCCGGCCAGTGTCAGATCCAGCATCCTGGGGTGCTCGCGTGACCACTGGTCGATGCGGGCGGCGAGGAAAGTCCGCTGTTTCACGTGTCTCTCGATCTTCCGTGACCGTTTAGCCGAACCGGAAGCCCCAGGATAGAGCGGCCCCTGCCAGCTGATTCAGCCGAAAGTATGATCTCCGGTCAACTAACTTTGCCGGGGCCCCGGGTGCTCTGTGGCGCTGCGCCCTCCGTTCCAGTACTACGGCGCCACGGGAAAGCTCGCGCCCATCCTCGCCTCGCTGCTGCCCAAGCACGAGGTGTACTACGAGCCGTTCGCCCGATCCGCGGCCGTCTTCTTCGCCAAGGACCCCGCGGAGATCGAGACGATCAACGACATCGACGGCGACTTGATCGCCTTCATGCGGGCCCTGCGCGACCAGCCCCGAGCGTTGCAACGCGCCATCCAACTCACGCCGTACGCCCGCGCCGAACACGCCGCGGCGAAGCTCGGCGACACCACCGCCACCTGCTGGAACTAAATACCAGCGGACATCACACCAACTCGGCGTCCATCGGTATCGAAGCCGAGAAGCCGGACCGTGAAGGGGAACCAGTGGCAGACAGGCATCTGAGCCCGGAGGACCTTGCGGGGCGCATGGGAGCACCGGTCATGACCGTCAATCGGCCCCGCGACCGCCACGGTCGCGGGGCCCCGTCGTTCAGGAGGAGAACACTGATGGGGAAGATCGAGATCAAGGCCAAGGGCCTGGGCATCGTCGTCCACCGCGACGGCCGGCCGATCGGCCGCGTCTGGTGGAGCACCGCCCGCGAGCGGTACATCGCCGGGGCGATGAGCGGCACCCCGATCGGGGAGCACCCGCTGCGGACCACGGCCATCGACATGGTCGCCGAGAACGCCGCCGTCACCGAGATCACCGACGAGATCGCTCAGCAGGTCGCCGACGCGATCGGCAAGCACTTCGTCGGCGACCGCGACTACTGGCCGCAGATGGACGCCGACTGGGACGGCGGCGACGGCCGCGTCATCGTCTGGATGCACGGGCTGCCCGACTGGGCGTACCTGGTCCGCTATGGCGGGATGTCGGACTACGACTGCCCCGATGAGTACGCACGGTGCCGCTGCCGTCGGGCGTGTGGGTCGAGCCGGTCAACCCGCAGGTCCTGCGCATCCTGCCCAACTGAAACACCAGCGGCCGGGCCTAACGAGAGGGCCAGGCCGCCCCTGACCTGTCACCACAACCCCAGGAGGGGACCTCGATGATCACTGCCACCTACCTCCACGGTGTCACCCGGACCGTGCAGCTCGTCGCCCCGCACGACGACGCCTGCTTCTAGGGGCCTGGCGTAGGGACGTCCGGGACCGTCCCTACAAGCCCGGACGGCCTGCCCAGCACCACCACCAGCCCCGTATGGCCGTGCCGGGGCTGGTGGTGTCCGGGGCTTGGGAGTCCAGCCGCCAGCCGTCCTTGAATGGGAGCCGCACAGCGTGGTGGCGGGCCTGGTTACGGCTTGAGAACGACGAAGTGCACCGCTCTAGGCGTTGGCGCAGATCACGTACGCGCGGACGAACCAGTCTCTGCTGTTGCCGTCCCAGTCTTCAACCGCGGTGGTCACGACGGTGTCGCTCCCCGGGATGAGCTTCTCGATGCCGGTCTCGCCGCCGCCGTCCATGATGTCGAACCCGCTGCCCAGGGCTTGCTTGCCGGGACAGTGGGCGTAGGTGCTGTCGTTGTCGTCCGAGGTGATCGGGCCGTCACCGTCACGGGAGACGATCTCCAGCCCGGCCGGCCGGTTCTCGGCACAGATCGCGTACGCCCGGATCTTCCAATTGGCGTCGTCAAGTCCCCGGTCGTCCTCGATCGCCCCGACCGCGACGCTGTCTGCCGACGGGATCATCTCGTCGATAACCACTTCCCCCCGGGCCCCGTCAAGCTTGGCCCCGCTGCCGAGCACGTCGTAGCCGTCGGGGCAGGGAGCGGTTACCTCCTTGCTGTCGTCAGGGTTGGAGTCGCTCTCTCTGGAACTGATCACCGTGGACCCGCGCGGGTTGCCGCAGAAGGCCCACACCCGGAGCCGCCAGTCATCCCCGGTCCCGGTGTTGTACCGAGAGCCGTACTCGTAGGCGTAGGCGTTGACCGAGTACGTGGTCGGCACCACCTGATCGATGACGACCTTGCCGCGCGCGCCGTCGAGGTCGGCCCCCACGCCCAGGACCCGTTTCCCCTCCGGGCAGGTGACGTCGATGCCCTTGTCGTCGGAGTCGTAGCCGGTGGACTGCTCGACGAACTCCAGGTCGGGAACGTCGGCCGAGGACGGGTTCGCCAGCACCGTCATGCCGGCCGCGGCCAGCATCACGAGGAGAGTCACGAGGATGGCCCGCTTGCGCACGGTGAAGATGTTCGCTGTTGAGGTGTTCAAGGAAACCCTTCTCAAGGGTTGGGGGCGCGGGTGTCTCCCCACTCTGGGAGGAGCACGTCCCTGACTCCCATCACCGTCGGCCCGAGCCTCGCGCTGCTCCACGCCTATTTACCTGCTGGCCCGGTAATCCCGCGCACAGCGCACCACGTCGGGGTGTGCTGGAACGACGTCTAGCCCTGCAAATGCTGATGGCCGGGCCCGCCACAGGCCCGGCCATCCACCAATCACCACAGAAAGCCCGGCCCTCGTCGCCACAACGAGGACCCAGTGCTTCCCAGCGTAACGCACTCATCCGGCCCATCTGGGCCGACCTGCATCGGAGGAATCGTGAAGTACGTCCCTGTCGGCGACCGCGGCTACCGCTTGGAGCTCCTCGGCCACGACTGGTTCGAGCCCGTCATCACCGACGACCTCAACCGGGTGGTCAACGCCAGGCGCGCGGCTCGTCTCGCGGAGCTGCCGCTCCAGGTCGAGCAGCTGCCCGCCTGCAACTGGTGCCGTGCCCGGCCCCGCGTGGTCGAGCAGGACTGCGACGGGGCGTACGTGACCGCGACGTGCGACGCGCAGCAGTGTGTCGAGGCCCGGCGACTGGCTCAGGAGGGGCGTCATCGCCTATCCGTCGTACCACCGCGGCCACCAGTCGCTGCCCAGGTCCACGTGATCGGCTCATCCGGGTGTTCCGCGGGATGCGATCTTCGACCAGAGCCACGCGGCGTGCTTGAGCGCCTGGTTGAACCGGTAGTACAGCCGGGGCGGCACGTACGGGAGTAGCGCCGAGTGCCGCTGGGCGAGCAGGGCGAGCAGCTGTTCCGATGGGAGGTTGGCGTAGCGCGGGAGGCTCTCGTACCAGCGGGCGCTGTTGCGGGCCGCTTTCTGCATGGGCCGGATCTCGGCCTGGCGCTCCCGCTCGTAGAACTCGAGTGCGGGCTCGAGCTGCGGCTTGGCGTGCAGCGCGTAGACGAGGCAGGCAGCGTCCCCGAACGCGAGTGCGGTGCCCGCGCCAACGGAGTAGTGGGTGGTGTGCGCGGCGTCCCCGATCAGGACGAGGTTGCCGTAGTGCCACCTCTCGTTGGTCAGCGTGCGGAAGTTCAGCCAGCGGGCGCTCTCGCCGGCGTTGTCCTGGCCGATCAGCGGGTGGCCGTCCAGGATGTCGGCGAAGAGCTTTTCCAGGAGGGCCAGGCTGTCGGCCTCGTTCGCCTGGTCGAACCCGAGCGCCGCCCAAGTCTCGGGTAGGCACTCGATGATGCAGGTGCTGTGCTCATTGCTGTATCGGTAGCCGTAAAACCAGATCCAGCCGTGCGGGGTTTCGATGAAGGCGAAGATGAAGGAGTCGAACACCTTGGTGGTGCCGAGCCAGAGGTAAGCGTTGCGGCCGACCGCGACTTCCGTGCCGAGGTGGCCGGCGTGGCGCTGGCGCAGCGCGCTGTTGATGCCGTCGCCGGCGACGATCAGGTCCGCGCCGGTCAGTTCCTCCTCGCTGGTGATCTCGCGTTCGTACTCGATGCGGACGCCGAGGGAGCGGGCGCGGTCGGCGAGGATGGCGAGCAGCCGGCTCCGGCTGATGCCGAAGCCCACGTCCCAGCTCTCCACCAGGCACGGCGGGCGGTAGCCGTGGACGCGCGCCACCCAGGTGTCCCAGCGGACCGAGTCGTCGCCGATGGCACGGGCGGACTCGGGGTCGGCGGAGTGGAGATTGTTGTAGAGATCGTCCCAGTAGGTCACTCCCCAGCCGTACGTCGAGCCTTCCGGGTATCGCTCGTAGACGGTGATGTCGTGGGACGGGTCCGCTCGTTTCATCAGGACCGCGAAATACAGGCTGGCGGGGCCGCCGCCGACGCAGTCAACCTTCACACCAGCCCCCTATGACACGCATTGCAATCAATCCCTTACATAAAGTAGCAGGCAGGTGTGGTAGCGCCGATAACGCCATGCCTGCATCCGATTGATGCGGAAGGCTTCCAGGACGGCGGTGGCGGCAATTCCGGCCGGGCGGAACGCTGCTTCAACCCGGAGGGCGGAGACCGGCGTCGCGCAGGAACGCCAGCACCGCCGCGACCCGCCGGTGGATGGCCTGCTCGCCGCTCAATCCCAGCTTGGTGAAGATCGCGTTTACGTGTTTCTCCACTGAGGACTCCGATAGCGCCAGGTGAGCGGCGATGCCAGCACCGCCCCGGCCCTGGGCCATCTCCCGCAAGACGTCGAGTTCGCGCGTAGTGAGCTTCGCCAGCGGTGACTCCCGGAGCCGGGCGCGCCGGGTGACCAGCGCTTCGACGACCTTGGGGTCGACAGCGTGCCAGGCCGGCACGGTGACATCCCGGTCGTCGGGCTCGACCTGGAGGCCACGACGTTCGGCCTCGCCTTCAAGATCAGCTCGGTCACCCCTGCGGGGGCGGACGGCGGCTATGAGCAGATGGAGCGCAACCTGGAGGCGCTGAGCGCGCTTCTGGGGGTGCGGCATCGGCTGATGAAGCTCCGGTACCAGGCAGGCAGCATCGTCCGCGTCGCCGACGTGACGATCACCGCGAACTCCGACCCGGAGGTCAACACCGGGGCCGCGACCGCCCGCATCACAGCGGTCGTCGAGGTGCCCGGTGCGCTGTGGCGGGACGAGACCGAATCCAACTGGACGGGCGCACCCAACCAGCTCGCCCAGGCGGTGACCACGCTCGCGGGCTCGACCGGGCCCATCGTGGACGCGCTGCTGCGCTTCACCGGCCCGGCCGTGCAGCCGTCCATCGGGGACGTGGCCACGGGCGGGTGGGTGCTGCGCCCGGGTGGTCTGCTGGCGGGGGAGCGGCTGCTGATCGACTGCGGCCGCATGCAGGCCGCGAAGGTGGCGACCGACACGTGGGACCTGGCTGCCGGGACGGACGTGACGGGGGAGATCGACGCGATCGGCACCGGCTCGCAGTTCCGGTGGCTGCACCTGACACCAGCCGTCGCGGTGGGCGATCCATTCTCCCGCGCGGTGCTGGTCTCGACGTAGACCAAACAGAAACGGCCCCGTGATCACAGAAGCGATCACGGGGCCTTTCCCATGCTAGGAGCTGTCGAGCCCGCGCAGTCCGCTGCTCTAGTCGGGAGGGGTGGGCTTGGCGTTGCTCCAGCCCGTGTCCAAGACCGCCCGGTAGCTCAGCGTCCTGCCGGGAACCTGCCACTTCTGGCTTTTGGGGCCTGGTTCAAGCTGGATGTCACGGCTGCCCAGGACCTTGCCGGTCTTCTGGTCGAAGAGCACCTCCCGCTGGATTTTCCCACGGCCATCGGCGCTGTCGAATGGGACCGCGAGGCCGACCGCCGACCGGCCGAGCGGATCCGTGACGGCGCCTAGCTGCCGCACGCCCGGATAATCGGTGATCAGGCGCATGAGACCGGCTCGCACCTTGGGCGGCACGGGCGTATCTACGAGGGCGAAGTAGACCCGGCCGAGCACCCCTGTGGGGCCGTTGCAGCGCCTCGGCGCTCCAGACCCGCCCGCTATGAACTTGACCGAGCCTTCGCACAGCAGCTTGCGCAGCTCTCCGGGGTCGGTAGGCAGCTCTTGGAGCTCCTGATAGGTGAACTGGCCGACGCCGCCGATGAGGAATGTGCCGCCGCCCTGGTCGTTCGGATGTTCCTCCTGCCAGGCACCAGACTTCGTCCTGACGGTCCTGCTCACGCCCGACGAGCCCACCGTCCAGCTCGAAGGGGAACCCGCCGCGCGCCAGGCATCGGCGTCGGCGCTGGTCTGGGGCTTACCCGCGAAGGAGCGGCCGTAGAAGGACTCGCCGTCGCCGCGGGCGCGCCCCGTCCATCTGAGGATCTCGCGGCGCTCCTCCACGACGTAGCCACCGGTCCTGCCGAGCGCGAGCGCCACGAAGGCGGAGCGCTGGTGGGTGTACCAGTAGCGGCCCTGCTGCTGCAGCTCCGCCTGAGAGGCGGCGGCCAGCATCATGTCGCGAGGCGACAGAGCGAGAGGGATGGCCTGCACGCCTGTCGGTGGTCGTGCGGGATCGTCGTGAGCGAGCGTCATACCCGCTGCCACGGCCGCGGCCGTGGCAGCGGCTACCAAGCCGAGCGGCATGCGCCACGTACGGCGAGAGCGTGGCCGTGCGGTGTCGTTCTGGCTCAACATCCGGGTACGGGCGGCCGTCACGGCCTCTGCGGAAGGCGGGGCCGGGTCGTCGTACAGCCCACGTACGAGATGCAGCTCGTTCATCGATGTGTCTCCTCCTCGTCAAACAGCGGGTTCGTTCCGCCCAGCGCCTTGCGTAGCTTCTTGCGAGCCCGGTTGAGCCGCGAGGACACCGTGCCGAAGGGCACGTCCAGAGCCTGCGCCACCTCGTCGTAGCTCAGCCCCGAAAGCGCCACCAGCAGCAGCACGTCACGCTGGTCCGCGGGCAGGGCGGCGATGGCCCTGGCCAGCGTGCCTTTGACGGCTTGCGCACTCACCTTCGCTGTCACCTCGTCCTCGTGACCTCGGGCCGAGTTCGCCTCCGGATGCAGCCGGTCCACGGCACGAAGGAGGCGCACCTCGTTGCGGCGGTGCCGGCTGATGAGGTTGGTCGCGATGCCGTAGAGCCAGGGGCGGGCGCTGCGGTGGCTCGTGTCGTAGCGGCGACGCTGACGGAAGGCGAGGGCGAACGTCTCAGCGGAGACGTCGTCGGCGGCGTGCGGACCGAGCCGGCGGGATACGTACCGGTGAATCTCCGCGTAGTGCGCGTCGAAGACGGCGCCGAAACGCTCGGGTTCGTCCCAGGACCGTTCGATCACCACGGCGTCGTCCTGCGACGGTGGGGCGTCGCCCGGGGGATCGGCCAAATAGGGCTCATTCATTCACAGGCCTTGAGGTCGGCGGGACATCGGTCACCTGTTGTTGTCCGCAGGCCGCTTTCGCCTTCCCCTGAATTTCGGCTCGCCGGCTGGGGAGCAGTCTCAGCGTGGCCCCGTCCCATAGGCCCGCAGCGCGTGGGTGCACCGTTGGAAGCACTCCGGCTATCTGGCCGGGTCCATCTCCGGGCCGTGTTTCGCGTTGAGGCATTCCGGTTGTTGATCAACCGACTCCCTTTCTGGGAGGGGCGGGGCTACGGCGGGGGACGTCCTTCGTGCATCCTGGGTACTGCCCCCGGCGCGAGTCAGGACAGCATTGGAGCGAGGTCGGCGGCCGCGTAGGTGATGATCTGGTCTGCGCCCGCCCGTTTCAGGAACGTGAACACCTCCAGTAGAAGGGTCAGCTCACCGTCCTGGGCGAGACGGGTGTACTCGCCGGACATGGAGAACGGCGCGAGCGGCGCGCTGGATCCCTGCCGGAGAAGCATGAGCACGTCAGCGCAGCACAGCGCGGGCTCCAGCAGGAGCATGTCCGCCCCTTCGGTGAGCCAAGCGTGACCGGTATCGACGGCAGCACGTGGGTTACACGGCTCGATCTGGAGGGGGCGCCGCCCGGAGGCCGGGGTCGCCTCCATCGTCGTGGAGGTGCGGGTGCCGATCCTGAGAGGGGTGTCGGAGAAGCGGGCGTTGAGGATGTCAGCGAGAGGGTTCATGTGATGATCTTCCTATTTGTCGACCGTGTTGGCGTGAGCTTAGAACTACGGTGTGTAGTCGCGCAGGGAAGAGATGGCGACTCTCAAGTCAAATGACCAAGCCCCCGCTCACCTCTTCCGGAGGCGAGCGGGGGCATTTTGTGTTTCCGCATGTCAGATGGCCTGCACGGCATCGCGTAGGTCCTCGGGTAGTTCCTCCCGCCGAGAACGGGTCGCTGACGCAGGGCCTCGCCTACCTGTCCGGCATCGACCGGCGGGCCGCGCTGATGCGGTGGCTGTACACCGAGAAGCCGAAGTACATCGCCTGCCAGCCCGCAGGAGGCCGGATCGACGACCTGACGATGGGCTGGATTGAGGAGTTCATTGACGCGAAGAAGACCGGGCGGGAGCCCCACGCCGGCGGCCGCCGCCCGGATGAGCCGCGTGCGACGCCGGGCGACGTGAAGGCCGCGATCGTGGATGTCCTGGCTGAGGCGGACGGCCTGGCGCTGGAGATCGGGGAGCTGCTGCACCGCGTGCTCAAACGGCGCGTGACGGCGCCGCCGAGCGAGATCAACGCCCAGCTCAAGCGGCTGGTGAAGGACGGCCGGGTGTGGCTGGTCGAGAAGGACGGGGGAGAGGCGTTCGCGCTGCCCGAGGAGATCATGGAGAGGATGAAGGTCTGATGAGGGAGCTTGTCCGGATCGCAGCGGTGTCGGCGTGGTTGGCGATCGTGTGGGCGGCCGCGCCCCTGGCGCAGGTCCGCGGCGTGAACCTGGCGGTGGCGGTGCCGCTGGTCGTCCTCGCGGTCGGCGTGGCGCTGATAGCGCTGGAACGGCTCGGTGGGGGACTGGTTGGCATCGTGCTGACCGTCATGGCGGTCTGGATGTTCGCGGCCGCTACGTGGGGCCTGGTGGGCGGCACGGTGCTGCTGGTGTCGGGTCTAACGGTCCTGGCCAGCGGCCACGCCAAGATTCAGTGAAGCCTATGACGCGCCAATGTGCGCCAATTGCGTCAAGTGCGCTGAGCCCAGGGGAGCTTGCAGAGCGCTTGGGGGTGCCCGTCATGACCGTCTACGCCTGGAACTCGCGCGGCGGCGGTCCCCGTTTCATGAGGTTCGGCAAGCATGTCCGGTACAAGGTCGCCGATGTGGAAGCGTGGGAGGACGCGCACTACGCGGAGCAGGCGGCGAGGTGACGATTGCGGGAGCGCTATCATCAGCCCCACCAGCGCAGAACGGCCCGGCACCGATTTACGGTGCCGGGTCGTTCTGTTACCTCTCTGTTCCTTCTGACGTTGCTCAGCAACGACAAACAACGACAACTAACCACAAGGTTTTACCAGGTCAGCGCCCGTTTCCGGGGAGATCGCCGAGGCCGGAAAACCGTGCGGTCACACGTCGTAGTAGAGCTCGAACTCGTGCGGGTGCGGGCGCAGCCGGATCGGGTCGACCTCGTTCTCGCGCTTGTACGAGACCCACGTCTCGATCAGGTCAGGCGTGAACACGCCGCCCTCGAGCAGGTAGTCGTGGTCCTCTTCCAGCGCGTTGAGCACGTCGGTGAGCGAGCCGGGCACCTGCGGGATGTTGCGGGCCTCCTCCGGCGGGAGCTCATAGAGGTCTTTGTCGACCGGCTCCGGCGGCTCGATCTTGTTGCGGATGCCGTCGAGGCCCGCCATCAGCATCGCCGCGAAGGCGAAGTACGGGTTGCAGGACGGGTCCGGCACGCGGAACTCGATGCGCTTGGCCTTCGGGTTGGAGCCCGTGATCGGGATGCGGACGCACGCCGACCGGTTGCGCTGCGAGTAGACCAGGTTGACCGGGGCCTCGTAGCCGGGGACCAGGCGGTGGTAGGAGTTGACCGTCGGGTTGGTGAAGGCCAGCAGCGACGGGGCGTGCTTGAGCAGGCCGCCGATGTAGTAGCGGGCCGTGTCCGACAGGCCGGCGTAGCCCACCTCGTCGTAGAAGAGCGGCGAGCCGTCCTTCCACAGCGACTGGTGGCAGTGCATGCCGGAGCCGTTGTCACCGAAGATCGGCTTGGGCATGAACGTGACCGTGTGGCCGTACTCCAGGGCCGTGCTCTTGATGACGTACTTGTAGAGCATCAGGTTGTCGGCCGTCTTGAGCAGCGTGCCGAACCTGAAGTCGATCTCCGCCTGGCCCGCGGTGCCGACCTCGTGGTGCTGCATCTCGACGTCGATGCCGCACTCGATGAGGTTGCGCACCATCTCCGAGCGCAGGTCGGTGAAGTGGTCCATCGGCGGCACCGGGAAGTAGCCGCCCTTGTAGCGCGGCTTGTAGCCGAGGTTGCCGCCCTCGGTCGCCTTGCCGGTGTTCCAGGCGCCCTCGATGGAGTCGATGTAGTAGTAGCCGGCGTTTTCCTTCGTCTCGAAGCGCACGTCGTCGAAGATGTAGAACTCGGCCTCGGGGCCGAAGTAGACGGTGTCGGCGATGCCGGTGCCCTTGAGATATTCCTCTGCCTTGCGCGCGACGTTACGCGGGTCGCGGCTGTAGGCCTCACCTGTCAGCGGGTCGTGCACGAAGAAGTTGATGTTGAGCGTCTTGTGCTGGCGGAACGGGTCCACCACCGCGCTGGTCGGGTCGGGCAACAGGAGCATGTCGGACTCGTGGATCTGCTGGAATCCGCGGATCGACGAGCCATCGAACATGAGTCCGTCGGTGAAGACGCTCGCGCTGAAGTTCTCTACCGGGAAGGTGAAGTGGTGCGTCGTCCCCGGCAGGTCGGTGAACCTGACATCGACGAATTGCACCCCTTCGTCACTGATGAACTTCAGGACGTCGTCGGCGGAGTTGAACACTCTCGAACCTCCCTGGGGACTGGCCATCATTCCGACGCTAGAGCTCGGCGGTTTCCGTATGGTGTCTCGATTGTTTCGCACATGTTACGCAGCGTCAGCGTAGCGCCATGGGGGCTCACGCGCCCGTGGAGGGCCGGCATTCGCCCTTGTGCTCGGGCGCGTCGAGGTCGTACGGGTCCACGGGTGCGCCCGCCGGGCCCTCCTTGTCGGGGACGGAGTCGCGGTAGAACGGGTGGATATATCCGTCGTCGGGTACGTCGCACCGCGCTGGGGTCGCGCTGCCACCCCAGCGTTCCACCCAGGTGACCAACCCGCGCGAGTCGCGGTACACCAGCACGCTGCCACGATGGTGTACCACCAGCCGCATCGTCGTGCCGGGCTGGCCGGGCCGCCGGATCGCGTAGACGATCACGTAGTTGGTCTCCAGCTTGGCGCCGGTGATGCCGTCCTTCTTGAGCGCCGACAGCTTCGTCCTGCCGTTCACCTTGATCACGTCGCTGGCCGGCTCCGCGGTCTTCGGGGCGAAGCTCGTCACCCATGACCGGGTGTTGCGCTTTCCCTCGCGGTGGAGGTTCTTGCGGAACCAGGAGCGCTCCTCGGGGTAGAGCAACGCGATGAAGGGCTTCGGCTCGCCGCCCATGAGCGTCTTGCGATGGAGGCGGGAGGCCGCCAGCAACTGCCGCGCCCGCTCCAGCCCTTTGGCCACGTCCTTCTTCGACAGCCCGCCGATGGCCTTGGCCTCGGGCATCACGAAACCCGCCACGCCCTCCGCGTAGTCCTCCGCCTTCGACCCCTCGAACGGCCCCGCCACCGGCTCTGACTCCACGGGCTGCGATTCGGCCGGCTCCGGCTCCACCGGCTGCGTCTCCTCGGGCACGGGAGCCGCGGCCACCGGCATGGTCTCCTCGGGGATCGCGCCCGAGGGGGCGAGCAGGTCGGGCCGGAAGGTGATGACCACGCCCGCGGCGGCGATCAACGCCGTGATCGTGGCCATCGCGAGCCAGGCCCGCCCGATCCGGCGCGGCGGCCCGCCTAAGTGCCCGGGCCGGCCGTCCGGCGGATGATCGGCCCGGCCGGGCGGGCGTTCTGAACGGCTTGGGCGCCTGGTCCTGGCCCCTTTTTTGGCGGCGGCCCGCATCTTGCGCCGCTCCTCCGCATCGATCTGCGCGACCAGCTCGTTGAACCGCGTTTCAAGGTCATCCCCGTGTGGCATGGCGTACATCTTGGCCGCCTTGCGACGCGGATGGGTCACAATTCCGACCGCCCTGCTGTGCGGCTACCGTTGATGGCATGAGCAGCAAGGAACCTCGGTGGACGCAGACGTGGCTCGGCGGGGTCCGGGCCGCCGGGGTCGACCTCGGATACCCGGGTCAGCGGCTGGGCCTGCCCGAGGAGGGCAGCGGATCGATCGCCGGATGGGGGCGCAGGATCGGCGCGCTGGTCATCGACTGGATGATCTGCACGTGGGTCGTCGTGCAGCTGCTGCTGAGGATGAACCCGGCCGAGTCGCCGTGGGCGCCCGTGGCCGTGTTCGCCGTCCAGTATCTGATCCTGGTCGGGCTCATGGGGCAGACGTTCGGGCACCGGCTGATGGGGATCAGGGTCGCCGCGATGGACGGCGGCAACCCCCGGCTGCTGCCCGTGCTGGTGCGTACCGTGCTGCTCTCCCTGGCCGTGCCGGCCCTGATCTGGGACCGCGACCACCGCGGGGTGCACGACCGCGCGTCCAACACCATGGTCGTCCGCATGTGACCCGATAAAAAACCGTACCGGGTTCAAAAATGTACCCGGTACGGTTTATGCTGTCCCTGTGATGATGGCGGGACTTCGGGAGCGGAAGAAGGAGCAGACGCGGCGGCGGATCGCCGACGTGGCGCTGCGGCTGTTCGACGAGCGCGGCTACGACGCGGTGACCGTCAACGAGATCGCCGAGGCGGCCGGGGTCGCCAAGGTGACGCTGTTCACCTACTTCCCGGCCAAGGAATGTCTCGTCACCGACGGGGTGAAGGACGACCTGGCGGCGGTCGTGGCCGGCCGCGCGGAGGGGTGCTCGCCGCTCGACGCCCTGCGTGCGCACTACCGGTCGATGGCCGCCCGAGGCGCGGGCGAGGTGGATGTCGAGGCGCTGCTGGCCAGGGTTCGCGTGATCTCGTCGGCTCCGGCCCTGATGGGCGCGCTGCACGGGGTGCGCATGAGCGAGCGCTACGAGCTGGCCGCCGTGCTCGCGGGCGGATGCGGGGACGGGCGCGGGGGCGATCCGGCGGCGCCTCCCGGGGGCGATCTGACGGCGCAGCTCATGGCCGGGCAGATCGTGGCCGCCGTCACCACGGTTCAGGAGGCGTTCTTCCAGCGCATCGCCGCGGGAGAGCCCTTGGAGGAGGCGGGCCGGCGGCTGGCGGACGACGTCGAGCGAGCCTTCGACCTTCTCGAGTACGGCTTTTCATCGATAAAGGGGAAAAATCGTGAAAAAGGGCATCAACTATGACACGGGGTTCCTGCCGGGTGACGACCTGTCCAGGAAGGTGTTCGACGCCGAGACCGTCGCCCGCGAGATGCGGGTGATCGCCGGCGATCTGCACTGCGAGGTCGTGAGGATCTCCGGCGGCGATCCCGAGCGGCTGAGCGTGGCGGCCGAGCACGCGGCCGCCGCGGGCCTGGAGGTGTGGTTCGCACCGTTCCCCGTGGACCTCACGCAGGACGAGATGCTGGTCCTCTTCGCCGACGCGGCCGGACGGGCCGAGTCCTTACGCCGCTCCGGCGCCGAGGTCGTGCTGGTCACCGGCTGCGAGATCACCGCGTTCGGCAGGGGCTTCATCGAGGGCGGCTCCTACGGTGAGCGGCTCAACGCGATGATGACCGCCGACATGGCCTGGTGGACGTCTTTGATGGAGGTCATGCCGCGCTTCAACGGCTACCTGGCGGCGGTGGCCGAGACCGTGCGGCCGCTGTTCGGCGGCCGGCTCAGCTACGCCTCGGCGCCGTGGGAGCAGGTCGACTGGGCGCCGTTCGACGTGGCGGGCGTCGACGCCTACCGCGCGTCCTACAACGCCGGCGACTTCGCCGACGAGCTGCGCGCCCACTTCAAGCACGGCAAGCCGGTCGCGGTGACGGAGTTCGGCACCTGCGCGTACCGGGGCGCGGGCGAGCGGGGCGGCGCGGCGTGGGTGGTGCCCGACGACGCGGTACGCGACGAGGGCGAGCAGGTCCGCTACTTCACCGAGCTGATGGACGTCTTCGAGCAGGAGGGCGTGGCCGCCGCGATGTGGTTCACCTTCGCCGCCTACACCCGGCCCGGCGCGGCCGACCTCGGTTCCTACGGCGTGGTCAGGATGCTCGACGACACCCGGTGGGAGCCCAAGGAGGTCTTCCACGCCATGGCGGCTAGGTACGGGCGCAGCTGAAGATCGCCGTGCCCGGGAGGTGGCGGCCGCGCAGCGGGCTCCAGCCGCCCCACACTCGGTCGTGCCCCTCCGGCCACTCCGGCTCCAGCAGGCCGGTGATCGTCAGTCCGGCGGCGACCAGCAGGTTCACCCAGTCGGCCAGCGTCCGGTGGTGCTCGACGTACGCCGGCGTGCCGTGCTCGTCCCGCTCCACGTAAGGCGAGCGGTCGAAGTAGGACCGGTCGGACGTCAGCCCGCGCGGCCCCGGATCGTCGGGGAACGCCCACCGGATCGGATGGCTCACCGAGAACACGAACCGGCCGCCCGGCCTGAGCACCCGGCGTACCTCACGGAACACCGCCAGAGGATCGGCCACGAACGGCAGCGCCCCGAACGCCGAGCAGGCCAGGTCGAAGGCGGCGCCGGCGAACGGCAGCGACTCGGCGTCGGCCTGCACCACGGGGACGTGCGCCCCGGTGTCCAGGTCGATGCGCTGCGAGTGGCGCAACTGGCGGTGCGAGATGTCGAACGCCGCCACCTCGGCCCCCTGCGTCACCAGCCACCGCGCGCACTGCGCCGCGCCGCAGCCGATCTCCAGCACGCGCCGCCCGCGCACCTCACCGAGGAGGTGCGCGTCGGCCTCGTCCACGCCCTCCGGGCACCACACGAACCCGCTGTCGCGCAGGAAGTCGCCGTGCTCGACCTGATAGTCGTCGGCGTTGCCGTCCCACCAGCCGCGATTGGCCCGCGATGAGACGGACGGCACTAGCGCATCTTCGGGCCGCGCGGCATGCGGGCGCCCTTGGGCATCGGGCCCTTGGGCAGCGGCATGTTTCGCGGCAGCGAGCGCAGGCGGTCCTTCACCTCGTTGACCGCGGGCTTCTTCAGGTTGCGCGGCAGCTTCATGATGTGGCGCTGCAGCTTGCCGAGCGGCACCTGCCCCTCGTCGTCACCGCACTGGATGTCGTAGATCTCGATGCCCAGCACCACCCGCGCGACCCGCTTCTTCTCGGCCGCCAGCATCTTCGCCACCCGGTTGCCCGGGCCCTCGGACACCAGCACGACCCCCGGAGCGCCCAGGACGAGATGGACCAGGTCCTGGTTCTGGTTGACCGCGATGGCCGGGGTGACCTGCCAGTTGCCCCGCATGCCCTGCAGCACCGCGGCCGCGGCGCCGGTCTGGCCGTGCAGGATCGAGTATTGCGCCTTCTGCGCGAGTTGCCCGAACACCACCAACCCGACGGTGAACGCGGCCAGGATGCCGATGAACACCGAATACCACAGGTAGTCCGTGACCAGGCCGATCACGACGACCACAGCCAGCGTGCCCGCCGCCGAAAGGAAGACGATCGGCATCCCCTTGGGATTGGCCTGCTTTATGATCTTCGCGATCATGCGGAGCTGCTTGATGCGCCCCGGCTTCTCTTGGTCCTCGGACTTTGCCATGCTCAGAAGGATACAAACCAACTCGTGCGGAATGGGAAACGCGCCCCGGTCATTTCGCTGCCGGCCTAGATCTTCACGGTGACCGACAGTCGCGGATCGGCCACATTCCGTCCCGCCTCGACCGTGTACGCACCCTCGACCGTGCGCCAGCCGTCCTCCCACGCCTGGAAGACCCGCTCGGGCAGGAAGACGGTGGTGACCACGGTCTGTCCCGGCTCGGCCTCCACCACGTCGAACCCGGCCAGCCGCCGCTCCGCTCCGTCGGAGACGTAGAACTGCACGACCTCGCGGCCCGGGCGATCGCCGGTGTTGGTGACGGCCACCGTGACCGCGCTCCCCTCGGCGACGATCGAGTCGTACGACCAGGTCGTGTACCCCAGACCGTGCCCGAACCAGAACGCCGGCGTGCGCCCCGACCGCTGCCACGCCCGATACCCGATGAACACACCCTCCTCGTACGGCACCGCCCCGTCCACGGGCGTCACGTTCACCACGGGAACGTCCTCCAGGCGGCGCGGCCAGGTGGTGGGCAGCCGCCCGCCCGGCTCGGCGTCACCGAACAGCACGTCGGCCAGCGCCGCCCCGGCCTCCTGCCCGGGGAACCAGGTGAGCAGCACCGCCGCCACCTCCTCGGCCCACGGCATCTCGACCGGCGAGCCGGCGTTCACCACGACCACCGTGCGCGGGTTGGCCGCGGCCACCGCGCGGACCAGCTCGTCCTGGCGGCCCGGCAGCCTGAGGTCCGTACGGTCGAAGCCCTCGCTCTCCACCTCCGGCGTGGTCCCGGCCACGACCACCGCCACGTCGCACTCCGCCGCCACCCGCACGGCCTCCGCCATCCGCGCCTCCTCGCCGGGGCTCGGGTCGGCGTGGCCGAGGGTGAAGGAGACGAACGCCATGGTGCCGAGCGTGCCCGCCGGATGCGTCACGGTCAGCTCGTACGCCTCTCCCGCTGTCATCGGCACGGTCATCCGGCGCTCGGGCGGTGACAGGAACGCCGTAGCGGGGTCGCCGCCCGGCAGGGTGATGGTGTCGTCGAGGACGGTCTCGCCGTTCACGGTGACGGTGAAGGCGCCCACGCCGGCGACGGACAGCTGGTGCTCGCCCGGCACCCTCGGCGTGTACGTCGTCAGCAGCCGGACCGCCGTGAGCCGCTCGCCGTCCACGCCGGGCGGCAGCTGGCCGATCCAGCGGGCCTCGCCGGTGGCCAGCGGGTGCTCGGCCAGCACGCCGCCGTCCGCGTCCAGGAACAGGGCCCTGGTGGGGGAGGCGAGCGGGGCCAGGCGGACCCGGGGGTCGGTGCCGAGGGCGTACCGGATCTCGGCGCGCTCGCCGAGCCCCTCCAGCGGTGAGACGACCCGGTCGGGGAAGACCTGGGCGCTGCCGCCGCCCATGACACGGGCCTCGCTCGCGGCCGCGCCGATCACGGCGATCGTGCGCACCTCCCGCAGGGGCAGGACACCGTCGTTCGTGAGCAGGGTGAACGCGCGCGCCGCGATCTCACGGGCCAGCGCGACGCCGTCGATCGGCTCGATGCCGTCGATCGGCTCGGCGCCCGCCTGTTCAGCCGCGCCGGGCCCGGCGTGCGGTTGCGTGCCGGGTGGTGCGGCGGCGGGCGGCTCGGAGGCGCGCAGGGCGCCGACGCGCTCGGCGAGGCGCAGGATGCGGCGGACGCGGTCATCGACGGCCGCCTCGGGCACCCGCCCCTCGCGCACCGCCGCCTCCAGCCGCTCGCCCCACGGCCCGTGCGGCCCCGGCATGGCCACGTCGGTCCCGCCCAGGCCGGCGGCCTCGGTCGACCGCACCGCCGTCCAGTCGGACACGACGAACCCGTCGAAACCCCACTCGCCCTTGAGCAGCCCGATGACCAGGTCCGAGTGCTCGGTCATGGTCGTGCCGTTGACCGAGTTGTAGGCGGTCATGACGCCCCACGCGCCGGCCCGAACCACCCACTCGAACGGCTGCAGGTACACCTCCCGCAGCACCTTCTCGCTCACCCGCACGTCCACGGTGAAGCGGTCGGTCTCGAAGTCGTTGGCCACGAAGTGCTTCGGCGTGGTGCCCACGCCGCCCGCCTGCACGCCCATGACGTACGCGGCGCCGACCTCGGCCGTCAGGTAGGGGTCCTCGGAGAAGCACTCGAAGTGCCGGCCGCCGAGCGGGGTGCGGTGCAGGTTGAGCGTGGGGGCGAGCAGCACGTGCACGCCCTTGCGCCTGGCCTCCTGGGCGAGCAGCCGCCCGGCCGCCGTCACCAGGTCCCGGTCCCAGGTCGCGGCGAGCGCGGTCGGGCTCGGCAGCGCGATCGACGGGTCGCCCGCGCTCCACTGCTCGCCGCGTACGCCGATGGGGCCGTCGCTCATCACGAGCCGGTCGAGGCCGATCTCGGGGATCGGCGGGAGCGACCACATGTCCGCTCCGGTGAGCAGTCGAATCTTGGTGCAGAGATCCAGCCGGCCGATCAGTTCGTCTAAGTCCACGTGCCCAGTCTTCACCAGAAAACCGAGTACTCGATAGGTTTGTGGCCTTAGCGTTACCCAACACCGGCCACGAAGAACTCCAGCAGCTCGGGGGCCAGCGCCCCGGGAGCCACGTCGTGCGTCTGCTCGTCCAGCACCCGGCGGACCGCGCCCGGCACCGCAGCCGCGACCGCCGCTCCCGCGTTCCGCATCCACCCGGGGCTGTCCTCGCCGTTGAGCACGAGCGTCGGCTGCCTGATCGCCGTGAGCCGCGCGGCGGGCAACGCGTTGCCGGGCCCCAGCACGGCGGCCTCGTACGCCAGCGTGTGCGCCACCGCCTCCATCTGCGGCCAGAACGGCTGCGCGCGCATCCCGGCCACGGTCTCGGCGGGCACCTCCGCCGCCTCGACCATGAACCGCTCGACGGCCTCCGCTCGCCTGCCCGCCCCGACCAGCGCGGCCAGCTCCGCCGCGAAGTCGTGCGGCAGCGCGGGCGCGCTGCCGTCCACGTGGTACGGCGGCTCCCACAGCGCCAGCCGGGCGATGCCCGGGAGCCGCACGGCCGCCTCGATCGCCAGCGCGGCGCCGGACGAGCCGCCGAACACCATGGCCGGCTCGCCGCCCATGACGGCCGCCAGGTCCTCGACCTCCCGCTCCACGGCGTAGGGCGGGGTGTCCCCGCTGTCGCCGCGGCCCCTGCGGTCGTAGGCGCAGACCGTGAACCACGGCGCCAGAGCGGCCGCCACCCCGGCCAGCGTGGGGTGCGCCCGGTCCATCATCGCGCCGGCGACCAGGACCACCGCCGGGCCGGAGCCGCATCGGTCGTAGGCGATCGCGGTGCCGTCCGCGGAGATCGCCTTGCCGCTCAGGACGCGGGTCGCACCAGGCACAGCGCCTCCCAGTGGTGGCCGTCGAGGTCGGCGAAGCCGCGCTGGTACCTGATGCCGTCCTCGTGCTTCACACCCGCCGGGGTGGCCCCGGCCGCCAGGGCGTTGTCGACCAGCTCGTCCACCTGCTCGGGATTCTCCATCCCGAGCACCAGGATCGCCTCAGTGGCCTTGCCGGCGTCGGCGACGTCCTTGGTGGTGAACGACGCGAACACCGGCTCGGTCAGCAACATCACCTGCGTCTGCTCACTGATGATCACCGACGCCAT
Source organism: Nonomuraea basaltis (assembly GCF_005893125.1). Taxonomy (GTDB): domain Bacteria; phylum Actinomycetota; class Actinomycetes; order Streptosporangiales; family Streptosporangiaceae; genus Nonomuraea; species Nonomuraea basaltis. Next base: position 4,802 of record NZ_VCJS01000150.1, on the reverse strand, counting down.
GCCCTCAGCCATGCCGAACATGGTGAAGCCGAGGTCGGTGAAGAACTTCTGCGACCGGTCGAGATCCTTGACCGGCAGGTTGACGAAGAGCTGCATTTTCCTGATCCCTTCCATCGAGCGGGCGAACACCTTCAGTCTGCCGATCAAGGGCTCGCCGGTCTTGGATCTGGGCGCCAGGCGAATTGACGTTCAGCGCACCGCGCTCGCGCGGCGGTATTCCGCCGGCGTCATGCCGTACGCGCGCCGGAACAGCCTGCTGAAGTGCGCCGAGTCCGGAAGTCCCCACTTGGCCGCGATGGCGCTCACCGGCTCGTCGCCGCCCCTGGCCAGCTCCGCGCGGCAGCGCTCCAGGCGCCGCTGCCTGATCCAGGCGGCCACCGACGTGTGCTCCGCCTCGAACAGCCGGTGCAGGTAGCGCACGGAAATGTGGTGCGCCGCCGCCACCGCGCCCGGGTCCAGGTCGGTCTCGCCCAGGCGCTCCTCGATGAAGGCGTTGATACGCAGCAGCAGGGTACGCTGCCGCGAGTCGGCGGGCAGCGCCCGCGCCAGCTCCAGGCGCTCGGCGACCGCGGCGCTGACCAGGTCCATCACCACGGCCGACAGCCGGGCCGCGCTGCCCGGCGCGTACGTCTCGTAGTCCGTGGCCACGCGGCGCAGCAGCGGCACGGCCAGCGCGCCGGCGCCGGACTCCGCGCTGATGGGCAGGGCGGTGAGCTCGGCGACGGAGTCCATCGGCAGGGCGAGCAGGTCGCGCGGGAAGCTGAAGACGGCCAGCTGCACCGCACTGTCGTAGGCCAGCTCGTAGGGCCTGGTGAAGTCGTAGATCGCGAACTCGCCCCGGCTGAGCTGGGTCGAGCGGCCGTCCTGGCCCAGGCGCGGGCTGCCCGAGATCGCCAGCACGACCCGGTAGAGCTCGGGGTTGTCGCGGTGGATCAGCCCGGCGGTCCGGTGCACGCTGTGCGGCGTGGACGTGCGCACCCGGCCGACGCCCACGGGCCCCAGCTGCCCGGCCGCGATCTCGCCCCGCAGCGGCGCGTCGGGGTCGATCCGCAGGTCGAGCGGGCCCAGCGTGTCGCACACAATGGTCCGCCAGGCGTCGTGGCGGCGTTTGGCCGGCAGGTCACTCGTGCGGATCAGAACGGCCATGCCCGTCGCCCTCCGTCGGCTGCCCTGCCATGGTAGCGACGCTGTTGATCACGCGAAAGACGCCCGAACCAGCCGTGTCACCGGGCCTTCGAGGCTCGCGACTCCGGCCCGCCCCGCCGTCCTCCGGACATGAAGGAGCCCCGGGCGGCAGGCCCGGGGCCGTCTCCTCAAGCGGTCTGGCGAGCCTCGATGGCCTGCTTGTAGAGCTTGCCCGCCCGGTAGGACGAGCGGACCAGTGGTCCGGACAGTACGCCGGCGAACCCGATCGCCTCGGCCTCGGCCTGCAACTCGACGAACTCCTCCGGCTTGACCCAGCGCTCCACCGGGTGGTGGCGCGGCGTCGGCCGCAGGTATTGCGTGATCGTCAGCAGGTCGGTGCCGGCCGCGTGCAGGTCGCGCATGGCCTCGACGACCTCCTCGCGGGTCTCGCCCATGCCCAGGATCAGGTTGGACTTGGTGACCAGCCCGGCCTCACGGGCCGTCGTGATCACCCCGAGCGAGCGGTCGTAGCGGAACGCGGGACGGATCCGCTTGAAGATCCGCGGCACCGTCTCGATGTTGTGCGCGAACACCTCGGGCTTGCTGGAGAAGACCTCCTCCAGCTGCTCGCGGTTGCCGTTGAAGTCGGGCACCAGCAGCTCGACGCCGCAGCCGGGCAGCAGCCCGTGGATCTGGCGCGCGGTCTCGGCGTAGAGCCAGGCGCCGCCGTCGGGCAGGTCGTCGCGGGCCACGCCGGTCACGGTCGCGTACTTCAGGCCCATCTGCTGGACGGACTCGGCGACCCGGCGCGGCTCGTCGCGGTCGTACTCCTTCGGCTTGCCCGTGTCGATCTGGCAGAAGTCGCAGCGGCGCGTGCACTGGTCGCCGCCGATGAGGAAGGTCGCCTCGCGGTCTTCCCAGCACTCGTAGATATTCGGACAGCCCGCCTCTTCACAGACCGTGTGCAGGCCCTCGCGGCGCACGAGCGATTTCAGCTCGGTGTATTCGGGGCCCGTCTTGAGCTTGGTCTTGATCCACGGGGGCTTGCGCTCGATAGGGGTTTCGGCGTTACGCACCTCCAGGCGGAGGAGCTTTCGGCCTTCAGGAGCAACGGTCACTGTCCCAGCTTACGTCTCGTGGTGAACCGGCCCGTTCAAGGGTCAGGTGATGAGCCCGAAGCCGCGGATCGCCCGGGTGTGGTGGGCCGGCAGCTCGTCGTCGATCCGCGCCGATTCCCGCGTTACCTGCGGAGCAGGTCTTCCTCGTGGAGGTCGAACGGCTCCAGGCCGAGCGCCTCGGCCAGGCGCTTCTCCGCGATCGGTATGACCTCCTCCACCACGATGCGCCGGCCGGTCTCCGCCGACAGCGACGAGACACCCACGTCGGGCAGCCCGCACGGCGCGATCCGGTTGAACCACCGGGGATCGTTGGCGCAGTTGAGCGCGAAGCCGTGCATGGTGACGCCGCGCGCGACCCGGATGCCGACCGCGCCGAGCTGGCGGTCGGGCAGCCCGAGGCTGGGATCGCCGACCGCCCAGACGCCGCCCCGGCCGGGCACCCGCCGGGCCGAGACGCCGAAGTCGGCGCACACCTGAATCATCGTCTCCGCCAGGCGGTCGGCGTACGCGGTCACGTCCGTGACGCCGACGATCGGGTAGGCCACCAGCTGGCCGGGACCGTGCCAGGTGAGGCGGCCGCCCCGGTCGACGTCGACGACCGGGGTGCCGTCGGACGGGCGCTCGTGGGGGGCGGTGCGCTTGCCCGCGGTGTAGACGGGCGCGTGCTCGAGGATCAGGACGGTGTCGGGCAATTCTCCCGCGACGCGCTTGCCGTGCACCCAGCGCTGCAGCGACCAGGCCTGCTCGTAGGGGACGTCGACACCAAGGCGGACGATGGCTAGTGCGTGGGGATCGTCCCCGTGGATGGGGCGCATGAGCCTATTGTGCCGTTCCCTCACCCTTGAAGGGAAATTCAGGTGGTCAGCGTACGGGGCTCGATCCTGAACTCCTTGACCCCGCCCGCACCGTCGTGCTCCAGCCGGTAGGCGTAGCCGCCCGGCTCGACGGTCACCGCCTGGATGAACTCCGTGCCCACGTAGTGCAGCCCGACGCCCTCGTCGGCGGCGTACCCGCCGGGCAGCTCGCCGTTCGCCACCGACGCCTGCAGCAGCGCGCGGCGTTGCGGATCGGAGTCGTAGTGGACGCCGCACGAGTAGGGCAGCAGGGCGAGGCCCTCGGACCAGATCCGCAGCTCGGGGCCGAAGGAGTCGGTGTTGCCTCCCACGTGCCAGCACAGGGCGCCCGCGCTCTGCCCCGACAGCACCACCCCGGCCCGCCACGCCTCCTCGAACGCCTCGTCGAGCCCGTGCAGCCGCCACAACGCCATGAGGTTGGCCACGCTGCCGCCGCTCACATAGATCATGTCCTGCTCCAGGATCCACGCCCTGGGATCGGCGACATTGGGCATCGGGAACACCGTCAGGTGGCTCAGCTCGACGTCCCAGCCCTGGAAGGCGCCGTACATCTTCAGCAGCCAGTCGGCCGAGTCGCCCGTCGCGGTCGCCAGCAGGCCGAGCTTCGGCCGGTCCTGGCCGGTCAGGTCCAGGCCGTAGCGCAGCAGCCCACTCGCCTCGATGAAGCTGTAACGAGGGCTGGGGCGGAAAGAGCCGCCGCCGATCGCGAGTATGTGCGACTGTCCTGACCGGGTCATGTCATGATCTCCCCGTTGCTGAAGGATGAACGGCCACTAGAGTACGGCGCGCAGCGCCTCGTCGAGGCGGGTATGGGCGAAGCGGTAGCCGCTGTCAATCAGCTTGCGCGGCAGGACCCGGTGCCCGGGCAGCAGCCCCTCCCGCGCGAACTCGCCCAGGCCGAGGGAGAGCGCGAACGCCGGCACGGGGATCGGCATCGCGCTCCGGTGCAGGGCCTTCGCGAGCGTGCGGGTGAACTCGGCGTTGGTGACGGGGGAGGGGGAGGTGAGGTTGACCGGCCCCGCCACATCCCGATTTTTCAGGACATGGAGTACGGCCCCCACCCAGTCGTCCACGGTGATCCACGACCAGTACTGCCTCCCCGACCCGAGCGGCGCCCCCAGCCCGATCCTGAAGATCGGCAGCATCCGGCCCAGTGCCCCGCCGCGCCGGCCCAGCGCCAGCCCGGTCCGCAGCCGCACCGTCCTGATCCCCGCCTCCTCGGCCCGCCGGGCCTCGCCCTCCCACCGCTCGCACAGGTCCGCCAGGAAGCCCGTGCCCTTGCCCTGGTCCTCGTCGACCACCCGGTCGCCGGTGTCGCCGTAGAAGTCCACTCCAGAGGCGGACACGAGCACCTCGGGCGGGCTGGACAGCTCGCGCAGCGCGTTCACGAGGACCCGGGTGCCGTCGACGCGGCTGGCGACGAGTTCCCGCTTGTACGCCGCGCTCCACCGCTTGTCGGCGATCGGCGCTCCGGCCAGGTGCACCACGCCTTCGGCGCCTTCGAGCGCGGCCCGGTCGATCACCTGCTCGGACGGCTGCCAGTACGCTTCACCGGATTCGCGCGGCTTCCGCCGCACCAACCGGACGACCTCCTGCCCACCAGCCCGCAACGCCTCGGCCAACGCCGACCCCAGCAACACGCCCGCGGAGATGCGCCCCGACAGCGGCGCGTACCTGGGCTTCGGCGCCTGTCCACACCGCTGCC
>NZ_VCJS01000014.1 GCF_005893125.1 Nonomuraea basaltis | reverse complement strand
AGAAAGAAGTGCGGCGGGTGGCCCCGGGTGACCTGGTGAGCGCGGCGCGGTGGCGCGCCGTGCTGGGGCGGGCGGCGGCGGTGTGCCGGGCGGACGGTTTCGGCCGGAGCCATACCCTGACCCACGGGGACCTCGGCGTCTGGGAGGTGCTCACGCTCGCCGCCGCCACCGGCGCGCTCGACGTTGACAGGGAACGGCTGGACGCCCGCGTGCTCAGCGGGATCGAGGAGTTCGGCCCCTCCAGCGGGTTCGCCGGGAACGCGCTGGTGCCGGGGCTGCTGCCCGGGCTCGGCGGTGTCGCGTACCAGTTGCTGCGGATGCACCCCGGCTGCCCGCTGCCCTCCGTCCTGCTCCCCGACCCGGGAGCCGGCGACCTGACGGCGCACGCTCAGCCATCGGCGGCCGGGCTCTCCCAAGGGGCTAGGGGGTGAGCGTGGCGCTGCGGAGGATCGCCACGTGCAGGGCGCTGGTGGCCGGCGTGGGATCGATGCCCAGCTCCTCGGCGAGCGTGGCCCGGAGCCGCTCGTAGGCGGCCAGCGCCCTGGCGGGCTCGCCGGCCAGCTCGTACGCCCGCATCAGCAGGCGGCAGGCGATCTCGTCGAACGGATCCTGCGCCACGGCGGACTGGGCGGCCAGTCGCGCCTCCGGCAGACGCCGGCGGCGCAGCGCGGCGGCGGCGGTCACGTGCAGCGCCCGCCGCAGGACGTCGGCCCGCGCCGCCCTGGCGGGCTCGGCCCACGCCGCGTCCGTGGCGTCGGGGAACACCTCGGCGTCGGCGACGAGGCGGACGGCGTCGCCCGCGAGCCGCATGGCCCGGCGCGCGTCGCTGGCCAGGGCGCCTTCGGCGACGCCGGTCAGCTCACGCGCCGCCCACAGGTCGACGCGGACGTGCCGGCCCAGGCGGTATCCGCTGCGCCCGCCGAGCACGACGCCGGGGTCGAGCGTGGCGCGTAGCCTGCTGACCAGCGTGGCCACGTTGTCCCCCGGCCGCGACGGCCACCTCTCGCCCCACAACGCCTCGGCGGCGGCGTCCATGTGCACCAGCCGCCCGTCGGCCACGGCGAGCAGCGCGAGCAGCGTACGAGCCTTGCGGCTGCCCACCTCGGTGCCGGTCAGGCGGCGCGCCCCGACGAAGACCGCGAACTCGCCGATGAGCCGCAACCGCATCTCACGCCCGCTGTCCACGACGGCTCCCCGAGGCGCCCGGACCACGGGCCCGCCGGGGCCGGTGAGACGGGGTCCGTCCATCGCACGCCCTCCCGCTCATCCGGCCCGGCCTCCGAGGAGGGCGTGCACCTGTACGGCGATCAGGCAGAGCACCATGACGCCCGCGCCCAGGGTGAGTCCCGCGAAGCCGAACGTGCCGACCACCGGGCCGGCGATCAGCCCGCCCGTCGCCGCGCACAGGCCCACCGTCATGTCGGCCGTGCCCTGGACCCGGAGGCGCCGTTCGGCCGGGACCGACTCGCTGAGCAACAGCGAGCCGGAGACCAGGCAGGCCGACCAGCCCACGCCGAGCAGCACCAGCCCGGCGGTGAGGCGCCAGGAGTCGTGGCCCGCCGTGCCGGCCACCACGGTGGCCGTCAGCAGCAACGTCGAGCCGCTCACCAGGCCCGCCCGTCGCCCGAACCGGTCGCAGAGCCGGCCGGCCAGCGGCGACAGGACGTACATGCCCAGCACGTGGGTGCTGGCCGCGGCGCCGATGACGGTCAGGCCGGTGCCCGCCGCCGCCATGTGCACGGGGGTGATCACCATCAGCGGCAGCATGACGGAGTGGCTCACCACCATCGTCATCAGCGCCAGCCGCGCCGGTGGGGTGGTCAGGCGCGGCACCCAGGTCCCGCCGGGGGCGGGCCGGGTCGGCTCGCCGGCGACCCGCCGGGACAGGAGCAGGGGGTCGGGGCGGAGCATCGTCCCGGCCACGGTGGCCGCCACCAGGAAGGCCGCCGCCGCGAAGACGTACGCGCCGGTCAGCGGGGGCAGGCCGGCCCGCTCGGCCACCGCGGCGGTGGGCCCGACCAGGTTCGGGCCGATCGCCACGCCGGCGGTCGCGGCCCAGACGACGGTGGACAGGGCACGGGCGCGCTGCGCGGGCGTGGCCAGGTCGGTGGCGGCGTACCGGGACTGCAGGCTGGTGGCGGTCGCGGCGCCGTACAGGATGAGCCCGGCCATCAGGACGGGCAGCGAGTCCGTCCAGCCGCCCAGGACGGCGACGCACGCGCCGACGAGCCCGGTGGTGAAGCCCGCGACCATGCCCCGGCGCCGTCCGAACCGCTGCATGATGAGCACGATGGGCAGGGCGAGCAGCGCCGCCCCAGCCACCTGGGAGCCCTGCGCGTATCCGGCGGCGGCCGGATCGCCGGCGACGGACGCGGCGAGCAGCCCGCCGGCCGTCGTGCCCGCCAGCGCGCCCACGCCGCCGACGACCTGCGTGACGGCCAGCACCCGTACGGTCCGCGCCTGAACGCGGGCCACCTCGGCGCCGACGGCAGTCCTGTCCACGTCGGCGGGGTTCTCGATGTCCGTCACGACAGCCGGTAGGCCAGCAGTCGGCCGTTGGCCGACACCGAGTTGTCGGCGACGTACAGGGTGTCGCGGGTGAAGGACAACGAGCTGGGCATGGTCAGGCCCTCGGTGACGACGGGCACGGCCGTCCCGTCGCGCTCGACGCGGGTGACCCGGCCGGCCGGCGGGGGGACGGTGTAGGGGCTGCCGGTGTACTCGACCTCAAGGACGTGCAGCCGTCCCCTGGCGTCGACGTCCATGTCGAGGATGGGGGAGAAGCCCTGGGCGAAGACGCGCGGCTGCTGCCCGGGGACCACGTGCCAGATGCGCGCGACCTTGCCGGTGTACGGGTATCCGGTGTACTCGCTGACATAGTACGAGCCACGCGGACCGCGTACCACCGAGGTGGGCACCGCCTGGACCTGCGCAGGACCGTTCGGCGTGGTCACCGTCTGCGCCGGGAACACCGCGACGACCGAGATGGCGCCGTTCCGGGCCACCCGCAGCAGCGCGTTGGCCCCGGCGTCGGCGACCAGGAACCCGTCACCGTCCGCCATCGCGGCGTACGGATGGCACCACAGCCCGGCGAAGCCCGCGCCGCCGTCCGGGTTATCGGCGATTTCGTGGGCGGCCAGGTCGGCGAACGGCCGCAGCCCCTTGCGGGTCGCGTACGCGAGCGTGCCGAGCTCACGACCGGCTTCGCCGAGCGCCTCGCGCCCCGTGGGGTTGTTGGCCAGGCCCATGACGACGACCAGCCCCTTCGGTGTGAGGAGCATGTCGCTCGGCCCGTGCGCGAAGGTGCCGTCCTTGGTGCCGAGCGAGGCGGTGCCGCCGACGAGCGTGGTCTTGCGGCCGTGCGTGAACAGGGAGACGGCGCCCGTCCGGCTGAGGCACTGCTCGGCTCCCGCGCTGCCCGGGCTTCTGGGCAGGCACGGCTCGGTGCCCTCCCGCCCGGACTCGGCGACCAGCACCACGCCGTCGGCCAGGGCGCGGATGCCGCGCGGATGGGCCAGCCCCTCCGCGACGACCCGGGGCGCGGACAGAACCGGCGACGCCGCGGTGGGGGTGGTCGTGGCCTCCGCCGGGAGTGGCAGGGCCGCGCAGGCGAGCATGGTCGCCGCGAGAACGATGGCAGGTCTCATGAGGAGACGTCCTTTCTGAGCGGTCCGCCCGCCGCCTCGGCGCCTTCGCGCAGAACGAAGCGGCGGAGTTTGCCGGTGTGCGTGCGCGGAAGCTCCGCGGCCACGCGGACCGACTTGGGCACCTTGAAGGCGGCCAGATGTTCGCGGGCCAGCGCGATCAGCTCCGGCTCCAGTCGCGCGGCGTCCACCCCGGGCGTGCCCGGCACCACGAACGCGCGCAGCGCGGTGACGCCGGCGTCGTCGCGCACGGACACCACGGCCACCTCGCGGACGCCAGGATGCCGGGCGAGCACCGCCTCGATCTCCGTCGGCGCCACGTTGATGCCGCCGACGACCTCGATGTCGTCGGTACGGCCGTGGTGCACGTACGTGCCGTCGGGGTTGCGGCTCACCCGGTCGCGAGTGTTGAGCCAGCCGTCGACCAGCACGTTCGCGGTCAGCTCCGGCGCGCCGAGATAGCCCGGCATGATCATGGGGCCGCGTACCCACAGCTCCCCGATCTCGCCGTCGGCGACCGGCCCGCCGCCCTCGCCGCGGATCTGGAGCTCGCATTCCGGCACCGGCCGCCCGATGGTGCCGAGGGTGTTGTCCCAGACGGTGTTGGCGCAGTAGGCGTGACCGGCCTCCGTGGCGCCGATCTGCTCCAGCACCGGCGCCCCCAGCGACCGGGTCACCTTCGCTCCGAGCGCTGGGAGCAGCCGTTCGCCCGCCGAGACCGCGGCGCGCAGCGAGCCGAACCCCTCCGGCGGGCAGTGGTCGAGCAGCTTGGCGTAGAACCCGGGCACGGAGAACAGCAGCGTGACCCCGTACCGCCCGATCGCCGCCGCGACCTCCGCAGCATTCGGCCGGTGTCCGAACAGCACCGCGCCCGCCCCGGTGAACAGCGGGAAGACCAGCGCGTTGCCGAAGCCGTAGGCGAAGTACACCTTCGACACCGACAGCAGCACGTCCTCGGCGCGGACGTCGAGCACGCCCTCGCCGACACATCGCTGGTAGGCCGCGAGCTGCCCGTGGGTGTGCACCGCGCCCTTGGGTGTGCCGGTGGTGCCGGAGGTGTACTGGATGTACAGGGGCTCGTCGGGGCCGACGTCGATGGGCCAGGGGACCGGACGGGTGTGCCCCAGGGCGAGCAGTTCGTCGGCGGTGACGTGGCGGGCGGCGGCGTAGCGGCCGCTCAGCGCGGCGCCGGCGACGATCGTGTGCGGCGCGCAGTCGGCGACGATCCTGACGTGGTCGGAGGCGGTGACGTCCGGGTTCACGATGACGGCCGGCGCGCCGATCCGCGCCGCGCCGAGGAAGGCGGCGACCACGCCCATGCCGTCGGGGAGCGCGAGCAGGACGCGATCGCCCCGGCGCACCCCCCGAGCGGCCAGGCCGGCCGCGGCGGAGGCGGCCATCCGGTGCAGGGCCGCGTGCGTGTGCGGGACGCCGTTGTCCCAGAACGCCGTGCGCCCCAGCCATCCTCCGCCTTCGGCGAGCTGCTCGATCTGCCGGGTGACGTTCATCGGGCCGCCTCCGACAGCCCGCCGGCCACCAGGTCACCCGGGGCGGGCTCCTCGTCCAGGCCGAGCAGCGGGGCGCACGCCTTGAGCAGCATCTCCTCGTACTCGTCGGCGGGGTCGGAGTCGAGCACGATGGCGCCGCCCGCGCCGATCCTGATGCCGTCGGGGGTGAAGACCGCCGTCCTGATCGTGATGTTCAGGTCGGCGGTCCCGTCGCAGCCCAGGAACCCGATCGTGCCCGAGTACGGGCCGCGCGCCTCCGTCTCCAGCTCGTCGATGATCTCCATGGTGCGCAGCTTGGGCGCGCCGGTCATGGAGCCGCCGGGGAAGCACGCGCGCAGGCAGTCCACGGCCGACGCCTCAGAGCGCAGCAGCCCGCGGATCGTCGAGACGAGCTGGTGCACGGTCTGGTACGACTCGACCTGCATCAGGGCGGGCACGTGCACGCTGCCGGGCTCGCACACCCGGCCGAGGTCGTTGCGGAGCAGGTCGACGATCATGAGGTTCTCCGCGCGGCTCTTCGGGTCGGTGGCCAGCGTGGTGCGCAGGCGCTCATCCTCGGCCTCGGTGACGCCCCGGGGAGCGGTGCCCTTGATCGGTTTGCTCTCCACGACGCGGCCCTTGTCTATCTTCAGGAAGCGTTCGGGCGAGGAGCAGGCGACCTGGACGCCGCCGGCCGACAGGTACGCCGCGTATGGCGCGGGGTTGCGGGCGCGCATCCGGCCGTAGAAGCGCAGCGGGCTCACGACGGCCGGCAGGCGCACCGCGTTGGTCAGGCAGATCTCGTACGACTCGCCCGCGAGCAGCTCATCCTGGCAGCGCCGCACGTCGGCCAGGTAGCGCGCGCGGCCACGTACCAGGCCGGCCTCCGCCACGGCGCGCAGGCCGGGACCGCCCGCCAGGCCACCCCGGGGCGGCTCCGGCGTATGCGTGATCCCGCCCGCGGTCGTGGCCGCCCACTCCAGCCAGCCGGCCGCTGCCCGCTCCGACTCCCGCGTGGCGACGCTCAGGGCCACCAGGTGCAGGGTGTCGTCGGCGTGGTCGATGACCGCGAACCGGTCGGGGAACATCCACACGGCGTCCGGCACCTCGGAGGAGTGCTTGGCCGAGGACCCGCAGTCGGCCTTGACCTCGTACCCGAGGTAGCCGATGAACCCGCCGGTGAAGTCGAACGGCAGCTCGGGCGTGCGCACCGACCGCCGCCGGAGCTCCCGGTCCAGGATCTCCAGGATGGACCCGGCGACCCGCCGCGTGCCGGCGCCGACCGTCTCGATGGCGACCTCCCCCTCGCCGACCTGGTAGGTCAGCACCTCACCGTGCGTGGGGGACGCCTCGGCCAGGTAGGAGAATCTGGCCAGGTCGGGGCCGTGCCGGGCGCTGTCCAGCCACATGGTGTGCCGGGAGCCGCCGAAGAGCGCGTGGTAGACCGGCTCGCTCCCGGCGCGCAGCGGGACCGACCGGGTGTGCGCGGTGTACTCCAGCAGGTCGGTGGCCCGCCCCGCCGGCCGGCCGTGGTGCCGTTCGACGATGCGCCGGAAGTTCGCCAGCAGCCGCGCCCCGTACTCGGTCAGGACCGACTCAGGGTGGAACTGCACCCCCCAGATCGGACGGTGCCGGTGGCGCAGCCCCATGAGCACGCCGTCCTCCGCCCACGCGGTCGCCTCAAGGCGGCCGGGCAGCGGCTCGGGCACCCGCAACGAGTGGTACCGCACTCCCCTGAAGTCCTGCGGGATGCCGTGGAACAGCTCGTCGCCGGTGTGACGGACGCGGCTGACGTGCCCGTGCCGGGCGGCCGGGGCCCGCTCGACCGCGCCACCGCCGACCGCCGCGATCCCCTGGTGCCCGAGGCACACTCCGAGCACGGGTACGGTCGCCTCCCGCAGGACGTCGGCGCACCGGCCGAAGTCCTCCGGGTTGCCGGGGTCGCCAGGACCTGGGGAGATGACCACGCAGTCCAGCTCGGCGGCCAGCTCCACGCAGCGCGGGTCGTCGTTGGCGACCACCACGGGATCGACTCCGTTGATCTGCGCCAGCAACTGGAACAGGTTGTAGGTGTAGGAGTCGTAGTTGTCGATGAGCAGGCAGCGGATCAACTCCGGCCACCGCCGATCACGGTCGTCTTGCGGACGGCGAGCATGTGCATGAGGCCGTCGCCGTACAGGGAGGGGGGCATCGTGGCCCAGGGCAGCACGGGGGCGGTGACCACCCGGCCGATGCGGGGCTCGTCCTCCGCCAGGCGGGCCAGGTGATCGTCGCCCAGCACGGTCACGACCAGGGAGTCGCGTAAGGGCGCCACGCCCTCGTCCGGGCGCCAGGGGGCGACGACGACGAACGGCGACGTCAGCTCGGTGTGCACGGCCGGATGGCCGGAGCTCGGCGCCGACAGCACCACCGGGCGCACCGCGTACGAGCCGTCGTCCAGCGCGGCCAGCGGGTCTCCGCCGTAGTGCGGGGCGGTGTGGTCGGCCAGGCCGGCGGCCAGCTCGTCCAGGTGCTTGCGCAGGACGGTGGCGCGCTCGGCCGATACGGCGGGCAGCCGCGCCCGGTCGTCGGTGACGAGGTGGGCCGGGGTCGCCGCGAGCCGCTCGGCCAGGACGTCGGCGAGCGCGCCGGGATCCTCGGTGGTGAGGATGGCCGAGACGTTGTCGCAGCGGACACCGCCGTCGCCGAGCACGGTGTCCAGCAGGTAGTCGAGCTCGGCGGCGGAGGGCTCATGGTCGATGACGAGCTTGCTGCGGCCGGGGCCGTTCACCCGGACGTCGCGCCGCCGCTCCCACTGCCGGGTGAGTTTGGGCGGGCCCTGCACGGCTCCGGCGTCCGCGTGCTCGACCAGCAGGTGGCCGATCCGGTCCGGTCCCGGCAGCAGCGTGAGCTTCTCCGGCGCGACCCCGGCCGCGCGCAGCGCGCCCATGAGCCGGTGCGGCGTGAACGGATCGGCGCGTCCCGGGCGGATCATGACGCTGTAGCCGATCGACAGTGCCCGCACCCACAACGAGTTGCCCCCGGAGTGGGTGCCGATGTTGGTGAGCATCGCGAAGAGCCGGCCCCGGGGGATCCAGCGGGCGGCGACGCCGTCCACGTCCGGGATCGGCGGCAGATCGAGCGCGTTGTGCCGCCGGACGTCGGTGAGCACCCGGGCCAGGTAGTGCAGGCCGTCGCGGACGACGGGCTTCGGCACGCCGGTGGCGAGCGCGCAGCGGATCAGGTAGTCGTCGGGCGACTCGCCGTCCACCTCTTTGGTGAGCAGGATCTCGGCGGCACGCGAGAGCGTCGCCTGGTCGGGCGGTACGCCGTCGGCGGCGTCGCGGACCCGTTTCACCGCCGGTACCGCGGTCAGCGGCGCGGCCAGGCGCACCTCCGCCACGCGGGCGCCGTGCACGCCGACGAGGTCGGAGTGGTCGTGACTGTCCATGGGCTCGCCGGCGACCAGCGGCCGGATCGTGGGGATTGCGGTTGGCATCGGCAGGTCTCCTGCGCGTTCGGTCGGTCAAGTGGGTGGCGGGCACGGGGGCCGCGCGTCATCGGGCGAGCTCCTCCGCGAAGGCGGTGACCACCCGCCGCGCCTGCTCCGGATTGAGGCGCGGGTCGCAACCGGTCCGGTAACGGGTGGGATCGATGCTGGGCAGCGGCCGCTCGGCGTGGTCCAGGCACTCGACCACGTCGTCCGGGGTGATCTCCAGGTGCAGGCCCGCCGGGCGTACGCCGTGGTAGCGGGCGACGCGGACGAACGATCGTGCCTCGGCGATGACGTGATCGACGACGCGGATCTTGTATCCGTCATGGCGGCCCGTGTTGCCGTGCATCGGATCGCACAGCCAGAGTGGCCGGGCGCCGCTGTCGCGGGCGGCGGCCAGCAGGCCGGGCAGCGACTCGGCCACGCGGCCGGTCCCCAGCCGGGCGACGAAGGTCAGCCGGCCGGGCTCCCGTCCGGGGTCCAGCGCCTCGACGAGCGCGGCGACGTCCTCCGGGCGGGCGGACGGGCCGAGCTTCACCGCCACCGGGTTGGCGACCCGCGCGGCCAGCGCCACGTGCGGGCCGTCGGCCTGGCGGGTGCGGTCGCCCACCCACAGCAGGTGGGCGGAGGAGGCGTAGACCGCGCCGGCGATCCCGGCGGGCCGGACCAGCGGCTCCTCATAGGGGTGCAGCAGGGCCTCGTGGCTGGTGAAGACGGGGTGGGGGGTGCGGGCGGCGGCCAGGTGGCCGAGCACCTCGGCGGACTTGTCGTAGGCGAGCAGCAACCGTCCCGCCTGGGGGGTGCGGGCGAGCGGTGTCGCGGCCAGGCCGTTCACCGCGTCGCCCATGTAGATCGGCACGTGCGAGCCGTCGGCGACGGCCTCGGTGGGGTACGACCTCGGCTTGGCGAACTGGCCGGCGATCCGGCCGACCACCACGGTTCCGACGGGGTCGCGTACGTCAGCCAGGATCGCCGCCAGCTCGGTGAGCTGCGCGACCTTGCGGGCGACGAGGCCGGGCGACACCTCGGCGAACATCTCCGCGCAGTCACCGGCGTGCAGGACGAACCCGCCGGCCGTCGCGACCTCGGCGAGCCGCTCGCGCAGGGCGCGGGTGGGCTCGAAGGACACGAGGGCGGGCCGCCGCCCGAGCTCCGCGACCACCGCGGCGAGGTCGCCGCCGGCGGACCAGTCGGGCAGCGGCACGGCCGAGGCCGCGACCGACCGGGAAAGCAGCATCGAGTTCACCCTTCTCATGGGATGGAAACGGGCTTTACGGCTGGGCGGCGATGCGCTCCGCGATGGCGTCCCACAGGTCGTGCCGGGCCTCCAGCGCGGTGATCAGCGTGAGCGCGCACTCGTCCCACTTGACCTGGTCGTCGCCGCAGAGGTCGACGAGCATCTGCATCGCCATCGGCGTGTGCTGCTCACCGTCGACCTCGATGTGCCGCTCCAGGTAGTCGCGGAACGTCCCCAGGACGTCGGCGTGCCGGTCCATCCGCATGACCTGGTCGAACATCTCGGGGATGAGGTCCTCCCGGCCGAACGCGAACGCGGCGGCCTGGCAGTGCAGCGGCGCCTCGGCGATGATCCGCCAGGTGGTGCCGACGAACGCGGCGGCCGGCCGGGGGACGTCCGCGCCGGCCAGCCCGTCGGGGACGGTCCCGCCGGAGCGCAGGTGGGCGATGAACGCCTCGATGGCCGTGGTGTCGGCGCCGGCCTGCCGCATGCCGTCGACGTACAGCTCGAAGTGGCTGATGTAGCCGCCGGCGAGGGTGTCGCTCTCCTCCACCAGCACGATCTCGTTGACCAGCCGGCGGCTGGTCTCCGGGCCCTCCGGGACCCAGGGCACGCGCACGCAGGTGAGCTGCCGCTGGAGGCTTTTGAGCAGGGACATGAAGTCCCAGACGGCGAAGACGTGGTGCTCCATGAAGGTGACCACGTCGCCGAGGTCGTTGAGCGAGGTGTACATGGGGTGGGCGAGGATCTTGTCCCTGATCGGCTCGATGGCCTGCTGGAGCCCGTCCAGCCCTGGGTGCGAGATGCCCCACTTATAGCGATTTGTCGACATTTGGTGCTCCAGATTGTGTGGTCGGAATCTGAGATGTCATCGGGAGGGACTCGGGTGGCACCTGCGGCGGCTCCTCCTCGGTGCCCAGCAGCCCGCGGATCTCCAGCCGCTTGATCTTCCAGGTGGAGGTGCGCGGGAAGTCGGCGAAGTGCCACTGGACCGGGCTCTCCAGGCCGGGCAGCCCGGCCACGGCCGCCGCCCAGCGCCCGCGGTCCAGCGGCCGGTCGTGCCGGGTGGCCAGGATGGGCGTGGGCCGCCCCGCCCGGCCCGGCACGACCACCAGCTCGGAGATCTCGGGCAGGCGCTCCATGAGAACGTCCTCAAGCCCGAGGTTGCTGTCGATGTCGCTGATCTTGTCCACTTCGCGGTCGGCCAGGTGGACCCGGCCCGCGCGGTCCCGCCAGCCCATGTCGCCGACGTACCACCAGCCGTCGGTGAGCTGGGACTGGAAGCGCTCGTCCTCGCCCAGATAGGTGCGGACCCGGCCGCGGGTGCGCACCTCCAGGCGACCGATCGTGCCGCGGGGCACTGGCCGGCCCGAGGAGTCGACGACCCGCAGCCGCACGAAGCCGGGCAGCGGGTAGCCGATGCAGCGGCCGTCCACCCGCTCCACGTTGCGCCTGGTGTTGAGCCAGCCGGTGAGCGGGCCGGTCTCGCTCTGGCCGAACAGTTGCAGCAGGGCCGGACGGCGGTGCCGGGAGGCCGACAGGAGCTTCTTGACCGTGCCCGGATGGATGGCGTCGAAGGTGCTGCTGTAGTAGCGCACGCCGTCCAGCGGGCCGTCGATCTCGTCCGCGAAGTCCTCCCACAACACGAAGTTGTTCGGGTGGGTCTCCACGAGGGCCGGCCTGGTCGTCGAGAGCATCCTGCGGACCGTGGCGAGGCCCGTCTCGCTGATCACCGCGAGCGGGTTGCCGTAGGACAGGAACACGCCGAGGGAGTTGAAGAACCGCGAGTGCACGAACGACATCGCCAGGAGCACCCGCGAGCGGTGCCGGACCGGCCAGGCCAGCAACTGCTGGGGAAGCAGGCGGTGGGAGAGCGTACGCGTCGTGTGCACCATCAGCTTGGGCACGCCGGTCGTTCCCGAGGAGTGGGTGATGAGCGTCGCGTGGTCGGGCGGCAGGTCGATCGGCGGGCGCCGGGGCGCGCCCGCCAGCGCCGCGAGGTCGGTGAGCCGGGTGCCGTCCAGGCCGGACGGCACGTCGGACCGGGTGCCGTCCAGGCCGGATGGCGGGGCGGACCGCGCCGGCCCGTCGGTGACGAGGACCTTCGTGCCGGAGAACGTGCCCTCGCCGGCGAGCCTGGCGAGCTGGGCCGTGTCCGTGACGATCCACGGCGACGACAGCCTGGCCAGCAGGATCAGGACCACGGAGGGGTCCAGCGCCGGGGAGAGCATGACGGGCACCGCGCCCGCCCTGGCCGCGGCGCAGGCCAGCAGGGGCAGATCGAAGTTCAGGCCCTTGTAGACGGGGACGTACTCCCCCCGTCCCACGCCGGCCGCCCGCAGGCGGGCGGCGAGGTCGTCGACGATGTCGGCCAGTTCGTCGTAGTCGTAGGTGGTCTGGTCGGAATCGAGCACGCTCAGCGGCCGGTCCAGCTTGACCGTGGCGGCCGGGTTCCGCCGTGCCGCCTCCTCGAACATCCGCCCGATGCGGAACGTCCGCCGCAGCGCCGTCCGCAGGATCGGCGCCAGCGCGCCCGCTCCCATCATGGTCTTCCCTCTTCGTCGCTCATGGTCGTCATCCGTCCTGATCGGGGCGCCACGCGGCGAAGCGCCGCAGGCCGTAGAGCAGCGGGACACCCGCCGCCCGCGTCACGTCGGTGACCTCGCCGAGCACCACCGCGTGATCGCCGACGAGCAGGCTCCTGGTCACCCGGCAGCCGGCGAAGGCGACGGCGTCCTCCACGAGCACCGGCTGGCCGTTGGCCTCCGAGAAGGCCCAGGTGACGTGGGCGAACCGGTCGTCCACCGGCCGGGAGAACAGCTCGGCGACGCGGCGTCCCTCGGCCCGCAGCAGGTTCACCGCGAACCTGCCGCTCCTGCACAGCGCCTCCAGCGTGGAGCTGCGGGTGTGCAGGCAGATCAGCAACGTCGGCGGGCTCACGGCCACGCTCGTCAGCGACGAGCACGTCAGCCCGCGCGGAAAGCCGTCGGCGCCGGTGCTGGTCACCACCGCGACGCCGGTGGGGAAGGATCCCATCAGCGCGCGGTAGTCGTCCTCCGCGCACGTCTGCTCACCGAGCTCCGATGACACGGCCATGGTCCTCGCTCCGTCGACTGCGATCTCCATCGGGCGCCCGTCACGCACCGCTCTGCCAGAGCCAGCGCTCTTCGCCGTATCCGGTCACCCAGCTGTGCGGCCCGTGGACCAGGCTCTGGGTGAGCTCGGGCAGGGCGTGGAAGGCCGCGAGGGCCTGGCGCTGGGTGAGGGCCCGGGCCACGAGGGCGTCGGCGGCCGACTTGCGGGCCTGCCACGCCTCCAGCGGCTCGGTGCCGGTGACGAGCTCGGCCGGATAGTTCTGGCCGAGCAGCAGGCAGTCGACGCCGTCCAACTCGTAGAAGGTGGGAGCGGCGGCGCGGGCGAGCCTGCGGGTGATCGGGTCGCGCAGGTGCAGCGGCGCGCCGGCGGCGTAGACGTCCAGCAGCGGCTGGATGCCGGAGACGTCGGTGGAGGTCCAGACCTCCCGCCAGAACGGTGTGTCGCGGCGCCGGTTGTAGCGGTAGTGGAGGGCCAGGAACCAGCGCAGCCCGTCCCAGCGGTTCGCGGTCACCCGGTTGAGCGTCTCGCTGGGCACCGGGTGCTTCCAGGACGCCGGCAGCAGCGGCATCATCGACATGATCGTGAACACCAGCATGAGCAGGCTGCTGGACTCCAGCGGCTCCACGAACGCGTAGGAGTTGCCCACCGCGATCACGTTCCCGCGCCAGGTCTTCTCGTGCCGCCCGACCCGGAAGCGCACCGTCTTGAGGTCGCCGACCATGCCGTGCTGGCGGATCACCTCGTCGGCGGCCTGGTCGCCGGACATGAAGGTCGAGGAGTAGACATAGCCCACGTGGTCCTCTTCGGGGACCGGGATGCTCCAGCACCAGCCCGCGTCCATGGTCGCGGCCGTGGTGTACGGCTCGATCGCCTCGCTCTGGGTGGTGTAGCCGGTGACCGCCGTGTCGGTGAAGAGGCTGTCGGCGTAGCTGGTGAAATTGGTCTTCAGTGCGTCGCCCAGCAGCAGGGAGCGGAATCCGGTGCAGTCGATGTACAGGTCGAAGTCGAGGCTCCGGCCGTCGGTCGTCCGCAGCGACTCGATCCAGTCCTCGCCGGACAGGCGGACGTCGCTGATCTGGGCGTCCACGTGGTGGATGCCGCGCTCCCCGGCGATCTCGGAGAGGAAGGTGACCAGGGCGCGGTTCTCCAGGTGGTAGGCGAACGGTAGGTCGTCCATCAGCGAGACGTACTCACCGTCGTCCGTGCGGAACACCGGCACCCGGTTGTGCAGCATGAACAGCGATTGCAGGGTGTACGCGTTCGGGTCGTTCCTGGTCGCCATCGAGCCCAGCACACCGATCGAGTTGGCGCCCCAGTCGAAGGGGGCCATGATCCCGTCGGGATAGGGGCCCCAGTCGAACTTGATCCCCAGCTTCCAGGTCGGCTTGACCCGCTTGAGGAAGTCCAGGGCGTCGATGCCGAGATAGTGGTGCAGGAACGCCAGCAGCGGCGGCGTCGTGGCCTCGCCGACGCCGATGACGGGGATGGCGCTCGACTCGACCAGCGTGACGTCCAGCCAGGGCCGTTTGGCCCGCAGAGCCAGCGCCACCAGATAGCCGGCGGTGCCGCCGCCGATCACGCCGATGCGGCGCACGGCATGCGGGTCGTCGGGATCGGGGCGGGGCGCCTCGTGGGAGAGCGCGGCGCGTTCCCGATCGGGGACGCGGGAGCGGAACGCGCCCGCGCCGTTGGCCTCGGGGCCGGGCAGCAGGCTGGACAGCGCGCGCGCCTCGGCGCCCGGCATGGTGCCGGCCAGCAGATCGATCTTCTCCGACCAAGTTAAGCCGTGGTCGGCCGCAGATTTGCTCGTCATCTTTGCGTCTTCTCTCTCGAAGTAGCGCTTTGTCCGGGGGTCGTCAGTACAAGCCGCCGCGCAGCGTGATGGGCCCGCGCGGGCCGTAGGGGGCCTTGTCCAGCCACGCGCCGAAGCGCGGCAGACGTGGAGCCAGCCGGGCGGCACCGGCCTGGGCCAGCCGGGACCAGGCGGACTCGGCGCGCAGATGCCGCAGCGCGCCTTCGACGCGGGCCCGGTTGTGCCGCGCCGCCTGCCGCCGCACCGTGTCGTAGTCCTCGACGACGCCTCTCGCCCGCTCCACGCCGGTCGAGCGGAGCGCGAGGCACACCGCGGTCGCCGCCGCCTCGGCGTCCGCAATCGAGCTGTTCATCCCCCGCGCGCCCAGCGGGGCGAACAGGTGCGCGGCCTCCCCGGCCAGCAGGACGCGCCGGTGCTCGTCGGCGAAGCCGGTGGCGACGCGCTGCAGGCAGGGATAACGCGACACCCAGAGCACCCGCTCCGCCTGCTCCCGCGAGACCACCTTCGGCAGCCACAGGCGGACGGCGTCGGGGTCGCTCAGCGCCTCGCCGTCTGCCGGGTCCCGGCACTGCACGTCCACCTGGACGCCGCCGGTGAACGGCACGATCAGCAGGTTCCGGCCGTCGAGCGCCGGATGCCGGTAGTGCAGGTGCCGCTCCGCCGGCGCGCCGCCCGCGTCCTCGCCGGACAGGTCCACTGCGACCCGGTAGTCGCTGGAGCGGCCACCGTCCATCTCGATCGGGATCGACGCGCGGACGGCCGACCGCGCCCCGTCGGCGGCGATGACGTAGCGCGCCCGCCACTCGCCGCCGTTCTCGGCGCGGACGGTCACCCCGTCCGGGTCGGACCGGACCGAAACCACCCGGGCTCCCCAGACGGGCTCCACGCCGGCGGCGCGGCACGCGCCGAGCAGGAACCGCTCGGTGTCGAGCTGCCGCAGGCTCGCGTACGGCGGCAGCCCACTGCCCTGCTCGGTGTCGTAGCGGCGGGCGTAGACCTCCCTGCCACGGTAGAAAGTGCGCGCGACCTGCCACAGGACCCCGAATCCCGCGATCTTCTCCCCCAGTCCCGGGCTCAGCCGCTCCAGCCGCTCCAGCGTCTCCTGGTGCACGAACAGCGCCCGGCTGCCCGGCCGCTCCTGGTCCCGGGCGTCCGCCTCGATCAAGGTCACCTCGACGCCGAGCGACCGGGCGGCCAGAGTGGCGCTCAGACCGGCCGGGCCGGCGCCCACGACCAGCAACTCCTGCTCATGGCTCATCGATCGGACCTTCCTAGTCGGTGATCCCCCGCCGCTCGCACGGACAGCCCGGATCGCTGATCGGCCAAGGGGGCGAAAGCCGCTCACCCCGTACTCGGGGCGCGGCAGCGGGGATGGAGCCGTCGCTCACGCAGTTCAACAGGCGAGAGGCCGGCAAGTCCACTACCTGATTGAGTAGTGGACGCGCGGGAGACCGCCTTTTATGGTGATGCCGTGAGTTCACGAGAGCAGCCGTGTCAAGTCAAATGACTTTTCGGGTGCGGCGCCCGTGTAAATTCTGCCGACCTTTTGAAGGAATTCCATGACGAGTCAATCCGCGCGGCTGCCGCTGTTCCAAATCGCCCGCGAAAGCTATGGGGCCATGGGGAAGTTCGCCCAGACCGTGACGCAGAGTGCGCTCCGGTCGGGGATCGAGGCGGAGGTCGTCCACCTCGTGAAGATCCGGGTCTCCCAGGTGAACGGCTGCGCGTACTGCATCGACATGCACATCATCGACGCGCAGGCCGCGGGGGTCACCGCCCAGCGGGTCTACCTGCTGGACGCCTGGCGGCACTCACCGCGGTTCTTCTCCGAACCCGAGCAGGCCGCACTCGGCCTGGCGGAGGCGATCACGCTGCTCGGGACCGACGCGGTGGACGACGACGTCTACCAGCGGGCCCGCAAGCACTTCACCGAGGAACAGACCGCCCACCTCATCTTCGTGGCGACCGTCATGAACGCCTGGAACCGGCTGGCCATCTCGGCCCGGCTGGTGCCCGGCGCGTACAAGGGCCGTTCCTGAACGGAATCCGCGCCTCCTCGCCACACGCAGGTCCGCAAGCCACACGCAGGGAGTAGAGCATGTCCGCGGTAGACGCGCACGCGCCGGCGACAGAGCTGAGCCGGCACCTCCAGGAGACCCTCGACTGGCACTTCGATCCGGCGACGGGGTCGAGATTCTGGCTGGAACTCGCCGGCGGGCTCGGCTTCGATCCGCGCGCCGACATCCGGTCCGTCGCGGACCTGCGGCGCTTCCCCGACGTCGGGGAGCTGCTGCGGACCGTGCCGGCCGAGGATCTGATCCCCCGGGGCGGCACGGGCACGTACGAGGTGTTCGACTCCGGCGGGACGACCGGGGCGCCCAAACGCGTCGTGGACGCCACTTCGCGGGTCGCCAACGCCGACTGGTGCGCCGACGTGCTCGACTCCCACGATTTCCCCGCCAGGGGGAACTGGCTGCACATCGCGCCGTGCGGGCCGCACGTGGTCGGCCGTACCGTCCGGCGGATCGCGGCCCGGCGGAACGGGCTGTTCTTCACCGTCGACATGGACCCGCGCTGGGTGAAGAAGGTCCTCGCCGACGGCCGCGGCGACCTCGCCGACGAGTACGTCGAGCACGTGCTGGACCAGATGGAGGCGATCGTCGCCACCCAGGACATCCGGGTGCTGTTCATCACCCCGCCGATGCTGGAGGCGGCCTGCGCGCGGCCCGCCATCTACGAGGTCCTGTCCGAGCGCCTGGAAGGGCTGCTCTGGGCGGGCACCTCGGCGGGGCCGGAGACGCTGCGGCTCATCGAGGAGACGCTGTTCCCCAAGGCCAAGGTGTGCGGCATCTACGGCAACACGCTGATGGGCATCGCGCCACAGCGCCCCCGCGAGCGCGGGGACGAGCAGCCCTGTGTCTTCAGGCCCTACCACCCGGCCTCGGTCGTGGAGATCGTCGACCCGGACACCCGGGTCCCCGTGGCCTACGGCGAACGCGGCCAGGTGCTCATGCACCTGCTCTTCCGCGACATGTTCCTGCCCAACATCCTCGAACGCGACACCGCGCTGCGGATCGCGCCCGGGGCGGGCGACGTGGTCGACGGGATCGCCTCCGTCCTCCCCGTCACGACCGAAGAGATCGTCGAAGGGGTCTACTGAGGCTCACTGGCGACCGGCCGATCAGGGAGGAGGTGCCGTTTGGACACGATCAGCGTCTTCGCCGGAGGCGAGTTCATCGCGGGTGAGCCGATCGAGGACGACCTGCTGGTGGCCGACTCCTGGCTGGTCGTGGACGGTGCGGTGCGTTTTCTCGCCGACCACGGCCGCCGCTTCCGCGCGGCCTGCGAAGCGGCGGCCCTGGCCGGAGACCTGGTCGCTGCGATGTGGCGGGCGGCCGTCGACGCGTTGCCGCGGGAGGGGGACTGGTTCCCCCGCGTCGAGCTGTCCGCCTCCGGCGAGCTGCGGTTTCGCGTGCGTACGGCACCGGCCAGGGGCGGGCCGCTGGCCGTCTGGGCCCGGCCGCCCGGCGACCCGCGGCGCGTCCCCCACGTCAAGGGGCCGGACCTGGCCACCCTCGCCCGCCTGCGGGCCGAGGCCCAGCGGCACGGCGCTCATGAGGCGCTGATCGTCGCTTCCGACGGGTGGGTGGTCGAAGGCGCCACCACGAGCCTGCTGTGGTGGGAGGACGACACCCTCTGCGTGCCTTCGAGCGAGCTGCCCGCGTTACCCGGAGTGACGACCGCGCGGCTCCAGCGCCGGGCCGCCGAGCTCGGCATCCCGGTGACCCACCGGCGCCGACGCCCGCAGGACCTCGCGGGCCGTGAGACATGGCTGGTCAACGCGCTGCACGGCATCCGCCCCGTGCAGCGCTGGGCGGTGCCCGAGCTCTTCCGCCCCGGTCCGGTCAAGATGGCGCCGTCCTGGCAGGCGTGGCTGGCGGAGCAGGCGGCGCCGCTGCCTTCCCGGCCCGCACAATGAGCGGCGCAAGAGCCACTAAGAAAGAAAATGTCCGGCCAATCCACTTCATCCGTGACAGGCGGTCGCACGAATTAGTGTCAGGACGGCAGAAAACCGATAGGGGGCGGCACACGATGTCGGTCGGTTTCGACAATATCGAAAAACAAAGATGGCGTCCGTTATTCAAGGTCCTGCGGCAGGCCGGGCCCGGCTGGACGCTGATGCTCCTGGCGCAGGAGGGTGAGCCCGCCGAGACGCTGCGCTCGGTGGTGGCCACGGCCCGCCGGCGGGGCATGCACATCCTGCACCGCTCGCAGCCCTCCGACACGGAGACGGGCCCGGCGGTCGCCGCCGTGGCCCAGCGCAAGGCCTGGGTGCTCCTGGTCACGCCGCCCGGCCTGGTGGAGAACAAGGCGGACCGCGAGGCCACCGCCGCCGACACCCTCGCCCACGCCGTACGCGAGATCCTGCCGGTGTCCGCCCCGGCCGCCGTCAAGCTGGCGGATCGGCTCCTGGACAAGCTGGACTCGCTGGATCCCGCCCTCGCGCCCCACCTGGTGACCGTGGCGGACGCCCACCTCGCCGACGGCCGGCTGGCCGGAGCCGGGGTGCTGCTGCGCGAGAGCCTGCTGCGGCCGCTGCCCGACGAAGTCGCGGCGGAGCTGCGTACCCGGCTGGTCCACGTGCTGGTCGCGGGCGGCTGGATCGCCGAGGCGATCACCGTCGCGCAGGCCGCGCCGCCCGAGCAGGGCCAGCATGACGGCGGTCGCGACGACGCGCGGGCCGCGCTGGCGTTCGCCCTCTCCCTGCGCGATCCGGAACGAGCCGCACTGCAAGCGGCGGAGCCGACGCTTTCGGGGGCGGCGGCGGCGGTGACCACGTCCACGCTGGCCGGAAGCGCGTGGCGGCGCGGTGACGCGGCGCGGGCCATGCGGCTCGCCCGGCAGGCCGTCACGATCGCCGACGACAGCGCCCCGCCGGTGTGGCGGATGCTCGTCCGGCTCGCCTACGCCCGCAAGCTCATGAGCGGCGGCCGGTACACCGAGGCCGACGGCCACATCGAGCAGGCCACCGGCGAGCTGTCCTGCCCCGGCGCGCCCAGCGTCTACGCCCCGGCCCCCGCCATCAGCCGGGCCGAGCTGCTGATGCGCACCGGCAACCTGGAACAGGCGCTGGAGCTGGCCGAAGCGGCCCTGCGCACCGCCCGCGAGATGGACGCCGGCCTGCTCCTCCCACTCGGCCATGCGGTCCTGGCCGAGGCGAGCCTGCGGATCGGCGACCTCGACAGAAGCCGCTGGCACGCGCAGCTCCCGGACAAGCCCCGCGCGGCCGGCCGGCCCCGCCTGTGGCCGGTGCACCCCGAATGGATCCGGGTGCGCATCGCCGCCGAGTTACACGGCCCGCAACACGCGGCCCGGCTTTTCGCCGCCGAGCACACCGATCTCGTCACGTACGGGCCGCTGCTGCTCGACGAGCCCGGCGCGGCCGTCTGGCTCACCCGGCTCGGCATCGCGGCGGGCGACGACGGGCTCACCGGTCAGACCCTCACCGCGGTGGAAAGGCTGGCCCAGCGCAACCCGCAGTCCCACCGCCTCTCCGTCGCCGCGTGCCACGCCAGGGGGCTGCGCGAGAAGGACGTGACGGTGCTGCGCTGGGCAGCCGCCGAGCATCCCGACCCCTGGGACCAGGCCGGAGCTCTGGAAGACCTCGGGGCCCGGCTCGCCGCCCCGCCCGCCGCCGACCTCATCGAGGCCGCCCGCCGCTACCAGTCGGCCCTGTGCCTGTTCGAGCGGATCGGCGCGGTACGCGACAGCGAGCGCGTGCGCGGCCGGCTGCGGAGGCTGGGGCAGGAGCCGGTGCCGATCCGGCAGGGGCAGTCCTTGTGGCGCGGGTTCAGCGAGACCGAGTGCCTCATCGCGCTGCTGGTGAGCCAAGGGCTGACCAATCATCAGGTCGCCAGCCGGGTCTCGTTGTCGGCGCACACGGTCAACTATCACCTGCGCAAGATGTTCCGGAAGGTGGGTGTCAACTCGCGCGTCGAGCTTGCCCGCCTCGTCAACGAAGCCGGCCGTGACTCCCTGGCCATCCCCTGCGCTTCCCGCGCCCTGCCCTGACCGTCCTCGTACCGAGAAATGTGCGTTGATCGCGATATACCCCCGGACCTGCTCGAACGACGCCGGGTTCGGCCGCGCGGAGGGGTCGGGACGGCGGGCGGCCCGCTAACTGCGAAACAGCGCGTAATCCCGTGCCGCCGGCCCGTATGTGCGGGCGGTGGCGATGCGGTCCTTGAGGAAGTCGAAGAAGCCGCTCACCCGTTCCGGCGTCGGCGGCGGCAGGGGCGGCGGTGATGCCATCCAGCCCGAGCGTGGGATAGCGGGCGGCGGCCAGCTCGATCGCCAGCGCCATCCCATCCAGCCGCTCACAAATCGAGGCGATCTGGTCGCGCAGCGGAGGATCCAGCGGCCAGCCGACCGCCGCCGCCCGCTCCATGAACAACGCGACCGCGTCCGAGTCACCATCGACGGCCAGCGACAGCGGCGGGACCGGATGCACCCGT
The DNA here is from genome assembly GCF_005893125.1 of Nonomuraea basaltis. GTDB lineage: Bacteria > Actinomycetota > Actinomycetes > Streptosporangiales > Streptosporangiaceae > Nonomuraea > Nonomuraea basaltis. The sequence goes on along the minus strand of NZ_VCJS01000014.1, from coordinate 88,658 downwards.
TCGAACGGCACCATCAGCCGTGCCCGGCTGGTCGCCAGCACCGTCACCCGAGGGCACGTCGCCAGCAGCCGCTCGAGGAACAGCGCCAACCCGTCCACCACGTGCTCGCAGTTGTCCAGCACCAGCAGCGCATGACGGTCGGCCAGCACAGCGAGCACGGACTCGGTCATGTCGCGGCCTGGCTGCTCACCGAGGCCGAGCGCCCCGGCGACCGCAGTCGCGATCAGGTCCGGATCGGTGACCGGGACCAGATCGACGAACCACACCCCGTCGGAGTACTCGCCGGCTACCTCCGCGGCCACCGCCAACGCCAGCCGGGTCTTGCCCACACCGCCGGGACCGACCGCGGTCACCTGACGGTGCGCCTTGATGCCGGGGTGCAGGCCCCGGAAAGCTCGCGCAGGGGGTGCGCATGTGCGAGATCGCCAGGCCGCCAGCACCTTGGGCGCCACGTAGGCGAACAACCCTGGCGGCAGCTCGATCGAGCGCACGGCCGACAGCCGTCCCCTCGCCTGCCGAGTCGGTCCCATCGTCGATGCCGGCCAGGGCGTAGATCTGCTCCGTGGTCTAGGAGCTCTCCCACGCGGTCACCGGATCCGGCTGCATGTCTCCAGTAGTCCCCGTTCCCGCTTCGGCCGCAACCCCGGGATCGGCGAACCCTTGGCGGGAGGTACGCGCGCTCCGCCCGTCCGACCACGAGGTCTACCCCGACCCCGACCGACTCTTGGCGATCTGGCTTTCCGTCTTCTCAGGAGCGTCATGAAACTGCTCGTTCCTTGTGGCACCCACCACGTCGGCCGCGGCCTGAGCGGCGTGCCGGCCCCCAGGCGTTAATCGCGGACCGCGCCGACTCCGAGACGGTCCGTGCCGCGCTGGCCAGCTGGGAGGAGTGGGACGCCGTCATCGACACCTGGGCCTGGGCGCCGCGGCCTCCCTGGCCGAGCCGTACGAGTTGACGTTCTTCCCGCTGGACGACGGCCCGAACAAGCTCATGGACGACTCCGCGATCCCCAAGACGATGGAGACCAACTACCGGGGGCTACGCGGCAAGAAGACCGCGCTCACCGTGAACAAGAGCACCAAGCCGCTGATAGCCAAAGTGTTCGCCGACATGGCCGCCGCGGTCAAGGTTCTTGAGACGGTTGGTACAGCCCGACCTGGCGGTAGACGGACTTGAGATAGCGCAGCATCCCGGCCGCGTCCGGCGGGTCCGGCTGGAGCACGCGGTAGGTCACGGCCGCGGCCATCATGTCGATCAGTACGTCCAGATCGGCGTCCGCTGCCACCGTGCCGTCCTTTTGCGCGCGCCGCAACATTGTGGCGGCCAGCTCGCGGCGCGGCAGGATGTAGTGCTTCCAGTAAACGGCCATCAGCTTCGGATGGCTGACCGCCGAGCCCATGACGCGGGCGACCAGCGCGCGGAAGGCCGGGCTGGCGACCATCTCCGCCGCTGCGGGGAGGGCGCCTTCGATGATCTCCTGCGGGGACAGGGCCTCGACTTGGGCGGGGGAGGGGGTCAGCTCGGCGGCGACCGCCTCCTCGATGGCCTGGGCGATCAAGTCTTCCTTGGTGCTCCAGCGGCGGTAGACCGTGAGCTTGCCCACCCCTGCCCGCTTGGCGACCTGCTCCATGCTGGTGCCCTCGACGCCGCGATCGAGGAACAGCTCCAGCGCCGCGCGCAGGATCGCGGCGTCGGTCTTGGGGTCGCGGGGGCGCCCGCGTCCTCGGGCAGCGGTCATGCCAGGGCTCCGTCCAGCCAGCGGGCTAGCTCGGCCGGACCGCCCTTGCAGGCCAGGTGGGCGTCCGGGCGTACGAGCATAGCGGGCAGCGCCCCCTCCACCGGGTGCAGGAGGACCACGTGGTCGCCGAGCCGGTGGCGAGCGGCATCGAAGGCGTCACGGTCGCCAACGACCGCCCAGCAGCCGCGAAGCTCGGCATGCAGCCTGGTCCGGGTGCCGTCGGGGCGCTCACAGGCCAAGTCCGGGATCCGGTCGCCGGGCCGCGGCTTTCCGCCGCGACCGCCCAGCGGGCCGCGCCGGTAGCTCACCCACAACTGCGAGGTCGTGTACGTGGCCCAGCGCTGCAGCCATGCGATGTTGGACACCGGCAGCAGCACCCGGTCGCGTAGGAAGCGGCCGACCGGCCCGGCGGCGATGTTGACCTTGGTCTGTGCGGTGCTGCCGCGCAGGACCTGGGTGGCCAGCGGGCGGCGCTCGGCCTCGTACGTGTCCAGCAGCTGGTCGCCGGCCCGGCCCTGGACTACCAGGGCCAGCTTCCAGGCGAGGTTCTCGGCGTCGCCGAGCCCGGTGAGCATGCCCTGCCCGCCGAACGGGGCGTGCACATGCGCCGCGTCCCCGGCCAGCAGGATGCGCCCCCGCCGGTAGGTGTCGGCCAGGCGGCGGTGCACGCTGAACAGCGACGCCCAGGTGGCCTCGAGCAGCCGTATGTCCGGCAGGCCAGTGCGTTTGGGCAGGATGCGCCGCATGCGCTCGACAATCTGCTCCTCGCTTGGCTTGTCGTCGCGGAAGGAGGGGTCGTAGGCGAGCAGCCGCCACTGGTCGCCCGGCATGGGCATGGCGCCCAGCAGGCCGTCCGGATGCACCCAGCCGCTGACGCCCGAGCGGTCGAGCGTCGTGTCGAGGCGGCCGTCGACCAGCAGGAAGCGCTCGCTGACCTTGACGCCGGGGAAGCCGATGCCAGCCAGCTTCCGTACCGTGCTGCCGGTCCCGTCACAGCCGACGAGCCAGCCCGCGCGCATCGTGCGGCCGTCGGCCAGCGTCGCGGACACCCCGGTGGCATCCTGCTCGGCCGCCACCAGCCCGGCGTTCCACTCGGGCTCCCCGCCCAGCTCGGCCAAGCGGTCGCGAAGGCGTGCCTCGACCCGCGCCTGGGAGATCACCATCGGCGGACCGGCGGTGCGCAGGCCGGGGTCGCCGAAGCGGATGCGCGTCATCGGGCGATCCCCGGCATACGTGGTGACCAGCATGGCACGTTCCGACTCCTCCGGCAGGCCGCTGAGGGCGTCCAGCCGGTCGAGCGCCTCGGAGCCGCGCGCGTGCACGAAGTTCGCCCGCGACGTGGTGGCCGGGCCGCCGGCCTTGTCCACCACCCGTACCGAGGCGCCATGCTGCAGGAGCGCGCACGCTAGCGCCAGACCCACTGGTCCAGCGCCGACCACCAGCACATCGATCTCCATCGGTGTCCTCTCAATTTGTTTACGGAGTGGTACCGTAAACAAATTAACTCGGGGGCGACCCAGTGTCTAGAAGCATTGACGCGTTCCTGGCGGCTGGCGGTGCCGTCGGCTACTACCAAGGCCGTGTCTGCTGTGCGGAACTGGGCTCGGACAGCAGACGCGACGCCCTCGCCGAGGCAGGGCCGCAACTTCTGGCGGACCACGGAGTTGTCGTCGGAGTGCTACACCAGCAGCAGCGCCATGAGCAAGCATCAGAGTCAGGTTGATGATGTTCGAGCCGACCAGGCTGCCCGCGGCCAGCTCAGCCTGCCCCCTGGAGCCCCGCCGTGGCGGCCACGACCAGCTCGGGTGCGCTGGTGCCAAACCCGATGACGATCACGCCCACCACGATCGGCTCCAGCCCGAGCCGTTCGGCCAGTCGGCCGGAGCCGAGGATCAGGTGGTCCGCGGCGAAGGCCAGTACGGCCAGCCCCAGCGCGCTGAGGGTGATCAGGAGCGGCACGGTCAGTCTCCTCGCAGATCACGCCGCTGAAAGGCGGCGATGCCGGCCAGCGAGAGCGCCGCGGTGACCGCGCCCAGCCACAGCAGCGGGCTCACATCTACCGGCTGGCCCAGGGACTGCGGGGTGTGCGCGAAGGGGGACAGGCCGATGATCCAGTCGTCGAGTTGGAGCAGTTCGCCGAGCTGTCCGAGCAGGGCGAAGGTCACCAGCGCGGCCCAGGCGAGCGCGGTCAGCCGGGGCAGCAGCCCGAACAGCAGCATCGCGATCCCGGCCAGCGTCCACGTGGCGGGTACCTGGACCAGCGCCGCGCCCAGCAGCCGGACGGCCTGGCGGGCCGGCTCGCCGACCCGGAGTCCGTGGGCGAGCCCGGCTGTCAGTCCGCCTGCGGCGAGAATCAGTGCGCTGCCGCCCAACGCGACGGTCAGGTGGCTTGCCGTCCAGCGTCGGCGGGCCACGGAGGTGGCGAGGACGGGTTCGGCCCGGATCGCAGATTCCTCGCCCTGCAGCCGCAGTGTGGCCTGGACGGCGTAACCGCCGGCGACCATGCTCAGCAGGCCCATCTGGGCGGCCAGGAACGTGTCGATCAGCGCAGTGGCGCCGCCGCCCAACTGTGCCAACAGTTCGGCCAGTTGCGGGTTGTCGCGCACGATGTCGCCGACGCTGTGCGCGAGCGCGCCGAACATCGCGCCCACCACGGCGAAGCCGATCGTCCAGCTGAGCAGGCCGCCGCGCTGCAGCCGCCAGGCCAGCGCCAGCGGGCTCCTGAGAGAGGCGGCGGCGTCCGGCGGGCCCAGGCGGGCCGGCACCAGTCCGGCGCCGAGGTCGCGCCGCCTGGTCAGCAGCGCCGCCCCTGCCACCAGCACCAAGCCGGTGACGGCGAACAGGGCGGCCACCCACCAGCGCTCGCCGGCGAACGCCCGCATGCGCTGCGCCCAGCCCAGCGGCGACAGCCAGGCGAGCGTTTCCACCTTCGCGGCGTCGCCGAGCGCGCGCAGGAGGAAGGCCAGGCCGAGGGTCGCGGCGGCGATGCCGTTGGCGGTGCGGGCGTGCTCGGTGAGCTGCGCGGCCAGCACGGCGACGCCGGTGAACGTCCAGCCGACGCCGCCCACGGCCAGGCCGAACGCCAGTGCGCCCGTTGCCGGCAGGCCCTGCCCGGCCAGGGCGAGCGTGAGGAGGAGCACGATGAGCAGGTTCGCGCCGCCGGCGACGAGCACCGCCGAGGTCAGGGTCGCGTGGCGGCCGACCGCGCAGGCGCCGACCAGCTCCGCCCGGCCGGTCTCCTCTTCTGCGCGGGTGTGCCGGATCACCACGAAGATGCTCATCAAAGCTGCCAGCACCGAGGCCATGGTGGTGGTGCGCCAGGCGGTGAGCCCGCCGATCGACGTCGCGTCGAAGACAGGCCCGGTGAGCGCTTGCAGCGCGGGGGCGGAGCCGATGGTGACGCCGAGGGCGATGCGCTGGGCGGCCTGCGGGTAGAGCTCGGCGATGGCCGAGGCGCTGGCGGCCATGACGCCGGTGATGACGACGATCCAGACGGGCAGCAGGACGCGGTCGCGGCGCAGCGCGAGCCGCACCAGCGTCAGCGTGCCGGTCACGCCGCGACCTGGTAGTGCCGCAGGAACAGCTCCTCCAGGGTGGCGGGCTGGCACGTCAGCTCGCGGACGCCAGAGTCGGTGAGCAGGCGCAGTGCGCTCGGGAGATGCTCGGCGTCCACCTGGAAACGGACCCGGGAGTCGTTGACGGCCAGGTCGTGCACGCCCGCCAGCACGGTCAGCTCGTCGGGGATGTGGTCGAGCTCGGCGGTGATCGAGGTGCGGGTGAGGTGGCGAAGCTGGGCCAGCGTGCCGGTCTCGACCGCCTGCCCGTCGCGGATGATGGTGACCTGGTCGCACAGGGCCTCGACCTCGGACAGGATGTGGCTGGACAGCAGCACCGTGCGGCCGTTGTTCCGCTCTTCCCGGATGGTCTCGCGGAAGGCCGCCTCCATCAGCGGGTCCAGGCCCGAGGTCGGCTCGTCGAGGAGCAACAGTTCGACGTTCGAGGACAGAGCGGCGATCAGGGCCACCTTCTGGCGATTTCCCTTGGAGTAGGCACGGCCCTTGCGGGTGGGGTCGAGGTCGAAGCGTTCGAGCAGGGCCGCCTTGCGCCGCCGATCGAGGCCGCCACGCAGCCGTCCGAGCAGGTCGATGGCCTCCCCGCCGGACAGCGTCGGCCACAGCACGACGTCGCCGGGCACGTACGCCAGCCGCCGGTGCAGCTCGACCGCGTCCCGCCAGGGGTTCCCGCCGAGCAGCTCGGCGTGGCCGGAGTCGGCCCGCAGCAGGCCGAGCAGGATGCGCAGCGTGGTGGTCTTGCCCGAGCCGTTCGGGCCGAGGAAGCCGTGCACCTCGCCGACGTGGACGGTGAGGTCGAGCGCGTCAAGGGCGCGGACTTTGCCGTAGCGCTTGGTCAGGCCACTGATGAAGACGGCAGGGCTGCTCGCCATGGGGGCGCCTCTCTGATGCCGGTCCGATATGACGTTTGCCGACCAGGCTTCCCGGCGCTCCACGATCGACGGTAACAGCGCGGGCTCGGCTCGGCCAGAGGTCTCTTGGCGAATTCCTGACGATCCCGGTCCTTGCCAAGCGATTGACCATTTGGTTAAAGTGCTGACCATGCGGTCAGACAATGACGACCTAACGGCGCGCGCCAGGATCAGGAACGCCGCGTTGGAGCTGTTCGGCGCCGAGGGCGTCAACCGCGTGACGTTGCGGGCGGTCGCCGCCCGCGCCGGGGTGTCGCATGCCCTGGTGCTGCACCATTTCGGCACCAAGGAGGGGCTGCGCAAGGAGTGCGACGACTACGTGATGTCGCTGGTGCGCGGTGGCCCCGAGGTGGATCTGGAGGACACGGCAGGGCTGGGCGCGGTGCTGGAGGCCGGCACGCCGGTGCGCCGCTACCTGGCCCGCGCCTTCCTCGACGGCACCCCGGACGCGGCCGCCCTGTTCGACGAGATCGTCGAGGCCAGCGAGCGGTGGCTGGAGCAGGGCGTCGGTGAAGGGCGGGTGCGTGCCAGCGAGGATCCGCGGGCCCGCGCGGCGATCTACGTGACGTGGCTGCTCGCGCCGCTGGCCTTCGGCGAGCACCTATCCAGGGTGCTGGGTGTGGGCGACCTGCACGAGACGGACGCCACGTTGCAGTACTCCAGGGCGGCGATCGAGATCTTCACGCATGGCGTGTTCGCCGACGACCGTGCACTGACGGCCTGGGACGCGGTGAAGAAGGAACGGCGGTCGCGATGAGGGTGCTCATCCTCACACACGGGACCCGCGGCGACGTCCAGCCGTACGCGGGGCTGGCCCTGGCGCTGCGGCGGGCCGGGCATCAGGTGGTGCTGGGCGCACCGGCGGCGATGGCCTCTCTCGCGCACCCGTACGGGATCGACTTCGCGCCGCTGCACGACGGGCCGAACACGCTCATCGACGACCCCGACATCCGCCAGGCCATCGAGACCAACTACCGCGGCCTGCGCGGCAAGCGAGTCGCCCTGCAGGTGATGCGCCGCAGCAAACCGCTCATGGCGAAAGTATTCGAGGACATGGCGACCGTGGCCGAGGCGGGGGCCGACCTGGTGGTGCACGCGCCAGGCATCCCGGCCCAGCACTTCGCCGAGCGGCTGGGCGTGCCCGCGGTCCCCGCCGCGCTGCAGCCGGTGTGGGTGCCGACCGCCGCCTTCCGCAACCCGATGCTGCCGCTGCCGCTGCCCAAGGCGCTCAACCGCGCCTCCTACCTGCCGATCAAGCTGATGCTGCGCTCCTTCGGCGGCATCGCCGACGATCTGCGCAAGCGGCGGCTGGGCCTGCCACGGCGGCGCGGGCGCCACGACATCCTCCGTCGCCCGGACGGCGGTCCGGCCACCGTGCTGCAGGGCTTCAGCCGGCACGTGCTCCCGAACCACCTGGACTACCCGGACTGGGTGCACACCACCGGCTTCTGGTACCTGCCCGCCCCGTCCGACTGGCGTCCCTCCGCTGACTTGGCCGCCTTCCTGGAGGCCGGGGACGCACCGGTGTACATCGGGTTCGGCAGCATGGCGGGCACCGACCCCGCGCGGGTCGGCCGCATCGTGGCCGAGGCCGTACGGCGGGCCGGCGTGCGGGCGGTGCTCGCCTCCGGATGGGGCGGCCTGCAGGTGAGCGACCTGCCTGACACCGTCTTTCAGCTCGACCAGGCGCCACACGACTGGCTGTTCCCGCGCATGGCCGCGATCATCCACCACGGCGGCAGCGGTACCACGGGCGCCGCGCTGGCCGCCGGACGGCCACAGGTGGTTTGCCCGTTCGTCGCCGATCAGCCCTTCTGGGCGGCGCGCATGCACGCGACCGGCGTCGCCCCGCCGCCGCAGCCGCAGCGCCGCCTCACCCCGGACGGGCTCGCCGCCGCCATCCGCCAGGCCAACGGCCCGGCCATGGCGCGTGCCGCCGAAGACCTGGGCCACCGCATCCGCGCCGAGAACGGTGTCGGCCGCGCCATCAAGATCCTGGAGTCCGTGCTATGAGCATCGCCGGCCGCATCCTGGCCCGCCAGGCCAAACTCCCGCCCGCCGAGACCCGCACCGTCACGGTCGACAGAGACCTGCCGATCACCATGCCCGACGGCGTGATCCTGTTGGCCGATCACTACGCTCCGCAGGGGCTCGGCGAGCGGCCCACGGTCATGATCCGCTCGGTCTACACCGACCGCACGAAAGGCTCCTTCGTTGCCAAGCTGATCGCCGAGCGGGGCTTCCACGTGCTGATCGTCAGCGGCCGGGGAACCTGTGGATCGGGCGGCACCCTCGACCCGTTCGCCAGCGAACGCGACGACGGGCTGGCCGTGCTGGCATGGCTGAAGCAGCAGCCGTGGTTCAACGGCGTACTCGGCACCACCGGCGCCAGCTACCTCGGCTTCACCCAGTGGGCCATCGCCGACGCGGCCGGGCCGACGCTCCAGGCCATGTCCACCCAGCTGACCAGCTCTGACTTCCGGAGCATGATCTATCCAGGCGACGCACTCTCGCTGGAGATCTTCCTGGGCTGGGCATATGTGGTTCACCACCAGGAACGCCCGCTGCTGTCATACCTGTACGCACTGGTGAGCGGCACCCGCCGGCGCACGGCGGCGGCACGGCACCTCCCGCTCGCCGAGGCCGACGAGATCGCGCTGGGCGCGGTGGCGCCGCACTGGCGAGAATGGCTCGACCATGGGCAGGCCGACGACCCCTGGTGGACGCGCAGCGACCACAGCGGCAGAGTAGCGGCCGTGACCGCGCCGAACCACCTGGTCGGCGGCTGGCGCGACTTCATGCTGCCCGCCCTCATCCGCGACTACCAGGAACTGCATCGCGCGGGGCGGAAGCCGTACCTGACGATCGGTCCGTGGCATCACTGGGACACTCAGGCATCACTCACGAGCGTCCGCGAAGGACTCCTGTGGCTTCGTGCGCAGCTGCTCGGCGACCGGACCGGGCTGCGCGACAAACCTGTCCGCATCCACCTCGACGGCGCCGGCGAGTGGCTCGACCTCGACAGCTATCCACCGCCCGAAGTCCAGCCGCGGCCATGGCATCTGCAGCCCGGCGGCGGGCTCGCCACCGCCGGCCCGCCAGAGTCCCAGCCTGATCGCCTCGCCTACGACCCGGCGAACCCTACCCCCGATCCCGAACTGCCCCCGCGGCTCATGGGCATCAAACGGGCACACGGCGACCGGGTTTTACGCGACCGCACCGACGTGCTCACCTACACCAGCGAGCCGCTGGCCGCCGATCTCGATGCCATCGGCGTCCCTCGGGCGATACTGCACGTCTCGTCCGACGCCGCGAGCGCCGACTTCTACGTGCGAATCTGCGATGTGGCACCGTCCGGCAAGGCCACGTACGTGACCGACGGGCTCCAGCGGTTCGCCCCCGTACCCGCATGCGCCGAGGTCGAGCTCTGGCCGACCGCGTACCGGATCAGACGCGGGCACCGCATTCGCGTGCAGATCACCGCAGGCGCGTTCCCGCGTTGGGACCGCAACCCCGCCGCCGGCACGCGTCTGCTCCACCACGACCCTGTACGGCCCTCAGCCGTCGTGCTCCCCATCTTGGAGTGACTATGAGCAACATCATCGGCTTGCTTACCGCTTCCGACCGGGACGCGTTCCTGACCGGCCTGGCCAAGGACGGGCCGGTCAGCCGTGCCACCTACATGGATGGCACGCCCATCTGGCTGATCACCGGCTATCCCGAAAGTGTCACGGTCCTGACGGATCCTCGTTTCAGCAGCGACGTCACCAAACAGGCCAAGATCGACCTGGCGGCGGTCGCCGGGCTCCCCGAGGACGTGGCGCCGTACCTGATGCGCACGCTGGGCGCGTACGACCCGCCGGACCACACGCGGCTGCGCAGGCTGGTGTCGCGCGAGTTCACCGCCCGCAGGGTGGAGCGGTTGCGCCCGCGCATCCAGCAGATCGCCGACGAGCTGCTGGTCGGCCTGCCGGAAGAGTTCGATCTGATCGAGCGGTTCGCCTATCCGCTGCCGATCCAGGTCATCTGCGAGTTGCTCGGAGTGCCCACCGAGGACCGGGACACCTGGCGCATCTGGGCCGCCGATCTGGGTGCCGGCGACCTGGATCGGGTCGCGTCCGGAGCGAGGGGATTGGTCGGCTACATGGCGGAGCTGATCGCCGCCAAGCGCACCGCATCGAGTGACGACCTGCTATCGGGTCTGATCGGAGTGCAGGAGGCCGACGGTGACCGGCTCAGCGACGAGGAGCTGATCTCGATGTCCATCAGCATCCTGCTCGCGGGACATGAGACCACTGTCAGCCTCATTAGCCAGAGCGTCTGGCTGCTGCTCACTGGCTCTGTCGACCTCGGCGACGTCGGCGACGCGGTGGAGGAGTTCCTGCGCTACAGCGGACCCGCCGAGATCGCCGTCATGCGCTACACCCTGGAACCCGTAGAGATCGGCGGCCTGACGATCCCGGCAGGCGAGGCGGTGCAGGTGGTGTACGCGGCGGCCAACCGTGACCCGCGCCGCTTCCACCAAGGCGACCTGCTCGATCTCCACCGCCCTGACAACGCCCACCTCGGCTTCGGCCACGGCATCCACTACTGCCTGGGCGCCGCGCTGGCCCGAGCCGAGACCCAGGTCGCCCTCACCAGCCTCCTCAACAGGTTCCCGAACCTTGCGCTGGCCATACCTGCCGCCGAGGTCGGCTGGCAGCCCGGCATCAAACGGGCGTTGACTGCCCTTCCTGTGCGCACATCCAGCAGAGGTGAGTCGCAGTAGGGCTCGGCTGCAGCGTTCTGCGGGATTGCCCGGAGGGCGGCCCACCAGTCGACCGCGACGCAGACCGAGGTTGACTCCGCGGAGCATCCGGGCTGTTCAGTGCGTCGCCTCTTCAAGAACGGGACGCGGCATCACGTCCGGGGTTGAATGACCGCGACGGGTGCCTTCGAGCCGACTATGCCGCCGTAACCTGAACGCATTGCAACCTCAGGCTGGCGACTGCAACCGCCGGATGCAGTCGAGTAGTGCATCGCGGACCTGTCGGCGATGATAGCCGCGAAGCACCACGTCGAACTCATATCTGTGCGGCGGCTCGTCGAAGAACTCGCCCCGCCCCTGTTCCACGGATTCATCCATGGGGCCGAGGCTGCCACGTGTCGGCGTACTCCTCAATAGATCACATCGAAGGTGTAGATGTGCGCCACGCCGACCGACGTCTCGGGGGGCAACCCCATCGAGCCGCAGTTCGTTCGGCTGCGCACCCTCGTGACGGCAGGCTTGACCCATGCTAACCACGTCGTGCGCCCGTGAGGTGCGGGCCTTCCTACGCTGGCGTAACGCCGATACCGCTGGAGCCGTCTCCGCCACAAGGCCGCATGATCGGGCCAGACTTTCGTGATCGTCCACTAGGCATTCCGCTCGTCTTCCACGAAGGCGGGCTCGGCCTGTTCCATGCGGCGATGGGCGTTATTGCGCAGGTCGTCGACGACGGCCAGAGTGAGCAGGAACGTGCGCAGCGCCGCGGGCAGGTGGCGGCCGATGACCGCGAGCATGGCCAGGGCGAACGCGATATCGGTGGCGGTGGGCACCGCCCATCCGCGGGCTGCATCCGTCTCGGCGGCGCTGGTGATAAGCAGGTAGAGCGCGGCGGGCACGAGCACTCCGGCGACTGCGGCCGCGATCGGGATGGCCGCACGGCGGGGATCGCGCAGATCTCCGGCGACGAACTCGCGCTTGAGCTCGAGACCGGCCACGAAGAAGAAGATGGCCAGCAACCCGTCCGCCGCCCAAGTGGCCAGGTTCAGATCCAGGTGCAGGGCGGCGGGCCCGATCTCCAGGCCACGCAGAGACCCGTAGGTTGATGACCAGGGTGAGTTCGCCCACAGCATGCCGAACAGCGCTCCGGCGAGGAGCAGCATGCCGCCGACCGTCTCGGCGCGCAGGACGTCGACGATGCGCCGCGCCTCGGCCCACGAGCTGGGGCTGAACAGGCGAAAGCCACGAGATGGTGCGTGCGTCACAGCAACTCCAGGAAGGGTCGGGGCAAGTCCAGCCGACCAGGCTTCCCGGCACACCGATCACCGCCCTACCCGTATCGCCGCTCTTTAGCCGAACGTCCCAAAGCGTCGGCTGTCGTACCAAATGTGAACTCCCTGTCGGCAGCGGCTAAGTCGCTGAGCCGGCTTGCGGGGCGACTGTCCCACACGTGGCTCAGGTTCCAGACTTGGCGAGGTCTCGTTCTAGTGGTACCGGGTTCTGCGCCCGGCTCGGCAAGGAGATCCTGCGCTTCCAGGGCATCGCCAAGACGAGCAGTGGAATGACCAAGATCGAGCTCATCGCCCACCACGAGTGGTGACGTGCCCAACCGGTGTAATCGAACTGGGTGAGGTAGACGTAGCCGAGCCCGGCCCAGGCGGCGCAGGCGGCGAGTGCGTACTGCCCCCAGCGGGTAGGGCGGGCGATGAGGAGGGGCACGAACCACAGCAGGTACTGCGCCCCCAGCCGGGGTGTGACCACCATGAAGCCCAGCAGCATCGCGGTGGTGAGATCGATCGGGTCGGCGCGGCGCCAAAACCAGAACACCACGGCCAGGACGATGTAGATGAGGACCTGGCCGAGCGTCGAGTAGGCAGGCTCCAAGGACCAGTTGCCGCCGGTCAGCCACGCGGTCCAGCCCCACTCGCCGACGATGGGGCGTACCCAGCGCAGCATGGCCACCACCTCGGGGAGGCGCGAGAGGGGAGTTCCGGCGCCCAAGGGCAGTGTCACGAAGAAGAGCAGGGGCACCGCGCCACCGGCCAGTACTGCGACTACACGCTGACGCCAGGTTGAGAGCATCAGCAGGATCACCGGCAACAGGATGATCGGCCAGCTCTTGGCCGACAGAGCCAATCCGAACAGGATCCCGGCGGCCAGACCACGATCGGCACGAGCCATAAGGTAGGCCCCGACCAGGAACATCAGGGACACGGGTTCGACCTGGCCATGTATGGCTGCGACCATCACCGCCAGCGGGGAGCAGGCGTATTGAAAGCGCCGCGTGGCCTCCTGCTCGGGGCTGGCAAGTTTGCCGACGAGGAGCACGAGGACGAGGTCGGACAGCACGGTGACCAGCCGGCCGCCTATTTCCCACGGAATCCCGGCCGCCAGTGTGGCGGCGTAGGCGTAGGGGATCATCGGCAGGAAGCGCCATGAGCCATCGGTGGACAGCACCGGGTCCTCATGCCGCAGGATCGCTTCTCCCGCGGGCTGGAAGCTCTGCACGAAGTCGACAGGCTGCCAGGTGCCCTGCGCTGCGATGACCAGCACCGCTGCCCGGAATCCGATGGCCACCAGGAGAGTCGTCCTCAGCGAGGGACGCCAGCGGTAGCGGTGTGCGGCGGCGGCGAGCGCGAGTCCAGCGCATAGCAGCAGCGTGGTGAGAACCGGTTGATTCATGCGGCAACACGCCGATGAGAGTGAGAGCGGGTGGAAGTCATGAGTGCCGTCTCCAGTCGGGCTGCTGCTGTCACGCCGACCAGACTTCCCGGCACACCAAGGCGAGTGCCGCCCGGCACCCGAGGATAGGCACCCTATCAAGGAAGGAGGACCTCGTAGCCGTCCTGTGGCTTGGCAACGGGCTGCCGCGGGAGGCACGGGGTTGTTACAGTGACCGCGGTGCGCCGGGAAGTCTGGTCGGCAGATCTTTTTGCCGACCTGTCTGGAGGCGCCTGTGCGGAGCCGGGAGTACGCGAGAGGAATCCGGCTGGTGCACTCCCTGACGACCGCCTGGCCGTTCGTCATGATGGCCACCGTAACGGCCGTGGATCTTCTGGCCGGGCCGCAATACGGCTACCTCTCCCTCTTGGCGCTCGGGCCCGCGTTCGCGTGCCTGGTCGGCGGCGCTCTCCGGACCGTGCTCATCGGAGGCATGGCGCTGGTTCTCTCGCTGCTCCTGGGACTGTATGACGAGCTGCTCGGGTCACGGCAAAGCGACCTCAATCTCATCTCCATCGCCGGTGTGACGGTGGCGGGAGTGTTGGTCACACTCGGAAGGCAGCGGCGGGAGCGGGAACTGGCCAGCGTACGTTCGGTCGCCGAGGTGGCTCAGCGGGTGCTGCTGCGGCCGGTGCCGCGCCGCGCAGGCAACATGCGTGCTGCCGTTTCCTACACCTCGGCCAACGCCGAGGCCCGGATCGGCGGCGACCTGTACGAGGTGGTCATCGGCCCAGGCGGGGTGCGTGTGATCGTTGGTGACGTGCAGGGCAAGGGACTTGAAGCCGTAGAGACGGCGGCCACGGTGCTCGGCGCCTTCCGCGAGGCAGCCCAGGACGAAGCGGACCTGCTCGGCGTCAGCGAACGGCTGGAACGTTCGCTGAATCGCCGCCTGTCGGGCGAGGAGTTCGTCACCGCGATCTTGGCTGAAACCGCTGCCGACGGCAGGCTGACGCTGCTCAACTACGGCCATCCGCCACCGCTGCTCGTGCCCTTCGACGGGGACGCGATTTTCGCCGAGCCGGAGGACAACGCCCCACCGCTCGGCCTGCCCGGGCTGGAGGTGGAGGGGCCACAGCCTTACCAGGTGCCCTTCCGGCCCGGCGACCAGATCCTGCTCTACACCGACGGAGTGATCGAGGCACGCGACCGTGATAACGCCTTCTATCCGCTCCTGGAGCGCTCGTTCCTGTTGGAGGGCGACGATCCGGAGGCGGCGCTGGAGAAGCTACGCCTCGATCTGATGGCGTATGTCGATGGGCCGTTGCACGACGATGCCGCCATGCTTCTGTTGCGCTGCAACGAGCCTTCCCCCTGACGCCAAGCCTCCTCGATACCGTCGAACATCCTGCACGGCCATCGTCGGCGGTCGATCTCAGTCGGGCCATGGACGTCAGCGGATTACCATTGGGGTGGTTGCTCAGCACCTGGTGTGGCTTGGGCGTCTTCTTCCTCCAGCCGCACATAACCCGCGGAAAGAACGGCCACACCCAAGATCGCGCCAACCAGGATCGCGATCCCGGCGATCGTCAGGATGTGCCAGAAACCGGCGACCACCCCGACGAACCCGAGCCCGAGCGAAACCTGCTGCGCCACCAGCACGACAACGGAACTCGTCATGCGCCGACGATAGGCTTCCTGCCGGTTCAACACGATGAGGGCCGACAAGAGCGGGATGGCCAAGGAGAAGGCGATCACGCAGATCTGGGCGGACAGATCAAGGGAAGCGACTCCCGCGGTCAGGAACGGCTGCACAAAGACGACTCCGATACCGATCAAGCCGCCGTACATCAGGTTGTTCTGCCGGAGGGACTCCTCCTGCTGTGCTGCCGCCCGTTTCCGCCACCATTCTCCTTGTGCGGCGGCTTGCCGCCTCCACCACGCTTCGTTCGCGATGTTCTCGTCCATGGCGACCATTGTGCAGATAGCGCGAGCCTTCCTCCACCGGCCAGGAACGGCTCGACGACCTCGTCGAGGATCTCGTCGGCGTCACCCGCCAGGATGCCGGGTCGGCGGGGTCCACCCGGACCCAGGTGTAGGTGAGGAGGAACTCGTCCATGTTGTAGACGATGCCGTCATCGGCCGGACCGAAGTTCACGGCGGGCGTTTCAGTGATCGTCGTACGCATCACACCGGCCGCCGAGTCCCAGCGGGTGGTCTCGCTGAGCTTGGAACCATCGGCCGCCTCGAGCTTGCGGACGCCGCCACCGCCCGGGAACGTGACGCTGCTCTTGAGGTCGTACCGGATGGAGCCCGGCTGACCGATCTCGCCGGTCGTGATCGTGTCGCCCTGGGCGGTCAGCGAGCGGCCGGTGGCCCCACCGAGGAACTCGGCCTCCCAGCCGAGGCCGTACACCGCCAGGTCAGGGCGACTGACGGCTTGCGGACGGGCCAGGCCGCCGTCCGTGGCAGCCACCACGCGGTGCCGGCGGCCGATGGCGCCGACCGACACGTCCGTCTCGCCTACCTCGAAGGTGCTGGTGTCCGGGAAATACTGGCCCGGGCCGATCTGTTGAACACCGCTCTCCGGCTCGGGGACCTCCTCGGCGGCGGGCATGGCTGAGATGAACGGCAGGATGGTGGCCGCCGTAGCCAAGCCGATGCATAACCCGCATCATGTGCGCTTGGCTAGGTCAGGAGAGCAACGGCACTTGGCGCGGTAACGGCTATCGGCCGGACAGGTCGTCCGCCGCGTCGGCGCAGCAGACCGACCCGCCGAGGTGGAAGGCGACCTGGCGGAGTGTCCGGCCCTTGCCAGGCGAGTGGTCGGCCTGGTCCGGAGTCAGCGCCTCCAGCCCGGCGGTCCAGATCCGCGCGAGCCGGGTGGGTCTGCTGCGGGCCTCGTCGAGGTCCTGCTCGGTGAACGTCCGGGCGTCGTACGGCGAATCGCATGCACGTCTGTCCCCCGTGCGAGCTACCCGCGAATGTCCACCGCACGGGGACGATTCCAGGCCGCCGAATCCCTAATGTTTCCCGGCGTAGCGGCGACCCGCCGCGGAGTCCCCCACGTAAGAGAGTCGTCATGCGGTTGTTGAAACAGCTCGTCCCCGTCGCGGTAGTCGCCTTCGCCGGCGGCATGATCGTGGGCGCGGTGCAGGGAAGCCCGTTCCTCACCCTGCTCCTCGGCGTCGCGACGGCCGTACTCGCCGTACTCGTGTACGCCCGGATGGTGCGCTGGTCCGAGCGCCGCGCACCGGTCGAGGTGGTCGCGAAGGGCGCCGTCGCCGCCACCGTCCGCGGGATGCTGATCGGTGTCGGGATGTTCGCGGCCGTCATCATGAACATCGCCTTCCTGGGCGGCTACCGGATCGACGGTATGGGCTCGGTGCCGGGCGCGGTGGCGATGGTCGGGTTCATGGCCGCAGCCGCGGTGACGGAGGAACTGCTGTTTCGCGGCATCCTGTTCAGGATCGTCGAGGAACGCACCGGGACGTGGATCGCGCTGGCGCTGACCGGCCTGCTGTTCGGCCTGTCGCACCTGTTCAACCCGCACGCCGACCTGTGGGGTGCGATCGCCATTGCGATCGAGGCGGGCGGCATGCTCGCCGCCTCCTACGCCGCCACCCGCACCCTGTGGGTGCCGATCGGTGTGCACTTCGGCTGGAACTTCGCCGCGGCCGGCATCTTCGGCACCGAGGTCTCGGGCAACGGCGCGTCGCAGGGTCTGCTGCACGGTGTGACGTCGGGCCCCGCCCTGCTCACCGGCGGCGAGTTCGGACCGGAGGCGAGTCCGTACGCGGTGGTGTTCGGCCTACTGCTGACGGTCGGGTTCATGTGGCTGGCCCGCCGGCGCGGCAACGTGGTCCCGCTCCGAAGCGGCGCGACCGCTACGCTCGCCCAGTGATCGATCTACGGCGGGTCACGGGCCTGTGGCGGCGGTGCGATGTCGTGGTCCGGGATCTACCGTTCGGGCTGCTGATGGCCGTCGTATCGCTCCTGCCGGCGCTCCACGGCAAGGGGACGCAGGTCGGCGACCTGCCGGCCCGCCCCTTCGACGCGCTGGCCATCGTGGTGATCTCCCTGGAATGCCTTCCGCTCGCCGTGCGGCGGCGGTGGCCGGCCGTCTGCCTCGTCCTGGTGTCGCTCGGCTTCGCCCTCGACCAGATCCGCGCCTACCACGTGTTCGCGAGCAACGCGATGCCCATTGCGCTCATCAGCGCGGGTGCCCACCTGGAGCGCGGCCGGCGCGTCACCGTGGTCCTCCTTTCCCTGGCGTACGTGCCGCTGACGCTCGCGCTCGGCCGGCTCGGCGCGACCGAGAGGCCGGAAGGGTACGTGGTGTTCTACCTGGCACTGGCTCTCGCGTGGGGCATCGGCGCCTGGCTGCGCTCCACCCGCGCCGCCGAGGCCGAACGCCGCCACCACGTCGCCGAGGCCACTCGCGCCGCCGAACGCACCCGCATCGCCCGCGAGCTCCACGATGTCGTGACCCACCATGTGACGGCGATGGTCGTGCAGGCCGAGGCGGCACGCTATCTGATCGCCGCCCCCGACCGCCTCGACGCCACGCTGAGCGCCATCACCGATACCGGCCGACGGGCCATCGCCGACCTGCGGCACATGCTCGACCTGCTCAAAGCCGATCACGACACCGACGTCAGCATGCCCTCCGCCGGTGAGCTCCACACGCTCGTGGAGCAGACCCGCCGGGCCGGGCAGCCGGTGAAGCTCACCGAGGAGGGCAGCCCGGCGGAATCGGCGGGCAGCGCCGAGTTCGTGACCTATAGGGTCGTGCAGGAATCCCTGACGAACGCCCTCAAATACGCCCACGGCAGCCCCACCGTGGTCCACGTGCGCTACGGCGAGAAGGAGATCAGCGTGGAGGTCAGCACCGACGGCCCCGGCTCCCGGGCCGCCTCTCCCGGCGGGAGCGGACGCGGCCTGGCCGGGCTCCGCGATCGGGTCGAAGCCCTCGGTGGCGAGTTCAGCGCCGACCGGCAGGCGGGCGGCGGCTTCCTCGTCCGAGCCCGCATCCCCGCCGAGAACCCGTCGTGACGACACCGATCCGGGTCCTGATCTCCGACGACCAGGCGCTGATTCGCACCGGCTTCGCCACCATCATCGACGCCCAGCCCGACCTGGAGGTGGTGGGCGAGTGCGGCGACGGCCGCGCCGCGGTCGACCTCGCCCGCCGGCTCGACCCCGACATGGTCGTCATGGACGTGCGCATGCCGGTCCTCGACGGCATCGAGGCGACCCGCCTGCTGGCCGGCGCCGGAGTGGCGGACCCTGTCAAAGTGCTCGTCGTCACCACCTTCAACCTGGACGAGTACGTCTACCAGGCGCTGCGGGCCGGCGCCAGCGGGTTCCTCCTCAAGGACGCCCCACCGGCGCAGCTCCTGCACGGCATCCGCACCGTCGCGGCCGGCGCCGCGCTGCTGGCCCCCGAGGTGACGCGGCAGCTCGTCGGAAGGTACGCCTCCCGGATCCGCCCCGCCCAGGCCACGCCCGGCGAGACCGCACTGACCCCGCGCGAGCTGGAGGTGCTGCGCCTGATCGCCGACGGCCGGTCCAACAGCGAGATCGCCGCCACGCTGGTGATCAGCCAGGAGACCGTCAAGACGTACGTGTCGCGCATCCTGACCAAGCTCGACCTGCGTGACCGGGTGCAGGCGGTGGTCTACGCCTACCGCAGGGGCCTGGTGACCTGAGCACACCTCGATGAGGGCCGGCGCCGGTCCGTGGCCCTGTTCGACCATCAGCGCGCGGCCGTCGGCCCCGAGACGGTGCCACGCCTGCCACCTCGAAGGTGGTCCGGACGAGGGCGTCCACGACATCGTCGGCGGTGGCCGCCGGCCTGCACCATCTGACCAGGGCCAAGGCGAACGGCTCGCACTACTCCAGCAACGGCGTGTACCCGCTCGTCCCCGGCGTCGTACGCGACAAGGAGGGCAACCTCCGATACGGGCCCTGGACGACACCCCTCTGGGGACGTTCGCCGACCGCACCCTCATCGACCCCCACCGCAGCGTGATCCTGGCGAGGGCCCGCAGGAGCTCCACTCAGTCGTCAGCTTTCCTGACGGCCAACTGTGATCGTTTCTTCTACCTGTTGCTCGCGCCGGTGCTGGCTCTCTTCACCCGATGGGACATCATCGGGAGCCCGTACGACGGATGGCGCTGTAACGTTCGGTAGTCGTTGCGGCGGTGTGTGATTCGCAGAAATACTCAGTTCTGCGAGAGCATAGTGCCGCCCGTTCGATGTCCGGTTTGTCCCCGATCATCGTTCTCAAAACCTCTCGCAAAACTCGTCTCTCAGAATGGTCCTTGCGATAGGTTTTGCGACATGGCCGAGTTCGTTGCTGCCGCTGCCGCTGCCGAACAGTTCGACTGTCCCATGTGTGAGGCGCCCGCGGGGAGCGCCTGCCGGACCCGAGGAGGCAAGGTCGCTCCCAAGTACCACACGCCCCGCTTCATGCTGGTGCCCCAGCTCTGAATTCATGCACCCCTTACGCCGCACGTAGTCCGAGGTAGCCTCCATCGCGACCAGGGTGACGCTTTGGCAGCGCAGCCAATCGGCCAGCGCCAGCAACGAGCGCGTCATGGTGGAGTAGGCGTCCACCTCCTGCAGCCGCTTGCCCGGCACGCTCCCGTCGGGCACCCGGATGCAGCAGGTCAGGCTGGCTTTGCCGATGTCCAGCGCGGCGACGCGTTGGATGATCTCTTCGTGGTCGTGGGCCTGTTCGAGCATCGCGCCGTCCTCCTGACCCATCGTGTGGATGAAGCGGCTGCTCGCGGGAACCACAGGGCGACGCGCTAGGCGCAAGCTGATCCACGTCCTGGAAGGAACACTGAAGGGCCCACAGCGCGGTTCCCAGCACCCGGCTCCTAAACGATCTCGAAGATCACCATCAAACCGGCGTCGGCGAGCAACCACCCCCGATTTTCAGCCCGGAACGGGCGTCCACACAGGGACAACTTGGGCTCCTAACCAAATGATCAAAGGCCGTGTCTGGCGGTCTCGATGATCGTTGATCTCTGTGTGAAGAAGGGTGAGCAACTGCCGTGGATCGTGCCGGACAGCCTGTGGGAGCGGATAGAGCCGTTGCTGCCGAAGGTGGAGCGACGAAGGCGCCATCCAGGCTGTAAGCGGCTGGATGACCGGCTTGCTCTGCAGGGCATCTTGTTCGTGCTCTACACCGCGATCCCTTGGGAGTTCCTGCCCCAGGAGCTGGGCTTCGGCTCGGGTATGACCTGCTGGCGCCGGCTGCGCGACTGGCACGCCGCCGGCGTCTGGAACAAGCTGCATGAGGTGCTGCTCGCCGAGTTGCACGCCGCCGGCCAGCTCGACTGGTCCAAGGCGGTGATCGACAGCTCGCACGTCCGGGCGCTCAAGGGCGGCCCAAAACCGGCGAGCCCGGTCGACCGCGCCAAGCCGGGCTCGAAACACCACGTCATCACCGACGGAGGCGGGCATCCCCTTGGCCCTGTCCCTGACCGGGAGGCCACCGCAACGACGTCACCAAGCTCCTGCCGCTGATCAAGGCCATCCCACCGGTACGGGGCCGCATCGGACGGCCCCGCAAGCGCCATCGTTATCCTGTCCGCCGACCGCGATTACGACCACGACAAGTACCGTCGCCTGGTCTGGCGCACCGGCAGCAAGCCCATCATCGCCCGGCGTGGTACTCCACACGGCTCTGGTCTGGGCGTTCACCGCTGAGTCGTCGAGCGGGCGATCGCGCTCCTGCACTGGTTCCGTCGCCTGCGCGTCCGCTGGGAGATCTGCGACGACATCCATGAAGCCTTCATGACCCTTGCCGCTGCGATTATCTGCTGGCGACGCCTCGTCCGCTGATCTTTCTGTTAGGACCTCTTAGTCTTGGCCCGGATCGGTACCCGGGGTGCTGATGACGCGGCGGCGTGCGGTGCGAGGCTGGTGTGCGGCCGGGGGACTGCCCAAAGACAGGTCTATAGCTGCCGCGACGTGCAGCTTCGTCGTGTCGAATGCGGGGACCGGGTAGTCCTTGTCCTCGAGGAGCAGCGGAAGCTCGGTGCATCCGATGATGATGCCTTCGGCGCCGTCGTCGACGAGGCGCTGCGCGATGTCGAGCACGGCCGTGCGCGAATCGGCGCTGATCTCGCCAAGTGTCAGCTCGTCGACGATGATCGTGTGCAGTCGGTCGCGGTCGTTGGCGGCAGGTACGCGCACGTCCAGACCGTGCCGATACTTCAGCCGTCCGGTCAGGAACTCGAGCTCCATGGCGAACCGTGTTCCGATCAGTCCCACGCGTGTGAGCCCGAGTTCCGTGATCGCCTGGCCGGTGGGATCGGCGATGTGGAGTAGCGGCACGCGCAGTGCCGCTTCCACGGCGTCGGCTGCGACATGAGCGGTGTTCGCGGTGAGAAGGACAAACGCGACTCCCGAGTCCTCGAGCATTCGGGCCGCCGCGACCAGGGCCGAGGTCACCTTGTCCCATTCTCCTGCGCTTCCCCACGTCAGCAGCTCGTCGTAGTCGAAGCTGTAGAGCAGGCTGCGCGCGTTGTGGTGGCCGCCGAGGCGCTGCGCGGCGAGGGTGTTCAGGGCGCGGTAGTAGGTGGCTGTCGATTCCCAGCTCATCCCGCCTAGAAGCCCGATGACGTCGGTTTTCTCGTTCATTTCCCTTAGTCTTTCGGAGTCGTCGTGTCCTGAGGAATGCTGTGCCACCAGATTCGACATACTCGGCATAGCTCACCCTCGAACTCGGCCTGGAGCACACCGTCGAGTGCGATGCGCGGCAGGGGTCCACCCGGTGTGCGCTCGACGAGGTTCGTGCCGGTGGACCGTGCCCACACCCGGAAGAGTTCCTCGGACGCCACTTGGTACTCGACGTGCCATCGTGCGATCCCGTACTCTGGGGCGATGATCTCGTAGGTGACGTGGATGTCCTGCTGGAGCTTCACCCGCTGCCAGTACTCGACGAGCTCGCCGTGTCCGCGCTGCACCGCGAACGGCGTGTTGTGGTACTCGCCCTCCGCTGTGAAGAGTGCCGCGAAGTGCGCGTCGTCCTGGTTCTCCCACGCTTCGCGGTAATTCCGCATGAACTGTTCGATCGACATCAGCGTGCTTCGATCTCGGTGTTTGACGCCGCGTTGTCGGGCTCGGTCCCGATCTCGTTAAGGTAGTTGTAGATCGTGAATCGTGAGACGCCGAGCGCTTCGGCGGCCAGCTCCGCGGCCTCTCGGAGGGTGAAGAACCCCCGTTTCTTGAGATCGTGCACGACCGCGAGTTTGTGCCGTTTGTGCATGAGGTCCGTGGGGATTCCCTGGGCGCGGATCGCGCGAGTGAGCAGGTGCTGCGCGAGTTCGTCGACGTTGCGTACGAATTGCTCGCCGTCGTCGGCAGGCGACTTGGTGGAGGCGACGGTCGCGGTCGGTGCGGGGATCATCGAGAGGGCGAGATTTGCGATCATCCGCCAGCTGGTGATGTCTCCGTTGATGCACAAGGCGGCGACCGGAACGTCGAGCGAGTCGCGGAATATTGTGGTGGAGCTTCGAAGATCGCGTCCGTCGGAGTGCTTGCTGAGATAGCCGTGCCTGCTGACGAAGTTGCCGGACGCGGCGGCCTGCAACAATAGGTTTGTCGCGGGGCCGCCGACTTCGCGCCCGGTCAATGTACCGGCGACGGCGACGATCGAATTGGGCAGCAGGCGGAGATCGTGCAGCACGACCTCACTGTCTCCGGGGATGACCGTCGCCAGCGGCTCGACGAGCGCCGTCAGGGTACGCAAGATCGTCGCCCGCTCCATGGCTGCAAGGCTCTCTTTCTGTTGCACGTCGTCTCCTCGTACTACAGCTGCAGATCGCTAGCTGTGCTGGCCCAGGGCCTGGTCGTAAACCTGCTCAGCGAGTCACCAGTATGCCGGGGGGTGCCTAATTTGTGGATGCGGGCCCGGCTCGGCCAACACTCGACCATCCTCGGTCGTCCGTGGCGGTTACCAGCGCGAACTCGACCGATACCGGGGCGACGGCACGGCGGATCACCGCTGTGCCCCGCGCGTCTCCACAATCTCCACCGCGCCTGGCCGCTCCCCAAATAGGGCAGACATACCTGCACCGAACCCTCGACAATAGCCAGGTCAGGCGCTGGCTCAAAATTCCACTCCACCGGCCGCCGGTAAACCGCGCTTCCACGAAGTCGTTCTGTGCGCCATGATCGGAAGAGACCACCGGTTCCCATGCTCCGACGATCAGCCCTCCGGCTTCGAGTTTGGCGACCCGGGCGAGTCACTGGAACCTCCGCAAAAACACCGCACTCACCTACGACCCGAGGACGCCCTAGACCGGAGCACGGCTCTCAACCGAAGGATTGCAGAAGCGCACCTTGATCTCGTAGGCGATCAGCAGACCGGCGATCCAGAGCGGCCCGGCGATGACCGCTACGTGGAAGCCGGACGAGGCGGCCATCAGGGCAACGATGAGCGCGAGAAACGCGAGTGCGATCCAACCCGTGACCGGGGCGCCCGGCATTCGGAACGTCAGGTTCGCCACTGCCTCGGGGCCGATGCGGCGGCGGAACTTCTGGTGGGTGACGATGATCATCGTCCAGTTGATGACCGCGGCGATGGTCGCGATCGCCAATAGATAGGTGAACGCGAAGTCCGGCCAGAGGAAGACCACCGCAACCGCGACGGCGGTCACCGCCGAGGAGGCCAGCACTCCGGCCAGCGGAACGCCTCGCGAGGTGACCTTGCCGAAGAGTGCGGGTGCATTGCCCTGGCGAGTGAGCGAGTGCAACATGCGGCCGCTGCCGTACAGAGTGGAGTTGTAGACGGACAACACCGCCGTGAGCACGACGAAGTTCAGGATGTGGGCGGCGCCTCGCACACCCACCATTTCAAAGATCTGCACGAACGGGCTCGTCCGGCCGTCGATCCGACTCCACGGTACGACCGCCATGATGATGGCGAGGGCGAGGATGTAGAACAGCAGTATCCGCACCACCACCTGGTTGATGGCACGGGGAAGCGTCCGCCTCGGGTCCTCCGCCTCACCCGCCGTGACCGCGACCAGCTCGGTGCCACTGAACGCGAACATCACGATGACCAGTGCCTGGAGCCCTCCGGAGATGCCGTGCGGGAAGAAGCCGCCATCGTCGACCAAGTGGGCGAAACTGGGGTCGATGAGGTTCGAATTGTTGTTGATGCCGAGCACGACGATCATCGTGCCGAGCACTATCATTGCGGCGACGGCGGCCACCTTGATGATGGCGAACCAGAACTCGAACTCGCCGTACACGCGCACGCCGACCATGTTCACGGCGGTGATGGTGACCAGGAAGAACGCCGCCGACAGATATCCGGGAATGTCGGGGAACCAGTAGTTCACGAACTTTCCGACGACGGACAGCTCGACCATCGCCACAGCCACGCAGGTGAACCAGTAGTTCCAGCCGGAGACGAATCCGGCACGAGAGCTCCAGTTGCGGTGAGCGTGATGGCTGAACGCGCCACTAGCTGGGTCCTCGACCGACATCTCGCCGAGCGCACGCACGATCCAAAAGATGGCGACGCCTCCGATCGCGAAGACCAGCAGCACCGAGGGCCCCGCGGTGGTGATGGCCTCCGCTGAACCGTAAAACAGGCCCGTCCCGATCGCCGCCCCCAGAGCGATCATCTGGATGTGGCGCCCCTTCAGCCGACGCTGAAAGGGCGTGCCGCTCTTCGCATCGGGCCGGGTGGGGTTCGCTTGCGTTCTCATCGATGCCTCACTTCGCCGAGAGGGGTTACATGATGTGCGTCACAACAAGGAGTTGTACACTCTCACAGAATGTTGCATTAGTCAACGAAACGTTGTGGTCATTGACATTTCTTTGGAGGCGGTTACTACCGACTTCGGCGTCCGGGGCGAACGACGCCGGCGCGCTCGGCGAGAGCGAGTCGCTGGCGTGGCTGCGATCGTTATCTAGTGTTCTTGAGCGAAGTAGCTGGTCAGCCGCTTGAAGGTCTGTCAGGGGGTCGGGTAGCCGGGGCGCATTGCTGCGCCCCGGCCCCCTCAGAACCGTGCTTGCTGCTCGTCGCAGCACACGGCTCAAGCAAGCCCCGCGGACGCTCGGGAGGGCTTGGCCGCCCTCATGCGTTCCCGGGACATGAGGCTCCGGTGGCATGAGGTGTGCACAAGGTGTGATCGGACGTCACCCTTTGGGCCGCGGCTTCCGTGGTAGACGAGGTGGTCTTGTGAGATCGCCTTTCGTGCTACCTGAAGCCACCATCTCTCCCATTCATCCGGTCCTTGCGGGGGTTGTTCGGGAGACAAGAGGTGTTCTGCGCAGAGCACGCAGCGCGCATCTTGCCGGTCGAGCACCCTGATGGTGTAGGCGTCGAGCGGGGGTTTCACCCGTCGGCGCCGCGCAGTCCAGTAGTCGTCCAGGGTGGGGTCGTCTGGGGACGCCCGCCCTCTGACCATGGTGTGTCGTTCGATCTTTGTCCAAGAGAATTTCAGCAGGTAGGCACCCGTTTCCGGGTTGCCGAACACCCAGCGGTCGTTGCGGAACTTGTTGAATCTTCCGTAGTGCCGATCAACGATCCAGCGGGGTGGCCTGTTGCGGTGGGTTCGAAGCGCCCACCGGTAGGTGAGCGTCCACAGGTAGTGGTCCAAGGATTTGAACACCTTGGCCGAGACCACCGTCCGGTAGTAGGCGGCCCAGCCCCTGATGATGGGGTTGAGCCGAGCGATCACCCTCGTCGAGTTGGCCCCGCGCAGAGAGCGCAGTTCCTTGGCGAGCCGTTCCCGGATCCTCTTGATGGCAGCCTTGCTCGGTTTGATCAGTAGCTTGCCGCCCGCGTAGCGGCGGACGTTCATCCCCAGAAAATCGAACCCTTCCGAGGCATGGACGATGCGCGTCTTGTCCTCATTGAAGGTCAGTCCCCGGGGTTTCAGCCATGCGGCGAGCCGTGCCTTGACCTGTTCGGCCTGCTGCTTCGAGAAGCAGCAGGCGACCAGGTCGTCGGCATATCTGATCACTGCCGGGCTGGCCTGTCCGAGTCGCGTCGTCTCTTTCGAGTAGCGGACTCCTGCGGCTTCCTCTAGCCCGTGAAGTGCGACGTTCAGCAAGAGCGGCGAGATTACGCCGCCCTGGGGTGTGCCCTCTGGTGTCGGAGCGAACCCCCTTGCCCTTCTCGAACACTCCCGCCTTCAGCCACTCACGGATCATCCCCCGAGCGGGGAACGACCCAATCATGGACAACAGGTAGTCGTGGTCGATCCGGTCGAACGCTGCAGCCAGGTCCGCGTCGAGGATCCAGAGCCGTCTCGTAGTCCTGAGACACAGCGTCTGGAAGATCGCCCCAGTCGCGTCATGGCAGCCCCGGCCGGGCCGGTGAGGTCGACTCGGGGCGCGGTGCTGGCCTTACGACCTGCCCGTTTCCCCGAGCCGCCTCCCGAACCCGCCGTGCGCCTCGTCGACGCAGCGGGCTCTCCACAAGTCCCGTTCACGGGCGTGGTGATGATCTCCTCATCCCGTGATGGGCCAAGGCGAGGGGATACCAACCACACCCCGGTAGTAGTAGCGCGTAGTTCGCACCTTGGCGGGGTTGAACATCCCAAGTTCTTGCCCTGACGGCCACCACCGCCCATCGCAATAGCGGCGGCGGAGTTCCTTCCAGGTGATCCGGCGGTGTTTACGCCGCAGCCATGCCATCACCCTGCCCCAAAGATAGGCACTGAGATAGCAGAAGGTGCGTGCGGATATGCCGGGCCGGAAGTAGGCGCACCAGCCCCGCAACGCCGAATTGAGCTGACGTAGCAGGGCATCGAGTGGCTGGTTGGTGTCCATTCGTCGGCACAACATCTTAATCTTTCCCGTGATGGCCTTGACGGCCTTGCGGGACGGATACCAATAGATGTAGCGCCGGTTGGCGCCTTTCTTCCGATGCCGCTGGATGCGCCATCCTAAGAAGTCGACACCCTCGTCGATATGGGTGATCCTGGTCTTCTCCTCCGACAGGCGTAACCCCATCGGGGCGAGTACCGCTGCCGCCTGGTCGCGCATGCCCAGGGCATGCTCCCGAGTGCCTGCCAGCAGCAACAGCCAATCATCTGCGTACCTGATGAGACGATGATTGGGCAGCCCGTGGCGTTTGCGTTTGGCTCTCTCGACCGTGTTGGATAACGGCCCGCCGGGAAGCCGGGCGAAATGCTCGTCCAGCACCGACAGGGCCACATTCGACAGCAACGGGGACAAGATTCCCCCTTGCGGTGCTCCGGTGCGGCTATCTCGCAGCGTGCCTTCCTCGCTGAGGATACCCGCTTTAAGAAATGCCTTCACCAGGGCCAGAACGCGTTTGTCTCCGATACGCTGACGCACCCGCTCCAAAAGAGCGGAGTGTGAAATCTCATCGAAGCACGCTGTGATGTCTCCTTCGACCACCCACTCATACCGGTTGGTGGCGAACATGACCGTCTCAGCGATCGCGTCATGAGCCCGGCGTCCGGGGCGGAACCCGTAGCTGCACGGGTGAAAATTCGCCTCGAAGATCGGCTTTAGCACCAGCTTCACGGATGCCTGCACGACCCGATCACGGATTGTGGCGATCCCCAGGCGACGCAGCTTGCCGTTCGCCTTGGGGATCATCCGCTCCCGGACCGGCAACGGGGCAAAGCTGTGCTCCTTCAGCGAAGTGCGCAGCTCACCGAGGAAGTCTTCGACTCCTCGCCCGTGCTCGATGGACGGCGCTGTTCTGCCGTCCACCCCAGGCGTGCGAGCACCCTTGTTGCCCCGCACTCGATCCCACGCGACCAGAAGAAATGCGGGATCGGCGACGAGATTGAACAGATCACAGAACCTGCGATGAGGATCATCACAGGCCCAACGGTGCAGTTTGGTCTGGATCTCCAGTACCCGGCGTTCCGCCTTCAGTAGGGCGTACTCCAGTTCGTCGGTATTCACCAACGCCCTCCCGGCATTCCAGCATCCTTCCTGCTGACTTGCTGGCCCCCTTCGCCATGTGCGCGCCTCTCGCGCGCTCGGACTACTACGAGGCCTCCGTCCCACCCGCCGGCGCTCAGCCGGCAACGGGCCTGCCCCTTCGCTGTCCCGGCTGGACAGCGGGAGGGCCACCGCGGGTGGTTCCCACGTTCACACGACATCGATCGATCAGGTCGGCGGCCAGCTCTACCCCGGCAGCTTCGCCACGCCTACGCCGCAGGCCTTCAGCGTGGCCTCCTCACCGACGGATTCACTCGGCTTCGGCGGTGGGATCGTCCTCCAACAGATCGCTCAGCCGCAGCCGCCAGGCCGCCTCCTGTTCCACCCTGGCCCGCTCCAGCTCGGCGCCGGTCCTGCCGGCCAGTTCCTGTCGCGAGCGCTCCAGCCGCTGCACAGCGATCTCGTGTCGCTCGGGCTTGCCCTGGCCCAGCAACCCGGCGAAGCCCTGCTTGGCCGACGCCCACGCATCGATGGTCATCGCCTCCACCAGCGCCGTGCCGCCCGCCGCCGCCAGCGCGCTAACGCCTCACTCAACATCCCCGGTCCTCCGACCCGCCCCTTTGCACGTGTCCGGCTATCGCCACAGACACGTTCCGCATTACTGGGATAACCGACCGATCATGACCTGAGGTTCCCCCGAACCTGCTGTACTCGGCGGTTGTCTGGGTCCGGCCGCAATCACCGGGCCGAGCCCAAGGAGCCATCGCAGATAAGCAGGGGAGCCGCCAGCGTCATGGCGAGGCGTTCCCGCAGGACAGCACCGCCGTTATCGCAGACAAGGTCTCACTATCTGCGATAGCAGCGGGAAGGCGCGGCTGTCGTATCGACGGGCGGCCGAGCTGTTCGAGGCCGCCACCGGCGGCTGGACGCTGCATCAGCTGCGGCACTCGGCCCTGACCCACGCGGCCGAGGACGGCGCGAACACCTCCACCCTGCTCGCCTACTCCGGCCATACCTCGGTCGCCTTGCTGGCTCGCTATGCCCGGGTCTCGGGCGAAGCACTCGCGCGCTGGCAGGTCGAGCGCGACCCCGCCGCGCGCAAGCGGTGAAGCCGGCGGTATCGACGGAGGCCAGGAGTCGTGTCCAGAGAGTACGCCGTCGCCCAAGCACAAGATCATTGAGGTGGTGTCGCCTCGTGCTCAAGCGCTGTGGTCTTTGACGGCCTGCTCACTTACTCGGGTCGGCCTACTGGTGGGGCCGACCCGAGCAGCAGTGAACTTTGTGGTACATGACGCGCGTTACCGTCGCTAAGGGCGGGGCGGCTGTAGCGCGGTTCTGGCTGGGATGACCGAGGCGGCGACGGCGAGCAGGAGGCAGATGCCGATGACCGCGCCGATGATCGGCCAGGGAAGGATCATGCCGACGGTCATGCCGATCATATTGGTCAGTCCTGTGGTGATTCCGACCAGCGCCGTCACGGCCACCGCGATGCCGAGCAGCGCGCCGATCGCGACCACCAGGGTCGACTCCAGGGCGACGGTCCGCAGCACCTGGCCGGTGGTCGCGCCCGACAGTCGCAGCACGCGCAGATCGGTTGTCCGGTTGGTGGTGGCCATCAGCAGCGTGTTGGCGATGGAGATGGCGCTGTAGCCCACCGACAGCCCGACCAGGATGAGCACGAAGACCCAGACCAATTCGTCTTCATGGTCCTCGATGCTGGCCATCCGGTCGGTGACCTTCTCGATGACGGCTCCGGTGTCCGCCGGGACAGCAGTGGGGGTCGGGAGGTAGACGGGCTCGGTCAGTGCTGATGGATCGTGGTCGCGTACAGTCTGGCGGGTCAGCAGGATGTCGGCCGGGGCCTTCTTGAGGACCGCGACCACAGTGAGCCGCAGGCTCTGTCCGTCCTCGAACGCCACCGGCGCGGCGGTGCCGACGCGCCAGCCGCGCTCGCGGGCGGCCCACTCGGCCACGGCCATCGTCTGGCCGCCTCGTAGGTCCTGCAGGTCTCCGGCGATCACGTCCGCCTTGGTCCTGCCCGCCACGCCTGCGGCACTGAAGGGTCTGTCGCCTGTGTAGACGGTGGTCGGCAGCGTGGAGGAGCCTCCCGCGGCCGAGACCGCGGCGTCGGTGAGGCCCGGTGTGTCCTGCGGCGCGAGCACCCACTGCGCCTGGACGGCGGCGGCACGGCGCAGCCCGTTGGCCCCGACGTTGGTTTCCACCATCCCGGTGACCAGCACCGCGAAACCGACCGTGACCAGCACCGGCGCCGCGGTGGATGCGGTGCGCCGCACAGCGGTCAGTGCGCCCTGGCGCACCAGCATGCCGATCGCTCCGCTGCGAACCGGCCACGACACGGCGTGCACGAGCGGCGGGATGACCGCGGGCGCGAGCAGCGAGAGCCCGACGATCAGCGTCCCCGCCGCGTAGAAGGAGTACTGGATCACGCTGTCGGACTCACCGGCGATGAAGACACCGACCACCACCCCCACGAGGGTGAACAGCGCTCCGAACACCCACCGGCCGGCCGTCATCGGGCGTTCGTCCACCACGGCCTCGCGCAACGCCTCCAGCGGCGCCACCTTCGCAGCCCGGCGCGAAGCCGCCCATACCCCGAGCTGGGCCACCACCAGCCCGGCGGCGAAGCATGCCAGCATCGGCCACAGCTGGATCTCCACGGCGAAGCTCGGCGGTTGGAATCCCAGATTGACGAGGGTCTGGCCCAAGCCGGGAGCGCACACCGTACCGACAGCGACTCCGACCGCGGCGGCTGCCACGCCGATCACCAGCGCCTCGCCGTGCATCAGGGCGCGCATCTGGCGCGGCGTCGCACCCACCGTCCGCAGCAGCCCCAACTCCCTGCGCCGCTGCGCGACGCCGAACGCGAAGGTGGAGGCCACGATGAACACAGCCGTGAACGCCACCAGGATCGCCATGCCGCTGAGGATCTGGTAGCCGAACCACCGTGTCTGAACGTCTGCCACAGGTTCGGTCGCCGATCTGGCCTCACCGCTCAGGACCAGCCCCTTGGCGCCGACGACGGCTCGGGCCGCACGCTCGATCGCCGCGACGTCTGCACCGGCTTCGGCCACCAGCCCGATGACCCGCACCCCGCCGGTCCGCGCCTGGGCGAAGTAGTAGCCGGGGCCCGCGACCGTGCCGGACACCGAGTAGGACGCCGGTCCGGCGGCGGTGAGCACCGTCACCTGCCGGCCGGGTGCCAGCCCGAGCGCGCGGCTCACGACGACCTCATCGGGGCCGGCCGGGGGCTTGCCGGCGGCCAGCCGGTACGGCGCCAGCGCGGCGCTGGGCCACAGGTATCCCTGGGTGTCACCCGCGACGGGTTTGCCGCCGATGACCGCCTGAGCGTAGAAGGTCCGGTCGGGTACGGCCGCCGCCACCCTCGGGATCCGGCCTAGTCGCTCGGCCAGGGACCGGGCCTGCTCCGGTGGCCAGGGCTTGTCCGGGTAGAACAAGCCGTTGGCCTCTCCGCCGGTGGAGGGTGTCTTGACCAGGACGGCGGCCCCTGCGTACCGGGCGGGAACTTGAGGTTGGGCGGAGGCGAAGACCAGTCCCGTCATGGACAGGATGCCGACCGCCAGGCCGAGCGCGAGGAAGGTGCCGGCCAGGCTGCCCCAGCGGCCGCGCGCCAGATCCCAGGCCAGGGCGAGTGAACCGCCACCGCGCCACCGGCGGCCTGTCGCGCCCTGGACCCGCCGCGCTGATACATGTTTTTGGGCCCGCTTCAGCATGCCGCCGCCTCCAGGCTCGCCATCCGGGCCGCGATGGTCTCCGCGCCGGGGCTTCCGGTGAGCTCGTCTACCACCCGGCCGTCGGCCAGGAACAGCACCCGGTGGGCGTACGCGGCCGCGACCGGATCGTGCGTCACCATGATCACGGTCTGATTCTGGTGTTCCACGATCCCGCGCAGCAGCTTCAGCACGGATCGGGAGGTCGTGGTGTCCAGGGCGCCGGTCGGCTCGTCGGCGAAGATCACTGCGGGTTTGGTGACGAGCGCGCGGGCGATCGCCACGCGCTGCTGCTGGCCGCCGGACAGCTCACTGGGCCGGTGCCTGGCCCGCTCGGCCAGCCCGACCTCGGCCAGCGCCGCACGCACCTGCTCCACGCCGGGCCGGCGCCCCGCCAGGCGGAGCGGGAGGGCGACGTTCTGCTCCGCGGTCAGGGCGGAGACCAGGTTGAAGGACTGGAAGACGAACCCGACCCGCGCGCGGCGCAGCAGCGTCAGCTCGTCCTCCGTCAGCGTGCCGAGGTCAGTGCCGTCGATGACGACTTTGCCGTCGTTGGGCCGGTCCAGCCCGGCGGCGCAGTGCAGCAGCGTGGACTTTCCCGAGCCGGACGGTCCCATCACCGCGGTGAAAGTGCCCGGCGCGAATCCGGTGGTCACGGCGTCCAGCGCTGCCACCGCCTGGTCGCCGGAGCCGTACACCCTGCTCACCGACCACAACTGGACCATATCTGTCGATGTCATGCCTCGATCCAACCGGCGCGGGGATCTTGGCACATGGGCGCTGAGGCGAGAAACGCCGGTAGACCCAGCACTACCTCCGGTCCAGGACGCTCCCGTTGACCAGGCCCGCGAGATACGCTGTATGCGGCGTCACCGTCGAGTCCTCGCAGCCAATCCGTGGCTGAATTGCGAGGTGGCAGGCCTGTCAGCCGTTGATCTCATCGCCATGGACATCGCCGGGGTCTCCCAAGGGCCGCAGGCCTCCGGGCAGGTCGGGCAAGGCGAAAGAGTAACGGCCCAGCATGTTCACGTGGGCGCGGATGAAAGGCGACAGGCGGGCCACATCCGCATCGTTCACAGTGAACCCCTACGGGCAGGTGCGGCACGTCCGGCACCGCACCATCGACCTGTCGATCGCCGTCTTGCCCAGCCGGCTCGCCGGCCTTGCAGCCTTGCTTGCGAGGCAGGCGGCCGGTGCGGCCGACGGCGGCGGCCCACGCCCTCATCCCATCTCTGCGACCGAGATGATCAGCAAGAACGGCAGCGACGACGCCCGACCGCACGGGCTGGCCTGGCCTGCCCGGCTACAGGACCATGCAAGCGCCTCTGCTGGACCCCGGCTGGCAGAGCACCGAGCCCCGCTGACCAGCGCCTCATTGCTTAGCGGGAATTCCGGCCGGATATGACAGGACCCCAAGCCGCAGGGCACCCGGTTTGACGACCTCCTGACGGATGCCGGAGTGCAGCGCATAGCCGCGGCCGACCTCGACGCCATCGCAAACGATCTGGAGACGTGGGCCGCGCACGACTTGGTCGCCGTCATCGACCTCAGCGCGCGGAACGCCAGCATCTGGCGGGACCGCTTCCTCCCTTCCCCGGCACCGGCCCGGACGAAGACCAACCTGGGACCGACGAACGCTGAACCCCGTGCCGGTGTAGTTCCTGTCAGCGACGGCTATCCCACAACCAGTTGAGATTCTTTCTGGGAAGAGCGGAACGGAAACGGTGCCGAGTGCCGTGAGGTAGACATGGCAGACACGCGGGGTCCAGGTCGGCGACGATGCGAGCCACGGTCCGGTAGGCGGGCGAGGGCCAGCCGCGCGCCTTGGCGATGCTTTCGGCCTGCCGGTGGATGGTAGCCGCGCTGGGGCGAGGCTTGCGCAGGGCCAGCCCCTCGATGAAGGCTACGAGCTCGTCGGGGAACCGACGCAGCCCCCTTGTCGCGGCGGCCCGGGCGCGTCAAGGCGTCCAGGCCGCCTTGCCGGTAGTCGGCCAGCCACCGCTGCAGCGTCCGATAGGAGACGCCGCCCTCGTCCTGGGCAGCGGCCAGCTGCGCCAGCGGTACTTCCTCGTGCAGGTGCGGCGCGAGCATCTCGTACCGGCTCATGGCCAGGGCGCGCCCGGCCAAGCCGCCGGACACGCGGCCGGAGCTCCCGCTGCCCGGTCTGGCTTGTGCGTGTTGTTCGCTAGCGGTGCTCACCCCGTTATCGTCCGTCCCTGTCCTGCGTCACCGAAGGCTGATCATTGTCACCGAAGGTTGATGACCACCAGTTTCGTGCCGCCAAAGGTTGAGTGACGCGTCGCCGGTCGTCAGGAGTGACGTTGGAGGAACTCGCGGTTGGTACGCGGATCCGGCGCTCTACGCGTTTGAGCTGGACTTCTACCAGGACGGTGTACGGTGTCGCAGACCGCTCGGGGCCAGCTGGAACGTGAGGTTCGAGCACGGACGAGTTACGCGGGCTGGTATTACTCGGCCACGACCGGCGATCACGTCGGGTACGAGTCCTGGCTGGAACGGGACTCCCGACGACCCCCACCTCGAACGGTCGACACGCTATGGGGGTGTAGGAGATTCCTTCGGCGGCCGCGAGAGCGCGGGCTTGTTCGCGGCGGGCGGCGCTACTGTTTCTGGGCATAGTGTCGTCCTGTTCCAGCAGAGCCCCCACGCTGCCTTGCCTTCGCGGATGCACATGCGCTCAGCAGGAAGGAAGGCGAACTTCGCGGGCCCGAGGAACCTTGGCCGACGGTGCCACCGCGTCGGCGTGGGCGGCGGTGGCAGCGGCGAGGAGCGTGCGCGTCCTGACTCCAGGTAGAAACATAGCGGGTCGAACGCCACTCGAACCAGATCGCCAGTTTTCGCTGAGCGCCACCGCTGCTTCGGTGTCTCCACGTAATCGTCAGGTGGATCCTGCCGGCAATTCGCGGCCTGTTTGCCCGCTCGGAGGTTCGCTTAGCTAGTCGTCGCGCCCTTTTCGGCGGATTTTGATCGTACGCATGTCCGTCACCGCGACCTGCAAGATCTCGTGCGCATACCCGTGCGCCTCCAGTGCGGCCATCGCATGTAGGGCGGCGTCGTCCTCGTCGTCGTCTGGCCCGGCGGGCACCTGGCAGCGGAAGGTGAAGGCCGATACGCTCGCGTCGTGAGTGAACGTGCCCACTTCGGTGTAGGCGGCGCCGCTCCCCGCCATCACGGCGGCCCGGCCGGCGTCGTCGAGCCCCTTGAACTTGCCTCTGATCGTCACTCTGAACACGGTCATTCCTCTCGTACGGCATAGCCCAGGACTCGCTCACCGAGCAGGCTCTCCACGATGTCCAGCAGTTCGAGGACGGCCTCGGCGATCGCGTCGGGACGCTCGCCCGCCGCCGTTCGTCTGCCGATCTCGGTCATGACCAGTGCGTGCAGGCAGCCGATGTGCCAGGCGACCGCGCGCGGCAGCGGATCGTACTCGGATGCGTCAGTCTCCTCGGCGAGCACAACCGTCAGCGCGTCCGTCATCTGACGGCCGAGGTCCTCCAGTCGGGCGGACAGCGTGGGCGCGGCTCGCATCATCTCCAATACGCTTCCGAATCCGGCGCTCAGCCCGACGCGGCGCTCGCGGCCGCGCACCTCCTCCCGAAGGCGCGCCAGCACCGCGCCCGCCGCGGACTCCCCAGGCCGACGCTGCCGCACGATGTCGGCCAGCCGCTGCGGGGAG
The DNA here is from genome assembly GCF_005893125.1 of Nonomuraea basaltis. Taxonomy (GTDB): domain Bacteria; phylum Actinomycetota; class Actinomycetes; order Streptosporangiales; family Streptosporangiaceae; genus Nonomuraea; species Nonomuraea basaltis. The sequence goes on along the minus strand of NZ_VCJS01000014.1, from coordinate 52,687 downwards.
GCCTCCTCGGGCGGCAGGACGAGGTCCTCCTTGGCCTCGAAGTAGTTGTAGACGGTGTTGACCGACACCTCGGCGGCCGCCGCGACCTCGGCGATCGTCACGTTCTCGAAGCCGCGCTCCACGAACAGGCCGATGGCCACCTCGGAGATACGCTGCCGAGTTTGCCGCTTCTTGCGCTCCCGCAGTCCTTCCTGCATAAGAGGAGTCTACTACAAAACTTAAGTCGATTATATTTTTGCAATGGGCTGTAGTTTCTGTCATGATCAACCAATGCATGTATCCCGATGCGAGCTGCTGCGCTGGCAGTTCGACTTGACCTGGTCGCTGTTCGATTACCACCTGGAGCGGCTGGAGCCCGCGGACTTCCTGTGGGAGCCCGCTTCCCGCTGCTGGACTGTGCGTCCGGACGTCGAGGGGACCTGGGTGCCTGACTGGGCGGAGATCGAGCCCGACCCCGTCCCGGTTCCCACGATCGGTTGGGTGAGCTGGCATATCGGCTGGTGGTGGAGCGTGACTATCGATCACGCTCAGGGCCGGACACCGCGGGAGAGGGCCGAGATCGCTTGGCCGGGTGATGGAAGGACCGCCATCGAGTGGTTGCGCAGCCTCCGTGAGGACTGGTTGGCGGTGCTGGACCGCCTCACCGACACCGACTTGGACGCCACGGCCCCCGCCTTCCCATGGCCAAGGGACTCCAAGCACACCGTCGCCCATATGGTCGCCTGGGTGAATTCCGAGCTGATGAAGAACGTCACTGAGATTGGTCAGCTTCGGCTGTTGCGGGCCGCTTCGGGGTGAAGTGAGCGATTCGGGGACCGAGACGGGCGAGAGTCTGGTCGGCGGCTCTCGTCAGGACTGCGCAAGTGATCATTGGGTGGCCCTCCTCCCGGAGGCCGCTGGAAAAGGACCTGAATATCAGGCACCTCGTCAGCGGCCTACCGGTACTCAAGCGAACTGGCTGGTCAGCCGCTTGAAGGGCTGTAAGCCACGTAAGGCAAGTAGGCTTACCAACTTCGATGACCAAGGCCCCGCGTCAGAGCGTCGGAACCGTACTGGGCCTAGTCGGCGGCGGACCCGCACCACCTTCCGGCCCGCGGCCTCGTTCCGTTATCGTCGCTTCGGCTCCGGCCACCTGTGAACGAGACAAAGGAGATCCGTGGCGCAGCCGCCAACTGTGGGCCCGCGGCTCATTCCCGGCCTCCTTCGGGTCGGAGCCGTGCTGGCCGCATCCGCGCCGGTCCTGCTGAAGACGTCCGGCGTCACCGCGGCCGAACTGGTCCTCGGGATCTGCGGTGGAATCGAGGGAGCAGGCCCCTTCCTCATGACGGTCACGCCATGGGGGAACCTGCTCTCATGGGCCGAGCTGATGTTGCTCGCTGTTCTGGCCTGCCTCCTTCTCGCGGCCCCGCGCTGGAGCGTAGCCCTGGGAACAGCAGCGATCTCAGCTGCTCTCATGCTCCGGCTCCCCTCCGAGACCCAGCACACCGACAGCGCTGGATACCTCCCTTTCGCACCGCACCGCACTGGGCGGCGGAGACGTGCTATGCCGCCGCCCTCATCGCGTTGCTGCTCACCGCGCGTTCGCCCAGCTCCCCGGCACGACCGGAAGCCGTCGTCTGGGCGCTCGCCATGGCGGCGTCGGCGTTCACGGCCGGATGGGCGTCACTCCGGCCGGCCTCGGGCCCTGCCGGATGGGTCCTCGGCACGACGCCGGCCGAGGTGCGGTGGAACCATCCGTGGGCGTGGTCGTGCAAGGCCGACGTGGACGGTGTCCTGATCGTCCTGGTCGCCCTGGCGGCAGCGGCGGGCACCGTCGCCACGCACCGGGCACGACGCCACATCACCCTGGCAACGGCCGCGCTCCTCGGCCTGGCCGCACTCCAACGAGCCATTGAGGATCTCACCCACGGCACCGAGTTCGCGCTCATGATCACCGGCATCCGCTGGAACCTGCTCGTCGCAGCCGCACTCGTTGCCGCCACCCTCTACGCGAAACGGCTTCTTCGTTTTCCGGCATCACGCGCACCCGCATAAGTCGTACACGGGCCATGCCCGGCGATCTCCTGGACCACCCGGCGGTCCACCCCGGCCCGCCGCATCCGCGTGATCGCCGAGTGCCGCATCATGTGCGGCCGAGCCCGAAACCCGGCCCGTTCGGCCAGGCGGCAGAACAGCTCGTGGGCGTTGTCGTACTTCATCGGCTCGCCCAGCGGAGGGTGGAACAGGTTGACGAACACCAGGTCAATCGAGGCGGCCTCGCTGACCTCGTCCCGCTCGTACTGGTAGTGCGAATACGCCTCGATCGTGTCGCGCTCCACCGGGATCGCACGCGGCTGCCGCGCCTTGGCGAACGCGCCGTTGGCGTTCAGGCGCCGCCGGACGTGGACGTGCGGCCCCTCATGCCGACAGTTCAGCACCCGAGAGTCCGGCAGCAGGTGCATGTCCTGCCTGCGGAGCCCCAGCGCTTCACCAATCCTCATGCCGGTCTCCGCAAGCAGCTGAATCAAGAAGACGTCGCGGGCGTGCCGGGCCAGGCCGAGCAGCACGCCGATCTCCTCATCTGAGAGCCACTCATAACCCGGCACCGCCACCCGGAACTTGATCGTGCGGGCCATCACCGTCCGGTGCTGACCGTCCTCACCCGCGTCGAACCCCGCAGGCAGAAAACGCAGATACTTCGGCCGGGACAACGCGTTGACCAGCGTCGGCGGCACCCACCCCTGCAGACAGCACCACGACAAGAACTCCCCGACCGTCCCATGATCGCGTTCGCGGTGCCCTCGCTGCGGTAGCGCGCCGTCGCCCCCGGCCTGCGCGACCGCGACCGCATCGGCTCGTCCACCAGCCACCGCATCATCGCCATCAACTGCGCCAAGCTCGGGCTCGACCAGTCCACGCCATGTCCCACGCAGTACGACAAGTACAAGGCGATCCGGCCCGCGTACGTCTTCTCGGTGTTGAACGCCCGGTCCGCCGCGCGCAGCCCCGCCAGATACGCGCACGCCTCGACATGCAACCCGAGATTCTCATCGACCACCACCCACGACACCGACTCATCGGCGGCCACCGCCCGCTCAGGCCGGAAGTACCGAGGCAGCACACCTGACATGCCTGACATGCCTGAAGACCCCTAGATATCTGTTCGGCAAGTACGCGCCAACCTTACTTGCCGAACATGTCTGACTACCAAGAGTCACTCAAGATAACGCTGTTAACGCCAGCATGAACGGCGGCGCGACGACGCCGGCATCCAGGACATCGGCGGTGCTGGCTGACGCGCACCATAGATCCGTCAGCTCATCTACGTCTATTGGTGCGAGACACGAGGAGAGCCCTTGCACCCTGACCATCAGCGCGACTTCACCGAGTTCGTCGCCAGCCGATCCGACAGCTTGATCAGGCTCGCCTATGTCCTGACCAACGACCAGCACGCCGCCGAGGACCTGCTGCAGACGGCGCTGGCCAAGACAGTCAGGCACTGGCGGCGTATCCGAGACAACCCGGAGGCGTACGTGCGGCGGGTCATGTACCACGAACAGGTGGGGCGGTGGCGCAGCCCGCGCTGGGGCCGCGAACGCGTGCACGAAGCGCCTCCCGATCACGGCGTGGCCGACCGCACCTCCGAGGTGGAGACCCGCATCACGCTGGGCAAGGCGTTACGGATCCTGCCCGCGCGCAAACGAGCGGTACTGGTGCTGCGCTACTACGAAGACCTCCCGGAGTCCGAGGTCGCCACGATCATGGGCTGCTCGGTGGGCACCGTACGCAGCCAAACCCATCAAGCCGTCGCCCGCCTGCGCAAGCTGGTCGGCGAGAGCGTCATCCTGGAGGGCCTGCAGTGACCATCGACGAACGGCGGATCGCCGAAGAGCTGCGCCTGATGGCCGGCGAAGCCACCCCCGTGGACCCGCTGGCTTATGCCACGCGGACGCTCGCCCGACGCCGGCGCCGGGCGTGGTCGGTCGCCGGGCTCACGACGGTGGCCGCGGCCGCCACGGTGGCCGCCACGGTGATCGCGGCGGTGGTCCTGCCCTCCCCGGACACCCCCGGCCCGGCCACCGCGGCCGGTGTGGCGGCCCTGCCGGACAACACCCCCGAGCAGTTGCGGCTCGTACGCGAGTGCATGCCCCAGGGCGGGCCCGTGCACAACATGGACGGGAACCGGCGGATCGCCGAGCAGGGGGCGGCTGACGACTTCCGGGTGCTGGTGGACTACCCAGACAAGGGCGGGAGTACTGCCCTGGTGGGCAGTGACGCCGGTTTCGTGCTCTGCACGCCGACCGATCAGAAGGACATGGCCGAGCGCGCGGTCTTCACCTACTGGGGGTTCAAGCCGCCCGGGAATCTAGCCGGGCTCTCCGGTGATCTGCAGGTGGACGCATACACCAGCCACACGCATTCGTACACCGTCGGCAAGCAGCGGATCCAGAAGGACGACGTGTACCGGGTCGTCACCGGGCGGGTCAGCGACGCCGTGCGACGGGTTGAGGTCGACTGGGCGGACGGGCGGCGTACGTCGGCGCGGATCGCCAACGGGTTCTTCATCGTACGGATCACCGGGAAGCTGGTGCGCGACCCCGAAGACCCTGAGAATAAGGAGGCCACGATCCTGGAGTCGCCGCCCGTCACGGTGACGGCGTACGGGACCGACGGGAAGGTGCTGCGGCAGGAGAAGGACGTCGCCTTCGGGCCGCTGGGGCGCGGCAGCGACTGACGGCATCAGGCAGCCGCTGGATCCGCGAGGGCGGCGGCTGCCGACCTCAGGCCCGTACGACGCTCTCCACCGCAGTCCTGGGTTCGCCCGACCCTGAGTACGACAGCCGGAAGGTTAACGAGCGCGTTGACCGGCGTCGGCGGCCACCGCCCGCTCAGGCCGGTAGTACCGAGGCAGCGCACCTGACATGCCTGAAGACCCCTGAATACTAGTGAGGCAAGTACGCGCCAACCTTACTTGCCTGACATGGCTGACTGCTAAGAGTCACCCAAGATAACGGGCCGCCTTCCCCGTGCCCGAACGGTCATGCTGCACTTGGCCTCCCAGGAGCCCCGGATTGCGCACGGCCACGAGCAGGCACTGGAGAAGATCTTCCACCTGCCGCTGCCATCCCTGGCCGACGGTCTGCCGGTCCTGTCCTTCGGATCACCCAAGCTGACCATCGAGGTGACACCCGCGACCTTTGCGCGACTGCGCCGGGAACTGGACCGTCTGGACTACGACCGGTTGATGGCCCTGCAGCGCGAGCTGGACATCAACGGAATCCACCTGTTCTGCCGCAACAGCACAACATCGCTGCCCGAACACGTGATCCAGGTGAACGCGCACCTCGGCCGGAGCCTCGTCGTGGACCGGGCCACCGGCGTCTCGAGCGCGGCCCAGGTCAGCGCCGACCCGCACGTCAGCAACGGCCAGGAGCTGCAGATCGCCCAGTACACCCAGGCCGGCCGCTCGGCGGTCCTCACCCTGACTGTAACTGTGACGGTCTGAGGCCAGGCTGAGTCGTGGATCATCTGAGGACCGCATGGACGGCGCTGCCCGCTTCGGTGATGAAGTGGAGGCGTTTGGTCAGGCTCTCGTCATGGGTTTGTTGGCGGTGCCGGGTAGGGGAGGCAGTCGGCGCTGGCCGGGAATTGGTGATCACGGGTTGGTCGCTGCCAGCTTCGCGCACAAGCTGTGCCAGGTTGCCCCACATCTGCCGCCTAAGGTCCTCCGTTTTTCGGGAATAATCATGAGGGAGAGGCGAGTTGTAGCCGGATCGGCTCGGTTAAGGAGGCCCGTGCTCCCTCAATGTCAGCGAGCCGCGCCGCGACCGTCGCCATCGCTAGTCGTTCTGGCAGGACTGCGGAGAACTTCAGCCCACTGACCGCGCGGCGGTCGACTTCTGGCAGAGCAAGAATCTCGCCCTTGCCCGCTTTATCTCGGGCCTCTCGCCAAAGAGCGGGCGTAAAGTCTTCGCGCAGCCGTACGGAGAAGTCCGTGGGCCGCTGGATCGGGTCGGCGATCGACGGCAATGTGGCGGTGAGCGTTGCGTTCGCGCGGTATCCGGCCCAAGTCCACCAGTGAACGCCGTCACCTGCGCGGGTGATCAGCGTTCCTCCGGGATGCACAGTGTCGGGCGCTTCCTCCTCTCGCCATTCGGCGAGCTTGACCTGGGCACGGCGGGTCAATGACACCGGTGGATCTGCCCCGAGCAGGACCTCACGCATTGCCCGTGTCAAGCTGTAGGACAGTCCGGCGATGCCGTAACTTGTCCACTTGGCGACGCCACCGCCTTCGGCCGGCTCGACGAAGGCCCGTTTGCGTGTCCAGTCGATGAAGGCCACCCGCCAGCTCCGGCCACCGAGCAGGAGCAGGCGTGGTCCCGCTCTTTCCTCGGTCAGCAGCGAGGGATCGGTCTGCCCGATCTCCTGGCGGCCGGCCGTGGCACGCCGTCAGATCGCCGAGTGTGATCGCAAGCTCGCCCAGCATCGGGCTGCCCTTGAGGCGGGCGCGGATGCAGCCGTGGTCGCTGGATGGATCCAGGAAGAGCTCGACCGTAAGACGGCGGCCGAGCAACGTCTGAGCCGGGCGCACGTACTGCCTCGAAAGCGGCTGGGACGTGATGAACTGGCAGGGATCACGCGCCGGCTCGGAGATATGGCGCGCGTCCTCTCGAACGCCGACCCGTTGCGGAAGGCCAAGATCTACGCCGACATCGGACTGCGACTGATCTACCACCCGTCAAAACAAAAAGTCCTGGTCACGTCTGCGCGTGACCAGGACCCCATAGGCGACCGGTTTGTGTCCGAGGGGGACTTGAACTCCCAGGATCATGGGGGCAATGGGGTACATGCGCGGGCATCCGCACCCATCTTGAGCTGCCCGTACGCCGTTTTCTGATCTTGGCTGGGGCATCCAGGAACATCCGGGAACACGGGCGGCGGTATCAGTCGAAGTATCACGCGGGGGATCAGCCGCGGGCACCTCCTGGTGCAGGTTGAGGCACCTCCAACCCGCGACGAAGGTGGCAAGGCGATTCAGCGTCGCTACCCGTACGAGGTCTCGGTCACGCGCTCCACAGCGGACGTGTACCCGAATTCCAGGGACCGCCCAGTCGCATGTCTCACGTTGACCCCGCTGACCCGCCAACCCAGCGGCAGTTAGGCGGCCGGGGGCCGGTGACTCTAACACCGGGCCCCGGCCTAGACCCAGCCACCTGACCAAACCAGGAGCCAGGCCATGAGCCAGTACCCTTCCACACCCACGATCGGCCTGGAAGCGAATCCCGCCGACGAGATGCAGCCGAAGCGCATCCGGCGCTTCTTCACCGACCTTCTCCGCCACCGTCACCCGCGTGCCGTGCCGGTCGCTGAGCGGCCTGTGGACACTGGCGCGGGTCGCGTCGGAGACCGGGTCATCCTCGGCTTCGCGGTGGCCGTCCTGCTGGCCGTTGCCGCGGCTGCGGCCTACGTCTCGTACCACCACTTCTACGGCCTGGCCATCGCCCTCGGGGAACGGCACGACATGGCCATCCTGTACCCGGCCATGTCCGACGGCGTGATCGTCATGGCGTCGCTGGTGATGGTCTACTGCTCGCGTCGCCAGATCCGCGTGCCAGTCCTGGCGTGGGTCGCCCTGGCCCTGGGAGGCGCAGTCACTCTGGCCGCGAACGTGGCGCACGGCTGGTCCGACGGACTCGGATCGCGCCTGGTCAGCGCCCTGGCGCCGCTGGCATTCGCGGGTGCGTACGAGCTGCTCATGTGGATCGTCCGCAACAACCGTCGGCCATCGGGTGAGACGCCGGTGAAGGAGCACGTGTGCCAGCCCATTGAGACCGTCGTCGAGGTGGAGCGCGAGGTGCCGGTGCTGCCCACCGACCGGTACGCGGCGGCGCGGCTGGCCTACCTCGACAGCCTCGGGGAGGGTAAGCAGCGCCTGGGCCGCCGCCCGCTGATGAACCGGTGGGGGCTGGAGCAGCGCGAGGCCGAAGAGATCATCGCGGAGGTGGATCAGGAGCGGATGCAGGCCGCCGTAGCGACGGAGGCCGGCACGCCCGACGCAGAGGCCGCCATGCTGTCGCTGAGCGGCGCGGAGCCGACTGGCGCGAGTCAGGCGGAGGCGGCGTGATGACCACCTTCCTGATCCCCGCCATGGGCGTGGGCGTGTTCCTGTTGTGTGCCACGCGGGAGGCGAGCGCGGACGCCCGGACCGTCGGGCAGATGTGGGCGGTCATACGCCGGGCCGGGTGGAGCCGTACGGCTTTCACCGCGGCACGGGTCGCCGTGGTGCTTGTGCTGCTCATCTTCGCGGACGTGTGCCGTCTGGTCGGGCACGCGGTCGCTGGGGCGCGGGTCGTCGTCGAGGCGCTCGCCGTGCACGCCGAGATCCTCGGCTCGCTGGTCACGCGGACGGAGGTGCGGGCATGACTGCGACAGAGGAGATGAGCGACGGCATGGTGATCGCCCTCCAGGACGAGGATGTGCGCCTCGCCGCCGAGGCCGTGCAGGAGAGGGCGGTTCAGGAGAGCCCGGATGCGGGCGACGGTGTCCTTGAGGGCGCCGTGGTTCTCGTCGATCAGGCGCACCGGCCCGAACCGACGGACCTGCTCGCCGAGCTGGCCGCGCGCCGCCGGGAGCGGCAGCCGCTGGTCCCGCTGTGGCTGCGGTCGCGGGCGGATGCCTTGCAGGTGCTGAAGTGGCAGGCCGAGCACACCGGCTACGTGCTGGCCTACCACGCGCTGCGCGCCCCGAGATACGCGGCCAAGCTCGCGGCCCGTTCCCCGGCTGGCGCCTGGCGGCTGCTGGTGGCGCTGGTGCGGTGGCTGTTCGATCTGGAGGGCCGTCCGGTGCGGCGGGCGGCGGCCACGAAGGAGGAGGCCGCGGAGTACCTGGCTCTGTCGCGGCAGCGCGACGACCGGGTCAAGGCGCGGCTGTGGACGCTCCTCGTCGGCGCGATCACGGCGGTCCTGGTCGGCATCTTCGTCGCCGTGGCGGCCCCGACCTGGGTGCAGTGGGCGATCCTCGGCGTGCTCATCGCCGGGGCGGGAGTGCTCGGAACGCCCGCCGATCAGCCGCTGCTGGACCGGGCGGTCGTCCCCAACCGGGTGCGCAAGCTGACCAGTGATCAGGTGCTGGACGCGCTCGGCTCGCTCGGCATCTCGGCCATCAACCAGGCGCTCGGTAAGAACGGGCGCGGCATCACCTTCCCTGCCCCGATCATGCGTGACGGGCCGGGTTGGCGGGCTGAGGTGGATCTTCCGCTGGGCGTGACGGTGGGGGAGGTGCTGGAGAAGCGCGACAAGCTCGCCTCCGGCCTGCGCCGCGCGCTGGGCTGCGTGTGGCCCGAGCCGGTGTCGGAGGAGCATCCCGGCCGGCTGGTGCTGTGGGTGGGCGATCAGGAGATGCGTAAGGCCCGGCAGCCCGCCTGGCCGCTGGCCGAGTCGGGGCAGGTCAGCCTGTTCGAGCCCGTTCCGTACGGCAACGACCAGCGCGGCCGGCCGATCTCGATCCTGCTCATGTTCGCCAACGTGCTCATCGGCTCGATGCCGCGCTACGGCAAGACGTTCGCGCTGCGGGTGCTGCTGCTGGCCTGCGCGCTGGACCCGCTGGCCGAGTTGCGGCTGTTCGAGCTGAAGGGCACCGGGGATCTGTCGGCGCTGGAGAAGGTGGCCCATCACTACGCCAAGGGTGCCACCGACTCCGCCAAGGCCGCGTGCGTCGCGTCGCTGGCCGAGGTGTACGCCGAGCTGGACCGGCGCGCGGAGGTTATCGACGGCTTGCCGCGCCACCAGGCGCCCGAGTTCAAGGTCACGCCCGAGCTGGCGGCCCGGCGCGATCTAGGGCTGCACCCGATGGTGGTGGCTATCGACGAGTGTCAGGAACTGTTCGCCGACGACGAGTACGGCGAGGAGGCCGCCAAGTATGCGACCGCGATCATCAAGCGCGGCCCGGCCCTCGGGATCATCCTCATCCTGGCCACCCAGCGGCCGGACAAGGACAGCCTGCCCAAGGCGATCTCGGCGAATGCGGGCATCCGGATCTGTTTGCGGGTGATGGGGTGGCAGGAGAACGACATGATCCTCGGCACCGGCATGCACCAGGCCGGGGTCAAGGCCACCATGTTCACCCTGAACGACAAGGGCATCTCTTGGGCGGTCGGCATCGCTGAGGACCCGATGATAGTCCGGTCCGCCTACCTGGACGGCCCCACCTCGGAGCTGATCGCCGAGCGCGCCCACCAGATTCGCCAGGAGGCCGGAACGCTGTCCGGGCAGGCCATCGGCCAGGAAGGGCCGCAGCGGGTCTCCTACGACCTCCTGGCCGACATCCTGACCGTCACCACCGCCAAGGAAGAGAAGGTCTGGAACAGCACGGTGGTGGACCGGCTGGCCGAGTTCCGGCCGGACGCCTACGGCCAGTGGGTGGACCTGGAGGACGACGCCAAGACCGCCACACTGACCGCGCGGCTCAAGGAGTACGGGGTCAAGACCGAGGACACCTGGGGCCGCGACGCCGCCGGTAAGGGGCGCAACCGCAAGGGCTTCGGCCGGTCCGACATCGCCGACGTGTACGGCAAGCGGAAGGCCCAGCCCTAGCGCCCAGATCACCTCCCCGAACGCCCCTGGAGCCGCTTCCGGGGGCGTTCGCATGGGGTCGCTAGAACGCTAGATCCCAGCTCAGGACGAGGTCGCACTGCTAGTCAAGCCGCTAGACCTCGCGGCTGCACCCGCTAGAAGGGGCCCTCGCGGCTACCAGGACATGGGCTGGATCTGCCCCGAGGCCCTGCGGCGGGCTGGGTCGTTACCCCGCTTCAGCGTCGCGACATCCGAATATTACTTATAGTTACAATTCAGCTACTCTCTGCTTTAACTGGTGGGGGAGCTGGGAAGATGCGTGGCGACGCCTGCTGGTCACGTGCACGGTGAGGGGGTGATTTTTGTGCAGACAGTTTCGTATGAGGCGCCGCAGGTGGTCGAGCTTGGTGATTTCGCTGAGCTGACCCGCGGAGAGTTCGGGGACTGGCCGGATTACCCGGTCGGGCTGTGGCTGTAGTGAGAGGTGCCGGTTGTGGGTCCGGGTCTTGGTGATCGCTGGTTCGCGGTGCTGCCGGACAGTGCCGCGGGTGCCGCCGTGTGTGAGCGGCTGCCGGGGCGCCCGGCGTTGCTGTACGCGTCGGGGCACCCGTGTGTGCTGACCGGTTCATCGGTGGAACCGGTGGTGGCCGAGGCAGGCCGGACCCGGTTGGCGGTGATCGGTTGCACATCGGTCACCGCCGACCAACTGGCGCTGCTGGCGGGACGGATCGAATGCCTGGAAGACGCCGACGCGGTGTCCGCGTCGGCCGGTTGCTTCCATCTCGTGGCGGCGGTGGACGGGCAGGTGCGGGTGCAGGGCACCGCCTCAGGAGGACGGCGCGTGTTCCATGCCCGCGTCGGTGACACCGTGGTGGCTGCCGACCGGGCGAGCACGCTGGCCTACCTGACCGGCGCGAGCCTGGACGTCGACGCGCTCGCGGTGCAACTGGTGGGCAATGTTCCCCCCGTGCTCGCCATCCCGATGTGGCAGGGCATCGACCAGGTCTCGCCGGGCGACGCCCTTCACATCGACGCCCGGCGCATCTCGACCGGCCAGGTCTCTTTCCGGTCGTGGTGGTTCCCACCCGAACCCGAACTGTCCCTGGAAAGGGGCGCCCTGGCGTTCGCCATCGCGCTGAGCGATGCCGTGCAGGCTCGGATCGGGACCGGAGACACGGTCGAGTCGGACCTGTCGGGCGGGTTGGACTCCACACCGGTCAGTTTCCTGGCCGACGCCGCCGTCCGGCGACGCGGGGGACGCCTGGTCACCTTCAGCCAGGGGGTCGAGGACGCCGCTCACGACGACCACGTCTGGACCACCCGCGCTCGCCGTCACCTGAGCGGCGAACACCTCCACATGCCTTCCAGCGACGTGCCCGGCTGGTTCGCCGACAGCGCCACTCCCGTGCCCGGCCTGGACGAACCCACCCCGTGGCTGCGCGGCCTCGCCCAGACCACCACGATCTCGGCCCTGCTGGCCAAGCGCGGCGCCACCGTCCACCTGTCCGGTCACGGCGGCGATGAGGTCACTCTGCTGCCGAGGAGCTACCTGCACGACCTCGCACGCACCCACCCCGCCCTGTTGCTCCCCCACCTGCGCGCCGCCCGCGCCCAGGTCCGCTGGCCACTGACCGCCGCCCTGCGCGCCCTCGCGGACACGAAGAATTTCCCGGCCTGGCTCAACGCACAGATCCCGCTGCTCACCACACCGGTCCCACTTGCGAGCGGCCGGGACTTCGGCTGGCAGTGGCCGATACGACTGCCGGCCTGGACCACCCCCGCCGCCGTGGACGCCGTCACCCGACGCATACGACAAGCGGCGACCACCGCCCGCCCCTACTCTCCCCTGCGCGCCCAGCATCAGATCCTGAACAACGTGCGGATCAAGGCCGGCTCTTTCAACGCCATCCATCATCTGACCAGTCAGGCGGGCGCCGCTCTGCACGCTCCTTTCCTGGACGATCATGTCGTCACCGCGGCACTGGCGATACGCCTCGATCAGCGTGCCGCGCCGGGCAGGTTCAAACCCCTCACCACCACCGCGATGCGTCCCCACATGCCCGCCGAGTGCCTGGCCCGCACTACCAAGGCCGCGTTCTCAGCCCTCTTCTACGACGGCCTGCGCGCCCACCGCGACCAACTCCGGGCCCTGGCCGAGGGCTCCCGGCTGGTCGACCTGGGCTTCGCCGACCCGGAAGCGTTGCGTCGGGCGTACGCCTACACCCCCACCGACGCCGGTCGCAGCATGGTCGCCCTCGACTTGTTCGTCAGTGCCGAGAACTGGCTGCGCGCCCAGGATCCCCGGCTTCCCATGTTCCCTGCGACCGATGACGGTGACCATGCGTTTTCCTGACCACATCACGATGACCGCAGCCGAGAACGGCGCGGTCCTGCTGAACGGGCGAACCGGCCGCTACTTCCAGATCAACGCCACCGCCCACCTCGTCCTCACGGCTCTGCTGGACGGCGCCACTCCCGCCGAGGCTGCCGAACATCTGGCCGAGACCTATCCGGGCGCGGCCGACCGAGCCCAGGCCGACACCACCGACCTGATCACCCGGCTCACCATTATCGGACTCCTCATCCCATGAGCGTCGACTTCACTCACCAGCCACGTCCGCGCCTGCCCTTGCGGCACCGTCCCGCCGCCCTCGTCGCGGTCGGGATCGCCCATCTGATCGCCCGACAATCCCCCCTGCGCATCCAGACCGTGCTCACCCACGTCCGCCGCGGCGCTAGGCCCGCGACCGCCGTGCAGGCCAAAGCCGCCCGCGACGCCGTCATCGCCGTCAGTCTGTCCTGCGCCGGAGAGGGGTGCCTTCCCCGCTCCATCGCCACCGCCCTGCTCTGCCGTACACACGGCGTCTGGCCCACCTGGCGCACCGGCGTCCACATCCACCCCTTCACCGCCCACGCTTGGGTCGAGGCCGACGGTCACCCCATCGACGAACCCCACCCGCCCGGCTACTACATCCCCAACATCACCATCGCCCCGTGTGACGACCAGGGAAAGCGTCCGATCTCCGGCCGTGGCCGGCGGCGACGGTGACGGTAGCGGAGGGCTACCGCTGCAGCTCGATGAGCCGCTCGTAGCGGCTGACGGCCTGACGGCGCAGAGGACGGTCAGGGTCCGGCATGGTGATTCGGATCAGCTCGGAGGCTTGCCAGTCGAGCAGCCACGCGACCCACATCCATCTCGGTTCGCCGAGTGGTGGCACCCAGCCGTAGTAGCCGCCGTCAGGAGGAAGGGGGGAAAGGGACATCGTCTGTTCTCCGGAGGGGGCGGGATGGCCGTGGGACGGCGCTCAGGGGCCGCCATCCCACGGCCCGCCGTCCCAGGACCGGGTTGTGAGCTGGGGCGGCTGCCGTGGCTGGGGTTGCGGGGGTATAGCCACGGCCCGTGATGGCTGCTACGTCGCGGTTTGTCTCTTGGCGAGCGTGTCCAAACGCGCTTCTATCGCTGTCTCGCTCATCCGCACGGCTGAGAGCAGGTCGGTCATCAGCGGGTCCGGGATTGCGCCGAGTCCGAGTCCGGCGGACTGTACGGCCGAGGCGAGCGGCTGCTCCTCAGCGCCGATCAGCATCGCTCTGCATCCGTCGTGGGCGAGTATCTCGCGTGCGACGTACCCGTCTGCTGACGCGATGGCCTCGCTGATGAGGCGGGTGTACACCGTGCCGGACTTTTCGGGATCGGCGAGGGACGTGAGGTCGGCGACGGCCATGCCGAGGCGGGCCTGGAAGACGTCGTGTCCGGCCGGTGGCCTGCTGGCGAGGTACCACCCGATCATCCGGTCGGTCTCATGCTGGACAGGCCGGTTGTCGGCGAGGTGGCACATCACCGTCAGGGCCGAAGCTGACCGCGCACTACCGCTACCTGGAGGAGAGCGGCCGGAAGGACCACAAGGCCGGCGAGGGGCTGTCGGCCCGCACCGTGCGGTACGTCCACACCATCCTGAGCGCCGCACTCTCCGAGGCCGTGGACGCCGGCCTGCTGGCCCGCAACCCGGCGGACAAGGCCAAGCCGCCCACCGCCAAGCAGGCCAAGGCGCCCGAGATGCACCCGTGGACGACTGTCCAGCTCAAGGACTTCCTGGCCTGGTCGCGCGACCACAGCCACCTGCATGTCGCCTGGCACCTCCTGGCGCACACCGGCATGCGCCGCGGCGAGCTGCTCGCGCTGCGCTGGCGGCACATCGACCTGGAGGCCGGAACGGTCAGCGTCCGCCGGTCCGTGGGAGTCGTGCGGGTCAAGGGGGAGAAGGCCATCGTGAAGGAGGGCGACAACAAGACCGCCAAGCCGCGCGTGGTTGATCTCGACGCCGCCACGGTGGCGTTACTCAAGGCGTACAAGCGCGAACGGGGCGGGATGGCTCTACAGCTCGCCCGGGACGACGCGCTCGTCTTCGGCGACCAGGAGGGCAACCACCGGCACCCCGAGCGGTTCTCGCGCGGTTTCCAGGACCAGCTCGGGCGCTGCGCGAGGGCGTTCGAGAAGGCCGGCCGAGAGGCGCTGCCGCGCATCCGCGTCCACGACCTCCGCCATACCCACGCCACGATCCTCATCGCGGGCGGCAAGCCTCTGAAGATGGTCGCAGAGCGCCTCGGCCACGCCGACCCCGCCATCACTCTCCGGGTCTACGCTCATGTCATGCCCGGCAATCAGCGAGAGGCCGCCGACTGGTTCGCGGCCCTGGTCGAGAGCGCGTGATCCTCGTGCTCAGGCCCACAAGTATCAGCGGAGTATCACGGCTCGTTCTGGAGGCAGAAATGAAAGTGCCCCGAGCCTGTGACCTGCACATTCTCAGGGCCTTCATGGTGTCCGAGGGGGGACTTGAACCCCCATGCCCATCACTGGGCACTAGCACCTCAAGCTAGCGCGTCTGCCTATTCCGCCACCCGGACTTTGGTGCCTGCACGCGAGACCGTCATCCCGCGTCGGCTCAGTAAGGTTAGCAAACTCTGCGGACTGCGTCATACCAAGAATCCGGTCACTCTTCGGAGAGGCCTCGGCAAGGCCGGATGGGGTGGGCGGGAGCTCCGGATGACGATCTCATAGAGCGGCCGCCAGGGTATGGGGCGCTTGGGTCTGGTTTGAGTGCCGGAGGCTTGGTGAATTTCTGGGGCTCACGTGAAAAGGCCCTTGCGACCACCTTGGGTGCTGCTACGGTTACGGACCGTTGAGGGGTGAGTCCACGGGCCGGCCTCACGACGTGGGGCCGGTTCTGGAGTTCGGGAGGTCACGTGACGCGCGCGGTGGTGCAGCAGATGAGGGCGATGTCCCTCGTTGCTCGCCGTCTGCCCGTGACCGTCTCGGGGCAGGACGCGACCACCGATCGGGTTGACCGGATGGCGCGGTTCGCGGCCGGTGCCCGTCGGCTCGTCGTGCGGGCAGTCGCGATTGGCGCCCTTGTGGCCGCCGGGTGGCTGCTCGCTGTTCTGTTCGGCATGCTCACCGCTGCTCCGGCGGCCGCGGACGCCACCGCGGCGACAGGCAAGACCGCGACTGCGGTGACAGGAGCGGCCGCGGAGGCCGACTCCACCCAGGCGTTCGCACCCCATGCCCTCGTGGGCTCGGGCCACCTCACGGCGTCGGACAACGCCGAGGCGATGGCCGGGCGCACGGTCGACGGGCTCAACAGCCAGCAGGATCCTGGTCTGCCATCACCATCCACCGCCCGGACGATCCTGGACACCAACGGCTTGGTGCCCAACGGCGGTGGCAGCGGCCCGTTCGGGCCCGCTGCGGGGGACGTCGCGAGGTCCGTCATCGACCCGCGGCTCCAGGCGCGGCGCGCTCTCCTGGCGCACGTGCTTCCCCCCGTCGTCCGCACAGCGGCGGACGACCCGTCTTTCTCACCTGACTGATCCCCGCCCTGACACCGGTCGGTCCATCAGTTCCTTTCACGACTCAAGACCGGTCCTTTCCCTGAAACAGCGGCGGAGCGCGGCCTGATCCCCTCCGCCGGCGGGTGACACGTCAGTTCAACCGGTTCGCGAGTCCGAGGTCTCCGCTGTGTGTGAGCCTCACCTGGCCTCGGGCTGCGCGCGATCCGTTCAGGTATCCCCCCAAGAACCACTAGGAGCATTCATCATGCGTACGTGGGCCAAGGCATCGACTCCTGCCGCCCTTCTCGCTGTGGCGGTCATGTCGTTCGGCGGAGGCAGCGGCACCGCCAACGCCGACACCTCGGGCAACGCGTCGATCGGCGGCGGCAACCAGGTCGACCTGCCGATCTCTCTGCCCATCGACATCAGCGGCAACTCCATCGTCGCGGCCGGCTCGGCGGATGCCTCCTCGCAGGGCGGCGCCGAGGTCGTGAACCACGGCAGGACCGGCATCCCCAACAGGACCTCCGGCCACGCTTCCGTCGGCGGCGGCAACCAGGTCAACGTTCCGATCAGCGCCCCGGTCAGTGCCTGCGGCAACGCGGTCTCGCTGTTCGGCAAGTCCGACGCCGGCTGCAAGGGCGGCGCCACCACACGTAACCAGGGCCGGGGCGGTGCGGGCGGCAACCGCACTTCCGGCGACGGGAGCGTGCTCGGCGGCAACCAGGTCAACGCTCCGATCTCCGCCCCGGTCAGTGCCTGCGGCAACGCGGTGGCGATCTTCGGCGACGCCACGGCAGGCTGCAACGGCGGCGCGAGCGTCTTCAACACCGGCGCGGGCGGCAACCGCACCTCCGGCCACGGGAGCGTCCTGGGCGGTAACCAGGCCGGTGCGCCGGTCGGTGCGCCGGTCGGCATCTGCGGGAACGCGGTGGCCGTGTTCGGGCGGGCGTTCTCCGGCTGCAAGGGCGGCTCATCCGTGGCCGGAAACGGGCGCCAGGCCTATCAGGGCCGCCCCATGGCCGCGGGCTCGACGGGCAACGACACGGACGGGCGCTTCGCGGCCGGCAGCGGCAACCAGGTCGTCGCCCCGGTCGCCATCCCGATCGACGTGTGCGGCAACGCCGTCGGCAACGCGTCCGCCGGGTGCCGGGGCGGCGCCACGGTCGACAACCCGGGTGGGCACGGCACGGGGGCGGGAGCGCCGGGCGGCAACCACACCTCCGGGCAGGCGGGCGTGCTGAGCGGCAACCAGGCGGTCGCGCCGATCGCCGCGCCGGTCAGTATCTGTGGCAACGCGGCAGCCCTGGTGGGGCAGGCGTTCGCCGGCTGCAAGGGCGGCGCCTCCGCGAAGCGGGGCGCGGGCGGCAACCACACCTCCGGCCAGGCGGGCGTGCTGAGCGGCAACCAGGCGGTCGCCCCGATCGCCGCCCCGGTCGACATCTGCGGGAACGCGGCCGCGGTGCTCGCGGCGTCCGAGGCGCACTGCAAGGGCGGAGCGGGCGTCTCGCCGCGCAACGGCGTGGGCGGCGGCAACTGGACATCCGGCAGGGCCGGGGTGCTGGCCGGCAACCAGATCGTGGCGCCGATCACCGCGCCGCTCAACGTCTGCGGCAACGCCGTGGCCGTTCTGGGCGACGCCGCGGCAGGGTGCCTCGGCGGGGCGAACGTCGGCAGGCCAGGATACGACGGTCACTTCCACCGCTACACCCACGCCACCGACAGGGTCGCCGCCGCCAAGGGCGGTGTGCTGCCCACGCTGCCCGCGGTCCCGGCCCTGGAGGGGCTGCAGGGCGTCCCTGCACTGAGCGGCCTGCAGGGCATCCCGGCCCTGGGCGCCCTCCAGAGCGCCACGGGAGCCGTCCAGAGGCAGGGCGTCGCCGGGGTGGCCCGGCAGGTGCAGGACGTCTCCGGGGTCACTCAGCTCGAGGCCGTCTCCGATGTCACCAGGCAGGTGCAGGACGTCTCCGGGGTTACCCAGCTCGAGGCCGTCTCCGGCGTCGCCAGGCAGGTGCAGGACGTCTCCGGCGTCGCCTCGCTCGAGGGCCTCGCCAAGCAGGGCGCGGACCTGACCGCGCTGCCACTGGTCGAGGACGCCTCCAGGACGCTCAGCCTGCCGGGGCTGCCCGAGTTGCCCGGCCTGCCCGTCCAGGCGCAGAACCCGGCCAAGCCGGCCAAGGCCGCCATGTCCGGCCGCGCCGACCGCAGTGGCCATGGCGTCGGCGGCCCGGCCTCCCCGCTCAGCCCCGCGACCGACCTGCTCGCCTCCACCCCGGTCGGCGGCACGGTGACTTCGGTCACCCACGGTCTGCCCATCGGCGACGTCGGCCTGATGAGCGCCGAGCAGCCCGCCGGGGTCACCGGGATGAACCCGAGCTCGCTGCTCGCGCTCGTGCTCGGCTCGATGCTCGCCGCCTCGGCGACCCTGTTCGCATCGGCCCGCCGGTTCCGGTTCGGCCGTAAGTAAGGGTATCGGCGAGTACGTCTACGAGGACGGCTACTGCTCACGGCCCGTGAGTAGTCGGCAATAGATGCTTTGCCCGTTCCGGGGGCGCGGCCCGGGACGGGCAAAGCCATGTCCGCGTTCACAGCGTGCTGCGTACTCGCATGATCTTGCGGCGTAGCCGTACGTGACGGCTGCCGTCCGGATGGACGCGTACGCGGGCGAGCTCCCACTTACCGTACTCTGCGTGTTCGGTCAGCAGTTGACGTGCTGCTTCGCGAGTGAGGTCGCGCGGAATGAAGATATCCATGTAGGAGTAGTCGAGCACAACGATTAGTCTCCAAGGTGAGTCAGGGCGCCATGCCGCTCGATGGGCCTTATTCTGCGTCCTTGTGGGTGGACCCGGAAGGTAGTGGGTAGCCCGGGGGAAGGAAATTTCCGCGAGTCGGGTTACCTTTCAGTCTGTGCCGACTCCCGGCAGGGGGATTTGCAAGCGAACAGCGAGGTAGGAAGCAGCGTGCCAGCCAAGAACGGCAGCGCCGGCGGAACACGCCTGGTGATCGTCGAGTCGCCGGCCAAGGCGAAGACGATCGCCGGGTACCTCGGGCGCGGCTACATCGTCGAATCGAGCATCGGTCACATCCGCGACTTGCCGGAGAAGGCCGATGACATCCCCGAGGAGCACCGGGGCAAGCCGTGGGCACGCTTGGGGGTGAATGTCGAGCACGAGTTCGAGCCGCTGTACATCGTCAACCGCGACAAGGAGTCGCAGGTCGGCAAGTTGCGGCGGTTGCTGGAGGGCGCCGACGAGCTCTACCTGGCCACTGACGAGGACCGCGAGGGCGAGGCCATCGCCTGGCACCTGCGCGAGGTGCTCAAGCCCAACGTGCCGGTGCACCGCATGGTGTTCCACGAGATCACGCAGCAGGCCATCAGGGACGCTGTCGCCAACCCGCGCAGCCTCAACCTCCGCCTCGTCGACGCCCAGGAGACCAGGCGCATCCTCGACCGCCTCTATGGCTACGAGGTCAGCCCCGTCCTGTGGAAGAAGGTCAAGCCGCGCCTGTCGGCCGGCCGGGTCCAGTCGGTCGCGACGCGGCTGGTGGTGGAGCGGGAGCGTGAGCGCATCGCGTTCACCTCGGCCCACTACTGGGACCTGCAGGCGCTGTTCGACACCGGCAGGGCCGAGGAGCGGCCGCGCGACTTCAGCGCGACCCTGGCGGCGGTGGACGGCAAGCGGGTGGCGCAGGGGCGCGACTTCGCCAGCACGGGGCGGCTCAAGACGGCCGACGTGCTGCACCTGTCCGAGGCCGCCGCGGGCGAGCTGGCGGGCAGGCTGCGGGAGACGTCGTTCGCGGTCAAGTCCGTCGAGCGCAAGCCGTACACGAGGAAGCCGTACGCGCCGTTCCGGACGACCACATTGCAGCAGGAGGCCAGCCGGAAGCTGGGGTTCTCCGCGAAGTACACCATGCAGGTGGCGCAGCGGCTCTATGAGCAGGGCTACATCACCTACATGCGTACCGACAGCATCACGCTGTCGGAGACGGCGGTGGCGGCCGCGCGGTCGCAGGCGATCAAGCTGTACGGCGCCGCGTACGTGCCCGACAAGCCCCGCGTCTACACCAGCAAGGTCAAGAGCGCGCAGGAGGCCCACGAGGCGATCCGGCCATCGGGCGAGGAGTTCCGCACGCCGGGCGAGACCGGGCTGTCCGGTGACATGTTCCGGCTTTACGAGCTGATCTGGCAACGGACCGTGTCCTCGCAGATGAAGGACGCGGTCGGCGAGTCGGTCACGGTGAAGGTGGGCGGCAGGTCGTCCTCGGGCGAGGACGTCGAGTTCAGCGCGTCCGGGCGGACGATCAAGTTCTACGGGTTCCTCAAGGCGTACGTCGAGGCGACGGACGACCCGTCGAGCGACCGCGACGACTCCGAGAAGCGGCTGCCGAATCTGGCCGAGGGCGACGGGCTGAGCGTGACGCGGCTCGACGTGGCCGGGCATTCGACGAAGCCGCCCGCGCGGTACACCGAGGCGTCGCTGGTCAAGGAGCTGGAGGATCGGGAGATCGGGCGGCCTTCGACGTACGCCTCGATCATCGGGACCATCCTCGACCGCGGTTACGTGTTCAAGAAGGGCACGGCGCTGGTGCCGTCGTTCCTGGCGTTCGCCGTGGTCAACCTGCTGGAGCAGCATTTCGGCAACCTGGTCGACTACGACTTCACGGCCGAGATGGAGAAGGTCCTCGACGACATCGCCAACGACCGGGCGGAGCGGGTGCCCGAGCTGCGGCGCTTCTACTACGGCAGCGACGGCGACGAGGGCCTGAAGGAGATGGTGACCGACCTCGGCGACATCGACGCCAAGGAGATCAGCTCCTTCCCGATCAAGGGGACGGACATCGTCATCCGGGTCGGGCGATACGGCCCCTACCTGGACAGAGACGGCGCCCGGGTGAACGTGCCCGAGGACATGACGCCCGACGAGCTGACGGCGGAGAAGGCCGAGGAGCTGTTCTCACGGCCCACCGGTGACCGGGAGCTGGGGCACGACCCGGTGTCCGGGCACATGATCGTGGCCAAGGACGGCAGGTTCGGGCCTTATGTGACGGAGATCCTTCCCGAGCCGGCCGAAGAGGCGCCGAAGAAGCGGACGAAGAAGGCCGACGCGCCGAAGCCGCGTACCAGCTCGCTGTTCAAGACCATGTCGCTGGACAAGATCACGCTGGAGGACGCGCTCAAGCTGCTGTCGATCCCCAGGCTCGTGGGCGAGCTGGAGGGCCAGGAGGTCGTGGCGCACAACGGGAAGTTCGGCCCGTACCTGAAGAAGGGGACGGACTCGCGGTCGCTGGCCTCGGAGGATGACCTGTTGACGGTCACGATCGATCAGGCCAAGGAGCTGTTCGCGCAGCCCAAGCAGCGCGGGCGGGGTCGCGCCGCGGCCGCGGCGCCGCTGCGTGAGCTGGGGGAAGACCCTAAGTCCAAGAAGCCGGTCGTGGTGAAGGAGGGCCGGTTCGGCCCGTACGTGACCGACGGCGAGACGAACGCCTCGTTGCGCAAGGATGACACGGTCGAGGAGATCACGATCGAGCGGGCGGCCGAGCTGCTGGCCGAGCGCCGCGAGCGGGCGCCCGCGCCGAAGAAGACCACCAGGAAGGCTCCGGCGAAAAAGCCTCCCGCAAAGAAGCCGGCGGCCAAATCGTAAGTAGCATCTATTACGTGGTGATCCTGATCTTCGTCGGCCTGATCCTGCTGGCGCACTATTACCTGTGGCAGCGGATGGTGCGCTCCACCACGGGCCCCGGGCGGCTGCGCAAGGCGCTGACCTGGGGCTTGGTAGGACTGGTCGGGCTCGTCGTGGCGACGTTCACCGGCACGCGGATGGAGTTCGGGCACTGGCTGGCCTGGCCGGGCTTCCTCTGGCTGGCGGTGATGTTCTACCTGCTCGTGTTCCTCGTCGTGCTGGAGGTTCCGCGGGCCGTGGCGGGGCTGTTCCTGCGCCGGGCCGAGCGGCGACGGGAGCGTGCGCCCGAGCCCGTCGCCGTGCTGGCGGGCACTGCGGCGCCGGGCGAGGAGGCGCAGGTCGCACCGGCCGCGGCCGTCGAGGAGGAGCAGGTCGCGCCGCCCGCTCCGATGAGCAGGCGGCTGTTCCTCGGGCGGACCACCGCCGCGATCGCCGGGGTGGGCGCGCTGGGCGCGGTCGGGTACGGCGTGACCAGCGCCTTCGGCGACCCCGTGATCGAGCGGGCAAAGGTCGCGCTGCCGAAGCTCGATCCGCGGCTCGGCGGCCTGCGGTTCGCCGTGGTGAGCGACATCCACCTGGGGCCGCTCACGGGCAAGGCCCACACCGAGCGGATCGTCCGCATGATCAACGGACTCGAGGCCGACGTCGTGGCCATCGTGGGCGATCTGGTGGACGGGTCGGTCGCCCAGCTGGGGGCGCTGGCGCAGCCGCTGAAGAACCTCGAGTCCCGTTACGGGGCATATTTCGTGACCGGTAACCACGAGTACTTCGCCCCCGGCGGGTTCACCGAGTGGATCGAGGAACTCGATGAACTCGGCGTCCGCTCGTTGCGAAACGAGCGTGTGGAAATCAGGCACCAGGGCGCCGTGCTCGACCTGGCCGGGGTGAACGACCTCAACGGCGAGTCCGCGGGCGACGGCCCCGACTTCGGCAAGGCGCTCGGCAACCGCGACACCAGCCGGTCCACGGTCCTGCTCGCGCACCAGCCGATCCAGGTGGAGCAGGCCGCGCGCCACGGCGTCGACCTCCAGCTGTCCGGGCACACGCACGGCGGGCAGATGGCGCCGTTCAACCTGGTCGTGGGGCTGCAGCAGCCGGTCGTGTCCGGGCTCGCCACGGTCGGCGGGGTGCAGGTCTATGTCACCAGGGGCGCCGGGTTCTGGGGGCCGCCGGTACGCGTCGGGGCCCCGCCCGAGATCACGATGCTCGAACTGACTTAGTGTGATCCAGTAGTCACGGGCCGCCATCTTGCCGTAGTATCCGTCCGGATACTTTTCGGAGGTGGGCATGGTCTCTTCCCCGGTGGAGGCGGCGCTGGCGTCCGACGTCGCCGCCTGGGCCAAGCGCGGCGGGCTGCTGTTCAGGCAGGCCAGGCATGCCGCGAGCATGAACCAGAAGGCGCTGGCCAGCGTGAGCGGCACGTCGAGGACCACGCTGTCGGCCTACGAGCACGGCAGGAAGTCACCGACGCTCGAGACCGCCGGGCGCATCCTGGACGCGGCGGGGTTCCGGCTGGTGCTCGAGCCGAAGGTGGAGTTCGCCGGCCGGATGCGCGGCGACGGCCGGGCGTTCCACGTGCCGAGCCGGCTGCAGCGGCTGCCGGTCGCCGCGGCGCTGGGCGTGGCGCGGCTGCGCGACCGGGTCTACGACCTGGCCGACCGCGAGCAGCGGCGGGCGGCGTACACGCTGCTACTGTGCGAGGGCACCCCTCGGGAGTTGCTGGACCACGTGGACGGGGTGCTGCTCGCTGATCTCTGGGATGAGCTGGATCTACCGCCCGATATCCGGGCGGAGTGGCGGTCTTTGGTGGAAGAAGCTCGACATGGGGCCGGAGTTATCAATTGATGATGTTTTCGGGGACCTACTCGAGCTGTGTAACCTGCGCACGAGCCCGCCAACGTAATACCCTCGGCCACGAGCCGCCGGGAATATCCGGCTCGTCTCTTGTCCACCCGCTTCTGGCCCACCTGGATACGCTGAAATCATGACTGCCCCTGGCCGACGCCGCCCAACTCACGTGCTGGCCAATGCGCCGTTTCGACGGCTCTGGATGGCCATGTCGGTGTGCAGTCTGGGTGACTGGCTGAATATCCTGGCGCTGACCGCGCTGGCCGCCAACCTCACCCGCAACGACGACTACCGTGTGCAGTCGCTGGCCGTCGGCGGCGTGTTCATCGCCAAGATGCTGCCGGCCGTCCTGCTCGGGCCGCTCGCGGGGGTGTTCGCCGACCGGTTCGACCGGCGGCTGACGATGTTCGTGGCGGACCTGGCCAGGTTCGCCGTGGTGCTGTCGATCCCGGTGGTCAACAGCTATCAGTGGGTGATCATCGCGACCATCCTGGTCGAGTGCGTCAACCTGTTCTGGGTCCCGGCCAAGGACGCCACGGTGCCCAACCTGGTGTCGAAGGCGCAGCTGGAGGCGGCCAACCGGCTCAACCTCATGGTCACGTACGGCAGCGCGCCGGTCGCGGCCATGCTGTTCGCGGCGCTGTCCGTGGTGGGCGACCTGATGACCGGCCTCGTGCCGTTCCTGGACGGCCGGGACGCCACCGGGCTGGCGCTGATCGTCAACGCCTGCGCCTACCTCGTGTCGGCGTTCCTGATCTTCACGCTGCGCGACATCCCCAAGCGCGACGGCACGATCTCCACGCCCTCCGTGCTCAAGCAGATCGTCGAGGGCTGGCGGTTCGTGGGCGGCAACCGGCTGGTGCGAGGGCTGATCATCGGCATGCTGGGGGCGTTCGCCGCCGGCGGGGCCGTGGTTGGCGTGGCGAAGATCTACGTGGGCACGCTCGGGGGCGGCGACGCGGCCTACGGTGTCGTGTTCGCCGCGGTCTTCGTCGGCATGGCGCTGGGCATGTTCTTCGGGCTCCGGCTGCTGCGCGAGCTGTCGCGGCGGCGGCTGTTCGGGCTGGCCATCACGGTCGCCGGGCTGCTCCTGGTCTCGATCGCGCTGGTGCACAACCTGGTGATCGTGGTCATGCTGACCGTGCTGCTCGGGGCGTGCGCGGGGATCTCCTGGATCATCGGCTACACGCTGATCGGGCTGGAGGTCGAGGACGGGCTGCGGGGCCGTACGTTCTCGTTCCTGCAGTCGACCGCCCGCGTGACGCTCCTGCTCGTGGTCGCCGTGGCCAGCCCGCTGGCGGCGCTCTTCGGCACGCACGAGCTGGCGCTGGGCGAGTTCGGTTACCGCTTCGACGGGACCAACCTGGTGCTGGTGATCGGCGGGGTGCTGGCGATGACCGTCGGCATCCTGGCGCTGCGCCACATGGACGACAGGAAGGGCATCCCCCTGTCGGGTGACCTGATCGCCGCTGTGCGCGGCGAGCGGTTCCCCGCCGAGGCGGCCGAGCACGTGCCCGGGCTGTTCGTGGCGTTCGAGGGCGGCGAGGGATCGGGCAAGACGACCCAGTCACGGCTGATCGCCATCTGGCTGCGCGACCAGGGATACGACGTCGTGCAGACGCGCGAGCCCGGCTCGACCAAGGTCGGCATGCGGCTGCGGGCCATCCTGCTCGACGCGGCCGAGCGCGGGCTGTCGGCGCGCTCGGAGGCGTTGCTGTATGCCGCCGACCGGGCCGAGCACGTCGAGAAGGTGATCCGGCCGGCCCTCTACCGGGGCTCGCTGGTGATCACCGACCGCTACGTGGACTCGTCGCTGGCCTATCAGGGCGCGGGGCGGGCGCTCGACCCCAAGGACGTTTCCAAGATCAACGCATGGGCGACGGGCGGGCTGGTGCCGCACCTGACCGTGCTCATCGACACGCCGCCAGAGGTGGGGCTGACCCGGCTGGGCGGGGCGGTGGACCGGATCGAGGCGGAGCCGCTGGAGTTCCACGAGCGGGTGCGCAAGGAGTTCCGCGCGCTGGCCGCCGCCGCTCCCGAGCGTTACCTCGTGGTCGACGGCACGCAGCCGCTCGAGCTGATCACCCGCACGATCCAGGACCGGATCCGCGACATCCTGCCCGACCCGGTGCCCCGGGAGTCGGAGGACGCCACGGGCACGATGCCCGCCATCCGCGACTAGGCCGACGTCCCCCCGTCCGCGCCCGGTCGTTGTGCCACGTAAGGCCGAGTGCAACTAGCCTTACCCCGTGACGGTTTTCGATGACCTCGTCGGGCAGGATCAGGCGACAGCCGTGCTGTCGCGGGCCGCGGCGGCGGCCGGAGAGGTCGTCAGCGGCGGGCGCGGGGCTGGGATGACGCATGCCTGGCTGTTCACCGGCCCCCCAGGCTCCGGTCGGGAGTACGCCGCCCGCGCCTTCGCCGCGGCGCTGATGTGCCCCGACGCCGGTTGCGGCCACTGCGACCAGTGCCATCAGGTGATGATCGGTTCCCATCCCGACCTGGAGTCCGTACGCCCCGAGGGCCTGTCCTACAGCGTCAAGCAGACTCGCGAGCTCATCCTGCGGGCGGCAGGGGCGCCGACGCAGGGCCGGTGGCGGGTCATCCTGTTCGAGGACGCCGACCGGGCCACGGAATCGGCCGCGAACGCCCTGCTCAAGGCCATCGAAGAGCCGCCGCCCCGCACCGTGTGGCTGCTGTGCGCGCCCGCCCTCGACGACTTGGTGATCACCATCAGGTCGCGGTGCCGGCTGGTCACCCTCACCACCCCCAGCACGGAGGCGGTCGCCCACGTGCTGGCCACGCGCGACAGCGTGCCGTGGGAGACCGCCACGTTCGCCGCCCGGGCCGCACAGGGACATATCAGCAGGGCGCGGGCGCTGGCGCTGGACGAGGGTGCCAGGCGGCGCCGCGAGGCCGTGCTGAGCATTCCACGCTCGCTCACGGGGGTGGGGGAGTGCATCACCGCCGCCGAGCGGCTGGTGAAGACCGCGGAAGAGGAGGCGGCCGCGGCCACGGCCGCGCTCAACGATGACGAGACGTCTGAGCTGCGCAAGATCTATGGCGAGGGGTCCACGGGCAAGGGCCTCAATCGGGGGCTGGTGCGAGGCGGGGCCGGGGCTTTGAAGGAGCTGGAGGACCGGCAGAAGTCGCGGGCCACCCGGATCAAGCGGGACTCACTGGACGCGGCGCTGCTGGAGCTGGTGTCGTTCTATCGGGACGTGCTGGCGATGCAGTTCGGGGCCGCGGTGGAGCTGGCGAACGACGACATCCGGTTCGATCTCGATCAGCTCGCCAAGCGGCTGACGCCCGAGGAGACGCTGCGGCGGATCGATGCGATCATGCAGTGCCGGGAACGGCTCGCGGCGAACGTCAACCCGCAGATCGCGGTCGAGGCGATGATGCTGGCGTTGCGCGGCTGACTTGACGCAAGGCTTCGGGACAGGGTGGGCGGAGGCCGGCGGAAGATAACGGAGTGACCGGAGCAGCAGACGAGGCCGCCGGGCGTCTCTGTTACGTGGAAGTCGAAATGCTCACCCAAGAAGAGGCCCTGGCGCGGGAGCGGGTCGACGTGGCGTCGATCTTCGCCGAGCATCATGTGGGCCTCGTACGGCTGGCTCTGATCATGGTCGGCGATCAGGCGACCGCCGAGGACGTCGTGCAGGAGGCGTTCGCGCGCACTCATGCCGGCCGGACCAGGCTGCGAGACGCCGACAAGGCGCTGGCCTACGTGCGCTCCGCGGTGCTCAACGGGTGCCGGTCGGTGCTGCGCAGACGGGCGACGGTGTTCCGGCGGGCGGTGCCGTACGAGCCGCCCGTCTGGTCGGCGGAGAGCGCCGCGCTCGTCGGCGAGGAGCGGCGGGAGGTCCTGCTCGCCCTGCGCGAGCTGTCACGCAGGCAGCGCGAGGCGCTGACGCTGCGCTACTACTTCGACCTCTCCGACCAGGAGATCGCCGAAACCATGGGGATCAGTGCCAGCACGGCCAGATCCACGATCGCGCGAGGGCTGGCCGCCCTCGGCCGGGCACTTGGGGAGGGTTCATGAACAGCCCGATGGAAGACAGACTGCGTCAGGCGCTCAGCGAGGCGGGGGCGACGATCGACACCAGCACGCTCAGGCCGCTGCGGGCGCCCGAGCGGCGGCGGTTCCGGGTGGATTTCCGGCTGGTGGCCGTGGCGGCGGTCGTGGTGGTCGCGGGGGCGGCGACCGCCGTGGGGCTGGGCGGTCCCGAAGGCGAGGACCGGGTGGTGGCGACGAACCCGGAGCAGGCGGATATGGCCGTCTTCTTGTGCACGAAGTCAGCGCCGAAGGAGACGCTGTGCCGGGGGCGCGACGCCAGCGTGGAAGAGGTGCAGGCGGTCGAGCGGGCGCTGACGCGGCTGCCGCAGGTCGAATCGGTGTTCTTCATGGACCAGGCGCGCACCTACGACGACTTCCGGGTGCAGTTCGCGAACAACAAGGCGCTGCTGGACTCGGTCAAGGTCACCGACCTACCGACGTCGTTCCGACTGAAGATCAAGGAGGGGGCTGACCGGCGCGAGGTGCAGCAGGCGCTGACAGGGCTGACAGGAGTGCCCGGGGTACAGAGTGTTGTGGACCAGAAATCCGCCTCTGTCGAGGTCGAGGCGTCGGCTGAGCGGCTGTCGGAGCCGCGGCTCAGCGTGTTTCTCTGCGGCAAGGAGTCCAGGCTGCCGGCGTGCGGTGCTGAGCGCGAGCCCCGAAGCAACGACGAACTCTCTACCAAGCGGGGCAAGGGAGCGACGAACGCCCAGAAGGCGGCCATCAGGAAGCTGATCGAGGCCACGCCCGAGGTCCACTCGTACGTCTTCGAGGACAAGGAGACGGCATACGAGAACTTCGTGCGCGCGTACAAGGACAACAAGGTGCTCGTCGAGGCAACCAGCGTGGAGGACATGCCTGAATCCTTCCGGCTGATGCTGAAGCCGAACACCGACTGGGCCGAAGTGGTCGCCAAGCTGAAGCGGCAACCAGGGGTGGCCTCAGCCAACTACACCCCCTGCCTGGCCGATCAGGCCCCGCTGGAGATCGACTACGGGTTGTTCCTGCCGGACAACAAAGTGTGCCCGATCAGCAAGTGATCCGGCGAACATCCGCCCCCGCACCCCCTGACCTTTCGCGTACGGAGCCACGTAATGTGGCAGCGAAGGCCGCAAGAACCCCCTAGGCCGTCAGGAGGCGAGCTCGAGCCCATGGGAATGATCATGGCCGTGAGCTTTACCCGCTACGGGAGGCTCTACTACCTCGATCCCGGCGGGCACAGTCCGAAGGTGGGCGACAAGGTGCTCGTGCCGACGGACTCGGGTCCGGAGGTGGCGGAGTGCGTGTGGGCGCCGCAATATACGAGCGAGGACATCGACGGGCTGCCGGTGTGCGCGGGGTCGGCGGGCGAGGAGCACCTCGCCCGCGACGAGTCCAACAAACGCCGCAGGGCCGAGGCCCGCAGCGTGTCCAAGCGCCTGATCAAACGGCACACGCTGCCGATGAAGGTGGTCGGGGTCGACTACCTCGACGAGGACAACACCTACACGGTCTATTTCTCGGCGCCCCACCGGGTGGACTTCCGTGCCCTGGTACGCGACCTGGCCCGCAACCTCCGGGCCCGGGTCGAGCTCCGCCAGATCGGGCCCAGGGACGAGGCGCGGCTGCAGGGCGGCATCGGCCCCTGCGGCCGCGACCTGTGCTGCGCCACGTTCCTGAAGGACTTCGAGCCGGTTTCGGTGCGGATGGCCAAAGATCAGGACCTGCCGGTCAACCCGCTACGGATCGCGGGGGCGTGCGGGCGGCTCATGTGCTGTCTGAAGTACGAGCACCCGCTGTATCAGGAGTTCCGGGCGTCGGCTCCCCGGGTGGGGGCGAGCGTGGAGACCCCGCAGGGGGGCGGGACCGTAGTGGGGCACAACGTACCGTCCGACTCGGTGGTGGTGCGGCTCAACGATGGCGGACGACGCTGTGCGTGCTCGAAGGCCAGCGTGTGCTCGCCGCGGAAGGCGTACGACTCGACGTACGGGGGTGAATCGGGCGGGGAGCCCGTTTAGGGTCGGTGTACGGTCTGCCGGGCATCGGATGATCGATGGGAGCGAGAACCCTCGCACTCCTGTAGACTCTTCCACGCTGCAACGGCACGCCGCCTTAGCTCAGTCGGCCAGAGCACTTCACTCGTAATGAAGGGGTCTCGGGTTCGAATCCCGAAGGCGGCTCCCAGGTCAAAGGCCCTCCCGGATGATCCGGGAGGGCCTTTCGCATGGGCGTACAGCAGCGAAGTACAGCTACGCCCTCAGTCCGTGTCGCGCTTCTACCGTCGAGCCCGACCTACTCGTCGCCGTTCTCCAGCTCGTCCCGAAGCTTGTCCAGGGTCCGTCCGTCGGGCAGTTGCCACATAACCCATCCGTTGGCCTGGCTGCCGGTCACCGCGCTCGCGGCCTTGGAAGGGGAGCTGTACGCCCGGCTCTTCCCTTCCACCATGATCGAGCCATTAGCGAGAACGGTGGCGTTGGCAGCGCGGCTAGCCCTCTTCTGCTCGAGGCGCAGCTGCGTGCCGGGCTTGAGGAGGCCGCTAATGAGCAGCGGCGCGAGGGGGCCAGTGGGCACGACGGGGGGTTCGGTGAGATCCCCAGCCGAGCCCTCGTCACTGAGGTTGATGGCCAGGTTGATGGGACCGGCGTCGGATTCCAGGAGACGGGAATAGACGTTCATGGTTACGGAGATCTGCGAATGCCGCAGGATTCGCATGGCCACGCGTGGGTGCACGCCGAGGGCCGCCAGCATCGAGGCGCAGGTGTGACGGGTGTCGTGGAAGCGGATGCGCGGCAGGCCGGCCTTTCTCGCGTGGAGTTCGAATGAGCGGTTGAAGTTGCGCGGCTCGATCGGCGTACCCCACTTGGTGGTGAAGACGAGGTTCGAGGCTCGCCACCTGTGACCGGCCGTTTGGACGAAGCGCAGCTCACCGCTGACGCGCTGGAGCGTCTGCACCACTTCCAGGGTTCCCGTGTCGGGGAAGCGCTGCATCACGTCCCCGACGTGATCTTCCACGAGGACGCCAACCAGGCCAGAACCGGCCAACTCCCGCACGTCATGGCCGCCATCCGCAACTTCGTGATCGGCGCATTCCGGCAGAAAGGCATCGTCAACATGGCCCAAGCACGCCGGCGCCACACCTACGATCCACACCGCATGCTGGCGCTGTTCTCGCTATGACAAAACCCGTCAGATCAGCTCAGATCCTCGATATGCCGGGGCCCTGGGTGTTTACCAAGGCCGACGCCCTGGTGAAGGACCCGGGGCCTATGAACACTGAGCGTGTCGGGAGTTGCGGACTCAGTTCCAACAGAGGCGCTGGTACGATCACCGTCGAGCGGAACGCGCCACAGCAACTCGTCGGCAATGGCGCGTCCGCTAGGCGAAACTTCGGCGGGAGACCAGACCTTATTTCGGCTGGCGCTCGCTCGACCTCAGAGTTTTACATGCACTCGAATGCTGGCCGTACCCCGTTCTCCCTTTGCTGTGATAAGCCAGCAGCCGGGCCCAGGAAATTGAATCCTCACCGGTAAAGGGCCGGGCAGCCCTTCTGCGGTGGGTGATTTTTGAACGACGCCGGTGCCTTGGGTGCCTTCAACACCCTGGATGGTTACGTCAGGAGAATGCTGGCTGTCGACCCATAGGGGGAACTTGCCAGCCGCGCCTTCCCCTTCTCTAGCCACGACATCGCCCCAGCGCGCACTTTCAGGCGCAATGAACCATACGTCACCGGACCCGACGCCTCGCACCATGTCCGCCGCCCTCATGGCCGAGGGAACCTCCGCGGATAGCGTGATGAAGTCATCGCAAGAGGCGGTCATTGTCGTAGCCCCGCAGCCTCCGATCGCAAAGCCAAGGCCGCATGCGACGGATACCGAAGCGACAGAGAACCGTCTCCTCCACTCACGTGAGCGCACTCTGACCGAGCACCAATACAAGCGGAAGCATAGCCATAACTATCACACCGATCATCTGGATGATCCTTACGGAAGGGGGGCGTTTAAATTCTCCGGCATCCCTCGATACCGCTATCAGAAGGGGTATGCCGAAGGCTGTGCCGTACACCAGTCCACCCCATTGCGGAAAGATGTTGAGGAATGCACCGAACAGCAATATCCACGAGGTGAATGATACACGGAACGTGCTCCCTATAAGCCCGGTATCCAGCCCCCAGAACAGCGGGGTGACCCACCATGGCTGCCCCTCTCGATGGGCGAGGGACTTCGCAGTCTGGCGTTTGATTCCTAAGGAATAGGACCCCTTCCAAGCTGCCCGAACGTCCACGGCGATCGCCACGACGACGGCAACCGAGCACGCGACCAGCGCTACCGGTCGGGAGACGTACCCGGTTAGGGTCGTACCAACCTGATAAACCAGCATCACGAGGAATGCAGCCATCGCAACATGCGCTACTACCAGCGTTGCTGCGAAACGCATCGCATCACGCCGGTGGGATGACGAACCCCCTTGCACGAAGGGGCGGATTACTCCGATGAATGACTGCCCTCAAGGGCTGAACAGTTGGGCGAACCCAGCGATCGCGGCTATGCTCACCGCCCAGATGGAGACCACATCCATGGCGTCCGGACCCTACCAGCGGAACCAGATGGAGCAGGCGAAGGGACCGGTGTAGCAGTCCCTTCCTCTCGAGCACTCGCCGCAGCCGAAGGTCGTGCTACCCGAGACGCAGGTCCACATGGTTCTGTAGTAGCCGCTCGGGCAGGTGTAGCGGTCTGGTTCCACTTGGTAGCGGCACCGCGTGCAGCTGGCCAGGCTGCAGCAGGGCGAGCCGAGGCAGTCGGCTGCAGCGGGGGAGGCGTTCAAAAGCGTCGCCACCCCCGCGATGAATGCGGCGGCCGAGGCGAGCAGGATGGGCCGGCGTCCCGTGTCGTTGCCCTCCTCAAGCTCCGGGCCCGATGATTCAACGCATTCAAGCGCGGTCATAACTTGATCTTCCCTTCGCTGGCGAACGTGAGCGACGATGGCAGCGTCCGAGCCGACAGCAGTGGCTTCAGCTGCCGGAACGACGGGATACTCTGCGCGATCAAGGGCTCGCCCTCCTGATAGAGGACGGCCGAAGGCGTGATGTTGATGCCGAGCGCTGCGGCGACACTGCCATCGAGGTCAACCGTGGCGCGATCGTGCGGATAGCTTGCCGCGGCGAGCCATTCCGCGCCCTCTTCAGCGGTATGTGCATGCTCCAGCACGACCCAGACATTGGATGCCGTCGAAGGGCTCAGCTCGTTGGCGATCGACCGGCAGGTATTGCAGGAGGTGGACAGGAACAGAACCAGAAGGTGCGGCGCCGAATCGAGTGCGGAGGGCAGGCCGATAACGGACGGAGCTATCGGCCCCTGCGGGAGGGCGATGGGCTCAGGGTTGTCTTCAAGCTTGAGCTTGGCGCGTATCAGTTCAAGAGTCTTGTACTGATCGACGAGGGCGAGCAGGCAGATGACGACGAGAACGCTGAGCACGCCGACGACCAGCCATAGTACGATCACTGTGTCTCCAGGACTCTCAAATAGGAGCGGTTCCGCAATGCCGGCCGCAGGAACGATCGGAGAACGACGAAGACAGCCAGCGCGAGCCCGCTGACGGGGATGTACTCAACTCCGGCGACTCCGCCGTCCGGCAGGTAGTAACTCATCACCGCCACCGCCAGCCACGCCGGCAACGCCATCAGCTGACGTGCTCCCAGGTTCGCTTCTCCAGCTTGGCCGTAGCAGGCGCAACGGATGTTCTGCTTCCGCACCAGAGCAGTCAGTGCTGCCGCTGCGAAGGACAGGCCGAGCCCTGCGACCAGAGCGCTAGTGGTCAGTTCGTGCGGTATGGCGATGAGGCTGAAGGCGGTCCCGATCTCTACCAAGGGCACAAAGACCGAAATTATCTTTGGCGAAGGCACTTTGAGGGCGGTCAGAGTTTGCCGGAAAGAGCTGGGGGAGGAAAGTTTCTGTGCTGCCGCATAGAGCAGCAGGAACGCCACCGCGAACCGAATGCCGATGGCTACGGCAACTAGCATTTATGCGGCTCGGGACGAGAGTACCTGCGCTGACGGGAGCTCGGTGTCGAGAACGCAGACTTCTACACGCATCGAGCTCCGCCCGACGGGCAACTCGAACTCGGCGAGGCGGACGCCGTCAACACTCAGCTCCCCGCTGGGAAGCTTCTTAGGAACGCCGGATACCCAGTGGCATACCGGAATCGCCGCGACGGCGTAACCCGGCCAGCTGTCCACTACCGTTACCAGGTCCCCGGTTCGTGGAACAAGCCCGTTGGGGAACCCTACATAAGGAACGGTCTCGGCAGATTGAACGCTCCTAATCCCCTTTTTAGTCGGACGGTCCACTGTGACCTGGTCGTCTTTGACGGCCACTACTCGCGCGACATCGGCCCGAGAGGTTGCTGGCGGGGCGGATGCCAAGTCGCCGCTGGGAGGGCTGTCCGAAGCGGATGCACTACTGGCTGTTGCGACTACGGCGGCCGTAGCTGCAGCGGCGGTGGCTCCCGCCCTTAATACCTGCCTGCGGGTTGGCTGTCGATTCCCCATGAACGACTCCAGAGTATTGATCGCTTCCCCGAACATGATCAACAATCCTTTGTCAGATTGGTTCTGTCAAGGGTTGATTTTCTGCTGAGATTGAGCGATGTACTGAGCCCTTTCGTACGCCCAGCAGAATGGAGGTGACGCTACGTGAGTAGATGATTTTCGTGTCCGCAGCAACAGGGGCTGATCGCTACTCGAAGAGGTCCTGGCCCTCGCGGCCCGAGGGGTCCATGGTGAGCAGGCTTTCGTGGAGCGATTGCACTGCGCGGCCGGTGAGTTCGCCTGCCGCTGTGGTCTCTACCAGCCGCCAACCGGGGTAGTCGTCCGGTGCATCGTCGTCCTGGCCATAGGCGGTGAGGCGGTACAGCAGGCCGAAGGCTGCTTCATAGGCCGAGGTGCGCGCGAGCTGTGTAAGGTCGTCGCGGTTTGCTCCGTTGGAGAGCAGGCGGTGCGCCGCCGGGATCGTCTCCAACGAACCGGGAGCGACCTCATCCAGGGCCAGTTGTAGCTTCACCGGATGCATGAACGCACCAGCCAGAGATCCGGCACTCGCTGTACCTCATCGATGAGCATGAGGACAGACAAGCATCGACGTTAAATCTGCCAAAGATCGTCTCCGCTCGCCACCAAATGGCGGCAGACCAGGGCGTCTGCCGATTGTGAGGGCGAGATCGGGATGCGCCTGGGACGGTTCGCGCTCTTCCGAAAACTGATCCGGGTAGGGGAGGTGTGCCGGGCTCACCGCTGGCCTATCAAGACACCGGGAGGAGAGATGCCGCATGCCACGCCGAGTCAAGATCGAAGGCGACAGGTATCACGGACGCGTGCCGGAGGGGGCCGTCTATGTCGGCAGGGCGGCACCCGGCCTGAAGGCGAGCCCGTACAGCAGCCCTCACAGCGTGGGACAGCGGGGATGCCGGGCTTGCGGTGGCCGGGTCCACGAACGGAGCGAGGTGATCGAGCTTTACCGTGTCCATCTACGCGAGCATCCCGAGCTTGTCGAGCAGGGCCGTCGTGAACTCGCCGGCAGGGATCTCGCTTGCTGGTGCCCGCCGGAGCAAGGGTGCCACGCTGACGTTCTGCTTGCCGTCGTCGCCGGTCAGGAACCGTGAGCACGGATGCCCGGGCGTTTTTCGTGGGTCCACCGCTGTGACACGCCGCGAGGGAGGAACGTGACACGGTGGGCGAGCAGACGATCGGTCTCTTCTCTCGTACAGTGGTCCGTTCTGCGAGTGGAGGCGTGATGGTGGATGACGGGCGGCGGCGGTTCGCCGAGCGGGAGCAGTTGAGTGGGATTGTGCGGGAGGTTTTCGGGGCGGACTGCCGGCTGAATGCGGTGGAGCGGCTTCGGGGTGGCAGTAAGAAAGGGGTGTATCGGCTTTCGTTTGGTGACGGGCTCAGTGCTGTTCTGTACGCCTGGAGCGCCGATGAGGACTTCTGGCCGGCCGGGTCGCAGGGCGGGGAGGCGGATCCGTTCAGTCATGCCTCGGGATTGCGGCTGTTCGAGGCCGGGCAGGCTCGGCTGAGCTCTTTGGGGGTGCGGGTTCCTGAGCTCTATTTCGCCGATCGGAGCAGGAAGCACCATCCGGAGGCCGATATCGCGTTGATCGAGGACGTCCGCGGCGGGACGTTGGAGACGCTGCTTCGCGACGATCCGGTCGAGGGCGAGCGGGTGCTGGATCGGCTGGCAGCCGGTTTGGCGGCGATGGGGCGGGATCGGGCGCGGCACCTGGGGAAGGTCGCGTCAGTTGAGGACGGTATGGCCCCGCAGGGGCGGTCTTCGGTGGAGGTGGTCCTGGAGCGGGCACTGAAGGATCTCGGCGAGGCGGCGGGGCGGGTCGAGCGCATTGACCAGGCTCGTGAGGGGTTCGAGCGAGCTCTGAGGGGGATGGCCGCCGTTGTGGAGCCGCGGGAGGATTACGGGCTCATCCACGGTGAGCTGGGGCCCGATCACGTGCTCGTCAACGATCAAGGGGAGCCGGTGCTCATCGATATCGAAGGGACGATGTTCTTCGATGTCGAGTGGGAGCACGTGTTCATGCAGTTCAGGTTTCACGAATTCTACGAGCGGCTGCGTATTGACGGGCTGGACGAGCGGCGGATGCGGCTCTATCGGCTTGCCCAGCATCTGTCGCTCGTCGCTGGGCCCTTGCGGCTGCTGGATGGGGACTTTCCGGATCGCGAATTCATGATAGGGATAGCAAAAGGTCACACGGAGGGTGCGCTCAGGTTTCTCCGCGACTACCGCACGCCGTGAGCCGCCGATGAGTTCCCGTGGGGATGGGCGTCATATGGGTATGCGGAAAGTCATCTACTCGATGCTGATCTCCCTCGACGGCTACGTGGAGTCGCCCAACGGCGACATCGGCTGGACCGGGCCCGACGACGAGGTCCACGCGTTCATCAACGACCAGGCCCGCGACCTGGGCGGCAGCCTGTACGGCCGCCGCCTCTACGAGAACATGTCCGCCTACTGGCCCACCGCCGACGAGCGGCCGGACGCACCCCAGATCGAGGTGGACTTCGCCAGGACCTGGCGGGCCATGCCCAAGTACGTCTTCTCCAAGACGCTCGACAAGGTCGAGTGGAACAGCACGCTCGTCACCGGCGACCTGAAGGAGGAGGTCCTGAAGATCAAGCGGCAGGAGGGCGGCGACCTCGACGTGGGCGGGGCCACCCTGGCGGGGAGCCTGCTGCGGCTCGGGCTGATCGACGAGTTCCAGATCTTCATTCACCCGCTCGTGCTGGGCGCGGGCAAGCCGTTCTTCCCCCCGCTCGACAGCGCCATCAGGACGCGGCTGCTGGAGACCCGTGCGTTCGCGTCGGGCATCGTCTACCTTCGCTACGAAGTCACGTGAACCTTGCGCCCGGACAGGAAATCACTTAAGAAGGTTTCCTATTAGTTATGGGGTGAGGCAGGTGCCCAGGAGGCTCGTCGCGGTGGCGCTGGGCCTCCTGCTGCTGATCTCCGGCTGCGGTCAGTCCCAGGCCGAGGCGCCGGTCAACGCCGACGACGTGATGTTCGTGCAGATGATGGTGCAGCACCACCGGCATGGAATCGAGATCGCCAAGGTGGGCACCGCCCGAGCCGCCATGCCCGAGATCAAGACGCTCACCGCGGCCATCGAGAGCACGCAGCAGAGCGAGGTCGAGATGATGCTGCGGTGGCTGCACTCCTGGGATCAGCCGCTCACGGCGCCGACGGGCGCGCACGATCACCATGGCGGCATGGCGCAGACCGACGTCAAGCGGATCCAGGCGCTGAAGAAGTCGAAGTCGTTAGAGCGTGACCTGCTCAACCTGCTGATCGCGCACCAGGACGACGCCGTGCAGATGGCGGGCACGGAGGTCTACAGCGGGGCCAACCCGACGGTCAAGGAATGGGCCCGGCAGGTGCAGGTCTCGAGGAAGGGGCAGATCGACCTGATGACGAATCTGCTCAAGCGGGCAGGTGGCTGACGAAGTCGCGTCCTCGTCGTTGCGGCTGACCCCCGGCTCCATGGCCAGCACCACCACAACCGGCGATCCACACCATCACACGCTTCATTCCGCGAAAACTACTCTCCTCATAGACGCCCATGGCAATAAGTGATT
Source organism: Nonomuraea basaltis (assembly GCF_005893125.1). GTDB lineage: Bacteria > Actinomycetota > Actinomycetes > Streptosporangiales > Streptosporangiaceae > Nonomuraea > Nonomuraea basaltis. The sequence goes on along the minus strand of NZ_VCJS01000014.1, from coordinate 14,608 downwards.
AGATCACTTGATATGTCCGAGGTAACGCGGCCCACGCTTTCCGACGCGCTGACCGAGCGCATGCTGGAGCTCATCCGTACGGGCGGGCACCAGCCAGGAGACAGGCTGCCCTCGACCAGGGAGCTCTCCCAGCGCTTCGCCGTCACCACCCCGACGCTGCGCGAGGCGCTCCGCAGGCTGGAGGCCACCGGCGCCATCGAGATGCGGCACGGCTCAGGCATCTACGTCGGGGCCGACATCGAGCGGCTCGTCCTGCCCAACCCGAACATGCGCGAGATCCGCGCCGCCCGGCTGCTGGAGCTGCTCGACGCGCGGATCCTGATCGAGCCGCCGCTGGCCGCCATGGCCGCCGAGCACGCAGGCCGCGAGGAGATGGCGGCGCTCAAGCTGGCACTCGACGAGGCGGGCAGGCACCTGCGCGGCGAGGACGCCGAGCTGCACGACGCGAACATGACCTTCCACCGGGCGACCGCGCGGATGGCGGGCAACAGCGTGCTGAACGAGGTCGTCGACTCGCTGCTCACCGTTCACGGGCCCGAGCAGCGGGAGATCCTGCAGATCTTCGACGACCGGCGCCGGGACTACGAAGAGCACCTGGCGATCCTGGAGGCCGTCGAGGCACGTGACGCGGCGGAGGCCGAAGAGCGCATGCGGGCCCACCTGGTCGACGTGAAGACGGTTATCGAGGACCGGTTGCAATCCCCCCGATGAGAACCAAGGAGGCCGGCCCATGCTCCGGTCACGTGTTGCCATGCTCGGCGTGGCGGCGCTCGTCCTGGCCGCCTGTGGCGGCAACGGCGCCGCGGCGCCGCAGAAGAAGACCGAACTGACGCTGTACAACGACAAGGGCGCGTGGACGAAGTACTTCGACGAGATGGGGGCCCTGTCGAAGCAGAGCATCGGCCTGGGCATGAAGCCGACGGGGTACACGGACTCGGCGCAGTACCAGGCGTTCATCAAGGCGTCGTTCCGGACGAACGTCAAGCCCGACCTGTTCACCTGGCAGACCGGGGGGATGCTGGAGGAGGTCGTCAAGCAGAAGCAGGTGGCCGACACCACGGCCGTCTGGCAGGAGGCGATCAAGGCCGGTGATCTGTCGCAGGATCTCGCGCCCTACTACACGATCGGCGGCAAGCAGTACTGCGTGCCGATGAACGTCGCGTACTGGGGCATGTTCTACAACAAAAAGATCTTCGACAAGTTCGGCCTGAAGCCGCCCACCACGTGGGACGAGCTGGTCCAGACGGCCGAGACCTTGAAGAAGAACGGGGTCAAGGCGTTCTACCACACCAGCGTGCTGTTCTCGTTCGTCTGGTTCGAGCAGCTCATGGCCGGCACCGACCCCGACCTGTACGACCGCCTGGCCACCGGCAAGGCCAAGTACACCGACCCGGGCGTGGTCCAGGTGATGGAGCGGTGGAAGCAGCTCATCGACGCCGGATATTTCATCAATCCGGGCGATAAAACGGATCCCGGCGACGTGCTGAAGAACGGCAAGGCCGCCATGGTCTCCTTCGGCAGCTGGTTCAACACCAGCATGGCCCAGCGCAACCTGAAGCCGGGCACCGACTACGACTTCTTCGTCATCCCCAACGTCAACGCCGCGCTCCCCAAGACCTCGATGATCTTCGAGAGCGGCCCGCTCTGCTCGCTGGCCAAGGCGGCCGACCCCGACGCGAGCATGAAATACCTCAAGTGGTGGACCACCGCCGAGGCCCAGGAGAAGTGGGCCACGAGCCGGGGCGACGTGAGCGCCAACCCCAAGGTGACGATCGAGGACCAGGCGCTCGGCGCCGTCACCAAGGACGCGGGCAGCGGCAAGTACCGGCTGGTCAACCGCTACTTCGAGGCCACGCCGCCGCCCATTCTGACGGCCGCGCTCGACGGCTTCAGCAAGTTCGTCACCGAGCCGGGCGCCTACAAGGAAGTTCTCGAGACCATCCAGAAGGCCGCCGACGAGTACTGGAGCACGCATCAGTGAGCGCCCGTACGCCCATGCTCGGTCGGTTCCGGCACGGATATGTGGCGCCTGCGGCCATCCTGGTCGCGGTGCTGCTCTACGCGCCGTTCGTGTGGACCGCCTATCTGAGCTTCACCCGGTACGACGGCCTGGAGCCGCCGGCCTGGATCGGCTTCGGCAACTTCGTCAGCCTGCTCGACGACCCGTCGCTGCTCACCTCGATCCGCAACACGCTGATCTGGGTCGCCGGCACCATGGTGCTGCCGGTCGGGCTCGGCCTGCTGGTCGCGGTCCTGTCGTACGACATCAAGGGCGGCGCGTGGTACCGCGTGCCGTTCATGCTGCCGTACGCCCTCAGCGGCGCGGGCCTGGCGATGGTCTGGAGCCCGGTCCTGTCGCACGGCGGGGTCGCCAACCTGTTACTCGGCGTGGACACCGCGTTCCTGCAGGAGGCGCCGCAGAACACCCTGGCGATGCTGCTGGTCTGGACGTGGCAGCAGCTCGGCGTGAACACGTTGCTGTTCGTGGTCGGGCTGCAGTCCATCCCCAAGGATCCGATCGAGGCGGCCAAGCTCGACGGGGCGTCTGGGTGGCGGCTGTTCAGGCACGTCATCTGGCCGCTGATGAGGCCGCTGACGGCGGTCGTGGTCGGGCTCGCGCTGGTGTCCAGCCTGAAGACGTTCGACATCGTGTGGGTGCTGACGCAGGGCGGGCCTGGGCGCAACTCCGAGACGCTGGCGGTCACCATGTACAAGGAGACGTTCGTGGCGAGCGACTACGGCTACGGCTCGGCGGTCGCGGTGTTGCTGACCGTGGTCACCGGGCTGGCGTCCTACCTCTACCTGAGGAGGCAGGTCCGATGATCCGCAGAGCCGTGCTGGTCGTGCTCGGGCTGATCTGGCTCGGGCCCACGTACCTGCTGCTCGTCAACGCCTCGCGGCCGGCGGCATCGTACGATCCCGCGAGCGCCTGGGTGCCGTCCGGCGACTTCGCGCTGTTCGAGAACTTCGCCTGGGCTGTCGACGGCGCCCACCTGGCCGGGAGCCTGGCCAGCAGCGCGCTCTACAGCGTCGTGTCCCCGCTGCTCGGCGTGGTCATCGGCGCTCTGGCCGGGTACACGATCGTGGTGCTGCGGCTGCGGCACGGGTTCTGGTGGTTCCTGCTGATCTTCGGCGGCACCATCTTCCCCTCGCAGATGCTGCTCGTGCCGCTGTTCGTCAGCTACAGCGACGCGGGCCTGTACGACACCCGCCTCGGCCTGATCCTCGTCTACACGGCGATCAACGTGCCGCTGGGCGCGTTCGTGCTGCGTAACTTCTACTCCGGCGTGGCGTTCTCGATCTTCGAGGCCGCCCGCATGGACGGCGCCTCCACCTGGCGGATCTTCTGGCGCATCTACCTGCCGATGTCGCTCAGCGCGCTGATGGCCGTGTTCATCCTCGAGTTCACCTTCATCTGGAACGACCTCGTCTTCGGCCTGACCCTGACCCAGGCCGAGGATGTGCGGCCGGTGATGACCGCCATCGCCGGGCTCATGACCGACGTCTACGCCGGCACCCCGGTGCCCGTCGGCCTGGCGGCGGGGCTCATGGTCTCGCTGCCGACCGTCGTGCTTTTCCTCGCCACCCAGCGCCTCTTCGCCCGAGGCCTGTCTCTAGGGAGTGTTTGATGACCAGCCGGTTGCTCCAGCGGAGCCTGGGTAGTCCCGACTACGACGGGATCAGGCAGGCGCTGCGGGACGACACCTCGACGCCCGTCATCAGTGTGCGCGGGCTGGAGGTGCGCGTCGCGGTGCTGCCGCTGTTCACCCACGACGGCCGCCAGGCGGTCCGGGTGTCGAGCACCGAGCCGCTCACCCACGTGCTGGTCGGTGTGGACAGCGCGTCAGGCAAGGACGTGACGCTGCTGGTGCCCGAGGTGGACGCGCCGCACGCGCTCACACTGGAGTGCCGCGACGACGCCGGGGTGGTCGGCAGCGCGCGGATCACGGTGACGCCGCAGCGCAAATGGAGTGTGTTCGTCGTGCACCACTCGCACCTGGACATCGGCTACACCGACCCGCAGGGCACCGTGCTCCGCCACCACCTGGACTACCTGGACGCGGCGCTGCGGCTGGCGGAGGAGACCGCGTCCTGGCCGGACGACGCCAAGTTCCGGTGGACGGTCGAGTCGTCGATGCCCGCGCTGAAGTGGCTGGCCGCGCGGCCGGCGGACATGGTGGCGTCATTCGCCCAGAAGGCCCGCGAGGGCGTGATCGAGGTGACCGCGCTGCCGTTCCAGCTCCACACGGAGGCGTGCTCGACCGAGGAGCTGCACCGGCAGCTCCGCTTCACCGGACAGCTCTACGACAGGTACGGCTTCGCCACCAAGTCGGCCATGCACACCGACGTGCCGGGTGCGGTCGTCGGCCTGGTGGACGCGCTCAGCTCGGCCGGCGTGCGCTACCTGGCGGCGGCGCACAACTGGGCCGGGCGCTCTGTTCCGTATTTGCATGGCGGCGACAAGCTGACCAGGCCGTTCCGGTGGCGGGCGCCGAGCGGGAACGAGCTGCTCGTGTGGTTCACCGACACGCCGCACGGGATGGCGTACATGGAGGGCAACACGGTCGGACTCACCGACTCCTACGAGCTGGCCGACGACCTGCTGCCGCGCTACCTGTCGGCGCTGGCCTCGCGCGGCTACCCGTACGGGCCCGGCACGTTCGGGTGGCAGGGGCCCGACGCGCCGCGGGAGCCGTACGAGCTGGACGTGCTGCACCTGCGGGTGCAGGGCGCGCACGCCGACAACGCGGGGCCGTCGATCGTGCCCGCGGAGATCGCGCGCAGGTGGAACGAGCAGTGGGCCTTCCCGCGCCTGCGTTCGGCGGTCAACAGCGACTTCTTCGAGCACGTCGAGGAGCGCTATCTGGACCGGCTGGCGGTGCACGAGGGCGACTGGACGGACTGGTGGGCCGACGGGCTCGGCTCGGGCGCGCGCCCGCTCGGCTACGTCCGCCGGGCGCAGTCGGCGCTGAGGGCCGCCGAGACGCTGCACACGATCGCCGGCGCGGACGCCACCGAGCAGATCGACGAGGCTTACGACAAGGTAGCGCTGTTCAACGAGCACACCTGGGGCGCGGCCAACCCGTGGGAGGACGCCGAGGAGGCCGGCGACTCCGGCGGCCTGCAGTGGAACCGCAAGTCCTCCGGGGCCTACCAGGCCCAGGACGACGCGTCCGACCTGCTGCACGCGGCCGTGAGGCGGTTCGCCGCGGCGCTCTCCGAGGGCGGCGGCGAGGGCGGTGCACTGGCCTCCTTCGCCGTGTTCAACCCGGGGACCTGGGCGCGGACCGACATCATGCGCGCGTTCCTGCCGCGCGACGTGGTGGGCGTGGACGTGCCGATCGCGCTGGTGGACGCGCGGACCGGGGAGACGCTGCCGCACCACGAGGAGTTCGTGGACCCGGACGACTGGCCGACGCGGCCGATCGGCCGGCACATCCACGCGGTCGTGCCGGACATTCCGGGATTCGGGTACGCGCGCCTCGACGTCGTCCCCGGCCAGATCCAGGCCCCGGAGCCGGTGGAGCTCGGCGACACCCCAGTGATCGAGAACGAGTTCTACCGCGTGGCCTACGACGTGCGCGAGGGCTACATCAGCTCGGTCTTCGACAAGAAGGCGGGCCGTGAGCTGGTCAACGCCGATGCCGCCGCCGGCTTCGGCCAGTACGTCTACGACCAGTACGCCACCGCCCCGCATTTCAACCATTTGTCGGGACATGTCGGGGCGCATGACCGCACCCTCCTCGGCGACCGGGCCATCGGAAAGCACGCCACCATCACCAAGTGCCAGCGCACCGCCGTGGGCGAGAAGCTGGTCGTGGAGCTGCAGGGCAAGGGCGTCGACTGGATCCGCACCACGATCGAGCTGCACTACGGCGTGCCCCGGCTGGACCTGACCTACCAGCTCGCCAAGCAGGGCACCCCGGCCAAGGAGGCGGTGTTCCTGGCCTTCCCGTTCGCCGCGGGCGCGGCCACGGCGTGGGAGCTGACCGGCGGCGTCGGCGGCCCCGGCGTGCCGCGTGTGCCCGGCTCGGCCGAGTACATGCTGCCGATCAGGCACTGGATCGCCTTCGAGGACCCCGAGCTGACCATCGCCTGGGCCACGCTGGAGGCGCCGCTGGTGCAGCTCGGCACCATCCACATGCCGTACGCGCCGTTCCCGCCCACGCTCGACCAGGAGGACGGCACGGTCTACTCGTGGGCGCTCAACAACATCTGGGACACGAACTTCCCCGCGCAGCAGCAGGGCGAGACCACGTTCCGGTACGCGGTCACCTCGGCGGCGGCCGCTCAGGGCCGTCGGCTGGGCGCGGCGGCGGCCTCCGGGCTGACCGAGCCGTTCGTCGGCGCGCTGATCAGCGACAGCCCCGCGGCCACCGAGACGTACGCCTCCGTCGACCACCCCGACGTGCTGATCACGTCGATCGGGCGCGCCGGCGGCGAGCGCGTGGTGCGGCTGCAGTCGCTGGCCGCCGAGCCGGTCGAGGCGACGGTCGGCATGCCAGGACATGAGACGGTCAAGGTACGGCTGCCTGCCTGCGGGGTCGCCGTCATTGGGGGGACGCGTTCGTGAAGATCGTTGACATCAGGGCCACGACGGTCGCCGTCCCGCTGGAGGCGCCGCTGCGGCACAGCAACGGCGCGCACTGGGGCCGGTTCGTACGCACGATCGTCGAGGTCGAGGCCGACAACGGGCTCGTCGGCCTGGGGGAGATGGGCGGCGGGGGCGAAAGCGCCGAGGCCGCGTTCCGCGCGCTGATGCCGTACTTGAAGGACCACGACCCCTTCCAGCTGGAGGCGCTCCGCTTCAAGATCGCCAACCCGACGGCGTCGCTCTACAACAACAGGACGCAGCTCCTGGCCGCCGTCGAGTTCGCCTGCATCGACCTCATCGGGCAGCAGCTCGGCGTGCCCGCCTGCGACCTGCTGGGCGGGCGGATCCGCGACGCCGTGCCGTTCGCCTCGTACCTGTTCTTCCGCTACGCCGACGCCGGCTACGGCGAGATCCGTACACCCGAGCAGCTCGTCGAGCACACCGCGCAGCTCAAGGCCGCGCACGGGTTCGACGTGCACAAGCTCAAGGGCGGGGTGTTCCCGCCGGACTACGAGCTGGAGTGCTACCGGGCGCTGGCCGAGGCGTTCCCCGGGGACCGGCTCAGGTACGACCCGAACGCCGTGCTGTCCGTGGCCGAGGGGCTGCGCTTCGGCCGGGCCATCGAGGGGCTGAACAACGACTACCTGGAGGACCCGGTCTGGGGGCTCGAAGGGCTCCGGGCCATTCGCGAGCAGGTCAGGGTGCCGCTGGCGACGAACACCGTGGTGGTCAACTTCGAGCAGCTCGCCTCGAACGTGTTGCGCAGGGCCGCCGACGTGGTGCTGCTCGACACGACGTTCTGGGGCGGGATCAGGCCGTGCGTGAAGGCGGCGGGGGTGTGTGAGACGTTCCAGCTCGGGGTGGCCGTGCACTCGTCGGGGGAGCTGGGGATCCAGCTCGCGACCATGCTGCACCTCGGCGCCGTGCTGCCGAACCTCACGTACTCCGCCGACGCCCACTACCACCAGCTGCGCGACGACGTGATCGAGGGCGGCAAGCTGGCGTACGTGGACGGCGCCATCGCCGTGCCTTCGGGACCCGGGCTGGGCGTGCGCCTGGATCCGGAGCGTGTCGCCCGCTATGCCGAGCTTTATCGGGAAATAGGCGGCTATCCGTACGACCGTGACCCCGGGCGGCCCGGCTGGTACGCCACGGTCCCGAACGAGCGCTTCGCCGACCCCACGGTGTCCCTCGATATGGCCCCATAATTTGGCGAATGTCTGAAGAGTCGAAGCCTGCTCCGCCAGCGGACAACCTTGTCACCACGTCGCACAGCCTGCCGTCGGGGCAGGCGTACACCGCCACCACCGGCACCATGGTGCTGCGCGAGGAGGTCTTCACCGACGGCGCGTTCGACGGCCTGCGCCCTAAGGCCGAGATGTTCGTCACGTCGTACACGCTGGATGGCCCCGACTCGTTGAGCAGGCCGGTCACGTTCGCGTTCAACGGCGGGCCGGGATCGTCGAGCGTGTGGCTGCACCTGGGCGTGCTCGGGCCGCGCCGGGTCGTGATGGGGGACGCGGGGGCGCTGCTGCCGCCCCCGTACGGGCTGGCCGACAACGAGGAGAGCCTGCTGGCGGTGAGCGACCTGGTCTTCATCGACCCGGTCTCCACCGGCTACTCGCGGGCGGCCCAGGGGGAGAAGGCCGAGCCGTACCACGGCTTCACCGGCGACCTGCAGTCGCGCTATGGCATGTACCTCAACGGCGTGATGCTGATCTCCTCGGTGCTCGACTACATCACCGGGGACTTCAACGAGGGCAACGACCTGGCTTACGCCCTTTACCTGCCGACCTACGCGGCCATCGCGCACTATCACGGGCTGCACGGCGACCGGTCGCTGGCCGGCGTGCTGCGCGAGGCCGAGGAGTTCGCCGAGCGCGACTACCCGTGGGCGCTGGCCCGCGGCAACCGGCTCACCGCCGAGGAGCGCGCCGCCGCGGTCGCCAGGATCGCCGCGTTGACGGGGCTGAGCGAGGACTACGTCGACCGGGTGAACCTGCGGATCGAGCACATCCGGTTCTTCACCGAGCTGCTGCGCTCGCGCCGCCTGACCGTCGGGCGGCTCGACGGTCGCTTCACCGGCTGGGACCCGGACTCGGGGCGGGAGCACTTCTCCGCCGACCCCAGCATGAACGCGATCATGGGGCCCTACAGCGCCGCGCTCAACCACTACCTCCGCACGGAGCTGGGCTACGCCAACGACTTCTCGATCTGACTTGCGATATGCGTGAACGAATGACTACTCCTTGCTACTGCACGCCCCGCGCCCAGGCGACGCGGGGCACCCTCCCCTGCCCGGCCCTGGTCGGGCGGGCAAGCGTCCGGAGGGACACGCATCAACGGACCGGCGTTGGCTGCCCCGCGCAGTCCGTCGGCACCAGGGCGTGACGACGATCAGCAGGCCCTGGCCGCGGAACCCATCCCGGCTCAGGATCTCCTTGCTGATCAGAGACGCTGCGCCAGTCAGCGGACATGGCCGTCAGGCGTGCTCGGCGAGAACGCCTGACGCCTGCCGGAGGCGGTGCTCCAGGTTGGCGCGGAGCGCGGCGAAGCGGTCGGCGTTGTCGCGGATGAGCGCCCGCTGCAGGTCCGCGTCGGCCGCGTGCCAGGCGACCACCAGGCCCGACGACCACTTGCAGGCCGTGTCGGCGGTCGCGGTCTGCTTCTCGTCCTCGCTCACGGCCTGTTTGTCCAGGTCCCAGCGGCTGTCGGCGATGGCCGCCTCGGGAGCCGGGTAGGAGTGGCCGGCCTGGCTCATGCACGACTGCCAGCGCTTGACCGCCGCCGTCACGGACGGGTGCTTGGCGGCCTGCTCCAGCGTGAGGGAGTCCTGCAGGGACAGCCACGGCCAGTCCGCCTTTCGCGCGCCCCGCCCCAGGGTGAGCGACGCCCGGTCCAGGCAGCCCCGGTGGGCGGCGGTGCCGTACAGGCGGTGGCGGGCGGGCTTGGGCAGCTTGGCCGCCCAGGAGCGCGTGGTGCCGGGGGACGGCGGGCGGGCCAGGTGGTAGCCGTAGTGCCGGGCCGCCTCGGTGTCCACGACGCCGTAACGGCGGGAGTTGCCCGGGTCCACCGCGGCGATGGCGGCCGGGTCCTCGGCGGGCGGGTCGATGGTGACGCCCTGCTTGCGCATGCACCGGATGACCAGGAGATTGTGGGCGTTGCCCAGGATGGCCCGCTGCTCGGGAGTGGTCTTGTAGGCGTCGAACGGCAGCACCAGTTGCGACACCGACGTGACGCCCGGCGCGCGCGACTCCTGCCTGGGCTCGTCGGCGGCGCAGGCCGCGACGGACAGCAGCAGCAGCGTGCTCGCGAGAAGCCCGCGACGGCCGGTCTCCGGCGGCCAGTCCCGGAAGTCGGCACTCCCGTTCCTGGTCAGCGGCACCAGATATCGAGGAAGCTGGTGCGGTCGTCGGCGACGGCCTTTTTGGATGGCCTCACAGGTCTCTCCTCGGTGAGTTGTTTCCACCTAGTAACTTAGCGTGCCGAATCGCATGCGTGCAGTTAAGGCGCGCCGATCCGGTAAGGCCTGCACGCTGGCGGCGGGTCGCGTGCCGGCACTACTCGGGAAGCGCCGCCGGGTTCTGCGCCAGCAGGCCGCCGTCCACGCGGTGCTCAGCCCCCGTGATGAACGACGAGCGCGGCCCTGCCAGGAACGCCACCAGCTCCGCCACCTCCTCCGGCCGGCCCACCCGGCCCAGCGGGTGGGAGCGGCCCCACTGCTGGATCTGCTCCTCCTGCGACAGGTCGCCCCGCCACAGGTCCGCCGCCCAGCGCAGCATCGGCGTGTCCACCGAGCCGGGACACACGACGTTGACCCTGATGCCGTCGGGCGCGTGGTCCAGCGCCATGGCCCTGGTCAGGCCGTTGAGCGCGGCCTTGCTCGCGGTGTAGGCCGCCACTTGCGCCTGCGAGGAGAACGCCTGCACCGACGACATGATCACGATCGAGCCGCCGCCGCGGGCCCTGAGCCGGGGGATGGCCGCCTGGCACGCGAGGTAGACGCCCTTGAGGTTGATGTCGAGCACCTCGTCCCAGACGTCCTCGGGGGTGTCCTCCACGGTGCCGTAGCGCTGCACGCCCGCGCAGGTCACGACGATGTCGAGCCCGCCGTACCTGGTCACCGCCAGGTCGACCAGGTCGCGCATCTCGCCCGCCCGCCGCACGTCGGCGATCCGGCCGACGACGTGCTCGGTGTCGAGCTCGGCGCCCTTGTCCACGCCGCAGAACACCACGGACGCCCCGCCGTCGGCCAGCCGGTCGACCACCGCCCGCCCGATGCCCATCGAACCGCCCGTAACCAGCGCCACCTTGCCACCGAACTCGCTACGCTCGCTCACGCCAACACCTCCGCGCGCCACCGCAACACCTTCGTCTCGTGCGGGTCCAGGATGAGGGCCGTGCCGTTGTCCACGGCGGCGGCCAGGCCGTCGGTCGGCATGCTGGAGAACGGCTCGAGCCCGACCGTGTACGCCCGTCCCCACCAGGGGTAGCCGGTGGACGCGCCGAGCTCCTGCCACATCCACAGGTAGGGGAGGAGCGACGCATCCCATTCCACCCGCATACCGATATCCCCCGAAATCTCGTACCAACCCTCGTCGAAGCCGGTCATGTACACGATGTCGCTCGGTGCCCCCGGCTCCTGCACCACGCTCAGGTCGGTCTCGCCGCCTTGATCGGCGGGTACGCTCGGCCACGTCCACGGCCCACCGGCCGCGACCCGGCGTCCTGCCGGGTTGATCGCGCTCTGGTGCGGGATCACGGTGACGCCCTCCGGCAGCCTGATCCTGGCTCCGGGGCGCAGGAACGGCCGGCCGTACACGATGTGCTGGCCCCACATGGCGTGCAGCGGGACGGGGGATTCGTTGGTGGCCCGCCCCTCGACCTCCAGCGCGGCCGTGCCCGACCGCACCCTGAAGACCTTCTCGACCCGGTACGGCAGCCGCCGCGTCCGTACGCGCAGCCGTACCGCGACCTCTTCCGGGGAGTCGGCCACCACCTCGCACTCCCACGGCAGCCCGGAGACCTCCCCGTGCTGTGCCAGCCGCGCGCCGCGGTATTCGCTCGGCGCGCCGCCGCTGGGGAAGATCTCCTGCCAGCCGCCCTCGTAGTGGTCGATGAACTGGGCGACGTCGTCGGCCGCGCCATGGAGGTGGTCGTGCGGGTTGCGCAGGCCCTGCGGGGAGAGCCAGACGAAGTCCGTGTCGGTGGGCTTGTGCAGGAACTCCACCACGTCGCCGCCCTTGTCCGGCACGACGGTCACGCGCAGCCGCTCGTTCTCCAGCACGACCGCCCGCAGCCCGTCGATCACGACGTGCCGCAGGCGGGCCGCCCAGTTACGCCTCACTGGAAGGTCACGTCCAGGAATCTCGGCCGGTAGATGGACACGTCGCGGTAGTGGTCGGTGTTCACGAAGCTGTTGACGTTGTACGACACCACGAGCCCGTTGCCCGCTACCTCGGGATGGGCGTGGGCGTTGTAGGTGAAGATGTTCCCGTTGGTTTCGGGGGTCGCGTAGATGTGCTGCTTGCCCGTGAAGGGGCCGAACGGGGAGCACGAGGCGTAGGCCACGATGTTCCGGCTCAGCACCTCGGTCGTGTCATGCGTGATCAGGACATATCCGGATCCGACCCGGCTGACGCTGAACTCGTTCGCCACGCCGCTCATGATCCGCGCCGAGTCGGCCTCGTTCCGCGACCAGGTGCCGTCGGCCTTGAGGTACTCCCAGCTGCCCAGCAGGCTCTGGCCCTTGACCCGGGCGACGTGCATGTACTTCGGCGAGCCGAGGTCCTCGACGCCGTAGATGTAGGTGTACCCGCCGTCCTTGAGCGTCGCGGAGGCCCAGGAGACGCCGTGTCCGGACGGCAGGTCGTGCACGCTGATCGGCCGGTCGAGCCGTCCCGGGGCGAACCTGGCCACCGTGTTCCGGTGCCAGCGCCAGTCCCACGCGCCGGGGCCGTACCGCTCGTACTCCTGGTAGGTGACCTCCACGATCCCGCCGGCCAGCGTCGCGTCGCCGGCCCAGAACCAGTGGTCCTTGTCGCGGGGCGGCATCACGGCGGCGGGCTTCTGGGGTGTGCCGCCGTAGATCGTGGACAGCTTGCCGCCGCGCTCGACAGCGAAGCTGTTGTTCAGGAAGACCGTCGTGCCGCCCTCCTCGACCACGGGCGGGCGCGACCCGCCGGGGTTGACCTGGCCGAGGAAGGTGTCGGAGAAGATCCACAACTCCTTGCCGCTCGGCAGCCTGAGCGAGTAGGTGCCGTCGGCGCCCGTCCAGTCGTCCAACCGGCTGTTGTCGTTGCCGTAGTTGGTGAACAGGCTGGTCAGCCGCGCGTTAGTGGTCGCGCTCTTGACCGTTGGCGCGCAGGCCGAGGCCAGGGTGACCTGTTGTTCTTGCTGTGCGGCGCTCGGCACCGGTTTGGGCGGGGCGGCCCAGGCGTGCTGCGGCACGACCGTGAGACCGAGCATCGCGATGGTCAGGGAGGCAAGGGCGGAGCGGAATCGCGTCATCACTGGTTCCGATTCCTAGGGGGTGGGGGGTCCTTACAGTTCTAGTCATTAGATCACTTACTGTCTAGGGCCTCCGGTAGGGGTTCTCACATCCGTCGGCACTGAGTAGTGGGACTGGACTGCACTAAAGTGATGACCCCTGAAATGTCTCCAGTGGAGGTCATATGCCGGTCACTCGCCGGGGTCTGCTCAAGATCGGCGCCGGAGGCCGCAAGGCCGGCATCTTCTACAAGAGCGCTCTCGTCTGACCGTGCGAAAAATGTGGTGCCCCAGCCGGTAAGTCCCGGGTAGCCTGCGCGAGTGGGCCACGTCGAAGTAGGACATCTGACATACGTGCTGCCCGACGGGCGGCCCCTGCTCAACGACGTCTCCTTCAGAGTCGGCGAAGGCGTCAAGGCCGCGCTCGTCGGGCCCAACGGCGCGGGCAAGACCACGCTCATGCGGCTGATCGCCGGCGATCTGCAGCCGGTCGACGGCAGCGTGGCCAGTTCGGGCGGGCTGGGCGTGATGCGCCAGTTCATCGGCAGCGTGCACGACGGCAGCAACGTCCGCGACCTGCTGCTGGGCGTCGCGCCGCAGGCCGTGCGCCAGGCGGCCGGGCGGCTCGACGTGGCCGAGCTGGCGATGATGGAGCGCGACGACGAGAAGACGCAGATCCGGTACGCGCAGGCCATCAGCGACTACACCGACGCGGGCGGCTACGACATCGAGGTGTTGTGGGACACCTGTACGGTGGCTGCGCTCGGCATGTCGTACGAACGGGTGAAATATCGGGACGTGGCGACGCTGTCGGGCGGCGAGCAGAAGCGGCTCGTCCTCGAGGCGCTGCTCCGCGGCCCCGACCAGACGCTGCTGCTCGACGAGCCGGACAACTACCTCGACGTGCCCGGCAAGGAGTGGCTGGAGCAGCAGCTCAAGGAGACGCCCAAGACCGTGCTGCTGGTCAGCCACGACCGCCAGCTGCTCGCCAACTCCGCCGACCGGATCGTCACCGTCGAGTCCGGGAACATCTGGATCCACGGCGGCGGGTTCACCACATACTCCGAGGCCCGCAAGGCCCGCAACGAGCGCCTCGACGAGCTGCGCAGACGCTGGGACGAGGAGCACGCCAAGCTCAAGGCCCTGGTCAACATGCTCAAGAACAAGGCCAGGTACAACGACGGCATGGCCCCCGCCTACCACGCCGCCCAGACGCGGCTGCGCAAGTTCGAGGAGGCGGGCCCGCCCGAGGTGGCCCCGAGCGATCAGAACATCAAGATGCGCCTGCGCGGCGGCCGCACCGGCAAGCGCGCGGTCATCTGCGAGCAACTGGAGCTCACCGGCCTGATGCGGCCGTTCGACATAGAGGTCTGGTACGCCGAGCGGGTCGCGGTGCTCGGCTCCAACGGCTCGGGCAAATCCCACTTCCTGCGCCTGCTGGCGGGGGAAGCTTGCTTCCCCGGCACTCAAGACGCTTCTTCCTCTTTGGATGGTCGGGGGGGTCGCGGGGGGCTTGCCCCCCGC